>NZ_JACTVI010000003.1 GCF_014495685.1 Streptomyces sp. TRM68367 | reverse complement strand
CCTCGCGATCCCGCGCAGTCAACCTGACCGGCCACTTCTTCTGCGAACCCATGACAACAGCCCTGTCTGGCAAAGGGGAAGGAATCTGTCAGACACCAACCTCCCAACCAGACACACCGTAATTAAGCAGCGACACACCACTAGTGCCCCGACAGGCAACGTTTGCCCGTCAAGGAGCGGCGTCCGGTGCGTGCTCTCGGCGTGCCGGCCGGAAGTCCTCGTACTGGATGCACTTGGGCTTTCGGCCGGTGCGGCGAGAGGGCGTGCCGGGCGTCGCGACGGGGCGAACGTTGCCTGCCGGGGCACTAGGTTCGCCCGATGCTGCACTACGCCGTCTGCGCACCCGTGGAGATCCGCACCCTTCCCTCACGTGAGAGTAGAATCTGGCGAGGCCGGCCGCCGTGGGGGCGGCCGTGAAGGAGACGGACGATGGCGGGCGTGAGGAGCTGTCCCTCGTGCGGTGAGAGCGAGGAACTGCGCGGAGAACCGGTCGACGGCGACATCAAGGTGACCTGCCTGGCATGCGACACGCAGTGGATGCGCGGCGGCCTGCGCTGTGCGCACTGCGGTGGCCAGGACATCGTGCACCGGCCGCAGGCCATGACACGCCACTCACGCGGCACTCAGCTGTCCATCATCGGCTGGCGCGAACTGCCGCTGTGCCGGACCTGCGACGCCGACGCGCTGGAGACCTCGATCTCCCAGAACATCCCCGTGCCCAGCGACTACGTCGCCGCCTGCCTCGGTGTCGCCCAGACCCCGGTGGCCCCCGCCGCGCCGCGCCATCAGGCGCCGCCGTCGGACACGTCCGTGCTCAAGCCCGCCCCACCGGCGGCGCCGAAGCCGGCCACCGCCGCGGCGCCGGCGCCCAGGGCCCGCCCCCAGCGGACCCGGCCGAAGGCGGCGCGGGCACCGTCCACGGCGCCCACCGTGCGGCAGGCGATCGCCGCCTTCATGGGCGAAGCCTCCGGCCAGGCCGATGCCACGGCGATGCTCCTGCTCGGCACCCACCTCGGCTCGCACAACCGGCTGAGCGTGCTGGAGGAAGAGGGCGTCGCCGAGCGGCTGGCCGACTGGTGCGACGGGTACTGGGGCGACAACAGCGACCGCGCACGGCGGGCCGTGGGCACCATCTGCCGGGCCGTGGACTTCTGGGGCGCCCGCGGCTGGCTCTCCTCCGACCCGGCCGCCCGCCTGCGCCCGGAGCCGCCCCACCGAGGGGGACCTGTCCAGTGATCCATCGGCGCCCGAACTCTAACCGGACGTAATAGTGGCGGGGCGGGGCCGGACGCAGTCGCCCCGAGGCGGCCTCGGCGACCAGATCCGGGTTGCTCCTGGTGGAGTTGAGGGTGCGCTCGTAGAACTCACACCACTGGTCCCGGTCGCCGACCCAGTAGTGCAGCTCGCGTAGTGCCACGGCAGGCAACGTTTGCCCGTCAAGGAGCGGCGTCCGGTTGCGGCGAGAGGGCGTGCCGGGCGTCGCGACGGGGCGAACGTTGCCTGCCGGGGCACTAGCTAGTTCGCCAACGGAGCGGTCGGCAGGCGGAGCGCGAGGTGGTGCAAGAGATGCCCGGAGCCCGTGCCCCACGATTTCCGGTGCGGTTCACGCGCCGGGGCGGACCCCCGGCGGCAAGCGGCGGCGCAGCGTGGCGGCGAAGTCCTCGGCCATCTCCAGACGGACCCGAAGGGTCTCGCAGCGGGCGTCGGCCACCATGCGGTAGGAGTCGAGCCGTTCGCGCAGCCGCTCCCGCTCCTCGCCCGCGGGCGGGTTGCCGGTGTCGGCGAGCCGGTCGGTGATCTCCAGCAGGTCGCGCATCTCCTCCAGCGAGAAGTCCAGCGGCTTCATGCGGCGGATCACCATCAGCCGCTCGACATCGGACTCCGTGTACAGCCGGAAGCCGCCCTTGCTGCGGGCCGAGGGAATGACGAGGCCGACTTCTTCGTAGTGACGGATGGTGCGCAGCGACAAACCGGTCCGCTCGGCCACCTCGCCGATCTGCATCTGCCGCTCACTCATCGCCGCGCCGTCTCCTTCGGATGTCCGCCGGTTTTCAAAACGTGAAGTGAACCAGTCTACGTGAGAACAATCACAGGATCTTGAGGCCTGTTTACCTGCGTTTCACAAGCCGCAAGTCCCACTCTGCCCTCACGTCAGGGTAGAGTCTCGGTGTGCTCGCCTCCGCCGTCCAGTACTCGGTAGCGGCGGCCTCGCCGTAGCGTCGGGCCCCGACCGGGCCCGTGGCGGCACCCGAAGACTTCCGGGCAATGATGCCCGACCGGCAACCGTCGGGTTGCCGCCCTGTCCGGCACGGCCCCCGCCGAGGCGGCCGGGCCGCCGGAGGGATTCCCCGCCTTCTGTGGAATCACGTACGACGCGCGTGGACGTCCAGCGGTCTGGACGTGTGCGCCCGAACAGAAACGGTTGCATGTCCTCACCGCTGTCCACAGCCCCCAAGCTGCGCGCCCGCTTTTCAAAGAACACAGTCAAGCCCGACTGGCTCGCCTCCCCGAAGGCGCTGCGCACCGAGGTCCTGGCCGGACTGGTCGTCGCCCTGGCCCTGATCCCCGAGGCCATCTCCTTCTCGATCATCGCCGGGGTCGACCCGGCGGTCGGCCTGTTCGCTTCCTTCACGATGGCGGTCGTCATCTCCGTCGTGGGCGGCCGCAAGGCGATGATCTCCGCTGCGACCGGCGCGATCGCGCTGGTCATCGCGCCGCTCAACCGGGAGCACGGGCTCGGCTACCTGATCGCGGCCGTCATCCTCGGCGGCGTCTTCCAGGTGGTCCTTGGCGCGCTCGGCGTGGCCAAGCTCATGCGGTTCATTCCGCGCTCGGTGATGGTCGGCTTCGTCAACGCCCTCGCCATTCTCATCTTCATGGCGCAGGTGCCCGAGTTGCACGACGTGCCCTGGCCGGTCTATCCGCTTGTCGTTGGCGGCCTGGCGCTGATGGTGTTCTTCCCGAAGGTCACCAGGGTGGTCCCGGCGCCCCTGGTCTCCATCATCGTGCTGACGGTGATCACGGTGGCGGCCGGGATCGCCGTCCCCGCCGTCGGTGACAAGGGCGGGCTGCCGTCCTCGCTCCCTGTCCCGGGTCTGCCCGACGTGCCCTTCACCCTGGACACGCTGACCACCATCGCCCCCTACGCGCTCGCCATGGCCCTGGTCGGCCTGATGGAGTCGCTGATGACGGCCAAGCTGGTCGACGACATCACCGACACCCACTCCAACAAGACCCGCGAGTCCATCGGGCAGGGCGTCGCCAACATCATCACCGGCTTCTTCGGCGGCATGGGCGGCTGCGCCATGATCGGCCAGACGATGATCAACGTGAAGGTGTCCGGGGCCCGCACCCGCCTGTCCACCTTCCTGGCGGGCTCGTTCCTGATGGTGCTGTGCATCGTCTTCGGCCCGGTCGTCTCCGACATCCCCATGGCCGCGCTCGTCGCCGTCATGATCATGGTGTCGGTGGCCACCTTCGACTGGCACTCCATCGCCCCGAAGACGCTCAGGCGGATGCCGCTGGGCGAGACCATGGTCATGGCCGTCACCGTCGCCTGCGTGGTCGCCACCCACAACCTCGCCATCGGCGTCGTCGTCGGCTCGATCACCGCGATGGTCATCTTCGCCAAGCGGGTCGCCCACCTCGCCCAGGTCTCCGGCGTCGTCGACCCCGACGGCAACCAGGTCGTCTACGCGGTCACCGGCGAGCTGTTCTTCGCCTCCTCCAACGACCTCGTCTACCAGTTCAACTACAAGGACGACCCGGAGGACGTCGTCATCGACCTGTCCGACGCCCATATCTGGGACGCCTCCTCGGTCGCCGCCCTGGACGCCATCGAGACCAAGTACGCCCAGCGCGGCAAGAAGGTCACCATCATCGGCCTGAACAAGCCCAGCGCGAACATGCACGAGCGCCTCGCCGGCCAGCTGACCGGCAGCCACTGACCGGACCGGCCGCCCTTTCCCGGCCACGGACGTGGCGGGGGAGGACGGCCTCTCCGCGGGCCGGGCCGGGGGACAGTGCCCTGACGCCCGGAGTCCGGTCTGCGTCGAGCAGCACGCCCGTACGGCGCTGGTGTTGTCACGAAACGTGCGTGGCCGCCCTCTTCCTCGCGACGTAGACGGTGTTGGCCGCTGTTCCTCCTTGCAGGGGGTTGTCGAATTCGACGACGTGCGCCTCTGGTTCCGCGAAGACCTGCGCGAGTACGGAGGTGAACTGATCGTCCGGTGGGTCGTTCGACCACAGGGCGAAGACACCATCGGGGTGGAGACGGTCAGCGAGGACACGCAGCCCCGCAGGCCGGTAGAGCGCCGCATGATGTGGATGGAGCACATGCTGTGGCGAGTGGTCGATGTCCAGCAGGATGGCGTGGAAGCGGCGGCCCGGCTCCTCGGGATCCAGACCGCGGGGGTCGCCGGCCATCCTGAAGAAGTCACCCTGCACCAGACGGCAGCGGGGGTCCGAGGACAAGCCCTCGCCCAGGGGCACCAGCCCTCGCTCATGCCACCCGATCACCTCGCCGAGCGCCTCGACCACGATCAGCGAACGGACGCGTACGTCGTCCAATGCCGCCTGAGCGGTGTACCCGAGGCCGAGCCCGCCCACGACCACGTCCAGCTCGCTCTGCGCCGACCGCGCCAGGCCCAGTCGCGCGAGCGCGATCTCGCCCGCTGTGAAGAGGCTGGACATGAGGAACTCGTCGCCGAGCTTGACCTCGTACACATCGTCACCCGATGACGGGTACCGGCGGCGCCGCAGGCTGATGTCTCCCAGAGGTGTCGGGCGCCAGTCGATTTCCTCGAAACGCAGGCTCACAGGATCCCCTTCGTCGCCGGCGTATCGATGCCGGCGAGTTGTGCGCGTCGGACGCAGGCGAGGTGGCCGAGCGGGTGGCTGCCCGGTTTCCCGGGCTCGCGCCCGGCTCCGGTCCGTCTCCCACGTCTCAGAGTTTCAGGCGTCTCAGGCGTCTCAGGCGTCTCAGGCGTCGATGATGACCGGGATGATGAGGGGTTTGCGGCGGTGGGTGCGGAACGCCCAGGAGGCCACGGCGCGGGCGATGAGCTGTTCGAGCTGGTGCGCGTCCCCGACGCCTTCCTCCGCCGCCTTGGCCAGCGTCTTCTCGATCACTGGGACGACCGGCTCGAAGGTGGTGTCGTCGTGGACGAAGCCGCGGGCCAGGAAGTCGGGGACCTCCGCCAGGGCGCCGGTGTCGGCGTCGACGATCGCGACCACCGTGACGACCCCTTCTTCCGCGAGGGTGCGGCGGTCCTTGAGGGAGGCTTCGGTGGCGCCGCCGACCGTCATGCCGTCGACGTACACGTTGCCCGCGGGCACCTTGCCGGTGATGGACGCCCGTCCGTCGACGAGGTCGACGACGACGCCGTCCTCGGCGATGACGACCCGCTCGGGGTCGACCCCGGTACGGATGGCCAGATCGGCGTTGGCCCGCAGGTGCTTGAACTCGCCGTGCACGGGCATGACGTTGCGGGGTCGGACGATGTTGTAGCAGTACACGAGCTCGCCTGCGCTTGCGTGCCCGGAGACGTGCACCTTGGCGTTGCCCTTGTGGACGACGTTCGCGCCCCACCGGGTCAGTCCGTTGATGACGCGGTAGATAGCGCTCTCGTTGCCCGGGATGAGGGAGCTGGCGAGCAGGACGGTGTCGCCCTTGCCGATGCGGATCATGTGGTCGCGGTTGGCCATCCGGGACAGCGCCGCCATCGGTTCGCCCTGGGAGCCGGTGCACACCAGAGTGATCTGGTGGTCGGGCCGCTTCTCCAGTTCCTTGGTGCTGACCACCAGTCCGGGGGGAACCTTCAGGTAGCCGAGATCGCGGGCGATGCCCATGTTGCGGACCATCGAGCGGCCCACGAAGGCGACCTTGCGGCCGTACTGGTGCGCGGCGTCCAGGACCTGCTGGATGCGGTGTACGTGGCTGGCGAAGCTGGAGACGATGACGCGCCGGGGCGCGGTGCGCATCACCTGCTCGATCGCGGGGTTCAGCTCGCGCTCGGAGGTGGTGAAGCCGGGAACCTCGGCGTTGGTGGAGTCGGTGAGGAACAGGTCCACGCCCTCCTCGCCGAGGCGGGCGAAGGCGCGCAGGTCGGTGATGCGGTCGTCCAGCGGGAACTGGTCCATCTTGAAGTCCCCGGTGTGCAGCACCATTCCGGCGCCGGTGCGGATGGCGACCGCGAGACCGTCCGGGATGGAGTGGTTGACCGCCACGAACTCACAGTCGAAGGGGCCGAAACCGCGCCGGTCGCCCTCACGCACGCGCACCGTGCGCGGCCGGATGCCGTGTTCCTTGAGCTTGGCCTCCAGGAACGCCAGTGTCAGCTTCGATCCGACGACGGGAATGTCACGCCGCTCGCGCAACAGATAGGGCACGCCGCCGATGTGGTCCTCGTGGCCGTGGGTCAGCACGATCGCCACGATGTCGTCGAGGCGGTCGCGGATCGAGGTGAAGTCCGGAAGGATCACATCCACCCCGGGCTGGTGCTCCTCCGGGAACAGCACGCCGCAGTCGACGATGAGCAGCTTGCCCGCGTGCTCGAAGACGGTCATGTTGCGGCCGATCTCACCCAGACCACCGAGGGCGACGACCCTCAGCCCTCCCTCGGGCAGAGGCGGAGCGGCTTTCAACTCTGGATGCGGATGACTCATACCTTGACGCTACCGGAGGCTCGCACGCGGTGATCCATTACGGCCCAGTGTTCTTCTCAATGATCCGGCGCTCGCTGCGATCGAGGCTGGGACGCGGCTCACACTACGACGAGCGGACAGCGAGCCCTGTGCTCCGGTCCGCGGTGCGGCGGTCGTACACGGACGATGCCGGATACCCCCTCGGGACTCGGGTGTCAGGTCTGGGCAGCGATCAGGACGTCGGCGAGCTCCCGCACGTCCTGCGCGGTGCAGGTCGGCTGGGACATGGCCTGTGGGTAGGCGCCCGTGCCGCGCCGCAGCCAGGCGCCGCCCAGCCCCGCGCGCAGCGCGCCATCGACATCCCAGGGGTGTACGGCGACCAGCAGCGCCTGCTCCGGACGTACCCCGACCTCCTTGACAGCGTACCGGTATGCGGCCGAGGCGGGCTTCCAGCACCGCGGACCGGTCACGTCCAGCAGCGCCTCGAAATCGTCCAGCAGGTCGGCCTTCGCGAGCAGCCGCTCGGTCAGCGCGGCGCTGCCGTTGGTCATCGTCACCAGCCGGAACCCGGCACTGCTCAACCGCCGTACGCCGTCCGGGACATCGGGGTGCACGTCGAGGTGGGCGAAGCCGTCCACGATGTGCCGGACCGCGGTTTCCACGTCGCCGCCCCACTCCTCCACGCCGGGCAGCAGGGCCCGCAGCCCGTCCGCGGCGACGGATGCGAAGTCCGCGTACGCCCCGGCGGCCGTCAGCGCGAACCCGTCCCGCAGCACCCCGGCGAACCACCTGGGCATGAGATCCCCCGGTGCGCCGACTTCCTCGAAGCGGGTCCGCAGCGGAGTGAGGTCACTGAGCGTCTCGTTCACGTCGAAGACCAGGACCCGCTGATCCGGGTGGCCGTTGTCGGACATGTCTTCCTCCCGCCGTACGTGGGCCGGCCGCCTCATGCGGTCGGCGTCCTACCAGCAGACAGGCAGGTACGTCATCCCGCGAGCGGGTGCGCTGCCGAGCCTGGACCCTGGGGTGGTGGCGTCAGCCGGTGTGGTCGGCTAGGCGGTCCGGGGCGAGGACGGTGATGCGGCCCCGGGCGAGGCGGATCAGGTTCTGGCCGGCGAAGTCCCGCAGCACCTTGGTGGTGGTCTCGCGGGAGGTGCCGGCGAGGGCGGCGATCTGCTGGTGGGTGAGCGCGATCTGCGGGCTGCGGGCCCCGAGGACGCGGGGCCGGGTCTCGGCGGCGAGGGTGAGCAGCGTGGTCGCGATGCGCTGGGGCACGGACTTGAACACACTGTCGGACAGGCGCTGTTCGAGGTCGGTCAGGCGGCGGCCGAGGATCTCGGTGATGCGTGCGGAGATCCGGGCGTCCGAGAGCAGGAAGCGGTGGACGTCGGTGCGGCTCATGACGCAGACGGTGACGTCGTCGAGGGCTTCGGCGAAGTTGTCGTACATGCGCTGCCCGAGCAGTACCATCTCGCCGAAGATGGTGCCGGGGCTGATGATCGCGCAGGTCAGGGCGCGGCCGTCGGCGGAGACCCGGAAGATGCGGATCCGGCCCCGTTTGAGGATGAACAGCACCTCGGAGGGCTGGGACGGCGAGTACAGCAGTTCGCCGGCGCTGTAGGTCTTCATGGGCGCGGCGGCGGCGATGGCGTCCATCTCCGCCGGGGTGAGGTCGCGGAAGATGTCGACCTCGGAGATGCACCAGGTCTTCTCGGCGTCGTCCCCTGCGTGGTTCATGTGGTGTGGTTCCTCGCGTCGTCCCGGTGCCCAGGGCGGGGGCGCGGCGCCCCACACCGGGGCGGCCAGCGCGCCCGCGCCGCTGGTCAGACAGTAGTCGTCCGGGGCACCGAGGAGAGGTTTGGCGCCCCGGAGTGGTGAGCCGGGACCAGGTGTGGACGGCTTTGGCGGCGGTGTCATGCCGTCGTCCGGTCATCGCTGCGCCCGCCTGCCAGTTGGGCGATGCAGAAGAAGGCGAGTCCGGCCAGGAGGCCGAAGACGAGGTGGCCGCCGAGGCTGGAGCTGGTGACGTCGTTCCATTCGAAGACCGGCATGCCCATGTTGGCCGGCATGATCCACAGGGCGCCGAGGAACCACCACAGCGCGCCGTAGGCCAGGCCGAGGACGATGGCCGGGGCGACGCGCTGCGCGAACTGCCCGAGCAGCACGCCGAATCCGGTGCCCGCGAAGAGGGCGATGGACAGGTGAAGCAGCCAGCCGACGACGGCGTTGGTGGAGCCGAGGAGCCCGGCGACCATGGTGATCATCGCGGTGTCCATGATCGGCCGGGACACCGACATCCAGATGCCGAACCCGATGCCGCCGACCAGTCCGGCGGCGGCGCCCCAGACGGCGTGGACCGGGATCGCGGCCGTCCTGGGGGAGAGGTGTGCCGTGGTGACCATGGTGATCATCCCATCCGGTGGGGTCGCTCTGCCCGCTTTCAGCACTGACGCTAGGTCGCGTGGTGCGGCAGGTATGTGAGCGCCCTTACCTACGCACCGGTAGCTCTGCTGCCGGTGGCCTCGGGTGTGCGTGCGGCGAGGAGCAGGGCGTAGCCGACCGGGCGTCGGAGATGCAGGCGATGCGGGGCCCGAGGCCGGTGAACTCGGGCGGGAGCCGGGCGGGGTCGACGGTGACGTCGGCGATGCCGAGCCGGCCGCCGGGCCGCAGGACGTGGGCGGAGGCGTGCTGCAGGGTGTCGTCGCGCTCCGCCCCCTCACCCGCCGTCGGCGGAGCCGGCAGCCGACTGCGAGCCGCCGGCGAAGACGGCGCCGCCGAAGACGAGCGGCTTGAGCTGGGCGCGGGAGGTGCAGAGGGCGGCGGTGTGTCCGGCGGGGCCGGAGCCGATGAGGTTGGCGTTGCGGATCTCACTCACGCGGTGGTCTCCGGCCTCTGTGGGGCGATCTCCTCGATCAGGCCCTCGACCATCGTCTTGATCTCGTCACGGATGGGGCGTACGGCATCGACGCCCTGCCCGGCCGGGTCGTCCAGCTGCCAGTCCAGGTACCGCTTGCCCGGGAAGACCGGGCAGGTGTCGCCGCAGCCCATGGTGATGCAGACGTCGGACTCCTTGACCGCGTCCACGGTCAGCATCTTCGGCACCTCGGCGGAGATGTCGATGCCGACCTCACGCATGGCCTCGACGGCGGCCGGGTTGACGTGCTCGCCCGGGTTGGAGCCGGCGGAACGGACCTCGACGCGGTCCCCGGCCAGGTGGGTCAGCCACGCCGCGGCCATCTGGGAACGGCCGGCGTTGTGGACACAGACGAAGAGCACGGAGGGCTTGTCGGGCATCAGAGGTCTCTCTTGTCTCACGACGGCATCAGGTGCGAATGACTTCAGCATCTGGTGGTGTCAGCCACCACTGATGTGAGAGTATCAGTCCATGATGACGTCAGTCGACACTGACCTGATCCGGGTGCTGGCCGACCCGCTCAGGCTCCAGATCGTGACCCTGCTGGCCAAAGAGACGCTGTGCACCACCCACCTGGTGGAGGAGACCGGCGCTCGGCAGACCAACCTCTCCAACCACCTGAGAGTGCTGCGCCAGGCCGGGGTCGTCGAGACGGAGCCGTGCGGCCGCTACACGTACTACAAGGTGCGCCCGGACGTCATCGCCCAGCTCGCCGGTCAGTTCGCCGACCTGGCCGAGTCCGCCCGGACCGCCGCCGACAACAAGAGGGCCTGCCCGTGACCCGCACCGAAGCATCCGCGACCGCCGAGGAGTCCTCGGTCGTCGCGAAGCTGTCGACGCTCGACCGTTTCCTCGCCGTCTGGATCCTTGCCGCCATGGCCGTCGGCCTCGGCCTCGGCAGGGTCGTCCCCGGCCTGAACGACGCCCTCGCGAAGGTCGAGACCGGCGGCATCTCCCTGCCGATCGCCGCCGGCCTGCTGATCATGATGTACCCGGTCCTGGCCAAGGTTCGCTACGACAAGCTCGACGCCGTCACCGGCGACAAGAGGCTGATGGTCTCGTCGCTGGTCATCAACTGGGTCTTGGGCCCGGCGGTGATGTTCGCGCTGGCGTGGATCTTCCTGCCGGACCTGCCCGAGTACCGCACCGGCCTGATCATCGTCGGCCTGGCCCGCTGTATCGCCATGGTCATCATCTGGAACGACCTCGCCTGCGGCGACCGCGAGGCCGCCGCCGTCCTGGTGGCGCTGAACTCGGTCTTCCAGGTCCTGGCCTTCGGCCTGCTCGGCTGGTTCTACCTCGACCTGCTGCCCGGCTGGCTGAACCTGGGCGACGGCGAGCACCTCGACATCTCCATGTGGAAGATCGCCCTGAACGTCGTCATCTTCCTCGGCATCCCGCTGCTGGCCGGGTTCCTCACCCGCCGCATCGGCGAGCAGAAACTCGGCAGGGAGAGGTACGAGTCCAACTTCCTTCCGAAGATCGGCCCTTGGGCGCTGTACGGCCTGCTCTTCACGATCGTCATCCTCTTCGCCCTGCAGGGGAAGACGATCACCTCCCAGCCGCTGGACGTGGCCCGCATCGCGCTGCCGCTGCTGGTCTACTTCGCGCTGATGTGGTTCGGCACCTTCGCCCTCGGCAAGGCGATCGGCCTCGCGTACGACCGCACCGCCACGCTCGCCTTCACTGCCGCCGGCAACAACTTCGAGCTGGCCATCGCGGTCGCCATCGCCACCTTCGGCGTCACCTCCGGCCAGGCCCTCTCCGGTGTGGTCGGCCCGCTCATCGAGGTCCCGGTGCTGGTCGCCCTCGTCTACGTCTCGCTCGCCTGGCGGCGGAAGTTCACCGCCGCCCAGCAGCTGACGGCAGCACCGCAGGAGAGCTGATGCACTGTATGGACCGCGACGGCATCGTGGCATGCTGCCCGCTGACGCCGAGCGCCATCCGGACCTCGTGAGTGCCCAGCGCACGCAGGTAATGGTCGTCGGTGGCGGCCAGGCAGGGCTACCACCTGCGCCGCCTCGGTGTGGACTTCGTCATCCTCGACGCACAGTCCACTCCGGGCGGCGCCTGGCAGCACGCCTGGGACTCCCTTGTTCTCCGGCCGCGTACTCGTCCCTGTCCGGGCGGATCTGCCGCCGCAGAACGGGCAGGTGTACCGGACGCGGCGGTCGTGGCACCTGGCGTGCCGGGGCGGTGATCAGCGCCACCGGCGCCTGGTGGCGGCCCTTCATCCCGGCCGTCCCCGGGCGGCCCTCAGCTCCACACCGTGGAGTACCGCAGCCCGCGGGACTTCACCGGTCGGCGCGTCATCGTGGTCGGCGGCGGCAACTCCGGCGCGCAGGTCGCCGCCGACCTTGGCGATCATCTGGTGCACCGGCTTCCGTCCGGCTGTGTCTCATCTGGCCCCGCTCCAACTGCGTGGCCGACGCGGCCACATCGGTGGAGGTCGGTCCCCACGGCTTGGCCCGGTGCGGCTTCGGCGGCCTGGGACTCCGGAACATTGACCCATCTTTCTGCCATGGGAATGCACCATGGCTTGGGTCGTTTCCGCTCCTACGGTCGAGGCATGTTGCGTCCTGAAGGCTGGACCGAGCCTGCGGGTGGAAGTCCCGCCCGGGTAGGCACCGGAGCGCCCGGTAGCAGGCCCCAGCTCGTCGGAGAGATCCGGCGGGCCGAGCGGGGTGTCAAGAGCTTCCCTCGGACGGGTCCTCGCTGGACGCGTCCGGCCCTTCCCCCGGACGGCACGGTCCGGGGGTAGGGGCAGACAGGTCGGCAGTTCCGCGTCCGTCCCGGCGGCGAGGCCAGTCCTGGCGGCCGCGTCAGTCCTGCCGACGGCGGAAGACGGCCGTGCGCAGAGCCGTGCGGACCTCGGCCGGTGGAGGCGGGCCGTCGGTCTCGGCGCTGGCGGTGACCGCCGCGGCGACCGTGCGCAGCTTGGTGTTGGAGAGCTGGGAAGTCTCCCGCAGGATGTGCCAGGCCTCCTCGGAGGTGCAGGCGTGGGTGGCCATCAGGATGCCGCGCGCCTGGTCGATCACCGGGCGGGAGGCGATCGCCTGGCGGAGCTGGTCGACCTCCTCCTTCAGGACGTGCAGCTTTTCCGCGCGTTCCAGGGCCACGGCGGAGGGAGCCGGCGGGTCGGGCTCCGGGCACTCGGCCGCCGAGCGTAGGGGATCGGTGGTGTCCAGGCCGGCGAGCTCCAGGATGCGGCGCGGCTGGCCGTTCCAGTTCGTGGCCGTGACCGGCATCGACCGCCGGTCACGGTATGCGCCGAGGACGTCCAGGAACTCCAGCGCAGCCGTGTCCATGAAGGTCACTCGGGCCATGTCCAGGTCGACCCGGCGCGTGCCGTCCGGCAGCTCGGCCAGGGCCTCGGCGAGGGTGTCCGCACAGCCGTGGACGAGTTCTCCCCGTGGGGTGAGCAGGGACCGGTGTGCGTCCGTGTGGCCCTCGATGACCAGGGTGTTGAGCATTTCTGCCAGAGGTGGTGCTGCCCGTGAGGTCATGTCACCGCCTTGTCCGTCCGTGTGTCCTTGCCTGTCCTTGTCGGTGCCGTGATCCCCGTCCCTCCCCATGCGCCTGCCCGTCACACTGGGGGCTACACACGTCGAGCCGATGCTCCCGGGGCCGGTTCCGGTTCACACCGGCGACTGCCACATCACCGTCGTACCGCCACGGCCGCCGCCACCGCAACCGCCGCCTGCGCCCCGTACCGCCGTCCCCGTCGGTCTCCCCGTCGTCGAACAGCCGCTGGACGACCAGGTCGTGCAGGTCGCGGGCGATGCGGTCGCGGTCCTCGGGCACCGCGAGACGCTCCTGGCGTTGCCGATCGCGATGCCGGCCCGGTTGGCGAGTACGCGCAGCAGACGCTCGTCCTCGGCGGTGAACGGGCGGCGGCGGCCGGCCGGACACGGCTCGCCGAACTCCTCGTCGCCCACGCGGATCGGCACGCGCAGGCCACCCGCTGACGGGGGCACGAGGCCCGGGGTACGGATCCTGGTGAGCCCGTCCTGACCGGGGGCGGCGGTGCCGGACACACGCGTGACGGGGCGCTCAGGTCGCCAGCGGATCCAGCACCATCGGCTCGATCTTGCCCTCCAGCATGTAGCCGAGTCCCTGCACGGCGCACACGCCGGGCTGTTCGGCGATGTGCACCGGCATACCGGTGGCCTGCCGCAGCATCTGGTCGAAGCCGGGCAGCAGCGCGCTGCCGCCGACCATCATGATCCCGCGGTCGGCGAGGTCGGCGACCAGGTCGGGCGGGCAGTCGCGGAGCACCTTGCCGATGCCGTCGAGGACGGCGGTGAGCGGCGTCTGGATGGCGTCCCGTACGGCGGCGGTGTCGACCCGCACCGAGCGGGCGAGGCCGGTGGCGACGTCCCGCCCGTGGATCTCCGTCGACGACGGCCCGTGCGGGGTGAGCCCGTTGCCGGACAGGGCGAGCTGCAACGGCCGTACGGACTGGCTGGGCAGCATCAGCTCGTGCTGGTGCCGCAGGTGCTGCACGATCGCGTGGTCCACGGCCTCCCCACCGACCGGAATGCGCTCGGCGGTGACGATGGAGCCCAGTGACAGCACGGCGACCTGGGTGGCCGCCGCCCCGCACACCAGGACCATGGTGGCTTCGGGCTGCTCCACGGGCAGTCCGCAGCCGACGGCGGCGGCGATGAGGGTGTCGACCAGTTCCACGCGCCGCGCGCCGAGGCCGACGAGGGTCTCGATGGCGGCGCGCTGGGCCAGCGGGTCGGCGTCGTGCGGGGTGCAGGCGGCGGCGCGCAGGAACGGCTTACGGCGCAGCGTGCGGCGGATCTTGTCGCCGAGCAGGTGCCGCAGCATGCGCTGGGCCATCTCGATGTCGACGACCGTGCCGCCGGAGACCGGCCGCACGACCCGGATGTAGTGCGGCGTACGGCCCGTCATCTTCTCCGCGAACTCGCCGACTGCGATCAGCGCGCCGGTGCGGGTGTTCACGGCGGCGGTGGAGGGCTGGTCGACGGCGAGCCCGGAGCCCTTCACATAGACGCGGGTACGGGCCGCGCCCAGGTCGACGGCGAAGTGGCAGCGGCGCAACTGCTCCAGACTGGCGGTCACGGCAGATCCTCCCGAGTGCGCGGACCGTGCGGGCCGCGCCGGGTGGCGGGCCTTATTGGCATCGTGCGCGGGGGCGGGGGCGGGCGCCTTTTGTGAGGGGCCGGGTGGGGTGCCGCTGAATGGGGGGATTTGTGTGCTGCGCGGGATGTGTTCACTCGTGTTCGACGGCGGAGAGGAGTGGGGCCAGGGACTCCACCGTCACCGCGCATCCCGTCGTCCGACGGAACATCGCCGCGTGCTGCGGGCTCCGGGCGTACCCGATGGCGGGCAGGCCGATGGCGCGGGCCGCGGTCAGCTCGGCGACGGAGGAGGCGATCAGCACGGCGTGCTCGGGAGGGGTAGTGGCCCGGTATTCGGCGAGCGTCCCCTCGTCGTAGCGCTTCGGGAAGCCGTAGGCGAGGAGCCGGCGCGGTGGGTCGCCGTACGCCTCGGACGGGGTCGCGAACTCGGCGGGCGCCCGCTCCACGCAGTGGTCCAGCTCCAGTACGACGATGTCGCCTGGGTCGGTCGCGCGGCCTGCCCAGCCGCCGTGCCGCACCACGCGGGCCGGAATCTCCGCACCACGCGGGCCGGAATCTCCGCCCCGCCCCCGGCGAAATCGGGCGCGAAGGTCACACCGACCGGATGCGTGTCACTGCGCGCCACCACATGGGCGCAGGTCAGCACATGGCGTGCGCTGACCAGGAACCCGGCCCCCAGCTCGTGGCCGCAGCTGATCCGGGCCTGCCAGGACGCGCTGCTCATGATTCCGGGGCGGTCGCCTCCGCGGTGAGCCGCACCCCGAACTCGACGAACACCATTGTGATGCACGAGGTTTGGTGATGTCCCAGGGTTCGTCCGGGCGAGTGCGGCGGGCCGCGGCCCGCAGATCCGCTCCGCCGGGCCGTCCGTCAGACAACGCCCCGTACGACCCCCAGCTCCACCAAGTCCTGGGGGCGCAGCCGCAGTTGGTCAGCCGTCACCCCCACCTCCTCCGGCGGGCGCTTGAGGATCGCCGCCGCCGGTTCGGGCGCGATGACGGAAAAGTAACTATCCGGTGTGGCCCAGGTGTTGCCGGGCGCGGCCAGTGCCAGCGCGCCGCCGGAGCCGCCCTCGCCGATGAGCAGCGTGGTGACCGGCGTGCGGGCGGCGGCCACGGCGGCGAACAGGTCCGCGATCGCGGCGCCCACGCCCTGCCGTTCCGCCTCCTCGTCGTTCGCCGCGCCGGGCGTGTCCACCAGCGTCAGCACCGGGATCCCGAGCCGGCCGGCGAGCCGGATCAGGCGGGCGGCGGTGCGGTAGCCGGCCGGACGGGTCGCCGTCCCGGTCTGCGCGGCGTACGCGACCCTGCGGCAGTTCGGTGAAGCCGTCGGTGACGAGGGCGAGGGTCTCGCGAGCCGACCGGCGGTCAGCCATGGGCCAGGGCCCGTTTCATGATCTTCCCCATCTCGTTGCGGGGCAGGGCGTCGAGGTGGTGGACGACGCGGGGCCGCTTGTGCGGGGCGAGGCGACGGGCGACGTGGCCTGCAAGGTCCTCCAGGCCGGGCGGGGCCTGCGGGTCCGCGGGGACGATCCATGCCACGATCCGCTCGCCCAGGTCGGCGTCCGGCTCCCCGGTGACGGCCGCCTCCCGCACCCCTGGGTGTTCGAGCAGCGCGTTCTCGATCTCCCCGGCCCCGATCTTGTAACCCCCGCTCTTGATCAGGTCGGTGGCCTTGCGGCCGACGATGCGGACGTAGCCGTCCGCGTCGCGCACCGCCATGTCGCCGGTGCGGAACCAGCCGTCCTCGGTGAACGCGGCGGCCGTGGCGTCGGGGCGGCCCAGGTACTCGGTGAACAGGTTCGGGCCGCGCACCTGGATCTCGCCCACGGTTTCCCCGTCGTACGACGTGACCTCCGACCCGTCCTCCTCCACCAGCCGCAGTTCCACGCCCGGCAGCGGAACGCCCACCGTCCCCGCCCGCGCCTCCCCGTCCGCGCGGACGCTGGTGTTCATCAGCGTCTCCGTCATGCCGTACCGCTCGACGACCCGGCGGCCGGTCGCGGCGGCGATCCGCTCGTGGTCGTGCACGGGCAGCGCGGCGGAGCCGGACACCAGCAGCCGGGCCCCGGCCAGCGCCTTGACCAGCTCCGGCTCGGCGGGCAGGGCTTCGGCGATGCGGTGGTACATCGTCGGTACGCCGAACAGCATCGTCGCGCCGGCGTTCAGTTCGCGGGCGACTGACTCCGTGGCGAAGCGGCCCAGGTGCCGTACGCAGCCGCCGCGCCGCAGCGGGCCCAGGGTGCCCAGGACGAGGCCGTGCACATGGAACAGCGGCAGCCCGTGCACGAGCACGTCGTCGCCGGTCCACTGCCAGGCCTCGGCGAGCGCGTCCAGGGTCGTGGCGAGCGCCCGGCGCGGGATGACGGCGCCCTTGGGCGGGCCGGTGGTGCCGGAGGTGTAGACGATCAGGGCCGGGTCCTCGTCGGTCGTACGGTCCTCGGGGACCGTGCCGGTGCCGTGCACATCGACCTCGACGCGCGCAAAGCCGCCCACGGGGGAGGGGAGTTCGAGGCCCGGTTCGGCCAGCAGCAGGTCGGGAGCGCTGTCGGCCAGGATGTGCCCCAGCTCCTTCTCGCCGGACTTCGGGTTCAGCGGTACGGCGGGCACCCCGGCCAGCAGCGCGGCCACCACGGCGACGGCGGTCTCCATCGTCGGGGTCGCCCATACGGCCACGCGGCGGGCGCCCGCGACACGGACCGCCAGCGCGCCCGCCGCGGCGCCGAGCTCCGGGTACGTCAGGGAGCGGTCGCCGAAGCGGAGGGCGGGCCGGTCGGCCGGGGTGCCGCGCTCGGCCGGGGTGCCGGTCAGGGCCGGGAAGAGAGGGGACACGCGTCGTAACTCCTTAGTTGTTGCTGACTGTCGTGGTTCGCAGAATCGGTCCAGGGGGCCGGGGCCTATCCCCAGCCGGGCACGACCAGCGCCAGCCACACCACCGCCGGTACGGCCGCCACCACGATTCCTCCGTACACCATCAGCTGCCGGAAGAAACGCTCCCGGTCCACGTCCGGCGCCGCCGCCAGGACCAGCGCGCCGTTCGTCGAGAACGGGCTGACGTCCACCACCGTCGCCGACACCGCGAGCGCCGCCACCATGCCCACCGCCCCGATCTCGCCCTGCGCGAGGAACGGCACCGCCAGCGGGATCAGCGCGCCCATGATCCCCACCGAGGAGGCGAACGCCGACACGATCGCGCCGATGTAGCACAGCAGCACGGCGGCCAGCAGCGGGACGCCGATGCCGCCGACGCCCTCACCGGCCCACTTGATCGTGCCCATCTCGTCCAGCACGCCGACTACAAGCCGCCGGCCTGGGCGCCGTGCACCACCAGCGCGCCCATCAGCAGCGGGCTGATGCCGTAGCGGGCGGCGAAGCTCAGGGCGATCGGCGCGACGATCGCCACCGCGGCCGGGCTGACCGCGCCGATGGCCGTGAGCGCGCCGGTGAGCGCGAACATCACCCACGGGATCAGCGCCACCCGCCCCCGCACGAGCCGGACGGCTGCGTGCACCAGCCGGTCGGTGGTGCCGTTGGCCCGCGCGATCGCGAACAGGTAGGTCACGCCGACCAGGACGACGAACAGGTCGCCGGGGAAGCCGGCGAAGATGCCGTCCGCGTCGAGACCGGCGACGAGGGTGCCGACCCCGAAGGCGGCGGCGAAGGCGAGCGCGCCCATGTTGACGGAACGGGTCGTGGCGATGACGAACACCACGGCGAGGACGAGATCGAGATGAGTTCGGGGGACATACGGGCTCCCGTCTTTGGGCCCCGGAGCGGTTGCGGGTGCGGTTGGGCGGGGCTTTCCGAGTGGCTGAGTGGCTGAGCCACTTGGGGTGCAGGCCAGCGTGGGCCCGCCCGCGCCCCCCGTCATGGACGACATGGCGGCGGAGGTCGAGCAGGGCGGTCACGGCGTCGAGGGCGACCGCCTGTTCCACGCTGCGGTCACGGCGGCCGCCCACAGCAGCCTCCTCGCGGAGTTCATGCGCTCCATCGCCCAGCAGATCGCCGAGAGCCGCACCGAGTCCCTCCGCCAGCCCGGCCGCCCCACCCGCTCCCTGGCCCAGCATCACGCCATCCTCGACGCCATCGCCGACCGGCAGCCCCGCCAGGCGGCCGCCGCCATGCGCCGGCACGTCCGTACGGTCGCCAAGGTCCGCCTGCTGGACTGGGATCCCGAGGAGGAGCGGTAGCGGAGATGTGGGAGATTCGCGCCCGCGTCCGCACGCGGTCTCTTTGAGGTGTACACGTAAGGGCAATGAGGGTGTTACACCGCTGAAGATGTGGTGTCACCGCAACATGTGAGGCTACTGTGCCCAACGCCCCGTACCTCCTGGGGTGTTGCACCAGAACGCACCACAATCACAACTGACAACCAGGTCCACCCCCCCACATCCGAACAGGATTGGACCCACATACATGACCACCGAACTGAGGCGCCCACCCGCGCCCCGGAACGCTCTGGCCTGCCCGGCGCCCACTACGGCGCAGAGTCACATCCTTGCGGTCGGTGCACCCGGGCCCCGGCGCGAACGGCTCACGCGCACGCTCGAATCCACCGGCTACGCGGTCACCCACGCCACGCCCGGCGAGGTGGGCCGCAGGGTCGAGCAGGCCCCGCCCGACGCGATCGTCGCCCTCGACGGCCGCGGCGTCGAGCAGGCCGTCGAGGTCGTACGGGAGATACGCACCGCACCCCAGGCACACGTGCTGCCGCTTGTCATGGTCACAGCGAACGGGGAATCCGCCGGAGTCGCCCGCCTGCTGAACAGCGGCGCCGACGACTGCCTGCCCGAGTCGTCGGACCCCGTCGAACTGTCCGCGCGGATCGCCGCCAAGCTGCACCGTGTCCCGGTCCCCGTCGACCGGCTGCCGCTCGACCCGCGCACCGGCCTGTACTCCGCTCCCCACTTCCGCGAGGAACTCGACCGCGAACTGCGCCGCCCCGGACGCCCCGACGGTGTGCTCGCGGTCGTCGCGGTGGCCGAGGCCGACGCGCTGGAGGAGCGGTTCGGGGCACGGGTGCGGCGTGAGGTCGCCGAGCGGCTCGCCGGGGTCGCGCAGCGGCTGGGCAGCGGCTGCGACCGGCTCGGCTGGGACGAGGAGGGACGGCTGCTGGTCCTCATGCCGGGCGTGGAGGAGGAGACCGCGCGCCGTGCGCTGAGCGCGTTCGCGGTCGCCGTGGCCGGCACCCGGTTCGTCGTCGCCGACGAGAACGTGCGGCTGACCCCGGCGGTGGGCTGGCTGCCGCTCGCGGAGGCCGACGGCCACGGCGTGGAGCGGGCGGCCGACGCCGTCGCCGAGGCGCTGTGCCACCGCGATCTGCGCCCCGTGAGATACGAGCCCTGGATGCGGGCGACCGCTCCGCGCCGCCACGCCCGGGCCGTCGTACGGCCGCTGCTGCTCGCCCTCAACCCGCTGCTCGCGCTGCTGGTCGGCGTGGGCGTGCCGTTCGCGCTGTACGAGCAGGCGTACGCGTCGCTCGGCTGGGACGTCGCCTCGGCCGTGTACTGGGTCGTGGTCGCCGGTCTCGTCGTGTCGGCCGCGCTGATCCTGCTCGAATGCCTCTTCTCGCTCGACGCACCCTCCCGGCCGAAGGCACCCGGGCAGCCGTATCCGCCGGCGAGCGCGGTCATCGCCGCGTACCTGCCGAACGAGGCGGCGACGATCGTCGAGACTGTCGAATCGTTTCTGCGCCTGGACTATCCGAACGACCTGGAGATCGTCCTCGCGTACAACACACCCCACTCGCTGCCCGTCGAGGACACCCTGCGCGAGATCGCGCGCCGCGACCGGCGGCTCGTGCTGCTCCCGGTGCCCGGCAGCACCTCCAAGGCGCAGAACATCAACGCCGCCGTCACCCGCGTGCGCGGCGAGTTCGTCGGCATCTTCGACGCCGACCACCACCCGGCGCCGGACGCCTTCCGGCACGCCTGGGACTGGCTGTCGGGCGGCTACGACGTCGTGCAGGGCCACTGCGTGATCCGCAACGGCGACAGCTCCTGGGTGGCGCGGCAGGTGGCCGCCGAGTTCGAGGCGATCTACGCGGTCAGCCACCCCGGCCGGACCCGGCTGTACGGCTTCGGCATCTTCGGCGGCTCCAACGGCTTCTGGCGCACGGATCTGCTGGCCCGCACCCGCATGCACGGTTCGATGCTGACGGAGGACATCGATTCGACGCTACGCGCGTTGGCGGAGGGCGCGCGCATCGCCACCGACCGGACGCTGATCTCCCGTGAACTGGCGCCGACCCGGCTCAAGCCGCTGTGGAACCAGCGTTCGCGCTGGGCGCAGGGCTGGCTGCAGGTGTCGCTGCGGCACATGGTCGCGGCCCTGCGCGCACCGCACTTCACACGCCGTCAGAAGGCCGGATTCCTGGTTCTGTTGGGCTGGCGCGAGGTGCAGCCCTGGCTGTCGCTCCAGATCCTGCCGATCCTGCTGCACTCGGCCATCCGCGCGGGCGGCGCCGACCGCATCGACTGGGCGACGCCGGCCTGCCTGCTCGCGTTCGCGTTCACGCTGTCGGCCGGCCTGGTGCAGACGGCGTTCGCGTGCCGACTGGCACTGCCCGAACTGCGGTGCAGGTGCGGCTGGTTCTGGTGGTACGCGCTGGTGTCCAGTGTCTTCTACAACCATTTCAAGAACTTCGTGGCCCGGCAGGCCCACCTCAAGGAGCTGCTGGGGGACCGCCGTTGGCGCGTGACGCCCCGGGCGGCGGCGAAGGTGGTGGCGCAGCGATGACGAGCACGTCCACGTCCGCGGCCACCCCGACGAGCACCAGGGCGAGCGCCCCCGCGGCCACCCCGAAGCCGACCCCCGCGGGCTCCCGCAACCCCGAACTCCAGGGCTTCCGGGGCCTGGCCGCCCTCTCCACGGTGGTCTTCCACGTCTGGCAGCAGTACCACGTGTACGACGCGCAGGGCGCCCACCCGCCGGTCGGCGACCCGCACCTGGCCGCGCTGATCTCCCTCGAGGTCATCGACCTCTTCTTCGTGATGTCGGCCTACCTGCTCACCCTCTCCTACGCCCGCGCCGCCATCGACGGCGACGACCGGACCCGGCCGGGCAGGGACTTCCTGTTCCGCCGGGCGACGCGGATCCTGCCCCTGTACTTCCTGGCGGTCCTGCTCGTCTGGTCGCTGCGCAACCCGGAACTCCCCGGTGACTGGCGCGACCTGGTGGGACACCTGACGTTCATGCACGTTTTCGACCAGAAGCGGATCTTCTACACCCTGGGCCCGAGCTGGTCGCTGTCGCTGGAGATCGCGTTCTACCTCACCCTGGTCGCTGTCGGCCCGCTCGCGATCCGCGCCTGCCGCCGGCTGCGCACCCGCCGCGCCCGCGTGGCACTGTGCGCGTCGGGCTGCGCTGCGCTCTACCTGGCACCGGTGGCCTGGATCGCCGTCGCCCACCACCACCTCGGCATCCCGCACACCGAGTGGCCCGTCTACTTCGGCCCGCAGGCCCGCTTCGGCGGCTTCGCGGCCGGCATGGGCCTCGCCGTGCTGCTGGTGGCCCTGGGCGACCGGGGCCGCATCGGCGCGCGCCGGGCGACGGCGGCGGCCCTGGCCGCGGCAGCGGGCCTCTACGCCCTGTCGTACTTCTCCGAAGCGGAAAACATCTGGCACACCTACTACCATCCCCTGGCCGCGCTCCTCTGGTTCGTCCTCCTGTACTGCACACTGCACATCCGCACGTCCGGCCGCCCACGCTGGCACGGCCTGCTCCGCGCCAACTGGCTCACCGGCGTCGGCCTGGTCAGCTACAGCCTCTACATCTGGCACGAGCCCCTGATGCTGGCCCTGTACGACTCCGGCGCCCTGCCCCACTCCCGGGCCGCCTTCCCGCTGGCGGCCCTGATCGTCCTCGCCGCCGCGACCCTGGTCGCGACGATCAGCTACTGGACGGTGGAGTACCCGGGCAGCCTCCTGGCCCGCCTGCGTGACAAGAAGGGGCGACCGCGCGAGTTCTATCCGGAGCCGGCGGCACGGTGACGACGGCCCCGGCGATCGGTGGTTTCGCCGGTCGCCGGGGCGCTTCGACTACCGGAGGGGACAGTTCAGTTACCGGCGCACTCCGGACGGCTGGCGGCTGGAGGTTCACCGAGCGTGTGTATGAAGTGAGGTACCACGACCAGACCCGCTGACCGGCTCCGCGCCGCCCCGCACGGCCGGGGAGACCCGCTGACCCGGGCAGGCTCAGCGGCGCCGGGTCCCCACCAGCGTGGCCAGGTCCCCGGCGAGCGGGATCTCGATCGTGCGCAGTGCGGGGGTGATCCTGCCCCCGGGGACCGGTGTCCGTCAGGCCGCCGATGGGAGGACGGCCGCGATCACGCAGCTGATGTTGTCCGGGCCGCCCGCCTCGTTGGCCGCGTCGATCAGGGTGCGGACCGCCTCCTCCGGGGCCGGGGAGGAGGTGAGGAGCTCGCGGATGCGGGGCTCGCGGAGGACGCCGGAGAGGCCGTCGGAGCACAGGAGGTAGCGGTCGCCGGGGTGGGGCTCGTGGAGGCGGAGGTCCGGGGGCGTGGACGTGTCGCCCGTGAGGGCCTTGAGGAGGAGGGCGCGTTGGGGGTGGGCCTCCGCCTCCTCCGGGGTCAGGCGGCCTTCGTCGATCATCGACTGGACCATGGTGTGGTCGTGCGTGATCCGGAACAGGGCGCCGTCGCGCAGGACATAGGCGCGGGAGTCCCCGATGTGGACCAGGGCGAGCTGAGAGCCCGTCCACAGCAGGGCCGTCAGGGTCGTGCCGGCCTCGCCCGTGCCGTCCGCCGCGTCCCGGACCGCATCCGTCGCGCCCTGGATCGCGTCCTCCAGGAGGTTCAGGACGTTGCCCGCGGGCAGCTCCTCGGTGTCCAGAAAGCGCAGCGCCTCCACCGCCGCGCTGCTCGCGGGCGCGCCCGCCGGTCCGAAGCCGTCGGCCACGGCGAACAGCCTGCGGCCCGCGTAGGCCGTGTCCTGGTTGGCGGGGCGCACACGGCCCTGGTCGGTGTGGGCGAAGTAGCGCAGCTCCAGCATGGCGGTGTCCTTCCTTGGGCCGGGCTCGGCCGACAGGTGATCGATGAGGAGCGCGGCGAGATCACGCCGTACGGCCGTCTCCGCCTCGGCCCGCGCCCAGTAGGCACGGATCTCGCGGGCGGCCCCCGCCGGGTCCAGGGTGCACACCGTGCGGATACCGGCCAGCGGCATGCCCAGGCGGCGCAGCCATGCCACCAGGCGGGCCTGCTCCAGCTGGGCGGGGGCGTAGTAGCGGTAGCCGGTGTCCGGGTCCACCCGGGCCGGGCGCAGCAGGTCCAGCTCGTCGTACAGCCGCAGCGCCTTCGGTGACAGGCGGCACGCCTTCGCGAAGGCGCCGATCGTCAGCATGTCCATGGGCTTGTCCTGCCTCCCGTTCGTTCCGCTCTCGATGCTGGGGCTTCACCAGAGGTGAAGGTCAATTCGGGTGCGGCGGTTGCCCGCGACGCCGTTGACCTGCCGGGCGTTCATCTTGAGCGTGGTGGACGGGATCCTCACGGCTGCTGCCCGGCGCTGACCGCCGTCCGCTGCAACAGTCCCCACGTGAACTCGGCGACGACCCGGTGGGGCACGCCCTGTGCGTCGGGGGCCGTGAATGTCAGGCCGAAGCGGGTCGGTGCCGTGCCCTCCGACGGACGTGCCGGGGCGAAGGCGCGGGCCGCTTCGTCGACCGTGCAGGACCAGGGGGTGAGGTCGTCGAGGGTGCGCAGGGGCGGGGGTTCGGTGCCGGGCGCGCGGACCAGCCACTCGTTCCAGACCTGGCCGTTCGGGGCGAGCAGGACCTCGAAGCGCAGGTCGGGCCAGAGGGGGAGGGGCCAGTAGCGGGCCTCGCAGTCCAGGTCGCCGATGCGGCGGGACCATACCGACTCGGGCTCGCCCAGGATCGAGCGGTACCGCGAGAGAGCCGAGCGGGATCGCGGGGAGCGGACCATCGCCTGCCAGCGCCTGTTGGCCTCGCGCATGTCCGCGATCGAGGCACCCAGGGTGTGCCGGGCCCGCTCCACCAGGTCCTGATTGTGGTCGGCCATGCGGCGCAGCAGCACCAGCTGGAAGTCGAGCGGGGTGAAGGGGTTAGCGGGGCGTTTCGCGGGGGACGGCATGGGTCCCATCGTCGCGCACCAGGCTCCGGCCCGGTCGGCGGCCGTCGGGCAGGAAGAGGACCGAGTTGATGTACCGGGGGCGGCGGCGCAGCGGCAGGACGCGGCGCAGCAGGCCCTGCGTGACGACGTGGGCGGCCTCGGCCTGGTGGTCGCTGAGCGGGAAGGAGGCCAGCGGCACCCAGGTGTCGCCGGGCAGCACCCAGCCGTCGTAGCCCAGCACCGCCAGATACGTCACCACCGGCGCGATCGGCTGGATGCGGGACTCCAGCTCGACGAACAGGGCCGGCCGGTCGCGGGCCAGCAGGACCGTCGCCCCGCGCAGCACCGCCGGCTCGTTGCCGTCCACGTCGATCTTGATGAAGCCGACGTCCTTCAGGCCCAGCTCGTCCAGCGTCACGCACGGCACGTCGAGTGCGCGGCCGTGGATGTCCCGGCGTACGAGGGACGACACGCCCCGCGCGCCGGTGTCGTCCGCGGGCAGCCACAGCCGGGCGGTGCCGGGCCGGTCCGACGCCGCTGCGCGGACTACCCGCACGTTCGGCGGAGCCGCGTCCGACAGCAGCCGCGCCAGATGCGGCACCGGCTCGACCGTCACCACCTCGCGGGCGCGCCCGGCCAGGCGGTGCGTCCAGGGGCCGTACCAGCCGCCGACGTCCACCGCCGTGCCGGAGCCGAACGGACACAGGTCGGCGAGCCGGGCCAGCTCGGGCTCGAAGCGCGGGTAGACCGCTCTGGCCGCGGCGGCCACCAGGCGGGCGGGCAGGAAGGGGGCCAGGCGGGCGGCCAGCGTCATGGGGTCAACCTCTTGAGCAGTTCCTCGTGTTCGGCGTCCGAGACCTGCTCCCCGGAGGACGGCAGCAGCTGGGGAATGCCGTCGACGATCGGGTAGCGGCGGTGCAGGCGCGGGTTGTAGAGGGCCACGTCCCGCTGCCCCTGAGGGGCGAGCAGGTGCAGCGGGCCCTTGTCGAGCGGGCACGCCAGGATCTTCAGCAGCGGGTCGTCGGGGTTCATGGTGGTGTCAACTCCTTGGCGCCGATGGAGGGTTGAGCGCGGTGTCGTGCTTCGGCATCGACAGCAGTACGGCGACCGCGAGCGCCGTGCCCGCCACGCGCAGCGCAAGCCGCAGCGGCTCCTCGGGCAGCGCCTCGCCGAACGACAGCGTGCCGAGCACCGCGGTGTACAGGCTGGTCACGGTCGTGCACACGGGCACGATCAGCGAGGCCCGGCAGCGTTGCAGCGCCGCCTGCGACATCACCAGGCCGAACGCGCCGGTGAAGAGCAGCAGATACGGGTACGGGGAGCGAAACAGGTCCAGCAGGGCGCCGCCGATCCCGCTGGTCGTCAGGTAGCTCGACACACCCTTGATGGCGAGGGAGCTGACGCCGTAGAGCAGGCCCACGGCCACGCCGTACTCGACTCCGGTCGTCGGCATCCGGTGCCTGCGGCGGGCGCGGTGCTCGGCGGAGTTGTACAGCCAGACCCCGGCCGCCAGCGAGGGCACGCACACCAGCAGGATCAGCGGGTACGGGGCCGCCTGGCTGACGGTCTCCCCGCCGTCAGGGCCTTCCCGCAGGGACAGCACGACCATCAGCAGCGCGGCGAGGATCGCGGCCAGCGCGTACCGCTCGCGGCCGGAGGTCTCCTCGCCCAGCAGCCGGCTCGACAGCAGCACCAGCAGTACCAGGCCGGAGACGAAGATGCCCTGTGCGGCGGCGATCGGCAGCGTGCGGTAGACGACGAGCTGGGCGGCGAAACCCGCGGCGAGCGCGAGCGAGCCCCCGATCCACAGGGGGCTGCCGAGCACCAGCCGCAGCAGCCGGGCGGGCCGGCGGATCGACACCTCGGGCAGGGAGGTGAGCGCCCGTTTCTCCAGGACGAAACCGAGGCTGTACAGGGTGTTCGCCAACAGGGCCGCGGCCACTCCCCACCACATGAGCGACGCCCCCTACGTCTTTCGTGCGTGCAGCAGCAGGATCGACGCGAGCGCCGGCCGGGCACAGGCCAGCCGGTCCAGCGGGCGCAGCGGGCGCGGTACGCCGTGGAAGGGGGCACCGGCGACGCGTACAACGTCGAAGCCGGACGCGGTGACGAACTCCCGCAGCGCGCGGGCGGTGTAGAGCCGCAGGTGACCGACGACCTCCGTGCCCGGACGGCCGTGGATCGCGCGCAGGCTCACCTCGGAGAACACGGGCTGTACTCCGGCCAGCAGGAGCGCCCGGTTGTACCAGGCGGCCAGGTTCGGGGTGGACAGCATCAGATGGCCCCCGGGGCGCAGGACCCGGCGGATCTCGTCGAGAGCGGAGTCCGGGTCGACGAGGTGCTCGACGACCTCACTGAACAGTACGGCGTCGGCGGAGCCGGCGCGGAAGGGGAGGCCGCCGCCGGTGAGTTCACCGCGGACCGCGTGGGGGACGTGGGCGCGGGCGCGTTTGAGGGCGTCCTGGGACCAGTCGACGCCGATGAGGCGGTGGCCGCGCAGGAGGGGGGCCGCGGTGGCTGCTGCGGTGCCGTCGCCGCACCCGATGTCGAGGATCGTGCGGGGGGTTCCGGCAGCTTGTCCTTCGCCTGCCGGTTCCAGGGCTTCGGCGAGCATACGGGCCTGGCGGAGGCTGCGGGGGGTGCCGGAGGCGACGGGGACGGAGGGGTTCTCGTAGAAGTCGCGGAGGTCCTTGGGGGGTGAGGGTGCGGTGGTCGTCATGGGTTCACCTCCGTCGGCTCTGTCCGTTGTGCCGGTTCGGTGGTCTGCGTCGTCTCCGTCGTGTGCAGGTAGTGCTCGAAGAGATCCCTGAGGTGGGCGCCGTCGCCGTGGCTGAGCAGGGCGCGGGACCAGCGCAGGGCCAGGTGGAGGCGGCCGGCGGTGGAGGCGGTGGTGACGGTGAGGCCGCGGGGCATGCGGGCGGGTGCGGAGAACCAGACCGCGTGGGCGCGGCCCGCGTCCTCGCCGAAGTCCAGCGGGTACGGGATGCGGCCGATGTTGCTGAGGAGTGTGGTGGAGGTCCAGGGGGCGGCCGCCCTGCGCAGGACGCGGGTGAGCGCGGCTCGGCAGCCGACCGGGGCCCAGGGGGCGGTGAGGAGGGCGGCGCCGTGGCCGAGTTGGGGGCGGGGGAGGGACTTCAGTGCGCGGGTGCGCTCCGCGGTGCGGCGAAGGAGGGAGGGCATGTGGGTGTTGGTCAACTCGTCCGGGGCGAAGGGGACTTCGACCAGTCGGGTGCCGTTGCCGATGGGCATGGTGGTGTCGCGGGGGCGGTCGTCCACGGGCATGGTTATGCGCAGGGGGCGGGGGTGGGCGCCGTGTTCTCTGTTCCAGTGGGCGATCGTCAGGGCGGTGGTGACCATGAGCTGGTCGTTGACCGTGTACGGGGAGCCCTTGGGGCGGTGGGGGAGGGGGAGCTCGGTGACGAGCATGCTGTTGCCGGGGGAGGGTTCGGGGGTGCCGGGGGCTACCCGCGCGGGGCGGGACCAGTTGGAGGGGACGTCCGCTGGCTCTTGCGGAGTTCGCGGAAAACGTACGGGGGGTGCTGCGGGGGAGTTGTCCCGGCCTCCGTACAGCTCTGCTGCTGTAGCGAGGACGCGGAGGCAGGCCGGGCCGTCCAGGGCGGTGTGGTTGATGGTGACGCAGAGGACGGTGCCTTTGCTGTGGGCGGGGTTGCCGTGGGCCGGGGGTGGGTGCGCTTGCCCGCGCTGGCAGGGTGCCTCCCCCACGCTCGAACGAGCTCGCGCGGGGGCACCCCCATCGCCCACCCGTGCCGCCCCAGCGGCACGACTGCCCGCAGCTATGTGTGCCCCAGCGGCGTGGCTGCTCGTAGCTGTGTCGGGTTCGGGCCCTGTTGCCTCTGCGGTCGCTTCGCCGACCGCATCCATTGCCTCGCTGCCCTCCGCCGGGCCCGCGTCCTCCACCACCTCCAGCCTGATCGGGGGTGACATGGACAGAGGGGGTGCCTTCGTCAGTGCGCGGGTGCGGGCGTCTTGCAGGGCGTGGGAGCCCGCCGGGAGGAAGGTCACCACCTCCACGTCCGGGGTCTCGGTCAGTTCCCACTCGTAGCGGCGGCGATACCACGGGCCCGCCGCCTCTCGCATCAGGATGCGGGGATGGCGTTGCAGGGCCTGTGTGAAGGCCTTGCGCAGCCGGGTCGGGTCGAGGCGGCCCGGCAGGTGGACCTCGATGTGGACCGTCTCCGGTTCCTCCTCCTGGAGGCAGTGCCGGGCCACCTCGTCCACGACCGGGAACGGCACGCGTTCGGGTGTGGTCGGCGCGGTCATACGGGTTCACCCCCCGTTCGGTTTCTCCTGGGCAGTTGCTGCGTCGGCGCCTCCGGGGCTGCGGCCGGCGGAACCCCCGGCTCCCGCCCCCTCGTCTCCCGCACGCTCACCAGCCCCGCGAACAGGCCGGTCAGCGCAAGGAGTTGGGCCGTCGGGCCGAACGCCCCCTGCTCCGCCCCGACCGGCTCGCCGGCCCCGATTGCGGCAGCGACCCCCGCTCCGGTCAGCGCCAGGAACGCGATCGGCACCAGCAGCGTGTGCCGCCGCCACGTCAGCAACGCCAGCGCCGGCACCAGCAGCGCGAACCAGCCCGCGATCACCGCGCCGACCAGCGTCAGCGCCACCGTCCCGAGCCAGAACCCGGGAGGCGACGGCACCGGCTGCGGCTCGTCGGGGTTGTCAGCGCGCCGCCGCCACAGCGCCAGGCCCAGCACCACGGCGATCCCCGCCCCGCTGCCGATCAGCGCACCGTCGTAGGTCGTCGCCGGTTCGTACGACAGCTTGACCGCGCCGCCCGCCCCTGCGGGGATCCGCCAGCCCTGCTGCCAGCCGTCCAGCCGTACCGGCGTGAGCTCGCGGCCGTTCAGCGTGGCCTTCCAGCCGTCGTTGAAGTTCTCGTACGTCGTCAGGTACGAGGCCGCGCCCGAGCCGACGCTCACCTCGCGGCGGTCGCCCAGCCAGTCCCGTATGCGCAGGTCGCGTCCTGCCGCGGGGGCCTCGGGGACCGTTCCGCGGGTCAGCGACACGTCGGTCAGCGCCAGCGGGCCGGCGTCCCCGGCCTCCAGGCGGTGCGTGCCCGAGGACAGCTCCACCTCGGCGTTGTCGCGGCCCTGTTGGCACAGCGTGACGTCGACCGCGCGGCGCTCGACCAGGTCCCGTACCGTCCCGCGCGCGCTCGTCCGGTACAGCTCGCCGTCCAGCGACACCACCGGCCCCTGCCCGCACGGCAGGGAGAAGGGCCGCGAGTCGCCGGGCTGCACGGTGCGGTAGTCGTCGCCGAGCGCCGGGATGTACGCCTCGGTCAGGCCGACCGGCAGGTTCAGGTCCTCGTCGGCGACCGGGTTGTGCAGGGTCATCGGGGCCGTCTTGGTGACGGTGATGTCCAGCCGGTCCGTGGTGATCGGCTCGAAGCGGGTCCAGCCGTTCTCGTCGACGGCGGTGATCGCCGCACCGCCCGGGGAGCTGATGTGCACCTCGGTGGCGCGGGTGGACAGGCCGCCCGCCGGGGCCAGCACCAGCTCGTCGATCTCCCGCGCGCCGTTCCAGCGCAGATGGACCGTCGGCCGGTCGCCCGCGATCCACGCCGTGGTCAGGTCACCGTCGGTGAGGTTGCGCGCCGACAGTCCCGCGCCGAGGGTCGCCGTGGAGTCGGCGGTGGCGGTGATCCGGTTCTGCTGCTCGGGGGCCACCTGGTACAGCAGCCGGTCGAGTTCCGCGCCGCCCACCGGCACCGCGCTCGCGCGCATGTCGTACGTCCCCGCCGTCGGCGTGCTGAACCGCCGGTGCAGGCCCGCCTCGGTGCCGGTCGAGGACAGCCCGGTCGGGTCGGGGGTGCGGTGCAGGGAGATCAGCGAGGCGGCGGCGTCCGAGTCGTCCGCGTCGGTGGGCAGCCGCAGCAGGCGGGTCACCTGGACGTTCGGCAGGCCGATCTCGGAGAAGCCCGCTCCGGCCAGGCCCGCGCGGCGGGACACCGAGTCGGTGATCGTCAGCCGCATCCAGGCCGTCGCGCCCTCCGGCGCCCGGATCGTCTGCGTCTGGCCGTTGGGCCGCAGGAAGCTCGTCACCGAGCCACGCTCCGTCTCCACCCGCACCCGCGTCGCCGCCGCCCGCACGCTCTCCTGCGGCAACGGCGTGACCTTGAAGGAGGACGGCATGTCGTAGGAACCGGTGAACCCGATCCGCAGCCACTGCCCGTCCGCCGAGCCCGGCACGCCCTCCGACCCCTCCGCCCATGCGGTGTCCGGGTTGCCGTCGAAGGCGTTGACCGGGTCGAACTGCGGGAGATGGAACAGCCAGTTGCCGTACGAGGAGGCCGTCACCGAGCGGGCGCCGCGCAGTTCGGAGACCGTCTGGTGGCTCAGGCCCTCGGTCGGCAGGATCTGGCGCGGCTTTTCGCCGGGATCCTGCTGGGAGTCCGGCGCGTTGCGCCCGTCGCGCGTGTACGTGTACGAAGTGTTGGCGTTGACCAGCCCGAACCGGGTGTCCGCCCGTCGCATGCCATCCCCGACCACCTGGAGCGGCGGTGAGCCGACGCCGGGGTGGTTGTCGCCGGTGAGGACCGTCGGCCGCCCGCGCAGCTCGGACGCCAGCGGCAGCAGCGCCTCGGGCCCGCCGGAGACCACGGCTGTGTCGGCGAGCGGGGCGAGCCCGGCCTGGCCCGGCCTCGGGATGTCGTCGCTCTGCGGCTTGTAGATCTCCACGGCCCGCTGCCGCGGATACAGGCCCTCGACCTGGAGCGGCGTGTCCGGCGCGATCCGCCCGCCGGTCAGCACCGGGCCGAGGCCCGTGACCCGCTCGTACCCGGACTGTTCCAGGGTCCGCTTGACGGTCGTGGTCGGCACCTGGCCGATCTGGTCGGGGTCGAGGTCGCCCCGGACCACGACGTAGTACAGGCCCGCCCGGCTCAAGTAGTCGGCCAGTCCCGGCACTTCGGCACCCGATGTCAGTGCCTGCTCCACGGCGTCCATGGCGCGCCGGTTGCCCGCGGTGCCGAACGGGACGTAGTCGCGCTGCGCCCAGCGGGACTCGGCGACCACGTCGAGGGGCTGGTCGATGGGCGAGCCCCAGGTGTAGATGCCGTGCGCGGTCGCCGGGACGACCAGGGCACGCGAGTCCGGCGAGTACTTCTCCAGCCAGTCGGCGGTGGCCGACCAGTACTTCGGGATCTGCTGGAACGAACCGGAGCTGAGGATCGAGCCGTTGAGGTACGGCCACAGCAGACCCGGCAGGATCAGGATCGCGGCGAACAGCGGGGCCAGGCTGCGGCCCCGCACCGCGCGGGCGCCGCGCGGCTCGGCGGCCACGCCCACCAGGTGGGCGATGCCCAACACGAGCGCCAGGGCCAGGCCCGTCTGGAACTTGTAGATGTTGCGGAACGGCGACAGCCAGCCGTCCAGCCAGCCCTGCACAGTCTCGTGGAAGGGCGCGCCGAACGCCCCGCCGTACCCGGCGAGCAGCACAAGCGCCGCCACCAGCAGCGTCAGCACCAGCCAGCGCCGCTCCGGCATGTCCCGCCGGGCCAGCCCCGCAAGACCGAGCCCCGCCGCGAGCGCCGAGCAGACGATGACGACCACGGACGAGGCCACGGTCCATCCGGCGGGCAGCCACGCCTGCCCGAAGTGCAGATAGCCCACCCAGTTCCCGGCACCGCGCAGCGCCTCCGTCGCCGACATGGTGTCCGTCGTCGTCCGCGCGGTCTCGATGTAGGGGAGGAAGTTCTCGCCGTGGATGCCGAGCAGCAGCAGCGGGATCCACCACCACGCCGTCACCACGATCACCGCCGGCGCCCACCAGGCGATCAGCTTGCGCTGCCGGGGACCGGGCGGCCGGGACAGCAGATACAGGCCCACCGGTAGCAGGGACGCCAGCGTCGAGGCCGCGTTGACACCGCCCATGAACGTCACGAGCAGCGCGGACCGCAACGCCGCGACCCGGGCGGCGTACCGCTCGTTCGTCAGCGGCAGCAGTACCCACGGCACAAAGGCACCCGGCAGCGCGGCCGCCGACGTCGACCCGACGACGGTCGTGAACACCGGCCACAGCGCATACGCCACCGCCGCGAGCAGCCGGGACCCGCTGCTGCCGATCCGCAGCCGCTCGGCCAGCCGCAGCGCCCCCCAGAACGCGACCGACACGACCAGCGACAGCCACAGCCGCTCCGTCAGCCACACCGGCAGCTGGACGAGGTCGCCCAGCCAGTAGAAAGGCAGCATCGGCCACAGGTAGCCGACGTACTGGTCCTGGATCCCGCCGAAGGACCCCCGGTCGTGCCACAGCTGCCCGAGATCCGCCAGGAACTGCCCCGGATCGACGGTGACGCCGAGCTTGGTGTCGAAGGTCTGCCGCCCCGGCTGCACCGCCAGGAACAGCACGAACGCCACGGCCCAGAACCCCAGCAGCCAGCGCAGCGACCGGGGGCCCTCCGCAGGGCCCGACGCGGGCGCGGGGCTGGGCACGGCTGCCGGGGGAGGAGCCTGGACCGATGCCGTGGGAGGGGCCGTCATCGTTGACACCGCCGGAGGACGAGGAGGAGGTTCCAGGTGGCGACCTCGCGGATCCCGGGCGCCTTGACGACGGTCTCCGCGAGGAACGGCCAGTAGCGGGAGCGCGCCGAGACGATCCGCACGTCGTCCCGGGCGCGCACCTGCCGCAGGGTGGGTCCGATGTGGTGCGCGAACAGGTTCTCGCCGAGGGCGTGCTTGGTGGGCCTGCCGGTACGGCGCCGATACCGGGCACGCGCCCGCTCGGCACCGAAGTAATGCCACGGGGCCCACTCGTGCCCGCCCCACGGCGACAGCCAGTTGGTGAACGACACGTAGATCAGCCCACCGGGCCGAGTCACCCGCGCCAGCTCACTGAGAAAGGTCTCCGGATCGGCCACATGCTCCAGCACGTTGGACGAGAAGGTGACGTCGGCAACCCCGTCGCCCAACGGCAACAGATACCCGTCGGCGATCACGGCCCCGTCGGGCGGCTTCTCACCCAACTCACCCACATCAGGCTCGAAGAGATAGGCATCGGCGCCCCGTCGACGAAACTCCTCGGTGAAGTACCCACTACCCCCACCGACGTCCACAACGGTCCGCCCCGCCACGGCCTCGCCGTAAGCCTCGACCTGATCGACAGCGTCACGGGCAAGAAGCGAATAGCAACTCTCAGGGTCGTCCTGCTCATGCAGAAAGGCACGGAAGAGAGCGAGGGACCGCCGCAGCGACGGATCTTTGGGGCGCCCGTGCACCGCAGCGCCCCAAAAGGGGCGCGGGGCTGTGTCTGATATGCGGCTACCGCCGCGTGGGCGCGACAAGCCACAACGAACCCGCAGCCGCGAGACGACCGAACCCACCCGGCGAGTAGGCGTCACGGCGCCCAGCCCCTCACCGCCTCAGAGGCCACCGCCCGGAACTGTCTCACCGTACGATCCCACCGAAACCCGGCAGCCCGATCCCGCGCAGCCTTACCCATCAGCTCCCGCCGATGCCCGGACAACGCGAGCGTGCACCAGGCGGCAGCAAACGACGACTCACCCCGCGCAAGAATCCCGGTCTCACCGTCGACCACGGAGTCACGAAGCCCCGGCACATCAAAGGCAACCGCCGGAGTCTCCCGCGCCGCAGCCTCCGTCACCACGAGCCCCCACCCCTCAACAGCCGAGGGATGCAGCAACAACCAGGCAGCGCACAGCAGACGATGCTTCTCCGCCTCCGGCACATGCCCCGTGAACTCCACGTCGGGACCGGCGAGTTGCTCCAGCCGTTCCCGCTCGGGCCCGTCACCGACGATCAGTAACCGCCCGCCGGTCACCGGCCGCACCCGCTCCCACAACCGCAGCAGCAGATCGATCCGCTTGTACTCCACGAGCCGGCCCACCGCGACGAACAACGGATCGGGAGACCGATCGGCCCGCGGCCCCGGCTCCTCCACCCCGTTGTGCACGACCCGAATGCGCTCCCGCTCGACACCGATCGCCCGCAGCGCATGCGCCGTCGACGGGGACACGGCAACCACCAGACTCCGCCGCTGCGCCCCGGTGAGCGCCCAGTGCTCGAGTCTTCGCCCCAGCCGCGCGGCCGGCGCCAACGGCCCGCCGAACCGCATCCGCCAAAGGTCGGTGTGCACATGGTTGACCAGACACAGCGTGGGCCCGTGATGCCACAGCGGCGCCAGGTACGGCATGCCGTTGCACACCTCGACCAGCAGATCGGTCTCACCGACCTGCCGGGCGAAGGCCGACCGGGCGCGCAGATAGTGGCCGTAGGCGCCGCCCGCCGACACGACCCGGTAGTCGCGGAAGGCCGCCGGTCCCCCGCACAGCAGGGTGACCTGGTGGCCGAGCCGGGTCAGCCCGTCGGCGAGCCGGTCGACCAGCAGCTCGGAACCGCCGGCCGAGGGGTTGCCGAGGTCCCGGTGGGCGAGGAAGACGATCCGGCGCGGCTGTGGGGGGAGCGCCGGGGGGTGCTGCGGCGCGCGGGGAGACGCGGCGCGGTGGAGGTCCCCCCGCTCGAGCGAAGCCGAGAGTGGGGGAGGGGACGGTACGTGCTGGGGCATGGGTGCTCCAACTCGTGTCAGGGTGCGGAACTCAGCGTGGGCAGGCAGGGGCACTGGGTGACGATTTGACCCGCGGTGCGGCTTTCTGTGGGGGGTCTGAGCTCTTCCTGGGAGGGGGGTGTGGACAGCTTGTGCTCGGGTGGGGTGGACAGTTTTCGCTTGGACGTTCGCCACGGCTACTCACCGGCGTGACAATTTCCGGCTTTGTTGGAGCTGATGTCGCATCACATCGTGAGCGCGGGCTCGGGCGTCTGAGACGGTTCCGGACCCATCCGGTCCTTCCGCCCGCGCGCCACCAGAACGCCACCCACCACCACGAGCACGAACCCCGCCACACCCGTACCGACCGGCAGGGTTGTGCTCACCATCCGCAGCAGCCCGCTGTCCTTCTTCGCCTGGTCCACCGCGAACTTCTGCGTCGCCGGGGTGAACGCCAGCTTCCGGCTGTCCAGCAGCACCGCCGCGTCCTCGTCGCCACCCGGCGCGCGCAGCGTCCGGCGCGGACCGGTCTGGGCGTACAGCACCCGGCCCGTGGCCTGGTCGACGACCAGTTCGACGCCGTGGTTGGCGTACCACTCCTCGGCCAGCACCTGCGGCCGGTCCGGCTCGTCGACCAGGGCGCCCGGGACCAGCCGCGTGCCGGTCTTCGTGGCCGGAACCTGCGCCACGAAGCGCATCCCCTCGTACCCGCGGATCTTCTCCCGGCCGTCGTAGCGCAGCACCACCGTGTCGCCGAGCGTGTTGTCCCACCAGCGGTACGACCGTTCCTGCACGTCGAACGGGAACTTCAGGTACGCCTCGCCCTCGATGTACGGCTCCTCGCCGCAGCAGTGCACCGGCCGGTTGGTCCTGCGGTCGCTCACCCAGCGGTGCGGGGTGAACTCCAGCGCGTCGTGCGGATCGGCCGCCGGCAGCGACTTGTTCGTGTCGACGGTGGTCGTCACGTCCCACACGGCGGCGCCGCTGCGTTCACTCTCGGCCACATTGGCGCGCACCCGCTGAGTGACGGTGATCTTCTGGTCCGGCACGGTCTCGACCTGTTCCACGTCGAAGACGCTGCCGGTGCCGGTGTATTCGGCGGTGGTGTCGATGTCGATCGGATTCACCGCGGCCCGCGGCGTGACGTACCACGCCAGCAGGGGCGCGAGCGCGAGCAGGAAGGTGCCGAGACCCAGCAGGATCAGGGAGAAAGGTGAGGCGGTCCGGCGCATCCGGGCACTCCAGGGGCTTGGGGCGGTTCGACGTACGGATGGTCGACGCCAGGAGGAAAGTGCGCGTGCGGTATGGGCCGGGAACCGTAGGCGGCTCTTGACGAGGTGTCAATGCTTGTCGACACTGACCCGCAGGCAGGGGTGGGACGCCCGGGTGGGGCCGACCTGCGGACAGGCTCAGGACAGAGAGGCTGACCCTGCGATGTCCAGACTGCTCGCCGCCGTGCTGACCGTCGCGGTCGCCGCCGCCCTCGCGGTGGGCGCCGCCCTCGGCATCGTCGCGGTGCTCGAAGCGACGCCCGACCAGCCGAACACACCCCTGATCACCTACGAGCGAGCCGGCCAGGGGAGTTGACCGGTGCGGAGCCGCACCGGCTGTAGCGCCCCGGAGGGGAAGTTGAAAAAGGCGCCGGCTGCCCGTACGACCGTCGCCGCGCGCTCGGCCTGGCAGGACGTCCCGCGCCTGAAGGTGCGCCGGTTCGCGGCGATCGCCATGGCCGAGGCGCCCGAACTGGCCGAGGAGATCCTGCGCGAGATCCGCCGCGAGTACCCGCACCTGCCCGTCGTCCTCGACGACTCCGGCGAGCCGATGGCCCTCGTCGGCATCCGTGGCGCCATCGAGGTCTTCGTGCAGCACCTGGAGAACTCCGACCACTCCGCGGGCCGCCCGACCGTGCCGCCCGGCGTGTTCCAGGAGTTCGGCCGCGGCGAGGGCCTGCACGGCCGCAGCCTGGACTCGCTCCAGGCGATCTACCGCATGGGCGTACGGCTGGCCTGGCGCCGCTTCGCCGAGATCGGCCAGCGCGTCGAGATCCCGCCGCCGGCGATGTACGAACTGGTCGACGCGGGCTACGAGTACCTGGACGGCCTCGTCGACCAGTCCGTGCGCGGCTACGCCGAGGCCGCGGCCCGGCAGGCCGGGGAGCGGCTGCGGCTCCAGCGCCGCCTGATGGAACTGCTCCTGGCCGAGCACCACCACGGCGAACCGGCCGAGGCGCTGACCGAGCGGGCCGCCCGGATCGGCTGGCACCTGCCCGAGAAGGTCGCGGTCGGCGTGCTGCTGCGCCCGGCGCGGGAAGCGGTGGCGCCGGCGGTCGGCCAGGGGGTCCTGCTCGACATGGAGTACGAGCAGCCCCGCATGGTCGTCCCCGATCCGGATGCGGCAGGCCGGCCGGAACTGCTGCACCGGGCGCTGACCGGCTGGTCCGGCGCGATCGGCCCCCCGGTCCCGCTGGCCGACGCGGCGAAGTCGCTGCGCTGGGCCGAGGCCGCCGTACGGCTCATGGAGCGCGGCCTGCTGGCCTCCGGCGAGGTCCTCCACTGCACCGAGCACACCGAAGCCCTCGTTCTCCTGGAACCGCAGGAACTGATCGACGACCTCGCCCTGCGCTGCCTGGCCCCCCTCGCCCACTGCGGGCCCACCCACGGCCGGCGCCTGGCGGAAACCCTCCTGGCCTGGCTGGAGACCCGCGGCGGCGCCCCCGAGGTGGCCGCGCGCCTCGGCGTCCACCCCCAGACGGTCCGTTACCGCCTGCGCCAGATCCGCGAACTGTGGGGCGACGAGATAGACGACCCGGACCGCCGGTTCGAACTGGAACTGGTCCTCAGGGCCCAGCGGCTGCGCGGGAAGCTGCGGGCGGGGCGGGAGCGGGGCTGAGCCGGCGCCCGGTCAAGTGGACCGCGCCTGGCCGCGGCCGACCAGCACCATGAACGCAGCGGCGGTCATCGCGACCGACGGCACGCCGCCCCCTCCCCCTGCTCACCCCCTTCCCCTGCCCGCCACATCCCCGCTGCGGGAGTCCGTACACGCCGTGTGATTCGAGGCCGGTGTGCGTCTGCCCATTGCCCGGGCAAACGGAGTATGACTAGCCTGTGTTCGTCATGCCGATCGCCTGTTGAAATTTCGAACGCAGGCGCCTGAAAGATATAGGGAGGGAGCCGGTCGTGGGACGCCTCGTACCAGCTGTGACCCGGGCTCTCGACATTCTGGAGCTCTTCCTCGACGGGGACGGCAAGCTCTCCGCCCCCGACATCGTGCGCAAGCTGCAACTGCCGCGCACCACCGTGCACGAACTGGTCACCACGCTCGCCGCCCGGAAGTACATCGTCCCGGTGCCCGGCCAGCCCGGACGGTACCGGCTCGGCGTACGGCCGTACCAGCTCGGGGCCCGCTACGCCGAGCAGCTCGACCTGGCCGCCGAGGGCCAGCAGGTCGCCCGCTCCGTCGCCGAGACCTGCGACGAGACCGTGCACGTGGCGATCCTGGAGGACACCGACGTCATCTACATCGCCAAGGTCGACTCCACGCACGCCGTGCGCATGGTGTCGGCGGCCGGACGCCGGCTGCCCGCGCACTGTACGTCGGTCGGCAAGATGCTGCTGGCCTCCCTTCCCGAGCAGGAGCTCGACGCGCGCCTTCCCGAGGACGCCGCACTGGTCGCGATGACTCCGAACAGCATCACCGACCCGGCCGCCCTGCGCGAGACCCTGGCCGAGATCCGGCAGCGGGGCCTCGCCGCGGAGAACCGCGAGTCGAACCCGGACGTGAGCTGTGTCGCGGCGCCGGTGCGTGACCGTACCGGGCAGGTGGTGGCCGCGCTGTCCATCTCCGTGCCCATGATCCGCTGGAGCGAGGACCGCCGCGCGGAGCTGGAGCAGCTGGCCGCGAAGGGCGCCGCCGAGCTGTCCGAGCGTCTCGGCCACCGGAGCGTGGGGTGACGACGATGACAACGCCGTACGACATCGCGGTCCGCGCGGAGGCGGAACTCGGCGAGGGCCCGACCTGGGACGCGGCGGCGGGCCGCCTGATCTGGATCGACATCCTCGGCTCCCGCATCCACACCTACGACCCGGCCACGGGCCGCCGGACGGTCCGTACGACGGAACAGCACGTGGGTGCCGTGAAGCCGCGCACGGGCGGCGGACTGGTCCTGAACCTGCGGGACGGCGTAGGCCTCCTGTCCCCCGACGACAGCTTCCGCTGGCTGCACCACGAGCCGGTCCCCGGCCGCCGCGCCAACGACGCCGCCGTCGCCGTGGACGGTGCGCTGTGGGCCGGCACCATGCGCTACGACGAGGCACCGGGCGGCGGCACGCTGTCGCGGATCACCGCCGCCGGCGCGGTGGAGGTCGTCCTCGACGACGTGGCGGTCAGCAACGGCACGGGCTGGAGCCCCGACGGCCGCCTGATGTACTACATCGACTCGCCGACCCGCCGCATCGACGTCTTCGACTACACGGACGGCCGGATCTCGAACCGCCGCCCCTTGGCCGAGATCGAGGACGGCGCCGGCTTCCCCGACGGCCTCACGGTCGACGCCGAGGGCTGCGTGTGGGTGGCCCTGTGGGAGGGCGGCGCGGTCCGCCGCTACACCCCCGCCGGCTCCCTGGACCGCGTGATCCCCCTCCCGGTCCCCCGCGTAACGGCCTGCACCTTCGGCGGCCCCGACCTCACGGAGCTCTACATCACCACGGCCCGCACAGGTCTCACTTCCCCACCTCCACTCTCCGGCTCCCTCTTCGTCGTACCGGGAGCGGGCAAGGGGCTGCCCCAGCCGGCGTTCGCAGGCTGACGCCGACATTTCTCATCCCAGCCGACGACGTGGGCGGTACGGGCCCGGCGGACGGCCGAGAACGCGGACGGGCGGGGCTCGACACTGCCACGCCAAGCCCAGGCCGCGGATGGACAGCCGTCGGCAGCGGCCGTCCAACCGCCGCCGCAAGCCGCGCTCGCGTGGTGCCGCACGCGGAGACGGCGGACAACCGCATGGCGGGCAACCGCTGCTCGCAAGCCGCGGGCATGCGGCCGCCTGGGGCGGCACGGGTGGGCGCGGGCGGCACCCCGTCAGCGCCGGGCTGCGCACCCCACCCCCGGCCAGCGCCCACGCCGGGCGCCTGGCAAGCCACCCCCGGCCAGCGCCCACGCCGGGCGCCTGGCAAGTGCGGTCCAGCCGACGCAGTCACCCCGCACCCCACCCCCGGCCAACCGGCAAACGCAACCCGGCACGACGACCTCGCGGCCCCGCCACGCGCTGACCGACGCGACGAGCGCCTCGAACAGGACCCCGGCGTCCGCCGGCACCGGAATCCGCATCGGCTCGATGAGGGCGTCGGCGAGGCGCCACGACCACGCCCGCGTAACCAAAGACCACCCGGCGCGTGGCGCGGCGGGTGGCGGCCGAGTCGGCCGAGTCGTCGTTCAGGCCGCCCCGCCAGACGATGATCAGCAGTAGGCACGAGGCGCAGAACGCGGTCAGCAGCGAGTACACCCACGGCGCCGCGATGTTCGGCACGCCGGTGATCCGGTTGACCCGGGCGATGGCCGAGGGCGCGACGAACACGAACACCGCGCAGGCGAGCACCAGCAGCCCGCCGACGGCGCGCAGCAGCGGGTCCGTCCAGAGCCGGATGATCGGGGGCAGCTTGATCGCCAGGGCGGCGGCCAGGACCACGGCCGGGATCTACCAGAAGGACGTGTAGAACTCGCCGAGGAACGCGGCGGTGTCCAGTGCCCGGTGCCCGACGGCCGCCGCGTGGGGGTGCATCACCGCGCGCTCCTCCTCCCCGGCACGGCCGTACAGCAGCCGTTCGAGACTACGCGTCCGGATGTGTCCGCCCCTGAGATTTTGTCCGAACCATTGACGTTGCAGCGCTGCAAACGTACGGTCCCGTTCGACCTTGCGAGCGATATCCGACATACCGAACGCGCTCGAAGGGAACCACCGAGCTTCGAACAGATGGGCAGGGCATGGGACGACCTGACCTGAATCGCAGGCAACTCCTGGCCGCGGCGGGCGGCCTCGCGGTCGCGGGCAGTTTCGGCTTCGCGGCCCTGGGCACGGGCGCCGACGCCCTGGCCTCCAGCGCGCGCACCCGGGTGCGGTACTGGAACCTCTTCAGCGGCGGCGACGGCTACAACATGATCGCGATGCTGAACGGCTTCCGTAAGGACCATCCGGACATCGCGGTGAAGGACTCCACCCTCCAGTGGGGCAGCCCCTTCTACACCAAGCTCGCGATGGCGGCCGCGGGCAACCGCGCACCCGACCTCGGCGTCATGCACATGGGCCGGGTCACCGGCTTCGCGCCCGGCCGCCTCCTGGACGCCTGGGACGTCGGCCTGCTCGCCAAGTACGGCGTACGGAAGCAGGACTTCAACCCCCAGCTGTGGAACCGCGGCGTCATCGACGGCAAGCTCTACGCCCTCCCGCTCGACATCCACGTCCAGCTCTGCTTCTACCGCAAGGACGTGCTGAAGAAGGCGGGGCTGCTCGGTGACGACGGCCGGATCGTGCCCGTCACGTCGACCGACGAGTGGTTCGACGTGCTCAAGGAGGCAAAGAAGGCCACCAAGAAGGGTCTGCAGACCATCGGGATATGGAACAGCGACCAGAACTTCCAGTGGTGGTTCTTCGTCGCCTTCTACACCCAGCTCGGCGGCACCTGGTTCAACGCCGCCCGCACCGAGGTCACCTTCGACACCGACAAGGCCACCCAGGTCCTTCAGTTCCTGCGTCGGCACATCACCGACGGGTACGCCAACCCGAGCTTCGGAGGCCCGGCGAGCGCCGAACAGTTCGTCAACGGCTCCCCCTTCGTCTGGGAGGGCGACTGGTCGGTGCCGGTCTACGACACGGCGAAGATCGACTACGGCGCGACCCCGCTGCCGCCCGTCTTCGGCAAGCCCGCCACCCACGCCGAGTCGCACGCCTTCGTCCTGCCGCACCAGTCCGACCGCGGCGGCCCCGCCAACGAGGGCGCCCACCAACTCGCCGCCTACGTGGTCAGGCACGCGCAGCAGTGGGCGCTCGGCGGCCACATCCCCGCCTACCGGCCGGTGCTGTCCACGGCCGCGTACAAGAAGATGAGCCCGCAGAACGAGTACGTGTCGGCCATGGACCACCAGGCCACCGAGCCGAAGGTGTGGTTCGCCGGATCCACCGGCATCCTCGCCCAGCGCATCGGCCCGATCGTCGTCTCCTCCACGATGGGCTCCGCCAAGCCGGAGACCGCCGCCCGCCGGATGAAGAGCGAGTTGACCAGGCTGCTCGCGACGAAGAACCCCATGGACGGCAAGACCGCCGCGCAGGGAGGTGCGGTCGCATGACCACCAGCGCTCAGACCGTCGTCGCACCGGCGCGCGCGAAGACCGCCGCCGACACCGCCACCGTCCGCCGCAAGCAGGGCTTCCAGCACGGCGGCTGGTTCGTCGCCCCGTTCCTCACCCTGTTCGCGCTCTTCGTGATCTGGCCGCTGCTGCGCGGCGTCTACCTCAGTTTCACCGACGCCAACATCTCCGGCGACACCGCGAACTTCGTCGGCCTCGACAACTACCGCGAGGCCCTGGGCGATCCCCTGATGTGGGACACGCTCGGCCACAGCGCGTACTTCACGCTCCTGGTCGTGCCCTGCATCACCGTCCTCGCCTTCTTCCTCGCGATGCTCGCCCACAACATCGAGCGCGGCAAATGGCTGTGGCGGCTGTGCTTCTTCGCCCCGTTCCTGCTGCCCTCCACCGTCGCGGCCAACCTGTGGCAGTGGCTGTTCAACCCCGGCACCGGAATGATCAACCACGTCTTCGGCCTCGACACGCCGTGGCTCGCCGACAAGTCCTACGCGATGCTCGCGGTGGTCATCTGCACGCTCTGGTGGACGGTCGGCTTCAGCTTCCTGCTCTATCTCGCCGCGCTCCAGGGCATCCCCGACCACCTCTACGAGGCCGCCAAGCTGGACGGCGCGAACCCCTGGCACCGCACGGTCCACATCACCCTGCCCATGCTGCGCAACATCACCGGGCTCGTCATCGCCCTGCAGATCCTCGCCTCGCTCCAGGTCTTCGACCAGGCCGTCGTGATGATGGACTTCACCCCCGGCCCCGAGGAATCGACCCGCACCATCGTCCAGTACACCCTCGAAGAGGGCTTCACCAGCTACCGCGTGGGCTACGCCTCCGCGATCTCCATCATCTTCTTCGTGATCATCGCGTCCGTCGCCGTCGCGCGGATGTGGCTGCTGCGTAAGCGTGAGGAGGGCGTGCGATGACCGCCACGCAGATCCGCGTCAGGGCCCCGAAGGCCCGGGGGCCCTGGACCACCGGCCAGATCGTCCTCACCCTGCTGGGCACCGCCGTCTCCGCGGTGTTCATGGCGCCGCTCGCCTGGGCCCTGTTCACCTCCCTCAAGTCCGAGACCGAGGCCGTCGCGGTGCCGACGCACTGGCTGCCCAAGGAGTGGACCGCCCAGGCCTGGACGGCGATCTTCGAGACCGGCAACATCACCAACTGGTTCGTGAACTCCGTCGTCGTCTCCGTCTGCGTCACTTCCGTCGTCCTGCTGGTCAGCGCGCTCGCCGGATACGGCTTCGCCCGCACCGAGTTCCGCGGCAAGAACGCCCTGCTGGGCCTGGTCATGGCCGGCCTCATGGTCTCGCCCGCCGTCCTCGGCGTCCCCCTGTTCACCACCGTCCAGCAGATGGGCATGGTCGACACCTACTGGGGCATGATCCTGCCCCAGTGCGCGCCCGCCGCGATGGTCTACATCCTCTACAAGTTCTTCCAGGGCGTCCCGCGCGAACTGGAGGAGGCCGCCTTCATCGACGGCGCGGGCCGCTGGCGGGTCTTCTTCACCATCGTCCTGCCCCTCTCCCGCCCCTCCCTCGCCGCGGTCGGCATCTTCACCTTCATCGCCTCGTGGAACAACTTCCTGTGGCCGTACATGGTGACCAACAACCCCGACCTGATGACCATGCCGAACGGCATCGCGACCGTCATGAACTCCTACGGCATCCAGTGGGCCCAGCTCATGGCCGGCGGCCTCATGGCGGGTCTGCCGCTGATCATCGTCTTCGTCTTCTTCCAGCGCCAGATCGTGGCAGGTGTCGCCCACACCGGCCTCGCGGGCCAGTAACTCCCGTAAAGGAGCTACGCACTTGAAACGCATCAGACTGGCGGCGATCCTCGCCGCCGCCGTCCTCGCCCTGCTCCCGACGTCGGCCACGGCGGACGCGACCTATCCCGACCCGCAGCCCATCACGGGCCAGCAGATCATCCACGACCCCACGGTCATGCACCTCAAGTCGGGCGGCTACGTCGCCTACTCCACCGGCGGCATCATCGGCGCCCGCCTCTCCAAGGACATGAAGCACTGGGACGACGCGGGCAACGCCTTCGCCGAGGCCCCGAGCTGGTGGTACGAGTACAACGACAAGGCCGACCCCTGGGCCCCCGACCTCTCCTACCGCGACGGCCGCTACTGGCTCTACTACGCCGTCTCCTCCTGGGGCACCAACCACTCCGCGATCGGCGTCGCCACCTCCCGCTCCGGCCTCCCCGGCACCTGGACCGACCACGGCAAGGTCTTCACCTCCGAGAAGACCGACACGTGGAACGCCATCGACCCGGCCATCGTCCGCGCCGACGGCAAACTGTGGATGGCGTTCGGCTCCTACTGGACCGGCATCCGCATGGTCCAACTGAACCCCGGGACCGGCAAGGCGATCGAGGACGCCAGAGTCCACCACCTGGCAACCCGCCCCGACGAGCCGTACGCGGTAGAGGGCCCGTACATCGCCAAACACGGCCGCTACTACTACCTCTTCGCCTCCTACGACACCTGTTGCCAGGGCGTGAACTCCACGTACAAGATCAAGGTCGGCCGATCGACCTCCGTGACCGGCCCGTACGTGGACAGCACCGGCAAGCCGATGCTGGAGGGAGGCGGCGACCTGCTCCTGGCAGGCCACGGCAAGTACATAGGCCCAGGCGGCCAGTCGATATTCCGCACCCAAGGCAGGGACTGGCTGGCGTACCACTACTACGACGCAGACGACGAAGGCACCCCCAAGCTGGGCTTGAACCAACTGCGCTGGACAAGAGACGGCTGGCCCAATGCCCTATAGGGGCGCGGGGCTGTATCGACATGCGGCTCCGCCGCGTGGGCGCGACCAGCCACAACGAACCCGCAGCCGCCAACGACCCCCAAACCACCCACCCCGAAAGGCGCACATGCCCACCGCCCGCTTCACCCTCGACCCCGCCTTCACAGTCGGCGAGGTCAACCCTCGCCTCTTCGGCTCCTTCGTAGAACACCTCGGCCGCTGCGTCTACACCGGCATCTTCGAACCCGACCACCCCACAGCGGACGCGTCCGGCATCCGCCAGGACGTCCTCGAACTCGTCCGCGAACTCGGCGTCACCGCCATCCGCTACCCCGGCGGCAACTTCGTCTCCGGCTACAAGTGGGAGGACTCGGTCGGCCCCGCAGAGGACCGACCCCGCCGCCTGGACCTCGCCTGGCACTCCACCGAAACCAACCGCTTCGGCCTCTCCGAGTACATCGACTTTCTCCGCAAGGTCGGCCCTCAGGCCGAACCCATGATTGCCGTCAACCTCGGCACACGCGGCGTGGCCGAGGCCCTCGAACTCCAGGAATACGCCAACCACCCCCACGGCACGGCCCTTTCCGAGCAGCGCGTCTCCCACGGCGACAAAGACCCCTTCGGCATCAAACTCTGGTGCCTGGGCAACGAGATGGACGGCCCCTGGCAGACCGGCCACAAGACGGCCGAGGAGTACGGCCGCATCGCCGCCGAAACGGCCCGCGCCATGCGCCAGGCGGACCCCTCCGTCGAACTGGTCGCCTGCGGCTCCTCCGGCCAGGGCATGCCCACCTTCGCGGAGTGGGAGGCAACCGTCCTCAGGGAGACGTACGACCTCGTCGACTACATCTCCCTGCACGCCTACTACGAACCCCACGACGGCGACCTCGACTCCTTCCTCGCCTCCGCCGTCGACATGGAGTCCTTCATCGAGAACGTCGTCGCCACCTGCGACCACGTGGGCGCCCGCCTGAAGTCCAAGAAGAAGATCAACCTCTCCTTCGACGAGTGGAACGTCTGGTACCTCTCCCGCTGGGAGGCGCACGCCAAGACCTTCGAGCAGGACGACTGGCCGGAGGCCCCGCGCCTGCTGGAGGACAACTACAGCGTCATGGACGCGGTCGTCTTCGGCTCGCTCCTCATCGCCCTGCTGCGGCACGCCGACCGCGTCACCGTCGCCTGCCTCGCCCAGCTCGTCAACGTGATCGCCCCGATCATGACCGAGCCGGGCGGCCCGGCGTGGCGGCAGACGACGTTCTTCCCGTTCGCGCAGGCCTCGAAGTACGGCCGCGGCCAGGTCCTGGACGTCCGCGTGGACTCGCCGACGTACGAGACGAAGAAGTACGGCGAGGCCGACCTGCTGCACGCCACCGCCGTACGCGCCGACGACGGCACGGTCACCGTCTTCGCCGTCAACCGCAGCCGTACGGATGCCCTGCCGCTGGAAGTCGCCCTCAACGGGTTGGAGCTGACGCGAGTCGTGGAGCACAGCACCCTCGCGGACGCCGACCCGGACGCCCGGAACACGGTCACCGAACCCGAGCGGGTCACCCCGCACGCGGTCCGGGGCACGGCCCTCCAGGACGGCACGCTGAACGCCGTCCTGGAGCCGCTGTCCTGGAACGTGATCCGACTGGCGTAGCCCGGGGCCGGACCGGTCAGCGTTCGATGCGCACCTGGGCGGGCGGATACGGCGACGAGGTCGTCATGCCGGCCGCCCAGTAGGCGCCCGGTGAACCCGGCACGCCCGCAAGGGAGTGGATCAGCACGGGGGTCTCGGCGGCCGGGCCGCGCTCGCTCACCCACGTCCCGTTCTCCCACCGGAGGTAGTGGGCTCGGTTCTGGTCCCAGAAGTCCCACCCGGAGATACGGTCGGGCTGCCCCTGCGCGTCGCCGACGATCCCCGTGAGCATGCCGACGCCGAACGGGCGGGTGGGTGCGCTCTCCCACGTGCTGCCGTCGCCGTGCAGCAGCAGGACGCCCGGGGGCTTGCCGGGTGGTCCGCCCACTCCGTAGTCGTAGCCGATGAGCCACAGGTCGTCGTCGGCAACCGGCAGCAGCCCGGTGACCGAGGCGCGGAGGCCCTGGTAGCCGGGCAGTTCGGTCCATGCGTCGCCGTTCCAGCGGGCGACGATGCCGACGCCGTAGACCCAGACGTCACCGCACGGCGTCCGCGTCACGCCCGAGGGTGTGGCGGTCGTACCGCTCGGGGGCCGGTCCACCCACGTCCAGCGGCCGCGGTGGCCGTGCAGCAGCACGCATCCGTCACTGTTGCGGCCGGACAGCCACACGTGGCCGCGGGGTCCGGTCGTGACCCCGGTGAGCGAGGTGCCGGACGCCCCGCGGCCGGGGAAGTCGGCCTCCTGCCAGGCCTGTCCGTCCCAGGAGAGCAGCCGGTTGCCGCCCACGGCCCACGCGGTGCCGTCCGGCGCGGCGGCGACGGAGTGGAGCGGCGCGCCGGAGCCGGCGCTCGTGCGCGTCCACGCCGTGCCGTCCCAGCGCAGGGCCACCGGTGTGCCCCTCGTGGCACCGTTGCGGCCCTCCTCGCCCACGGCCCAGGCCAGGCCGGGCCCGGCGGCGGCCACGTCCAGCAGAAGGGCGGCCGGGGTGCACTCGGGCGCCGGGACGGCCTGCCAGTCATGGGGGCCGGTTCGGGGCCGCCCGGCGGTGACCGGAACCGCTGCGGCCGGTCCGCCGCTCGTCGAGGCCAGCCCCAGTCCGGCCCCCGCCCCCGCTAATCCGCTGATGAAACGCCGTCTTCGCACGTCATTCCCCTCCCCGTTCGCCTGTTCGCCTGTTCGCCTGTTCGGCGGTCTGCGGAGGCACCACGGTGGAGCAGGACGCAGCAGAAGGCAATGGAGCGGGACGTTCTGGACGCGTCTAGTCGTCCACCGGCTCCACCGGCACCCCGCCCGCCGCCGCGCCCAGCAGCGTCAGCCGTACGTCCCGCGGACCCGACGGAGTGCTCCCGTCGGACAGGACGGCCAGGGCCAGGGTGTTGCGGCCACGGGTGCGGAGGATCCCGTTCGGCAGGACGAAGGTGTGCTGCGGGCCCACGTCGTTGATGTACTGGCCCATGTTCCAGCCGTTCAGGAAGATCTGGACGCGGTAGGCGCGGTCCGGGTCGTCGTCGAGGGTGAGCCCGACCGAGGCGTCGACGCCCGGATCGACGCCCAGCCGGAAGGCCGTCCGGTACCAGGCCACCCCCTGCCGCCGGCCGGCGCGCGGGAACTCCACGGCGTCCCAGCCGTCGTCGTCGTGGTCCGGCAGGTGCCAGCCCTCCCGCTCCCCGTACAGCCCGCCGTTGTTCAGCGGCCCGCGCACCGGGTCGGGCGCCCCGGCGCCCTGCAGCCGCCAACTCACCTTCGCAGACGCCCCCTTGAACGTGGCCTCCGTCAGCCCGCGCGCCGCCTTGTGCGTGTCGCGCGCGCCGCCGTCCTGGTCGTGCTGCATGCGCCGGACGAGCACGGACAGCACGTGCGTGTCCCGCTCGCGCAGCCTCTCCGGCACGGCGAAGGCGGCCGTGGCGGTCCACGTGCCCTGCCCCACCGAGTCCTTGTCCGGCACCGGCATCCGGTGTGTGCCCAGCGGGCGCCCGTCCAGCCAGGCCATCAACAGCCCCTGCGTGCCGGTGCTGTAGGCGAGGGACACCGACTCCATGTCCCGCGCGTCCGTGAGCCGACCCCGGTACCAGACGTCGCCGTAGTGGAAGCCGTAGTCGTCGGCGAACAGCACCGGCTGCCCGTCGGGCACGCGCGTGGTGCTGAACGAGGTGGTCCTGTCGGCGACCGTCCAGTCCGAGTCGTCGAAGTCCGGCGCCGACTCCGGGTTCTCGGTCCGCCGCCGCCAGCCGTCCAGCGCGGGCAGCGCCGGCCGCGGCACACCGGGCAGCACCCCCACGATCACCAGGCTGCCTGCGCGGGTGAGCCTCGTGCGCACCGGGCGCCCGTTCCAGGTGACGTGCGTGATGCCGCGCGGCGCCCACACCTCGAGGCCGGTCTCGCCGATCGTGTCCCCGGCCAGATGCACGGTGGCGCCGCTCAGCGTGGCCGAGCGCAGCAGCGCCGGGCCGTAGACGAGGAGCGGTCCGGACGGGGTCTCGTACGGCCACATCCGCAGCGCGCCCGCGTCGTCCGTGAACAGCAGCAGCATCGGCGTGTCGACGTCGGGGCTCTCCACCAGCACCCGGGACAGCCCGCCGGCGCCGAGCGGCGCGTTCACCCGCAGCAGCCCGTCCTCGTACACCCAGGCCGGCTCCGCGTCCAGGCGGGTGGCGTGCGGCTCGCCCGGACAGTCCAGCACGACCCGCGCCATCTCGCCGCGCCGCCCCGTGAACACGGCGATGTCCTGCCGGCCGACGGGCATCGACACCATGGGCTGCACGGTCGAGTACGCCAGCTTCCGGTGCCCCAGCTCCAGATCGGTGGTCATCAGTGTGGCGTCCCGCGGCGGCACGGTGACCGGCACGTCGATCCCGGTGCCCGGCAGCGTCGTGGTGACCTCCCCGTCGGAGTCGTTGCGCACGACGTACACATGCGAGCCGGTGTCGGGATTTGTCAGGTGATACACCTTCAGCCCCTCGTCCGACACCCGCACGCCCTTGGCCCGGTCCAGCTTGGCGAGGTCGGGCACGTACCGCAGCATCTGCCCGATCTGGTGCATCGGCGCCAGCTTGGGGGTGGCGTTGCGGGCCTCGTCGATGGCGGCGCCGTAGTCGTACGACGTGTAGACCGCCGGCGCCGGCAGCCAGCCCCACGACGTGCCGCCGAAGGTCATGTAGGTGTTGTGCAGCGTGATCCCGTTGGCGAGGTTGGTGAGGCAGAAACGCCGCTCGTACGCCGCGTCCCGGGTCCGCCGCGCCTGCGCGTAACCCTTGCCGTCGAACGTGGCCCCGCCCCACGCGTCGAACCAGCCACCGCCGAACTCCGGCATGAATCCCGGCGTCCGCGGACTGGCACTGGCCCCGCCCCTGGGGCCGCCGGGCCCGAAGTACCCCCAGTCCGGCGGCACCTCGTCGGGCGACGGATACCCGTCGAACCCGTACAGCCACCGCCCCTTCCCGCCGCCGGTGCTGAACGACCCCGGCACCCAGTACCCGTTCCTGCCCTTGTCGTTGTGGAACAGCGGTACGTCGATGCCGTCGGCGCGCACCTTGCCGTACAGGTGGGCCATGTACTCCCGTCCCGTCGGCTCGTCGACGTACGCGGCGTACTCGTTCTCGATCTGGTACAGCAGCACCGTGCCCGTGCCGCGCGTGAACTGATGCCGGACGGCGATCTCGTCGACGGCCGTCAGCCACTCGTCCACGTACCGCAGATACGTCGGGTCGGCGGTCCGCGCATGCCCCCGCGTGGCGGTCAGCCAGCCCGGGAAGCCGCCCCCGTCGACCTCGCCGTTGATGTACGGGCCGGGCCGCAGCACGACGTACAGGCCCGTCTCGGCGGCCGTCCGCAGGAACAGGTCCAGATCGCGGACGCCGGAGAAGTCGTACCGGCCGGGGGCGGGGGAGTGGTAGTTCCACGAGACGTGGACGCTGACCGCGTTGAAGCCGTGCGCCCGCATCTTCTGCAGCACGTCCCGCCACAGGGACGGGCTCGGCAGCCGGAACGGATGCATCTCGCCCGACCACAGTGCCAGGCGCCTGCCGTCGACCAGCAGTGAGTACCGGTCGAAGTCGACCACGTGCCGGGCCCCGTCCGCGCTCGGCGGGGCGGGCGGCGGGCCGGTCGGCGCGGTGCGCGCCCCGTGCGCGCGGGACGGCACTCCGCCGCTGCCGGTCAGCGCGAGACCGAGCGCCGCGGTGCCGGCGAGGGCGCTGAAGGTACGCCTGCTGAGCTCCAAGGGAGCGCCTCCTGTAGTGCCTGTTCTGTCCGTTCCACTGCACAACGAGGCCGATGTGCGTGACGTCAGCGATCGCGAGTGACGATCACGATCGCGCGTGACAAGAACCATCCTGCGGGACGACGGCGAGCGTCCGTGACAGCGGCGTCCGCCCGTGACCACGGAGATGGTGCTGGCCCATTGTCTACAGGCCGAACCCCACAATGGTCATATCGGCAGCCGCCGCCGCGGCGGGGCGGCGGTTACCGGCTGGCGCGCGAGGCCTCGCAGATCATGGCGGACGTCATCCGCGCGGTGGTCGGCCCGAACGTCTCCGTCCGCGGCGCCGGTCGTCGGGTGAACCGGTCGCTGTGTCGCCGTGTGAATTGGCCGAAGTTCGACCTGGCAGACGGGCGGGCGACTGCGTACGCTGCGACCGCTCCCGGCCTTCACAGCTCGTCCAAATGCCGTTCACAGGCTCGGGGGCGATGTGCACGCCTGCTATTGGCATGTGCATGACAAAACAGTCACTGCTCGACTCGACTCGATCACCACCCCCACAGAACCGGATGGGAGAACCATGGCCGGTGGCCTGTTCCTGAGCGGCGCGATCGCCGCGCTCCTCACCTCGGCACTGCCCGCACAACCCCCGTCCCCCGGGTTCGTCGACCCGCCCCCGGACAAGATCGTCATCAAGGTCGCCACGGTGAACGGCTCGGGCTGCCCGCTGGGCACCGCGGCCGTCGCCGTCTCCGAGGACAACACCGCCTTCACGGTGACCTACAGCGACTACCTCGCCCAGGCGGGCGGCGGCTCCGATCCCACGGCGTTCCGCAAGAACTGCCAGCTCAGCCTGATCGTCCACGTCCCCGGTGGCTTCACCTACGCCATCGCTGACGCCGACTACCGCGGCTTCGCCGCACTCCAGCCCGGTGCGACCGGCACGCAGCGGGCCTCGTACTACTTCCAGGGCTCGTCCCAGACGGCGTACAAGAGCCACCCCTTCGCCGGCCCCTACAACGACAACTGGCAGGCCACCGACAGCACCGAGTGGGCCCAACTGGTCTGGGCCCCCTGCGGAGTCCAGCGCAACTTCAACATCAACACCGAACTCCGCGTCAGCGCCGGCAACCAGGCGTCGGACAAGGTCAGCTTCATGACCATGGACTCGACGGACGGCGACATCAGCACGGTGTACCACCTGGCGTGGAAGGAGTGCCCGAAGACCTGACCGGACACGGCCGGGGCCGGCAAAAGCGCCGGCCCCGGCACCGGATCGGGAGATCGCCTTGATCCCCTGCCGGCCGGGTCGACATCGGCTGATCGGTGATTGGGGCTGCGCGGGCCATTGACGCGCAAGTAGTTCGATTCTACGTTCCGTTCGAACTTGCGTACGCCGTTCGGTATCTCGACCAACGGTATGTCATCCCCCACCGCAAGGAGGACCCGCGTGAGCCGCACCTCCCGCACGTTCCGCAAGCGCACCGCGTTGTTCGCCGTTCCCGCCGCCGCCCTGCTGGCCCTCGTTCCGTCGACGGCGTCGGCGTACCCCAGCCCCGGTCGCGTCACCGGGGACATCGTCACCCACGACCCGACGATGATGCGTACCTCGTCCGGGCAGTACCTGCTGTACGCGACCGGCGGCGGCATCTCCAACAAGACGTCCGGTGACCGCACCGCGTTCAGAAACGGCAGAGACGCCTTCTCCTCCCGGCCGAGCTGGTGGCGGAACTACTCCTCCGTGCCGGAGGCCTGGGCGCCGGACATCTCGTATCACGGCGGCAGGTACCTGATGTACTACTCCGTCTCCAAGTTCGGGACGAACACGTCCGCCATCGGGCTCGCCACCTCCAGCACCGGGCAGCCGGGGAGCTGGACCGATCAGGGGACCGTCTACACGTCCAGGTCGTCGAGTGACTACAACGCCATCGACCCGAATCTCTTCGTCGACGACGACGATAAGTGGTGGATGTCCTTCGGGAGTTGGTGGAGCGGGATCAAGATGATCCAGATCAATCCGTCCAACGGGAAGCAGCTCAGCTCCAACACCACCCGCTACTCGCTCGCCTCCCGGCCGACCGGCACCAAGGCCGTCGAGGCGCCCTTCATCGTGAAGCGCAACGGGTCCTACTACCTCTTCGCCTCGTACGACGTCTGCTGCGACGGGGTCAGGTCCACCTACAAGGTCAAGGTGGGGCGGGCCAGCAGCATCACCGGGCCGTACCGCGACAAGAACGGCGTCGATATGAGGAACAACGGTGGGACGCCCGTTCTCGAATCCCACGGGAACGTCATCGGGCCCGGCGGGCAGTCGATCATGAAGGACGTCGACGGGGACCTGATCGTCTACCACTACTACGACGGCAACGACAACGGCACCCCCAAGCTGGGCATCAACCTCCTGAACTGGAGCAGCGGATGGCCCGTCGCCTACTGACCCTGCTGGCCGCGCTGCTGCTCGCCCTGTCGATCGGGCAGCCGTCCGCGAGCGCGGCCTCGTTCGCGAATCCGGTGAAGGCAGTCAAGGGCGCCGACCCCTGGATCTCGTACCACGACGGCAACTACTACCTGGTGACGACGAGCTGGACCGACGTCATCACCATCCGCAAGTCGGCCACCCTCGCCGGGCTCTCCACCGCGCCCAGCGTGCAGGTGTGGAAGGGCGACGCCGCCTCCCGGTGCTGCAACATCTGGGCGCCCGAGCTTCACTTTCTGGGCGGCCGCTGGTACCTGTACTACGTCGCGGGGCAGAACGTCTCCGACTACAACCCGACGCAGCGCAGCCACGTGCTGGAGAGCGCCGGCTCCGATCCCATGGGGCCGTACACCTACAAGGGGCAGCTCAACAGCGCGTGGATGCTGGATCCGAGCGTGCTGAACGTGGGCGGCCGGCTGTACATGATGGGCAGCGCGGTCACCGAGGGGACGCAGAACCTCGTCATCGCGCCGATGTCCAACCCGTATACCGTCAGCGGCTCGTACTCGACGATCTCCCGGCCGACGCATGCCTGGGAGCGGCAGGGCGGCACCGTCAACGAGGGAGCGGAGGTACTGCAACGGGGCGGCCGGACGTTCGTCATCTACTCCGCCAGCGGCTGCTGGACCCCCGACTACAAGCTCGGCCAGCTGGAGCTCACCGGCTCCAACCCGCTGTCGGCGTCGTCCTGGACGAAGAAGTCCACGCCCGTCTTCCAGCGCAGTGACGGCAACGGGGTGTACGGGCCGGGGCACAACGGCTTCTTCACCTCGCCGGACGGGCGCGAGAGCTGGATCGTGTACCACGCCAACGACAGCGCGAGCGAGGGCTGCGACAACGGGCGGACGACACGGGCGCAGAAGTTCGGCTGGAACTCCGACGGCACGCCGGACTTCGGTACGCCCGTCCGGCTCGGGACGAGCATGCCCGGGCCCTCGGGAGAGCCGGCCAGCGCCTCCACCACCTACACCCTCAGCAACCGCAACAGCGGCAAGTGCCTTGAGGTGGCCGGTGGTTCGGGTTCCGACGGGGCCAATGTCCAGCAGTGGGCGTGCAACGGCGGCAGCAACCAGCGGTGGCGCCTCGAGGACCTGGGCGACGACACCCACCGGCTCGTCAACGTCGCCACCGGCAAGGTGCTCGACACCCAGGACTGCTCCAGCGCCGACGGGGCCGACCTGCGGCAGTGGTCGTGGCTGAACAACACCTGCCAGCGCTTCCGGTTCCTGGCCACCGACGGCGGCTACGTCAGGGTCGTCAACCAGGCCACCGGCAAGGTCGCCGACGTCGCGAACTGCGCCACCGGGGACGGGGCCGACGTACGGCAGTGGAGCTGGCTGAACAACGCCTGCCAGCAGTGGAGGCTGAGCCCCGCCTGACACTCCGGGCTGCCTGGCGATCCGGTGGCGGACCCGCCGGCGACGCTCCCTGCGGGGCCGGCGCCGGCGCGTCCGCCACCGGTGCGGGGTCGAGTGGGCCGATGTGGGCGCGGCCGGGAAGTCATGGACCCGGAAGGGGTTGCGGGGCGTGCGGGCGTCCGCCTCCGAGATCATCCGTTCCTGGAGCTCAGTCGCCCGCGCGCGGATTGAGGCGGATTGAGGACGGCTGCCGGTCCTCAGGAACGGGGGCAGCCGCCGGGTTCGGGGTGGAGCAGGCCCCGGGGCCGGTCAGGCCCCCGCCGCGTTGGGCCAGCTCTGCGTTCCCGGCCAGCCCGTCGCCGGGGCCGGGGAGAGGCCGTTGGTGCCCCTGACCTGGGCGGCCGTCAGGCCGCCACGGGCGGGGACGCCGGGCGGGGTGGGGCCGGTGGCCGCCGCGGCGGCCGGGGCCGGCACGGGCTGCGGTGCCGGGTAGGGCTGCGGTGCCGGTACCGGCTGGGGTGCGGGGCGTGGCTGCTGCACCGGTGACGGCATCGGCGCGGCGGGCGCGGGCATCGGTGCGGGTGCGGGTGCGGGTGCGGGCGCCGGCCTCGGAACCTGGGCCGCTGGGGACAGCGGCGGGGCCGCGGCCGGGGCCATTGGCTGCGGTGCCGGTTGGGGGGCCGGTTGCGGGGTCGGCTGAGGGGTTGGCTGTGGTGCCGGTTGCGGGGTCGGCTGAGGGGTCGGCTGTGGTGCCGGTTGGGGTGCCGCCGGCGCCGGCATCCCGCCGTACGCGGGCGCCGGGGAGGCGGACGCGGCGGCGGGGAGCGGCATGCCGGTGCCGGCGGCCGGGGCGGCGGCGAGCCCCGGGCCACCGGCACCGACGGCTTGAGCGGCAAGGCCGCGCATGCCGGACCCGTTGGTCTCGCTCACCAGGCGGTCCACCGCCGCCGTGCCCGAGCTGTAGCTGGTCCCGTTGCCCAGCTCGGGCACGGCGGCTCCCCTCCTGGACGTCCCGTACAGCACCTGTTCCAGGCCGGACACCAGGCGACGTACATCCACCTGGGGGCGCACCACGAGACGCAGGAAGCGGTTGGACGAACCGATCTTGTTGCCGCACTCGCGGACCAGGATCCGGTGCTCGGTGAGCATCCGGTCCCGGACCACGGTGCCTTCGGCGCCCACGGGGAGGCGCACGAAGAGGAAGTTGCCCTGCGAGGGATAGACTGTGAGGCCGGGCAGGGCGGAGAGCTGACTGGCCATGTCCAGGCGGTCCTTGCGCACCTGCGTCAGGCTCTGCCCGTACTCGGCGCCGTGCTCCTTGAGCATGAACACCACGTGTTCCGCGAAGGAGTTGACGTTCCACTTCGGGAGCATGGAGCGGACCCGGCCCGCGAGCGCCGGGTTGGCGACGAGGTAGCCGAAGCGTATGCCGTGCAGGCCGAAGTTCGTGCCGAGGCTGCGCAGCACGATGACGTTGGGGCGCAGCATCGCCTCCTGGACGACGCTGGGTTCGGCCTCGGCGTCCGCGAACTCCAGGAAGCTCTCGTCGATGACGACCAGGTCCAGGTCGGCCATCGCGTCCATGAACTGCACGATGGAGTGCTTGTGCAGGAAGCCGCCGTCGGGGTTGTTGGGGTTGCAGATCACCGCCACCCGCGTGCCCCTGGCCCGGATGAACTCGGCGTACTGCGCGAGGTCGAGGGCGAATCCGCTGGACTCCTGGAGCGGGAACATGTCGACCCGCTTGCCGGTCTCCATCGGCTGGTCGGTCCAGCGGCCGAAGGTGGGGACGGGGATGGCGAGGGACTCGCGGACGAGGAGGTGGTCGATCCAGGTGATCAACTCGGTCGACCCGTTGCCCATCGCCACGCACTGCGGCGGCAGTTGGAGCAGGCTGCACAGCTCGGACGTGATGGTGTCGGCGCTGCTCGGGTAGTGCGTGATGATGTCGCGCAGCCTGGCCGCCATGTCCTCGAACATGGCGGGGGTGGGGAAGTAAGGGTTGCAGGGGATGCAGAAGTCCACCGGGCCGGCCCCGTCGCTCTCCCGTGTCAGCGCCGCCATCGACGGGCTGTGCGCCGCAGTGCTGCGGAACAGCGAGGTGACGTTGTCAGCCAAGAGAACCTCCGTTTTGAAGCGGCCCGCGCGGGGGAGCGCGGGCCGCCCATACATACGGAGACCGGTGTGACGCCGTTCAAACCATGTGACGGATCGAGAACGTCAGCAGCCGAACCTGAACGTCAGCAGCCGAACGTGTGGATCGTCGTCGTCCGGTACGTCTCCCCTGGCCGCAGCACGGTCGACGGGAACGACGCGTGGTTCGGCGAGTCCGGGAAGTGCTGCGTCTCCAGGCACAGGGCGTCGCCCTGACGGTAGGTCCGGCCGGAGGTGCCGGGCAGGGTGCCGTCGAGGAAGTTGCCCGAGTAGAACTGCAGACCGGGCTCGTTCGTCGCGATCTTCAGGGTGCGGCCGGAGTCCCGGTCGCGCAGCGTCGCGATGTGCTCGGGACGGGACGTGATGCCCTTGTCCAGGACCCAGTTGTGGTCGTAGCCCTTGGCCATGACCTGCTGCGGGTGGCCGGCGCGGATGTCACGGCCGATGGCCTTGGCCCGGGTGAAGTCGAAGGGGGTGCCGGCGACCTTCGCGAGCTCGCCCGTGGGGATCAGCCCCGAGTCGGTGGGCGTGTAGCGGGAGGCGGCGATCTGGAGCTCGTGGTCCTCGATCGTGCCGTTGCCCTCGCCGGCGAGGTTCCAGTAGACGTGGCTGGTGAGGTTGACGACCGTGGCCTTGTCGGTGGTGGCCTCGTAGTCGATCCGCCAGTCGCCCCGCGCGGTGAGCGTGTACGTCACCTTCACCTTGAGCGTGCCCGGGTAGCCCATCTCCCCGTCGACGCTCGTGTAGTACAGATGCAGGCCGACGTCCGGGCCCTTGGTGAACGGCTCGACGTCCCACACCCGCTTGTCGAAGCCCTGGGCTCCGCCGTGCAGGCTGTTGTCGCCGTCGTTGACGGACAGCTGGTACGACTTGCCGTCCAGGGTGAACTTGCCCTTGGCGATGCGGTTGCCGTAACGGCCGATCAGGGCGCCGAAGTACGGGCTCTTGGCGACGTAGTCCTCGATGTTGTCGAAGCCCGCGGAGATGTTGGTGTAGCGGCCGCGGCGGTCGGGGGTCTCCAGGGACTGGACTATGCCGCCGTAGGTGAGCACCTTCATGCGCGTGCCGCCGTTCTCCAGCGACCAGCGGTAGACCTTCGTGCCGTCGGCCAGCTTGCCGAAGAGCTCCTTCACCGGCTTCCTGCCTCCCGTGGCGTGTGCCGTGCCGCCGAGTGTGGTGGCGGCGATGCCCGCCGCTGCGGCTCCCGCGATGACCGTGCGTCTGTTCAGATCCATGTGCGGCTCCACTTAAGGAAGGGGCCCCGCCTTCCGGCGGGGCCCAGACTGACTTACGAACCGACCTTGCGCTTGTTCCATACGTCGAATCCGACCGCCGCCAGGAGCACCAGCCCCTTGATGACCTGCTGCCAGTCGGTGCCGATGCCGACGAGGTTCATACCGTTGTTGAGCACGCCCAGGACCAGGCCGCCGATGATCGCGCCGAGTACGGTGCCGACGCCGCCGCTCATCGACGCGCCGCCGATGAACGAGGCCGCGATCGCCTCCAGCTCGAAGTTGAGGCCGGCCTTGGGGGAGGCCGCGTTGAAGCGGGCGGCGAAGACCAGACCGGCCAGCGCGGCGAGCATGCCCATGTTGAGGAAGACCAGGAAGGTGACCTTCTTGTCCTTCACACCCGACAGCTTGGCCGCGGGCAGGTTGCCGCCGATCGCGTAGATGTGGCGGCCGATGACCACATTGCGCATGACGTAGCCGAAGCCGACGAGCAGCACGCCGAGGATCAGCAGGACGATCGGGGCGCCCTTGTAGCTGGCCAGCAGCAGCGTGATGACGAGCACGGCGGCGGCGAGCGCGACCAGCTTCAGCAGGAACATCTTGAACGGCAGGACGTCCAGGGAAAACTCCTGCTGGCGACGGCGGTCGCGGACCTCCTGGAAGACCACGAACGCGATCAGCGCGAGGCCGAGCAACAGGGTGAGGTTGTGGTAGTTCGTGTTCGGGCCGACCTCGGGCATGAAGCCGTTGGCCATCTTCTGCAGGCCCTTCGGGAACGGGCCGAGGGTCTGTCCCTCCAGGAAGATCTCGGTGAGCCCGCGCCAGATCAGCATGCCTGCCAGGGTCACGATGAACGACGGTATGCCGCCGTACGCGATGAAGAACCCCTGGATCGCGCCCGCGATCGCGCCCACGACCAGGCACAGGATCACCGCGACCGGCCATGGCAGGTCGTTCTTGACCATGAACACGGCTGCCATCGATCCGATGAACGCCGTCAACGAGCCGACCGACAGGTCGATATGGCCCGCGATGATCACCAGCATCATGCCCATCGCGAGGATGAGGATGTAGCTGTTCTGCAGCACCAGGTTGGAGACGTTGCGCGGCAGCAGCAGGTCGCCGTCGGTCCACACCGCGAACAGCGCCACGATCAGGCCGAGCGCGAACAGCATGCCGTACTGCCGCATGTTGCGGCGCATACCGTCCAACAGCAGTTGCAGCAGACCGTCGCCCGCGCCCGCCCCTCCCTTGCCGGGCGGCGCGGGGGCCGGCGTCTTGGCGGTCAGATCCGTGCTCATCGGGTTACCTCTTTGTCCTTCGTCATCTGACGCATCAGCGATTCCTGTGAGGCCTCCGCTCGTGAGAACTCACCGGTCAGCCGCCCCGCGGCCATCGTGTAGATGCGGTCGCACATGCCGAGCAGCTCGGGCAGCTCGGAGGAGATGAAGACGACCGCCTTGCCCTGGGCGGCCAGCTGGTCGATGACCGTGTAGATCTCGTACTTGGCGCCGACGTCGATGCCGCGCGTCGGCTCGTCCAGGATCAGCACGTCCGGACCCGCGAAGATCCACTTGCTGAGGACGACCTTCTGCTGGTTGCCGCCGGACAGCTTGCCCACCGGCTCGAAGACGGTCGGCGCCTTGATGTTCATGGACTTGCGGAAGCCCTCGGCGACCTGCCGCTCCTCGTGCTCGTCGACCACCCCGCGCTTGGCGACCTTGCCCAGGGCGCTGAGCGAGATGTTCCGGCCGATGGTGTCGATCAGGTTGAGGCCGTAGTGCTTGCGGTCCTCGGTGACGTACGCGATCCCGTGCCTGACCGCCTCAGGGACGGACTTCGTACGGATCTCCTTGCCGTCCTTGAGGACCGTGCCGCCCGCGTACCGGCCGTACGTCCGTCCGAAGACACTCATCGCGAGTTCGGTGCGCCCGGCGCCCATGAGGCCCGCGATGCCGACGATCTCGCCGCGGCGCACCTGGAGCGAGACGTCGTCGACCACCTTGCGCTGCTGGTCGATCGGGTGGTGCACGGTCCAGCCCTGGATCTCCAGGGCGGGCGCGGTCCCCTCCTCCGGCTCGTGCGGGCTGCGCTCCGGGAAACGGTGCTCCAGGTCGCGGCCGACCATGCCGCTGATGATCCGGTCCTCGGTGGTCTCCGCGGCCTTCACGTTGAGCGTCTCGATGGTCTGCCCGTCGCGCAGGATGGTCACCGAGTCGGCGACCTTGCGGATCTCGTTGAGCTTGTGGGAGATGATGATCGAGGTGATGCCCTGCTTCTTCAACTCCAGGATCAGGTCGAGGAGTTTGCCGCTGTCCTCGTCGTTCAGGGCGGCGGTCGGCTCATCCAGGATGAGCAGCTTCACCTTCTTCGACAGCGCCTTCGCGATCTCCACGAGCTGCTGCTTGCCCACGCCGATGTCGGCGACGCGGGTGTCGGGGTGATCGCTGAGACCGACCCGCCGCAGCAGTTCGGTGGCGTGCTTGAGCGTCTCGGTCCAGCTGATGATCCCCCGGCTGGCGTGCTCGTTGCCGAGGAAGATGTTCTCCGCGATGGAGAGATACGGCACCAGCGCCAGCTCCTGGTGGATGATGACGATGCCGTGCTGCTCGCTCGCCCGGATGTCCTTGAACTCGCAGACCCCTCCCTCGAAGAGGATCTCGCCCTCGTAGGTCCCGTGCGGGTGGACGCCGGAGAGGACCTTCATCAGGGTCGACTTGCCGGCACCGTTCTCCCCGCAGATGGCGTGGACCTCGCCCTGCTGGACGGTCAGCGTGACGTCCGACAGCGCCTTGACGCCGGGAAAGGTCTTGACGATCGAGCGCATTTCCAGGACGGGTCCCGCCATGGTCGTGCCTTCCAATCCCTAGAGTGCGGCGGTTACTTGAGGTCGCTGGCCTTGTGGTAGCCCGAGTCGATGACGACCTTCTGGTAGTTGGACTTGTCCACGCTCACCGGCGTCAGCAGGTACGCGGGCACGACCTTCGCGCCGTTGTCGTAGGTCTTGGTGTCGTTGACTTCCGGCTTCTTGTCGTTCAGCACCGCGTCGACCATGTTCGAGGCCACCTTGGCCAGTTCGCGGGTGTCCTTGAACACGGTCTGCGTCTGCTGGCCCGACTCGATCGACTTCAGGGAGGCGACCTCGGCGTCCTGGCCGGTGACGATCGGCAGCGGCTTGCTCTTGGTCCCGTAGCCGTCCGACTTCAGCGAGGACAGGATGCCGATGGAGATGCCGTCGTAGGGGGAGAGGACCGCGTCGACCCGCTCGCTGCGGTAGGACCCGGTCAGGATGTCGTCCATGCGCTTCTGGGCCGTGCCGCCGTCCCAGCGCAGGGTGGTGACCTGGTTGAGGGAGGTCTGCTTCGAGCGGACGACGAGCTGCTTCTTGTCGATGTAGGGCTGCAGGACCTTCATCGCGCCCGAGAAGAAGTAGCGGGTGTTGTTGTCGTCGTTGGAGCCGGCGAACAGCTCGATGTTGAACGGCCCCTTCTTGCTGCCGTCCTTCAGGCCGAGCTTCTCGACGATGTAGCTGCCCTGGAGCTCGCCGACCCTCTCGTTGTCGAACGACGCGTAGTAGTCGACGTTCTCGGTGCCGAGGATCAGGCGGTCGTAGGAGATCACCGGGATGTTGGCGTCCTTGGCCTGCTGCAGCACGTTGTTCAGCGACTTGTTGTCGATGGCCGCGACGATCAGTGCCTTGACGCCCTGGGTGATCAGGTTCTCGATCTGCGAGACCTGCTGGTCCGGGTCGTCCTCGCCGTAGACCAGCGTGGTCTTGTAGCCCTTGGACTCCAGGTCCTTCTTCACATGGGCGCCGTCGAGGATCCAGCGCTCGGAGGACTTGGTCGGCATCGCGATGCCGATGGTGCCGCCCTTGGCGTCACCCGAGTTCTCCTCGCTGCCGCCCTCGCTGCTCTGGCCGCAGGCGGACAGGGTGAGGGCGAGGGAGGCGGCTCCGGCGATGGCGGCGAGAGCGGCTCTGCGGTTACGCATGGTCATCATCCTTGATGTGTGTGCAGGGCTCGGTCTGTGGTGCGAACTCGCTCCGATGGATCCTGCCGGGGAAGACCGAGAGGAGACCGAGAAGAGATGTGTGGGATTGTGCGCGGCTGTGTCTTCTTCTGTGAAGGTGAGTTTCCGGAACGTTATGACGAAATTTCGAACCGCTGCAGATCGCCCGGAAGTCGCGTGCCGAGCGGAGCCATGTCGCCGTCCGCGCCGTGGCGCGCCAGAAGATCCAGAGCGAGCCGTCCGCGCCGCACCCGTTCCTTGGCGGTGGCCAGGGTCAGCTCCCGCATGTGGTTGCCGTACGGGTAGATTCCGGGTGATTTCGAGAGGCCGAACTTCAGGTAGAGCGGTGCGCCGCGCCTGATGAGCTCGGCGACCTCGTACATCCGCACATAGCCGCCGAGGTCGTCGGGGGCCTCGATGTACATGTCCATGGGGGCGCCGGACGCCCGGCGGATCTCGGTGAGGTGATCCAGCGTCAGATCGCTGGGCACGTTGACGGAGTCGGCGCCGAGCCGCTCGTACACCGCGTACGAGGCCGGGTTGACGGGCCCGACGAGCGCCGAGACCTTCAGTGTGGTGTCGGCCGGGATGATGCCAGCCATGCGCGCCCGGTGCAGCGTCCACAGCACGCCCTCGTCGGCGACGAGCAGGCACTTGACGCCCAACTCCGTTGCCCTGACAGCGTCTTCGACGCACCCGGCGACCGCGTCGTGGCCGCGCACACGCAGCCCGGCGCCGCCCGAGTCGGTGCGGGTCGAGCCGCCGATGTCCCACGTGCCGCGCGGGCCGGTGAACAGGCACAGCTCGATGTCGCGCTCGCCGGTCGCCTCGACCATCTCGGTGATCTCGGTGTCGGTGAGCATCCACACGCCGCTGCCCTGGCTGATCCGGTGGATCGGCACGTCCAGCCGGGAGGCCTCCTTCAGGACCACCGCCAGCGCCTCGGGACCCTCGCACGAGGGGATCTCGGTGCGCCAGCGGCCGCCGCCGGGGAAGGAGTGCGGCGAGGCGTCGGCGGGGTCCAGGGCGGGCGCGCCCAGACCGAGGGCGGTGAGCGCCGGCTCACCGGGCCTGCGGGCTGCCGTGGCGGAATCGTCGGTCACAGGAAGTCCTTCTTGTTCGGTATTTCGGACGAGGTTCGCCGCTCAGGTCGCGGGAGGGCTTGGGAGTACGCCGGTGCGGAGGCCGTCAGGTTGCCCCCGTACCGGCGTACGTCTTAGGGGCGGAGCAGCACCTTGCCCACCTTCGGGTCGCCGGACCCGACCAGCTCGATGGCCTCGGGGAACTCGGCGAGCGGCAGCTCGTGCGTCACCAGCGGCAGCGGATCGAGGAGCCCTGCGGCGAACACCCGTACCGTGTGCGCCCAGGCATCCGGCGGCGCACCGAAGACGGTGTGCACCTCCAGCTGCCGTACGACGAGATCGGTGGGGTCGAGCCCGTCGGCGCCGGGCGCCGGGATGCCGGTCAGGACCAGCCGCCCGCCGCGCCTGAGCAGCGCGGCTGAGGTGCGCGCCGCGTCCGCGGACCCGGCCGTCTCGATCACGACGTCGAAGTCGTCGGGGAGCGCCTCGTCCTTGGTCCGGAAGTCGGTGGCGCCGTAACGCCGCGACAGCTCCTCCCGGTCCCGTCGGGTGCCCACCACCAGCAGCTCGGCCGGGGAGTTCGCCTTCAGGAACTGCACGGCGAACATGCCGAGCGTGCCGGTACCGACCACGGCCACCTTCTCGCCGGGCCGGGCGTTCGCCTTGAGCGCCGCGGCGGCGATGCAGGCGGCCGGCTCCAGCAGGGCGGCGGCGGTCAGGTCGCAGTCGTCCGGAAGCGTGTGCAGGAGGCGGGCCGGGAGGGTCAGCGTGGTCGCCATGGCGCCCGGCTGGGTGAACCCGGTCTCCTCGTACCCGGCCGTGCACAGGGTCGTGTCGCCCGCGTGGCAGCGGTCGCAGACCTGGCAGTTCCGGAAGCCCTCGCCGACCACCTTCCGGCCGACCAGGGACTCCGGGATGCCGGCGCCGACCTTCACGACCGTCCCGGACCACTCGTGGCCGGGCGTGAGCGGGTAGCGGACGTAGCCCTCGGGCCGGTTGCCCTGGTAGACCTCGCGGTCGCTGCCGCAGATGCCGGAGGCGTGGACGCGGACCAGCGCCTCGCCGGCGCCGGGATCGCGGGGCTCGTGCGGGACGAGACGGTGCTCGCCCGGGGCCTCGATGACGACTGCGGTGCTCACATGGCCTCCCGTGCCTGCCGCCCCGGACTCACTTCGAGCCCTTGGGCTTGCGCTGCTCCCAGCCTTCCGCCCACAGGTCGAAACGGGCCTGCTGCTGCGGGAACTCGGCCGCGGCGTCGACGTCCAGCTCGACGCCGAGGCCGGGGGCGTCGGACAGGTGGAAGCAGCCGTCCTCCGGGTTCACCTGCGGCGCGCCCTTGACCACCTTCTTGATCTCCGCGTCCGCGAAGTCATTGAAGTGCTCGAGGATCTTGAAGTTCGGGGAGGTGAAGCCGACCTGGAGGGAGGCGGCGGTCAGCACCGGGCCGCCGACGTTGTGCGGCGCCACCAGCATGTAGTGCGTCTCGGCGGTCGCGGCCAGCTTCCGGGTCTCCCAGATGCCGCCGATGTGGCCGACGTCCGGCTGGATGATGTCCACGGCCTGGTTCTCGAAGAGCTCGCGGAACTCGATGCGGTCGTGAATGCGCTCACCGGTGGCGACCGGCATGTCGACCTTGGCCGCAACCTTCTCGAGAGCCTTGAGGTTCTCCGGCGGCACCGGCTCCTCCAGCCAGGCCGGGTTGAACGGCGCCAGCTCCTTGGCCAGGCGGACCGCGGTAGCCGGGGAGAAGCGGCCGTGCATCTCCAGCATCAACTCGGCCTCGGGGCCGATGGCGTCGCGCACGGCCTCGATGAGGGAGACGGCGTACCGGCTCTGCGTGTGGTCCAGTTCGAAGTGGCCGGTGCCGAAGGGGTCGATCTTCAGTGCCCGGTAGCCGCGCTCCATGACCGTCCGGGCGGCCTTGTGGTACGCATCCGGCGTCCGCTCGGTCGTGTACCAGCCGTTGGCGTACGCCTTGACCTTGTCGGTGACCTTGCCGCCCAGCAGCTGCCAGACGGGCACGCCGAGCGCCTTGCCCTTGATGTCCCAGCAGGCCATCTCGACCACGGCGATACCGGACATGACGATCTCGCCGGCGCGGCCGTAGTCGCCGTACTTCATGCGCTTGACGAGGTCCTCGACAGCGAACGGGTCGGAGCCGAGAATGTGGTTGGCCTCGGCCTCCTTCAGGTAGCCGAGGAGGGCGTCGGTGTGGCCCAGCATCCGGGTCTCGCCGACTCCAGTGATCCCCTCGTCGGTGTGCACCTGGACGTACGTCAGGTTGCGCCACGGCGTCCCGACCACGTGTGTGCTGATTCCGGTGATGCGCACGGCAGTTGCCCCTTGCTGCTCGTCGTCGGCTCGGTTGCTTCTGTCTCGGTGTGTTCGATATTTCGGCACACGTTCGAAATGCTGGCGTGACAGTAAGGACGGGGTGGCGGGAGTGTCAATGGGTCGAACGAGTAACGGTTTCGACACTTTCGAAAGCCGGGGCCGGGGTAGGTGCTGGGGCGACGGGCGGGGTCAGGGGCGTTTCCCACACAATATTCACAGGTGGCTCTAGGAACGTTACCCGGCCGGAACTTAACCTTCCCGCGTCATGGACTACTGCCACCAGTGCCAACGGCACCTCAACGGCGCCCTGGCATGCCCTGGGTGCGGCACTCCGGCCGAACGGCTCCACGGGCTTTCCGCGCACGTGGGGGAGGGTGGCGTGCTTTCGCAAAGAGACGCGGGGGTGGTGGACGCCGGGCGGTACGACGGTGGTGAGGCTGCCGGGTACGGCCCGTACGACGGCGAGTACGGCGATGGCGGCGCCCGTGACGATGATGGCGCCCGCGACGGTGACGGCGTGCACGGCGGCAGCGGCACGCACGGCGACGAAGACGTCCACGGCGACGAAGCCGCATTCGGCGATGAGGGCGCATTCGGCGATGAGGGCGCCCATGGTGATGAAGGCGCCCACGGCGGTGACGGCGAAGGCCGGCCGGGCCGGGCTGCCCGGCGTCGGGGTGGCCGGGGGCGTGGGCGCGGTCGAGAGGCCGACGGTGCGGCGGGCGCGGGGGCGAGCCGTCGCGATCGCAAAGCGGCGGCGCATCGACGGCGCCGGCGGCGGACCCTGCTGATCGCCGCCGGTTTCGTACTGGCGGCCGGGGGGCTGAGCCTTGCCGAACTCGGCATGGACGCGCCGAGGTCGAAGGATTCCCCGGCGGCTCCCGGGGACGGTTCGGCGGACGGGGGCGCGTCGTCGGGGAACGGGCAGACGCCGCGACCGGTGGACGACGAGTCGGGCACCGGCGCGGGCGGCGCGGACCGGACCACCCCGTCGCCGGGCGCCTCCAGGCCGCCGTCGCCCTCGAAGTCCCCCGGCGACAATAACCGGCAGGACGAGCCCAGCCCGGGCGAGAAGACTCCGGCGCCCCCGCAGCGCACGTCCCCCGACCGCCCGGCCCCCCGCCCCACACCGCCGAACCGCGGCTCCACACAGCCCCCGGCGACCAACCCCCCGAAACCGGACCCGGTCCCGGAACCGGCGCCCTCGGAGACGTGCCAGCGTTTCCTGTGGTGGTGCGGGTGAAAGCCTCTCCCTGACGAACGGCCCGCCGCAGGACCGGCGGGCCGTCACCGTGCTGTCGCCCGTGTCAGGGCGCGATGTTCCACTGCTGGCAGGCGTTGTCGAGCTGGGCCCACAGGTCCAGTGAAGCGCCGGCGCTGTGCTGGGGGGCGTGGTCGGGATCCTGGTGATCGGCAGGATGAACGTGGCCGACCCCTCAGTCGGGCCGGGCTGGGAACAGGTGGTGCAGGGGGCGGTCCTCGGCCTTGCGATCCTGCTCGACCGGGTGCGGGCCCGCTACTTCGGCAAGACACGCGGCTGAGGCCTTGTCCTGGGCTGTCGGAGGGCGCGGCGCGGGCCGCTGTTCCTCCGGCAGCGCGCCGGAGAGTGCTGGAGACCGGCGGATCCGGGCGCTACGCGTTCAGCATCCGGTGCAGCAGATCCCGCAACGCCAGCTGCTCCTGCGCCGACAGCCCCGCGAGCGGCTCGCGGGCGAAGTGCAGCCCCTCGCGGAGGCTGCTCGCGACGCGGCGGCCCTCCGGGGTGGCGGCGGCCAGCTTCACCCGGCGGTCGGCGGGATCGGGCCGCCGCTCCACCAGGCCCCGGGACTCCAACCGGTCCACGATCCCCGTGACGTTGGACGGCTCGCACTTCAGCCGCTGCGCCAGTTTCCGCATGGGCAACGGCTCCAGCGACAGCAGACTCAGCAGCCGCGCCTGCGCCCCGGTCAGCGCGTGATCCGCGGCCGCCTCCTCGTAGTCCGCGTGGAAGCGGGCCACGACCTCGCCGAAGAGCTCCACGACCTCGAGGGTCAGGGCGTCGGGCCGCTGGGTTCTGTGTGGAGTGGCCATGGCCTCAGCCTACCCCGTTTACTTGACAACCTGAAATATTCAGGTGCACTGTTGTTTCAGGTACTGAAGTAAATGGAAGGGTCCTGTCATGATCAACCGCGAATGGCACCTGCTCAGCCGCCCGGTCGGCTGGCCGAAACCCGAGGACTTCGCCTTCATGGAGACGGAGGTACCGGCGCCGGGTGACGGGCAGGTCCTCGTCCGTAACAAGTACCTCTCCGTCGACCCGTACATGCGCGGCCGGATGAGCGACGCCAAGTCCTACGTCGCCCCCTTCGAACTGGGCAAGGTCATGCAGGGCGGCGCCGTCGGCGAGGTCGTCGCCTCCCACGCCGAGGGCATCGCCGTCGGCGACCACGTCCTGCACTTCCTCGGCTGGCGCGAGTACGCCGCGGTGGACGCGAAGAGCGCCGTCAAGGTGGACCCGGAGGCGGCGCCGCTGAGCGCGTACCTCGGGGTGCTCGGCATGACGGGCCTGACCGCGTACGCGGGCCTGCTGCGGGTCGGCGCCCTAAAGGAGGGCGACGCGGTCTTCGTCTCCGGCGCGGCCGGGGCGGTGGGCAGCCAGGTCGGCCAGATCGCCCGGCTGAAGGGCGCCTCGCGGGTCATCGGCTCCGCCGGCTCCGACGAGAAGGTCAAGACCCTCGTCGATGAGTACGGCTTCGATGCCGCCTTCAACTACAAGAAGGGCCCGGTCCACGAGCAACTCAGGGAAGCTGCGCCCGACGGCATCGACGTCTACTTCGACAACGTCGGCGGCGAGCACCTGGAGGCCGCGATCAGCGCGCTCAACCTGCGCGGCCGGGCCGTGATCTGCGGCATGATCTCGCAGTACAACGCGACCGAGCCGACCCCCGGCCCGCGGAACATGGTCAAGATCCTGCAGAACCGGCTCCGCGTCGAGGGGGTCCTCGTCGGCGACCACTACGACCTTCAGCCGCAGTTCGTCCAGGAGGTCGGCCCCTGGGTCGCCTCGGGTGAGCTCAAGTACCGGGAGACCGTCGTCGAGGGCATCGAGAACAACCTGGAGGCGTTCCTCGGCGTGCTGCGCGGCGACAACACCGGGAAGATGATCGTCAAGCTCTGATCGGCGGGATCCTCGTGGAGATCTCGGCCCGACATCACCGTGACGCTCGTCCGACCCGGCTCGTTGCGTACGAAGAAGGCCGCACCCTTGGACGTGGGGTGCGGCCTTTGCCGCCTCAGTTCGCCAGTGCCGCCCTGTGCACCGCCCGCACCAGCCCCGCGTTCTCCGCCGCCGCACCGTCCGGGAAGGACAGCCGGCGACGGGTGTAGCCGTACGCCAGTCCGCTGCGCGGGTCGGCGAAGGCCTGCGAACCGCCCGCGCTGCTGTGCCCGAAGGCCCCGGCGCCCAGGAACGGGTACCAGACGTCCGCGGTCGCCTGGAAACCCAGCGCGTACGACCGGTGGGCGCGCACCACCAGGTCGTAGCCACTGGCATGGATCTGGCCGACCTCTGCCACCGTGTCCGGCTTGAGCAGCGGCGGCCGGTCGCCGATCTCGCTGATCGCCGCCGCGTACATCCCGGCGAGCCCGCGCGCCGAGGCCACCCCGCCCGCCGACGCGGGGCCCTTGGCGCGCACGGTACGGGAGTTGGCGTGGTCGATCAGCTCGCCCGGGTCCGGCACGTGCATGTTGAACGCGATCGAGGCGACCGAGTGCGGGCCGGTCGGCGTGGCGTCCAGCACGGCCTGCTGCTTCGGCGTCGGCACCATCGACTGCACGGGACGGAAGCGGGGCTCCAGGGCCTCGGGCAGGCCCAGGTGGAAGTCCAGCCCGTACGGGCCGCGCACCCGGTCCTCGTACACCTCCTGGAGCGTCCGGCCCGTCGCGCGGCGCACCACCTCGCCGACGAGCGCGCCCAGCACCAGCGCGTGGTAGCCGAACGCCGTGCCCGGGCGCCAGAACGGCCGCTGGTCGGCGAGCCGTTCGGCGATCGCCCTGTCGTCGGCCAGCTCCTCGGCCGTGAACCCGGTGTCCGTGCCGATCAGCCCCGCCCGGTGCGTGACCAGCTCGCGCAGCGTCAGCGCGCCCTTTCCCTCGGCGCCGAACTCCGGCCAGTAGTACGTCACTTTGCGGTCCAGTTCGAGGGTGCCGTCCTGCACCAGCAGCGCCACCACCAGATGCGCCGCGCCCTTGGTGGACGAGTACACGCCGTACAGGGAGTCGGCGCCGGCCCACAGGTCGACCACCTTGCGGCCGTGCACGTAAGCGCACAGCTGTCCCTCGTAGTCGGGCCGTTCCCCGGCCACGAACGCGGCGAACTCCTTGCGGACCGCCTCGAAGCCGTCGGCGACGGTGCCGTGGATCTGCTGCGTCATCCGCTCTCCTCCCCTGACCGAACCGCCGTGGCGGGCGCCATGTGCGCGCGTACCTCCTGAAGGCTTCCTGAGATCGGTACGGCGGGACCTGCCCGTTCGACTCAACCGCACCTAAGGTGCCTTGCCGGCCCCGGGGTCGGACGGGCCACCCGAGCGGCACGGAGCGGGCATCCCGAGGGCGGACGCCGACGTGCCTGGGGGAGGAGAACGTCCCCGGAATCGCCGTCAGCACCCTCGGGCCTGGAGCTGTGACACCGGTGTGACCGCAGCGCCGTAAGGACGTCACCGGCGCCCCTATAGGGTTCCCCCATGCGCGATCTTGGCACGGGTTTCCGCTATCTCCTGAAGGGCCAGCGATGGGTGGCCCGGCACGGCAAGCAGTATGGCTTCGGGCTCGTCCCGGGCCTGATCACGCTCGTCATGTACGCGGTGGCGCTCGTCGCGCTCGCCCTGTGGGGCGCGGACGCCGTGACCTGGGCGACGCCGTTCGCCGACGCCTGGTCGAGCCCCTGGCCGGGCCTGTTCCGCGGCTTCCTCACCGCCGTCCTGTTCGCCCTCGGCCTCCTCCTCGCCGTCCTCACCTTCACCGCGGTCACGCTCCTGATCGGCCAGCCGTTCTACGAGAGCCTCTCCGAGACGGTCGACCGCGACGTCTCCCCGGACGGCACCGCCCCCGAGTCGAACCTGCTGCTCTGGCAGGAGTTGTGGATCTCGGGTCGCGACAGCCTCCGGATCGTCCTCCGCGCCGCTCTCTGGGGCGTGCTGCTGTTCGCGCTCGGGTTCATCCCGGTCGCCGGGCAGACCGTCGTCCCGGTGGTCGGCTTCTTCGTCACCGGCTTCTTCCTCACCGAGGAACTGACCGCCGTCGCCCTCCAGCGCCGCGGCGTCGACCTGCGCGACCGTCTCACCCTGCTGCGCGCCCGCAAGTCCCTGGTCTGGGGCTTCGGCACGCCACTGGGCCTGGCCTTCCTGGTGCCGTTCGTCGCGGTCTTCCTGATGCCGGGCGCGGTCGCGGGCGCCACGCTCCTCGCCCGCGAACTGGCCGGCGAGGAGACCCGCGACGAGGAGGGCGACGACGCGGCTACAACTGCTCCGCAGCCACCGTCAGGATCGCCCGCACCTGGGCGATGATGTCCAGCCGGTTCCGCACGAACTGGGGGTCGGTGATATCGCCGCTGTTCCCGGCGCCGAACTCCAGCACGGGCGTGTGCACATGCCCGCCCGGCAGCCGGTCGTGCAGCCCGAGCCGGTCCCGCAGCAGCGTCGCCCGGTAGGCGATCTCGTTGGACAGGTAGTCCCCGCCGCCCCCTTTGCGCGCCGTCGAGCCGGGCGTCGGCCCGTCCGGCCGTACGACGGGCTCCGTGCCGCCCGCCGGGATCTCGGTCACCTCGGTGTTGTCGTACACGGGGAAGCGCCCGGTCGACGCGGCGGTGATCGCCTTGTACGGCAGGGTGGTCGTCGTCCACTGCGGCTGCGAGGCCGGGTCGGTGACCGGGATGGTCTCCGTGCGGCCGATGTTGTCGTTGTCCGCGAAGCCGCCCCGCCAGGCCCCGTTGGTCCGTTCCACGTCGAACTGGCCGCGCCGCCCCTGGCTCACGGTAGTGAACAGGTCCACCTTCGGCAGATACGGCCGCAGCGTCCGCTCCACCGTCCCTCCCCCAGAGCTGAACGCCTGGGAGGTGTCCCCAGTGAAGTCCTGCCAGCGCACCGGGAACACGGCGGTCTCGATCCGTGCCGGACCCTCCGGCGTCTGGATCACCGTGCCGTCGAGGGCGAGCGCGGCGGCCCCCGACGGGTTGGAGATGCGGATGTCGCGGTCCAGGGTGAACGGGTCGAAGCCGGTGACCAGGATCCGCTTCAGCCCCTTGCCGGGCGGATGGCGCAGGGTGGTCTGCCCACGCGAGGTCCGCTCCAACTCGTCCAGCAGCCCGGCGCGTTGGACCTCGCCCAATCCGAAGTCCGGCTGCCAGGTGCGCACTTCCCGCGTCATCCCGAGCCGCGCCCAGTACAGCGGCCGGTCGTCGTCCCGGCTCATGTCCCCGCCCGCCGGCCCGCGCCCCTGCGCACGGTCGACGGCCCGCCGCCACAGCGCGGATCCCTCGCGTGCGACGACCCTCCGGGCCTCGGCGTAGTCGCCGGCCTCGCCCAGCGCGCGGGCGAACTCGGATGCCACGGCGTCGAATCCGGAACGGCGGAGGATCTCCTGGGGCACGGATCGGTCGAGGCGCTGCTCCTCGACGGTGGGGGAGGGGGCCGTCTGCTCGGCGGCGGTCGTGGTCGCCGGGGCGGACAGTCCGGTCATGCCGGTCATGCCGGTCAGCAGGGCCAGGCCCAGGATGCCGTACCGAAGTCGTCTGGAAGTCACGGGAGTTCTGGCCTTCCGTCGCAGTGGTGGTGCGTGCCGGCGGCAGTATCGCGTGGCGGAAGTGGTCTGTGCCATGGCGTGCCGCCGTCCCGGAACGCGCCCGGCATGTCCACCGACTTCGGGTCCAGGAGCCCGCGGTTGTTCCTCAATTGGAGGGTGCGGTCCCGAGTGGTTCGCAGGTGTCCGAGGCAGGATTGAGAAGGCCCTGGACTTAAACGAGGAGGCACCCTGCGATGGCGGCAAACCCGGAACATCAGGCCGACCAGGCCCGCGAGGCGGCCGTCGAGGCGGCGCTCGGCAAGCTCGATCTGGATGCCAAGGCCCGGCTGCTGTCCGGCCAGGACATGTGGACCCTGCCCGCCCTGCCGGAGATCGGCCTGCCGTCCCTCGTCATGTCCGACGGCCCGATCGGTGTGCGCGGGGTGCGCTGGACCGCCGAGGACCCGTCCGTCGCCCTGCCCTCGCCGACCGCGCTGGCCGCCACCTGGGACCCCGGCCTCGCCCGCAGGGCCGGCGTGCTCCTCGCCCAGGAGTCCCGCCGCAAAGGCGTCCACGTCCTGCTCGCCCCCACGGTCAACCTGCACCGCTCCCCGCTCGGCGGCCGCCACTTCGAGGCCTACAGCGAGGACCCGTACCTCACCGGCCGGATCGGCGCCGCCTATGTGACCGGCGTGCAGTCCGGCGGCGTCGGCACCACGGTCAAGCACTTCGTCGCCAACGACGCCGAGACCGACCGCTTCACCGTCAACAACGTCGTGAGCGAACGCGCCCTGCGCGAGCTGTACCTGGCGCCCTTCGAGATCATCGTCGAGAACGCCCACCCGTGGGGCATCATGACCGCCTACAATACGGTCAACGGCACGACGATGACCGAGCACCACTACCTCGTCAACGAAGTCCTGCGCGGCGAGTGGGGCTTCGACGGCTTCAACGTCTCCGACTGGATGGCCGCCCGCTCCACCACCGGCGCCCTCAGGGGCGGCCTGGACGTGGCGATGCCCGGCCCGCGCACCGTGTACGGCGAGCCCCTGGCGCAGGCCGTGCGGGACGGCGAGGCGGAGGAGGCCGAGATCGACACCGCCGTACGCAACGTGCTGCGGCTCGCCGCCCGCGTCGGCATCCTCCCAGGCGCCGAACTGGTCGTCACCGAACTCCCGGACCCCGTCGACGGAGCGGCCCTCGCCCGCGAGATCGCCCGCCGTTCCTTCGTCCTGGTCCGCAACAGCGGCGGCGCGCTGCCCCTGAAGCCCGGCCGGGTCGCCCTGACCGGCGCCGCCGCCCGCGACGCCCGGGTCCTCGGCGGCGGCTCCGCCGCCGTCTTCCCCCACCACGCCGTCCCCCCGCTGGACGGCCTCGCCGCAGCCCTCCCCGAGGGAACCCTCAGCTACGCCGTCGGCGCCGACCCGAACACCGAACTCGCCGCCGCCGACCGGGGCTTCGCGCTGCGCGCGGTCTGCCGTGACGCCGAGGGCACCGTCATCGGCACCCGCTCCGCGCCGAACGGCCACATCCAGTGGATGGGCTCGGACCTCCCCGACGGCGTCACCCACGACACCCTGCACACCGTCGAGCTGACCGGCACGTTCACCCCGCGCGAGAGCGGCACCCACACCTTCGGCATCAAGGGCCTGGGCGCCTTCACCCTCACCGTCGACGGCACCACGTACTACGACGACGTCCAGCGCCCCGCCAAGGACGACCCCTTCGCCTCCTTCTTCGGCGCCCCCGAACCCCGCGCCCGCGTCGACCTCACGGCCGGCGAACCGGTCGAGGTCTGCCTCACCCACGTCGTCGACGTGCCCGAGGACGCGGGCATCAGGGTCGTCGGCTTCACCCTCGCCCACCAGCAGCCGCAGCGCGACCCCGACGAGCTGATCGCCGAGGCCGCCGAGGCCGCGCGCAGCGCCGACACGGCCGTGGTCGTGGTCGCCACCACCGAGCGCGTCGAGTCCGAGGGCTTCGACCGCAAGGACCTCCGTCTCCCCGGCCGCCAGGACGACCTGGTCCGCGCCGTCGCCGCCGCCAACCCGAACACCGTGGTGGTCGTCAACTCCGGCTCACCGGTGGAACTGCCCTGGCGCGAGGAGGTCGCCGCCGTCCTGCTCAGCTGGTTCCCCGGCCAGGAGGGCGGCGCGGCCCTCGCCGACGTGCTGACCGGCGCGCAGGAACCGAGCGGCCGGCTGCCCACCACCTGGGGCACCCTGGACGACGCCCCGGTCACGCGCGTCGCCCCGGAATCCGGTGAACTCCCTTACGAGGAGGACGTGTTCATCGGCTACCGGGCCTGGGAGAAGGAGGGCAGGACGCCCGCGTACCCGTTCGGCCACGGCCTCGGCTACACCGACTGGACGTACGAGTCGGTCGACGCGGCGGGGACCACCGCGACGGTCCGCCTCCGTAACACCGGTGAGCGGCCCGGGCGCGAGGTCGTGCAGCTCTACCTGGCGCCGAGCGCGCCGGACCCCGGCCGTCCGGCGCGCTGGCTGGCCGGTTTCGCGGGCGTCGAGGCCGCACCCGGCGAGAGCGTCGAGGTCACGGTCGAACTCCCGCGCCGGGCTTTCGAGGTCTGGGACGAGATGACCAACTCATGGTCATTTGTGAAGGGTTCGTACGAAATCCAGGCCGGTCGCTCGATCGCGGACCGCAAGGTCACCGCGCCGATTAACGTCTGACCCGGGGCATCCCCCGACCAGCCCCGGTCCGGCACCTGACTCCGGACCGGGGCTTGGACGATCCCGCCGTACGACAGGACCCGCACACCCGCCCGCTGGAGCGTCCAGCGGTGGACCGGTGTGCTGTCGGAAAGTATTCCGAAAAGTTCGTTCATGTGCGGAACTGAGTCACGGCCTCTTTGCCGTGACCGTGCGGTAGGCGATCTCCGCCAGCCGCGCCTGACCGTCCTTGCTGGGGTGGAACAGGTCCCAGCGGCTCAGCTGCTCGGTGCCGAAGCGGTAGCCGTACACCGCCCCGCCGTCGTACCGGCACCGCTTGTCCTTGGCGCAGACCTCCTTGAGCACCGCGTTGTAGTCCTCCACACGCTCCTGCACCATGTCCCGGCGCAGCGTCGCCGCCGCGTCCAGCGCGTCCGCGTCGCCCAGCATCGACGGGCAGATACCGAGCTTCCACACCTGCCTGCCCATCGGGTGGGTGCGGCCCTGCGACCACAGCCGCTTCAGGTTCGGCACGCTCGCCACGTACACCTGTGTCTTAGGCAGGGCCTTGCGCAGCGTGCTCATCGCGTCCTGGAAGTCCGTGCGGAACTCGGCGACCGACGTCATCGCCGAGGTGGTGTCCCGGCAGGCGTCGTTCGCCCCGATCATCACCGTCACCAGCTCCGGTCTGCGCTGCGCCGCCCGCGTCATCTGGCCGGGCAGGTCCGCCATGCGCGCCCCGGAGACGGCGAGGTTCCAGCTCCGCCCGGCCGCCTTCGCCGCGCCCAGCAGCCGCACGGCCAGGCTGTCGATCTCGGGGCTGGTGCCGGTCGCCCAGGACACCTCCGGGCAGTCCGCCAGGACCGAGCACGCGTCGAAGCCGCGCGTGATGGAGTCGCCCACCGCCGCGATCGAGGCCGGCGTGGTGTCCCAGACCGGCGTGGGCTTCGGCGACGGCCGTCCCCCGGTGCCGGACGGGCCGGGGGAGTTGCCACCGACGGCGTCACAGCCGGTGACGCCCAGGACGGCCGCCGTCACCAGGGTGAGCACGGTCCGTAAACGGTGGCCAGGCTTCCGCATCGGCTGCTGTTCCCCTCGGTCGGAGTATGGTGACGCTCCCCTCCATAACAACGTGCGGGGGTTCCCGAGCCCTCTCCATGGAACGGCTCACACCCGTACAAGCGTCCTGCCGGGTGAATGGCGGGCGTTTCGCGGCAGCAGGACCGACGGTACGTCACACTCCTTGCGCCGCCGCACGGTAGCCTCGCCATCAACGTGACCGCCCGGTCACGGCCGCTCAGCCCGTTCCGAGATGTCCCGCTCTGCCCGGAGGTTCCGGTGACGACACGTGGAGTTCTGTACGTGCACTCCGCGCCGCGCGCGCTGTGCCCGCACGTCGAGTGGGCCGTCGCCGGGGTGCTCGGCACGCGCGTCAGCCTGGACTGGATCCGGCAGCCCGCCGCGCCGGGCACCTGGCGCTCGGAGTTCTCCTGGCAGGGCGAGGCCGGTACCGCCTCGAAGCTCGCCTCCGCGCTCCGGGGCTGGCACCTGCTGCGCTTCGAGGTCACCGCCGAGCCGTCCGCGGCCGCCGAGGGCGAACGCTACAGCTGCACTCCCGACCTGGGCATCTTCCACGCCGTCACCGGCATCCACGGCGACATCCTCATCCCCGAGGACCGGCTGCGCGCCGCCCTGGTGCGCTCCCAGAGCGGCGAGTCCGACCTGGAGGCCGAACTCGCCAAGCTCCTGGGCCAGCCCTGGGACGACGAACTGGAACCCTTCCGCTACGCCGGGGAGGGCGCGCCGGTGCGGTGGCTGCACCAGGTGGTGTGAGCGGGGGCGTAATCCAGGGGTTCGACCGCGGGGGCGGGGCCGGGAACGCGGCGGTACGAGGGCCACGTGCGCGAGGCTTCGCCGTGCGCCCAGCACAGGCAGCGGCCCGTCTCCCGACGCGGAAGTCGCCGGTAGACGGGCCGCCGAAGGCCTCGCCTGCGCATGGGAGTCGGCGAGCGGACTCGCCGACGCGACAGCGGGTCAGACCGTACGGAACGCCAGGACCACGTTGTGGCCGCCGAAGCCGAACGAGTCGTTCAGCGCGGCGACACGGCCGTCGACGGGCAGCTTGCGGGCCTCACCGCGCACGATGTCGGCGTTCACCTCGGGATCGAGGTTGTCGACGTTGATCGTCGGCGGGGCGAGCCGGTTGTGCAGCGCCAGGACCGTGGCGACCGTCTCGATGCCGCCGGCGCCACCGAGGAGGTGACCACTCATCGACTTGGTGCTGGAGATCGCGATGTGGTCGACATGGTCGCCGAACGCCTTGCGCAGCGCCTTGATCTCGCCGACGTCGCCCTGCGGGGTGGAGGTCGCGTGCGCGTTGACGTGCACGATCTCGGCCGCGTCCAGGCCGGTGTTGTCGATCAGGTTCTGCAGGGCCGCCGCGATCCCGGTGCCGGACGGCTCGGGCTGCGTGATGTGGTGCGCGTCGGCCGAGATGCCCTGGCCGACGGCCTCCGCGTAGACGCGGGCCCCGCGCGCCTTCGCGTGCTCCTCGGACTCCAGGACGATCACGCCCGCGCCCTCGCCGAGGACGAAGCCGTTGCGGTCCACGTCGAAGGGGCGGGAGGCGCCCTGCGGGTCGTCGTTGTTCTTCGACATCGCCATCATGTTGCCGAACGCGGCGATCGGCAGCGGGTGGATGGCGGCCTCGGTGCCGCCCGCCACGACGATGTCGGCCCGGCCGGTGCGGATCATCTCGATCGCGTAGCCGATGGCCTCGGCGCCGGAGGCGCAGGCGGAGACCGGGGTGTGCACACCGGCCTGCGCGCCCAGCTCGATCCCGACGTTGGCCGCCGGGGAGTTGGGCATCAGCATCGGCACGGTGTGCGGCGAGACGCGGCGGGCGCCCTTCTCGCGCAGGTTGTCGTACTGGTCGAGCAGGGTCGTCACGCCGCCGATGCCGGAGGCGATGACCGCGCCGAGCCGGTGCGGGTTCACCGTGGTGTCCTCACCGGCCCTTGCGGTGAAACCGGCGTCCTTCCAGGCCTCCTGAGCCGCGATCAGCGCGAACTGCGCCGAGCGGTCCAGCTTGCGGGCCTGCGGACGCGGCAGGACCTCGGTGGGCTCCACGGCGATCTGCGCCGCGATGCGGACGGGCAGCTCGGCCGCCCAGTCCTGCTCCAGAAGACGGACACCGGAACGTCCGGCGACCAGACCCTCCCAGGTAGAGGCTGCGTCGCCACCCAGCGGTGTGGTTGCGCCGATACCGGTGACGACCACGGTGCGATTGGTCGGGCTCACGGGAACTCTTTCTCCAACGGGATACGAGGATTCAGCGGCGCCACCGCCGGGTGGCGGGGCAGACGGCCCGGGGGACGGATCGCTCGAGAGCTCCGGGGGCCGGAGCGCTGTGGATCAGGCCGGGCCGCTCAGCCCAGTTGATCGGTCGATCAGGCCTGGTGCTTGAGGATGTAGTTGGTCGCGTCGCCGACGGTCTTGAGGTTCTTGACGTCCTCGTCCGGGATCTTGACGTCGAAGCGCTCCTCGGCGGCGACGACGACCTCGACCATGGACAGCGAGTCGACGTCCAGGTCGTCGGTGAAGGACTTGTCCAGCTGGACGTCCTCAACCGGGATCCCGGCGATCTCATTCACGATCTCGGCGAGACCGGCGACGATCTCTTCCTGAGTGGCGGCCATGTCAGGCGCTCCTTCGTAGATATCCAGAGGGTGTGGCGCCCGCCGCGTCAGCGGCAGGTGTCTGCTGCGCCCGTGCCGGACCGGGTGATCCGGCACGGAGTGCCTAGGGGAGGGTAACGACCGTCGCGGCGTACACGAGACCCGCCCCGAAGCCGATGACGAGGGCGGTGTCGCCGCTCTTCGCCTCGCCGGTCGCCAGGAGCCGCTCCATCGCGAGCGGGATCGAGGCGGCCGAGGTGTTGCCGGTGGTGCGGATGTCACGGGCGACCGTGACGTGCTCCGGCAGTTTCAGGGTCTTCACCATCGAGTCGATGATCCGCACGTTGGCCTGGTGCGGGATGAAGACGTCCAGGTCGTCCGGGGTGATTCCGGCCGCGTCCAGCGCCTGCTGGGCGACCTTCGCCATCTCGAACACGGCCCAGCGGAACACCGCCTGGCCCTCCTGCGTGATCGCAGGGAACTTCTCGACCGCGCCCGCGCGGTAGTCCGTCCACGGCACGGTCTGCATGATGGTGTCGGACTTGTCGCCCTCCGAGCCCCACACGGTGGGGCCGATCGCGGGCTCCGGGGAGGGGCCGACCACGACCGCGCCCGCGCCGTCGCCGAACAGGAAGGCGGTGGCCCGGTCCTCCAGGTCGGTCAGGTCGCTCAGCCGCTCCACGCCGATCACGAGTACGTGCTCGGCGGAACCTTCCACCACCATGCCCTTGGCGAGGGTCAGGCCGTAGCCGAAGCCCGCGCAGCCGGCGGAGATGTCGAAGGCGGCGGCCTTGTCCGTGCCCAGCTTGTCGGCGATCTCGGTGGCGACGGCCGGCGTCTGCTTGAAGTGCGAGACGGTCGACACGATCACACCGCCGATCCGCTCCGCGGTGATGCCCGCGTCCGCGATCGCCTTGCCGGCCGCCTCCAGCGACATCGCGGCGACGGTCTCCTCGTCGGAGGCCCAGTGCCGGGTCTCGATGCCGGAGCGGGAGCGGATCCACTCGTCCGACGAGTCGATCGTCTCCAGGATCACCTCGTTCGGCACGACCCGGGTCGGGCGGTAGCCGCCCACGCCGAGGACGCGCGCGTACGGGGCGCCCCTGCTGGGCTTGATCTTCGCCATGCGGTTGGCTCCTTAAGGGCGTCAGGCGCCCGCTGCGTCAGCAGCATCATCAGATGCAGCGGCGATGAGCTCGCGGGCCGCGTCGAGGTCGGCGGGTGTCTTCAGGGCCAGTGTCTTGACGCCAGGCAGGGCACGCTTGGCCAGACCGGTCAGGGTGCCGCCCGGGCACACCTCGATCAGCGCGGTGACGCCCAGCTCCTTGAAGGTCTCCATGCACAGGTCCCAGCGGACCGGGTTGGCGACCTGGCCGACCAGGCGGGAGAGGACCTCGGCGCCGGTGGCGACGGTCTGCCCGTCCTTGTTCGACACGTAGGTGATCCGCGGGTCGGCGGGCGTCACGTCCCCGGCGGCCTTGGCCAGCGTGTCGACCGCGGGCGCCATGTGGTGGGTGTGGAAGGCGCCGGCGACCTTCAGGGGCACGACCTTGCGCACGCCCTCGGGCTTGTCCTCGTTCAGCGCGGCCAGCTGCTCCAGCGTGCCGGCCGCCACGATCTGGCCCGCTCCGTTGATGTTCGCCGGCGTCAGGCCCAGCTTCTCCAGGTGCGCGACGCTCACCTCGGGGTCGCCACCGAGCAGCGCCGACATGCCGGTCCCGGTGACGGCGGCGGCCTCGGCCATGGCGAGCCCGCGGGTGCGCACCAGGCGGAGCGCCTCCTCGTGGGGGAGCACTCCGGCGAGCGAGGCCGCGGTGAACTCGCCGACACTGTGCCCGGCGACAGCACCGACCTTCCGCGGGAAATCGGCCGGGTCCTGGAACAGCATGGCCGCGGACGCCATACCGGCCGCGACCAGCAGCGGCTGCGCCACCGCGGTGTCGCGGATCTCCTCCGCGTCCGCCTCGGTGCCGTAACGGATCAGGTCGAGGCCCACGGCGTCGGACCACGCCTCGAGGGCGCCGCGGACACCGGGGAATTCGAGCCATGGAGTCAGGAAGCCGGGCGCCTGGGCGCCCTGGCCGGGAGCTACGAGTACGAGCACTCTCACACTCTCTCTTGTGGACGGCCGGAGCCGCCCGTGGGGACAGGGACGAAGAACACGAAGGGGTTTTGTGGGCCCCCGACAAAAGACGGCCCAAGCCTAAGGTTGCAGATCCCCGTCGGCCAGACGCCCCAGGATCAGCGCGATCCGCAGCGTGAACGCCGACCGTACGTCGGAGGGCGACCAGCCGGTGACGTCAGTCACACGTCGGAGCCGGTAGCGCACGGTGTTGGGATGGACGAACAGCATCCGGGCGGCGCCCTCCAGGCTGCTCGCCTGTTCCAAGTAGACGCTGAGGGTCTCCAGGAGCGCGGCCCCCGCATCCTCCAGCGGTCTGTAGATCTCCTCCACCAGCTGCTCACGGGCCGAGGGGTCACCGGCGATCGCGCGCTCCGGCAGCAGATCGTCCGCCAGCACCGGCCGCGGGGCGTCCTGCCAGGCAGAACACGCCTTGAGCCCGGCCGCGGCGGCCTGCGCGGAGCGGGTCGCGGCCTGCAGGTCCGGCACCACCGGGCCCGCCACGACCGGCCCCGTCGCGAACGGTCCGATCAGCGACTTGGCCACGGTCAGCGGGTTGTCGCTGCCGCCCGCGATGACCACGAGCCGGTCCCCGAGTACGCCGGTGAGCACCTGGAGCTTGGCGTGCCGCGCGGCGCGCCGGATGGCCTCGACGGTCAGCTCGCTGTCACCGTCGGGCGCGGTCCCGAGCACCACGCACACATGTTCCGGCGAGTTCCATCCGAGGGCGGCGGCCCGGGACACGGCCCCCTCGTCTGCCTCCCCGCTCAGCACGGCGTTCACGACCAGCGACTCCAGCCGCGCGTCCCAGGCGCCGCGTGCCTCGGCGGCCTGGGCGTACACCTGGGCGGTCGCGAAGGCGATCTCCCGCGCGTACACGAGCAGCGCCTCGCGCAGCACGCCCTCGTCGCCCGGGGCCGCGACCTCGTCGATCGCGCTCTCCATGACCTCGATGGTGGTGCGCACCATCTCGACGGTCTGCCGCAGCGTGATGGCCCGGGTCAGCTCGCGCGGCGCGGTGCCGAACACGTCCGTGGAGATGGCCTGCGGGGCGTCGGGGTGCCGGAACCACTCCGTGAACGCCGCGATACCGGCCTGTGCGACCAGCCCGATCCAGGATCGGTTCTCCGGCGGCATGGCCCGGTACCAGGGCAGCGTCTCGTCCATCCGCGCGATGGCCTGCGCGGCGAGGGATCCGGACGACTTCTCCAGCCGCTTCAGCGTCGCGGAGTGCGGATGGGCGGCGTGCGCTGCGGCTCGGCTCTTGCTGGTTTCGGGTTCAGGCACGGGGACAAGACTGCCTTATCGGGACGGGGGTGTGCGTCGCCGGGGCTGTGCTTGATGGCTCGGTCGCCTGCGAGGCGCCTCAGCCGGTGTCGAGAGGGCGATCGTGCTCGACCCTTCGGGCCTCCGCGCGTTCGCCCTCTCGACACCGGCGCGCCCCTTCGGCTCCCTCGCGGCCGGTGTCCTTGGGACAGTGGACCTTGGTGGGCCCGTGCCGTCCGCCGGGGCCGGCTGCCGGACAGGGCTACCGTGGTGCTCGTGATGGACGTACGGCGCGCGGACGAGCGCTACCAGGGCGGCGACCGGGCGGCCGGGATCGAGTCGTGGCACGCCTTCTCCTTCGGCCCCCACTACGACCCCGACAACCTCCGCTTCGGTGCGGTGATCGCCTGCAACGAGGAGCGGCTCGCTCCCGGCGCCGGCTTCGACGAACACCCGCACAGCCACACCGAGATCGTGACCTGGGTGGTCGAGGGCGAGCTGACCCACCGCGACTCCACCGGCCACGAGACCCGGGTACGCCCCGGCGACGTGCAGCGCCTGAGCTCCGCCTCCGGGGTCCGCCACGTCGAGCGCAACGACACCGGCGCGCCCCTGACCTTCGTGCAGATGTGGCTGGCCCCCCTGGACCCCGGCGGCACCCCGTCCTACGAGATCGTCCACGGCATCGCCGACTCCACGCCGTACGCGGTCCCCGAAGCGGGCGCGATGCTCCACGTACGCCGCCTGACCCCCGGCGAACGCACAGCGATCCCTGACGCTCCCCACGTCTACCTCCACGTCGTCCGCGGCGCCCTCCACCTGAACACCACCTCCCTCGGGCCCGGCGACGCGGCCCGCCTCACAGCCACGAAGGACCTGGAGGCGGTGGGGGTGACGGAGACGGAACTCCTGATGTGGGAGATGACCTAACGACACATCAGCCCGTCCGGCGCTTGAGGACGAGGCCGAAGGGCGACAGCGGGGGTCGGACCAGCCGACGTCAGCCCCGCAACTGGGCCAGCACCGCATCCGTCAGTACCGGCCACACCTCAACCGCCCAGGCCCCGAACGCCCGATCCGTCAGCGCCACACATGCCGCCCCCGCGTCAGGGTCGATCCACAAGAACGTACCGGACTGCCCGAAGTGGCCGAATGTCCGAGGTGACGACGAACTCCCCGTCCAGTGCGGCGACTTGGAGTCCCGGATCTCGAACCCGAGCCCCCAGTCGTTCGGATTCTGGTGCCCGTACCCCGGCAGCACCCCCTTCGTCCCGGGATACTGCACACTCGTCGCCTCGCCGACCGTACGCGGATCCAGCAACCGCGGCGCCTGAACCTCCGCCGCGAACCGCAGCAGATCCTCAACCGTCGACACCCCGTCCTTCGCCGCCGACCCCTCCAGCGACGTCGCCCCCATCCCCAACGGCTCCAGCACCGCCTGCCGCAGATACTCCCCGAACGGCATCTCCGCGGCCTTCGCCACATGGTCCGCCAACTGCTCGAACCCGGCGTTGGAGTACAGCCGCCGCTCCCCGGGCGCCGCCATCACCCGGTGCTCGTCGAACGCCAGCCCCGAGGTGTGCGCGAGCAGATGCCGTACCGTCGCCCCCTCCGGTCCGGCCGGCTCGTCGAGCTCGATCGCCCCCTCCTCGTACGCGACGAGCACCGCATACGCCGCGAGCGGCTTGGTGACCGACGCCAGCGCAAAGCGCTGCCCGATCGCCCCCTGCGTACCCGCAACGGTCCCGTCGGCCCGTACGACACCCGCCGCGGCAGCGGAAACCGGCCAGTTCTCGATCAACGCGAGGCTCTTCAAGGACATGCCGTCGAGCCTAAGCGGCTCACAGCACCAGCCGCATCGAGGGGTCCGGCTTGCGTACGAAGCCCAGCGACGCGTACAGCGGCTCCGCCGCGGCGGACGCGTGCAGGTCGATCTTGCCGGCGCCCCGGTCACGGAACCACCGGAGCAGCTCCTCCATGCACGCGCGCGCGTACCCGCGCCGCCGGACCTCCGGATCCGTCGCGACGCTGAACACGTACCCGTCCCGCCCCCGCGGATGGCCGGCCCGCCCGATCCGGTACTCCAGCGTCCCCGCCACCAGCGCTGCCAGCGCCCCCGGCCGTTCCGGATGGTCCACGACGAACGCCGCGAAGTCCCCGTCCGGATCCGCCAGCTCCGCCGTCAGCGTGGGCAGGGACTCCGCGTGCCAGTCGGCGGCGCCGGCGGCCCCCGCCATCGCATCGATCATCACCTGACGCAGACGCAGCACTTCCCCGGCGTCCTCGGGTACGGCACGACGTACGAGACTCATGCCCCCGTACGCTAGCCATCCGGATCACGCCGCGTCCCGCCAATTTCTTACCGCTTTCGTTTGCTTGGAGTGCACTCCAAGGTCCTAGCGTTGTGACCATGACGGTGACGGAGACAACGGCCACCAGGACAGACAGTTGTGCCGTACCGCTGCAGGGCGACCGGCGACCGGACGGCCAGGACAGCTACACGATCAGCGAGGTCGCCGCCCTCACCGGCCTGACGGCGCACACCCTGCGCTGGTACGAGCGCATCGGGCTGATGCCGCACATCGACCGGTCCCACACCGGCCAGCGCCGCTACAGCAACCGCGACCTCGACTGGCTCGCCCTCGTCGGCAAGCTCCGCCTGACCGGCATGCCGGTCGCGGACATGGTCCGGTACGCGGAACTCGTGCGCGAGGGCGACCACACCTACGGTGAGCGCTTCGAACTGCTGAAAGCGACCCGGGAGGACGTGCTGACGAGGATCGCCGAACTCCAGGACACGCTCGCCGTGCTCGACCGAAAGATCAGCTTCTACGCGGACGCCGGGCGCGCCCTGGCGTCGGAGAGGTCCCGATGACGAACGGCAGGATCACCACCGCACGACTGGGCGAGGCCGGCCCCGAGGTGGGCGTACAGGGCCTCGGCTGCATGGGCATGAGCTTCGCCTACGGCCCGGCGGATGAGAAGGAGTCGCGCGCCACCCTGGAGCGGGCACTGGAACTGGGCGTCACGCTGTACGACACGGCGGACGTCTACGGGTTCGGCGAGAACGAGAAGTTCCTGTCGCCGTTCCTCAGGGCGCATCGCGACGAGGTCCTCATCGCGACCAAGTTCGCCCTCTCCCTGGATCACGTCGACCCGACGAAGCGGACCATCTGCAACGACCCGCCGTACATACGCCAGGCCGTCGAGGCGAGCCTTCAGCGCCTGGACGTCGACGTGATCGACCTCTACTACATGCACCGGCGCGATGTGAACGTGCCGATCGAGGAGACCGTCGGCACCATGGCGGACCTGGTCCGCGAGGGCAAGGTCAAGCACCTCGGCCTGAGCGAGGTCACGGCCGACGAACTCCGGTCCGCGCACGCCGTGCACCCCATCGCCGCCGTGCAGTCGGAGTGGTCGCTGTTCAGCCGGGACATCGAGGCGAAGGTCGTACCGGCCGCACGCGAACTGGGCGTCGCCCTGGTGCCGTACTCCCCGCTCGGCCGCGGCTTCCTCACCGGCTCCTTCGTGAACGCCGACAAGGACCTGACCCCCGACGACTTCCGCCGCCAGCAGCCCCGCTTCACCGGCGACAACGCCACCGCGAACGCCGCGTTGCTGGAACCGATCAGGTCCGTCGCCGAGTCCCACGGCGCCTCTCTCGGCCAGGTAGCCCTGGCGTGGGTCCACCAGCGGGCAACCCTCCAGAACCTCCCGGTCATCCCGATCCCGGGCACGCGCAAGCCGACCCGTGTGGAGGAAAACGCAGCGGCGGCCCGGATCGTCCTGACGGACGAGGAACTGTCGTTGCTGGATCCCATAGCGACACAGGTCGCAGGAGACAGGTACGCAGACATGCGGTTCGCATCTGCGGGGCGGGAGTAGAAGCGCCCCGCAGGGGCGCGGGGCCGTATCGACATGCGGCTCCGCCGCGTGTGCGCGACCAGCCCACCACAACCCGCACCCGCCAACGGCGATAATCAGGCAGACGCAACCGCTAAGGGGTCCTTGCACTATGCCCGCCCGGGTCGCGCGGCCTGGCACCGCACCTCGCCGCGTTGCCGAAAAGCCCTAGTAGCTCCTCCCCCACTCTCGGCTCCGCTCGAGCGGGTGCACCCCCATCGAGGGCTCTCCGGCGCCTTGCGATGCACGGCACCAGACCACGCGACCTAATCGGGCGCTCATAGTGCAAGGACCCCTAAAGCTCTGCCAGCAACTCCGCCTTCTTCGCAGAGAACTCCTCATCGGTCACCAACCCGGCCCGATGCAACTCCCCAAGATGACGAATCCGCTCGGCAATGTCGGCGGGATCCTGCCGCACCCCCGCCGACACGGCCGCAGCCGGCGCAGCCGACCGCACGGCCTCCAACACCGCCGCAGCGAACGGCAGCGACTCGTGCACCGCCCCGTACCCCAGCCCGAACACCACCGACGCCGGATCATGGTCGGCCTGCGCTGCCTGTGCCACCGGCGTCGGCTCATCACGCTGTACCAGCCGCAGACACCCCTCGAACACGTCGGGGGACCGCCACTCCACCCCACTGAGGTCGGCGACCGCGAACGTCTGGTCGCCCGCCTTCCACTTCGTCGACGAGGCACCGGTCCAGAACCACCGGAACGCCACGGACGACCCGTCGAACGACGCCTTTCCGTCGTACGCCTTGAACGACAACGGTGCCTCCGGCGCCGCCACCAGAAACCGCTCCGCCGGCCCGGCCTCCGTCAGCCGCGCCCGCAACTCGTCGGCGTAATACTCAGCGAGAGTGTCCCGCTCGGCCGGCATCACCAGCCGGTACGGATCGCTGCTCTCCTTCAGTTGCCCGGCCGCCGCCTCCATCAGCGGATCCGCACCCGCCCGCGGCTCGACCCGCAGCACCACCGTGCCGCGTCGGCCGGGCGCCAGTGTCACCCCGGCGATCGCCTCCAGGGGGACACGGCGTTCCCCCAGCGCCTGGAACAGCTTAGGTGTTCGAATCCCCCGTTCGTAGCGGATGAGCACGGAGTCGGACCCGAACTCCCAGGCGGCATGAAATCCGGCCAGTACGTCACCCATGCGGCTCATCGTATGCGGCACGCGCTTCTTCGTCCCCTCCCCGCGCAAACCGCAGTTTCTCCGCTTCTACGCGCGTTCGGCCGCCGCCGCGCCGGACAAACCGGCGCGACAGGCGTCGTCTTCGCGTTCGCAGTGCACCGAGCGGTATGCGCCGACTCCGATTTCGGCGAAGTTCAGCAGACTCGCCGTACCTGGTTCGAAATATCCGGCGTGCCCCTTCGCGCCCGCGGCCGACAGCACCCGCGCCCCGAACCCGGAGGACACCGGGTCGGCGCCGTGGCCCAGCCCGCCGACCTCCAGGTACGGCACGTCCTGGATCCAGTCGTCGCGGTCCCGCATCGCCCACACCCGGGCGGAGGTGCGCAGCTGGGAGACCTTCTCCGCACGCATGCCGGGGCTGCCGGCCACCGCTATGTCGGTCACCCGGCCCGGCAGCGTGTGCGCGGCGATGCCGCACACCACCGAGCCGTAGCTGTGGCAGAACAGCGCGACCGGCGCGTCGCCGGGCAGCGCCCGCACCAGCGCGTTCAGCCGCACGGCACCGCTCTCGGCGCGCATCGCCGTGGCCGCGTCCATGCCCACCCCGCTGGGTGCCGTGTAGTCGGCCCAGGCGATCACGGCCGTACGCGTCGTGGGGCGCACGGTGCGCTCGGCCGCGTACAGGGCCTCGGCCATGCCGACCGGCGCCGTGTACTTGCGGTCGGTGCGCTGGAAGGTGAGCAGGTCGGTGTCGACGCCAGGGACGACGACGGACACGCGCTCGGCTGTGCGCAGGTTTCCGATCACCTCGGCGATCCGGCCCGCCCCCTCCGGGTTGAAGGCGAGGATGTGCCGGCCGGGGGCCATCAGCGCCTCGAGGCGGTGCATGCGGCGGCCCGCCTCGCGCTGTCCGTCGGGCGAGAGGCGGCTGTCGTGCATGCGTTTCAGCTCGATCTGGCGGGCCTGTTCGAGCGCGATGCGGTTGGCGCGGTAGCGCAGGCCGGCCGGGGCGCCGTTCATGTTGCCGACCGCGAGCGGATAGCTGCGGGCGAGATTCGCGCGCTGCCGCTCGGTGAGGGAGGCGAAGAACAGGGCCAGCCGCGAGGGGCCTACGGCGGGGTCCGGCAGCCGGTGCCCGTCGATCCGGCCGTGCTCCCAGGCGGAGAGCGAGGCCTGCAGCGGCGTCGGCCCCCGGTGGGTGCGCAGCGCGGTCCAGCCGGTGGTCGCCAGCATCACGAACACAACGGCCAGCGCGAGCAGTGCACGCCAGACGTTCAGTTGCGGGGAGGTGTCGAAGGAAGTCACTGGGAGGACACACTAGGAGAACGAGAGGGTCTCGCGTTAGCCAAGTGACTGGTATCACGTTTCGGTCTCGCTGCCGAGGAGATGGACTGTGGCGGGCGCGCCGGGGCGGGTCAGTCCGTGCGCCAGCCCCCGGCCAGTGCGGGGCCCACCTGGTCGAGGTACATGGTCATGAGGTCGCGCAGCGCCGTGAGGCTGTCGTCGTCCCCGGTGGACCACAGCCGCTCCGTGACCCGGACCACTCCGCCGAAGACGGCCACCAGGACCCGCGGCCGGGGATCGGCGTCCACATCGAGGCCCTCGCGGTCGGCGATGATCCGTGCCAGCTGCTCCTCCAGCTCCGCCGCGCGGCGCAGATGCGCGGCGAGCAGCGCGGGTGTCGACTCGATCACCCGGTACAGGCGCATGTGCAGATCGAGCGGCACGATCTGCTCGATGACCTCGTTGATGGTGTCCCAGCCCTCCAGGATCCCGCGGCGCAGCGCCTCCAGCGGGATCTCGCCGGGCGGGCGGGTCCGTACGGTCTCGACGAAGTGCGATTCGGCGAGCCGGGGCACGAAGAGCGCGGTCTCCTCCTTGCTCGCGAAGTAGCGGAAGAAGGTGCGCTGCGAGACGCCGACGGCCTCGGCGATGTCGTCCGCGGTCGTCTGCTCGTACCCGCGCGTGGTGAACAGTTCGAGCGCGGCGTGCAGCAGCGCGTCCCGGGTGGCCTGCTTCTTGCGTTCCCGCAGACCCGGCCGCGGGGCCGTGCCCACGGTCCCGACCATTTCCATGGACCCTCCTCCAACCGTTCTCCCAGTTCAGGCTATAGGGAAAGTGTTGTGTCAGTTACCGACTTGTGAATTGGTTTGTCAATTGTCAGCGACTGTCTTTAGTCTCGAACGCATGACTAGTCAGACCACCATCGACACGACGGGGGCGGGGGGCAAGGCGCCGGCAGCTCCGTCGGACGCGACGCCGGGCAAGGGGATGCGCGGGCACCCCTGGCTCACCCTGATAACCGTCGCAGTGGGGGTCATGATGGTGGCCCTCGACGGCACCATCGTGGCCATCGCCAATCCGGCCATCCAGAAGGACCTGGGCGCCACCTTCGCCGAGGTCCAGTGGATCACCAACGGATACTTCCTCGCCCTCGCGGTCTCCCTGATCACCGCGGGCAAGCTCGGTGACCGCTTCGGGCACCGGCAGACCTTCCTCATCGGCGTGGTCGGCTTCGCCGCCGCGTCGGGGGCGATCGGCCTGTCCAGCAGCATCGCGCTGGTCGTCACCTTCCGGGTGCTCCAGGGCCTGTTCGGCGCGCTGCTCATGCCGGCCGCGCTCGGCCTGCTGCGGGCCACCTTCCCGGCCGAGAAGCTGAACATGGCCATCGGCATCTGGGGCATGGTCATCGGTGCCTCCACCGCGGGCGGCCCGATCCTCGGCGGCGTCCTCGTCGAGCACGTCAACTGGCAGTCGGTGTTCTTCATCAACGTGCCGGTCGGCATCCTCGCCGTCGTCCTGGGCGTCATGATCCTGCTCGACCACCGCGCCGAGAACGCCCCGCGCTCCTTCGACCTCCTGGGTATCGCGCTGCTGTCCGCCGCGATGTTCTGCCTCCTCTGGGCGCTCATCAAGGCCCCTGAGTGGGGCTGGGGCGACGGCAAGACGTGGGCGTTCATCGTCGTCTCGGTCGCCGGCTTCGCGCTCTTCGCCCTCTGGGAGAAGAGGGTGAAGGAGCCGCTGATTCCGCTGGGCCTGTTCCGCTCGATCCCGCTCTCGGCGGGTGTCGTCCTGATGGTCCTGATGGCCATCGCCTTCATGGGCGGCCTGTTCTTCGTCACGTTCTACCTGCAGAACGTGCACGGCATGAGCCCGATCGACGCCGGTCTGCACCTGCTGCCGCTCACCGGCATGATGATCGTCGGCTCGCCGCTCGCGGGCGCGGTGATCACCAAGGTGGGTCCGCGGATTCCGCTGGCCGGGGGCATGGCGTGCACGGCGATCGCCATGTACGGCATGTCCACACTGGAGACGGACACCGGCAGTGGCGTCATGTCGCTGTGGTTCGCCCTGCTGGGCCTCGGCCTCGCGCCGGTCATGGTCGGCGCCACGGAGGTCATCGTCGGCAACGCGCCGATGGAGCTGTCGGGCGTCGCGGGCGGTCTCCAGCAGTCGGCGATGCAGATCGGCGGCAGCCTGGGTACGGCGGTGCTGGGTGCGGTGATGGCGTCCAAGGTCGACAGCGACCTGGCCGGCAACTGGGCGGACGCGGGGCTTCCGCCGCTGACGGCGGCGCAGGAGCATCAGGCGTCCGAGGCGGTGCAGGTGGGTGTCCCGCCGGTGGCGCCGGGGATGCCGGACGCGATCGCCGCGAAGGTCACGGACGTCGCGCACGACACGTTCATATCCGGCATGAGCATGGCGTCGCTGGTCGCGGCCGGGGTCGCCGTGGTGGCGGTGCTGGTCGCGTTCCTCACCAAGCGCGGCGCGAACGCCGAGGCGGGCGCGGGCGTCGGCCACATCTGACGGACTGTCAGCGGAGTTCGCTCATCAGGGTGACTCCGCTGACGTTCCCTCCCCTTCGGCGGGCGTCGCAGGTGTCAGTGGGTCATGTCTTCCGCAGGGCATGGAGGGCGACTGGGCTGTGGCGCGCTGCTGGAGGGGGCAGCGCGCAAGCAGCGCGTTCTTCTTCCGCGCGGGGATGATTGACCACTCGTACGGGGGTACTCGCCACGTGAACCCGGGACGAACCCGAACCGACCGAGGGGTTCAGGGAGTTGACGATGGCGGGCTTCGGACACGGAACGCGCAGGCACCCCCGCTCACGTGGCCGGACGTGGTCACGGACCGGGCCGGATCGCGCGACGCTCGGAGTCATCGGCGTCGTCTGTGCGGTCGCCGGCTTCTTCGTACTGGGCATCATCCTTGGCCCCGTCGCGATGATCTGCGGCTGGCTGGCCATGGGCCGCACCTGGTCGGCACGCCCCGTACCAGCGGTGATCGCCCTCACCCTGGGCGCCATCGACACCCTCGTCGCAGTCGTGTGGCTCTCCGGAGCCGCAACTCCCGGCAACGGCATGTTCTGACGGGAGACCAGTGAGGGACGGACCCCCGGAGGATGGACCGGGGGTCCGCCTGCGGTTTGTGTTGTATGCCTGCGGCGGCCTGTGCGGGTGGGGTGGGGGTGCGCGTAGCGCCTGCGGTGGGGTTGTGGGTCGGGGCCGCGCCGGGTGGTGTCCGTCCTCGGACCGGTGATGTGGTCGGCTACGGGGTTGCTGTTAGTTGACGCCTGCCGCTGCGGGCGGACACCCCCCGACACGTCCCCTTCCCGCTGTCGGCGACTGCGGGTGCGTGGGGGCACGCGCAGCCGCCGTAGCCGCCGGCACACGCAGCCGCCGTAGCCGCGGGCCGCCGCGCCGTCGTAGCCTGCGGGCATGCGTGCCTCCCCCAGTGCCTTAAGGGCAAGGCCGTGAAGTTATGGGCTGGGCCGGGGTGTCAATGTGGCTGCGATCTGCTGCTGACACAGGAAGCGGAGCCCCGGTAGAACTGGAACTGGCAGTCACGGTGACTGAAGGGGTGTTCGCTCCGGGGCACCTGGGTGAGTTGACCAGAATCGTTCCGTTCGAGTTGGTCGATGCCGTGCTTGCCGAGTGCTCAGCGGTTCAGCGGCGGCTGCGGAAGCTGCCCGCGCGGGTCGTGGTGTATCTCCTGCTGGCTGCCGCTTTGTTCGAGGACTGTGGCTACCTGGGGGTGTGGCGAAAGCTCACCGGTGAAGGGGTGGTGTGTTCGCGGGTACACCGTGAACACACCACCCCTGGGCCGCGCCGGGTGCGGTGCGCTACGCGTCGCCGCCCGCAGCCCCCGGATCGGCCGCCGAGGCGTCCAGCAACTGGTACCGGTCGATGGCCTGCTTCAGCACCGACCGGTCGACCTTCCCCTCCTTCGCCAACTCGGTCAGCACCGCCACCACGATCGACTGCGCGTCGATGTGGAAGAAGCGCCGGGCCGCACCACGGGTGTCGGCGAAGCCGAAACCGTCCGCGCCGAGGGACTGGTAGGTACCCGGAACCCACCGCGCGATCTGGTCCGGAACCGACCGCATCCAGTCGGAAACGGCCACGAACGGACCCTGCGCCCCGGACAGCTTCCGCGTCACCCACGGCACCCGCTGCTCCTCCTCGGGATGCAGCAGGTTGTGCTCCTCGCAGGCCACCGCCTCGCGCCGCAGCTCGTTCCAGGAGGTCGCCGACCACACGTCGGCCTTCACGTTCCACTCCTCGGCGAGGATCCGCTGCGCCTCGACCGCCCACGGCACCGCGACACCGGACGCCATGATCTGCGCCGGAATCGAGCCGGCCGAGCCCTCGCTGAGCCGGTACACGCCCTTGACGATGCCCTCGACGTCCACGCTCGTAGGCTCGGCCGGGTGCTGGATCGGCTCGTTGTAGACGGTGAGGTAGTAGAAGACGTCCTCGCCGTGCGGGTGCTCCTCGTCACCGCCGTACATCCGGCGCAGACCGTCCTCGACGATGTGCGCGATCTCGTACGCGTACGCCGGGTCGTAGGCCACACACGCCGGGTTCGTGGAGGCGAGCAGCTGCGAGTGGCCGTCCGCGTGCTGGAGGCCCTCACCGGTCAGCGTCGTACGGCCCGCGGTCGCACCCAGCACGAAACCGCGCGCCAGCTGGTCCGCCATCTGCCAGAACTGGTCGCCGGTGCGCTGGAAACCGAACATCGAGTAGAAGACGTACACCGGGATCAGCGGCTCGCCATGCGTCGCGTACGCCGAGCCCGCCGCGATCAGCGACGCCGTGCAGCCGGCCTCCGAGATGCCGTCGTGCAGCATCTGGCCGTTCGGCGACTCCTTGTAGGCGAGCAGCAGGTCGCGGTCCACCGCCTCGTACTGCTGGCCGAGCGGGTTGTAGATCTTCGCACTCGGGAAGAAGGAGTCCATGCCGAATGTGCGGTACTCGTCCGGCGCGATCAGTACGAAGCGGCGCCCGAGCTCCTTGTCCCGCATGAGGTCCTTGAGGAGTCGTACAAAGGCCATCGTCGTGGCGATGGACTGCTGGCCCGAGCCCTTCTTCACGGTCGCGTACGTCTTGTCGTCGGGCAGCGCCAGCGGCTTCGACCGTACGACGCGGGTCGGGACGTAACCGCCGAGCGACTTGCGGCGGTCGTGCATGTACTGGAGCTCCTCCGAGTCGCGGCCCGGGTGGTAGTACGGCGGCAGGCCGGACTCCAGGTCCTGGTCCGAGATCGGCAGGTGCAGACGGTCGCGGAAGCGCTTGAGGTCGTCGACCGTCAGCTTCTTCATCTGGTGCGTGGCGTTGCGGCCCTCGAAGTTCGGGCCGAGCGTCCAGCCCTTGATCGTCTTGGCCAGGATCACCGTCGGCTGGCCCTTGTGCGCGCGGGCCGCCGAGTACGCCGCGTAGATCTTCCGGTGGTCGTGACCGCCGCGGCCCAGGTGCAGGATCTGGTCGTCGGTCATGCCGTCGACCATCGCGCGCAGCCGGTGGTCGTCGCCGAAGAAGTGGTCGCGGATGTAGCCGCCGGTCTCCGTGGCGTACGTCTGGAACTGGCCGTCCGGCGTGGTGTTCATCCGGTTGACGAGCACGCCGTCGCGGTCCTGGGCGAGCAGCGGGTCCCAGGTGCGGTCCCACACCAGCTTGATGACGTTCCAGCCGGCGCCCCGGAAGACCGACTCCAGCTCCTGGATGATCTTGCCGTTGCCGCGCACCGGGCCGTCGAGGCGCTGCAGGTTGCAGTTGACGACGAAGGTCAGGTTGTCCAGGCCCTCGCGCGCGGCGAGTGTGAGCTGGCCCAGCGACTCCGGCTCGTCCATCTCGCCGTCGCCGAGGAACGCCCACACGTGCGACTTCGAGGTGTCCGCGATCCCGCGCGCGTGCATGTAGCGGTTCATCCGCGCCTGGTAGATCGCGCCGATCGGGCCGAGGCCCATCGACACCGTCGGGAACTCCCAGAAGCCCGGCATGGAGCGCGGGTGCGGGTACGACGACAGGCCGTGCGGCTTCGACTTCTCCTGCCGGAACCCGTCGAGGTGCTCCTCGCTGAGCCGGTCCAGCAGGTACGCGCGCGCGTAGATGCCCGGTGAGGCGTGTCCCTGGAAGAAGACCTGGTCGCCGCCGTCGCCCTCGTCCTTGCCGCGGAAGAAGTGGTTGAAGCCCACGTCGTAGAGGGAGGCGGAGGAGGCGAACGTGGCGATGTGGCCGCCGACGCCGATGCCCGGGCGCTGGGCCCTGGACACCATCACGGCGGCGTTCCAGCGGGTCGCGTTCAGGATCTTCCGCTCGATCTCCTCGTTGCCGGGGAAGAACGGCTCGTCCTTGGTGGCGATGGTGTTGACGTAGTCCGTGCTGCGCATCTCGGGCACGGCCACACGCTTCGCGCGGGCCCGCTCGATCAGCCGCAGCATCAGATAGCGCGCCCGCTCCCGGCCGCGCTCGTCCACAGCGGCGTCGAGCGAGTCGAGCCACTCCTGGGTCTCTTCGGGGTCGAAGTCAGGAACCTGACTCGGAAGGCCGCCAATGATGATCGGATTGCGATCGGATGCGGAAGCCACGCTGTTCCTTACCTGTCGTCAGGGCCATGGGAAGGCCGTTTTCGCTGGTTGCCGCTGCGCCTGCGCCGCTCCCCATCGTGTACCTCGGGGCGGCTCACGTCATCTCTACTGATGGGTAATCGTGACCCGCCGCAGCTCGATGGCGTGGCGGTCACCCCAGGAAGTCATGCGAGTCTCGTACCCGTAGACGGTTCCCAAACGCCCAAACGGGGCAGAAGGGTGTGGTGTACGTCACCTCGGGTCGGGATGGTGTGCCGGGAGTTGCGGTGACACCGCCAGGATCGTCACCGTTTCGGCGGTCTGAATCGCCGGGTACTTGCGCGATCCGCCCCGCCCGTGTGGACTACGGCCAATGCTTCGCGCACGCGCGTGGCTGAGATACTCATCAAGACATGATCAGGAGGCAACCCGTGAGCGCGACCGCGGACCACGCGGAGGAGCGGACGAACCCTGCCGCCAGGCTGGGGTTCCAGCCCGGGCAGGTGGTCCAGGAGATCGGCTACGACGACGACGTGGACCAGGAACTCCGCAAGGCCATCGAGAACGCCGTCGAGGGCGAGCTGATGGACGAGGAATACGACGACGTGGCCGACGCCGTTGTGCTGTGGTTCCGTGACGACGACGGCGACCTGACGGATGCGCTGGTGGATGCCACCACGTACATCGAGGAGGGCGGCGCGATCCTGCTCCTCACGCCGAAGACCGGGCGATCGGGATACGTGGAACCGAGCGACATCTCGGAGGCCGCGACGACGGCGGGGCTGACGGCGTCCAAGAGCGTCAGCGTGGGCAAGGACTGGAGCGGCAGCCGGCTGGCGACGCCCAAGGCCGCCAAGTCCAAGCGTTAGCCGCAGGGCCGGGGCGGGCCGGTGTAGTCGGCCCGCCCTCTGGCCTGTGATGATCCCTGCGTAGGGTGTTCCCACCCGAACAGCCCACCGAAGGGACATTCACGACCATGGCGATCCAGGTCGGCGACAAGGCCCCCGACTTCGAGCTCAAGGACAACCACGGCGCGACTGTGAAGCTGTCCGACTTCCGCGGTCACAAGAACGTCGTGCTGCTCTTCTACCCCTTCGCCTTCACCGGCGTGTGCACCGGCGAGCTGTGCGAGCTGCGCGACAACCTGCCGAAGTTCTCCGACCGTGACACCCAGGTGCTCGCCGTCTCCAACGACTCCATCCACACCCTGCGCGTCTTCGCCGAGCAGGAGGGCCTGGAGTACCCGCTGCTGTCGGACTTCTGGCCGCACGGCAACGTCTCGCGCGCGTACGGCGTCTTCGACGAGGACAAGGGTTGCGCCGTGCGCGGGACCTTCATCCTCGACAAGGAGGGCGTCGTGCGATGGACCGTGATCAACGGCCTGCCGGACGCGCGTGACCTGAACGAGTACGTGAAGGCGCTCGACACCCTGTGACCGAGGCCGACACCCGGTGATTCTTCGGCTCCAGGGCCTGCGAGAGGCGGGAACCCGTCACTAGGATCGACTCGTTGATCCGACATCCGAGCACGGAGGGGCATCCCGCCCCTGGACACCAATGGAGGACTCGTGGGAGTCAGCCTCAGCAAGGGCGGCAACGTTTCGCTTTCCAAGGAGGCGCCGGGTCTGACCGCGGTCATCGTCGGTCTGGGGTGGGACGTCCGCACCACGACCGGTACCGACTTCGACCTGGACGCCAGCGCGCTGCTGCTGAACAACGCGGGCAAGGTCACCAGCGACCAGTACTTCGTCTTCTTCAACAACCTCAAGAGCCCGGACGGCTCGGTGGAGCACACCGGCGACAACCTCACCGGTGAGGGCGAGGGCGACGACGAGCAGATCAAGGTCAACCTGGCGGGCGTCCCGGCCGACGTCGAGAAGATCGTCTTCCCGGTCTCGATCTACGACGCCGAGAACCGCCAGCAGTCCTTCGGCCAGGTGCGCAACGCGTTCATCCGCGTCGTGAACCAGGCCGGCGGCGCCGAGATCGCCCGCTACGACCTCAGCGAGGACGCCTCCACCGAGACCGCCATGGTCTTCGGCGAGCTGTACCGGCACGGCGCGGAGTGGAAGTTCCGCGCCATCGGCCAGGGCTACGCCTCGGGCCTGCGCGGCATCGCGCAGGACTTCGGCGTGAACGTCTGAGCCATCTGAAAGTCTCCTGTCCGGCGCCGCACGGTTTACGTGCGGCGCCGGACGTGCAGGACAGCCAGAGAGAGGCATCACCGGGTCTGTCTTCCGGGAACAGCCAAACTCCGGGAGGCGGACCCGGCAAACGCCGGTGAGCGGGATCTGGTGCGTGCAGCTGCAAGGCGGGGCGTCGGCGACCGACGGCAACGCGGGCAGATGCGCGTGCCAGGCCCCGCGGCCCCGGGGTGATCCGAAAAGACAGACCCTAAGGGGAGGGACCAGCATCATGGGCGTCACGCTCGCCAAGGGAGGCAATGTCTCCCTGTCCAAGGCCGCACCGAACCTCACCCAGGTGATGATCGGTCTCGGCTGGGACGCACGCTCCACCACCGGAGCCCCCTTCGACCTCGACGCCAGCGCACTGATGTGCAACAGCGGTCGCGTGCTCGGGGACGAGTGGTTCATCTTCTACAACCAGCTCAAGAGCCCGGACGGCTCGGTGGAGCACACCGGCGACAACCTCACCGGTGAGGGCGACGGCGACGACGAGTCGGTCCTGATCGACCTCTCCAAGGTGCCTGCCCAGTGCGACAAGATCGTCTTTCCGGTCTCGATCCACATGGCCGACGAGCGCGGCCAGACCTTCGGCCAGGTCAGCAACGCCTTCATTCGCGTGGTCAACCAGGCCGACGGCCAGGAACTCGCCCGCTACGACCTCAGCGAGGACGCCTCCACGGAAACAGCGATGATCTTCGGAGAGGTGTACCGCTACCAGAGCGAGTGGAAGTTCCGTGCAGTGGGCCAGGGGTACGCGTCAGGGCTGCGGGGCATCGCTCTAGACTTCGGAGTCAACGTTTCGTAAAGCCGAGTACGGCGCGGGGGAGACCCGTATACAAGGGATTGGGTAGCCAGTGGTTCTGAAAACCTTTGGGTGGTCGTTCGCGGTCACCGCGCTCGGCCTGGTCGCAGCGGTCCTCTTCGGGGGGTGGACCGCGTTCGGTGTTGTGGCGATCCTCTCCATCCTTGAGATCTCGCTGTCCTTCGACAACGCGGTGGTCAACGCCGGAATCCTGAAGAAGATGAATGCCTTCTGGCAGAAGATCTTCCTCACCATCGGCATTCTGATCGCTGTCTTCGGGATGCGGCTGGTCTTCCCCGTCGTGATCGTCGCCATCAGCGCACAGCTGGGCCCGATCCAGGCGGTCGACCTCGCGCTCAGCGACAAGGACCGCTACCAGGAACTGGTGACCGACGCCCACCCGTCGATCGCCGCCTTCGGCGGCATGTTCCTGCTGATGATCTTCCTGGACTTCATCTTCGAGGACCGGGACATCAAGTGGCTCGGGTGGCTGGAGCGCCCGCTGGCCAAGCTCGGCAAGATCGACATGCTGTCGGTCTGCATCGCCCTGATCGTGCTACTCATCTCCTCGATGACCTTCGCGGCCAACGCCCACCAGCACGGCGGCACACACGTCGACAAGGCGGATACAGTCCTCCTCTCCGGCATCGCCGGCCTGATCACCTACATGATCGTGGGCGGTCTCTCCGGCTACTTCGAGGACAAGCTCGAAGAGGAGGAGGAACGCGAGCACGAGGAGGAAGAACAGGCCGAGCGAGCCGGCAAGCCCCGCTCCGCGGTCGCCCTGGCCGGCAAGGCCGCGTTCTTCATGTTCCTCTACCTCGAGGTCCTGGACGCGTCGTTCTCCTTCGACGGCGTGATCGGCGCCTTCGCCATCACCAACGACATCGTGCTGATGGCCCTCGGCCTCGGCATCGGCGCCATGTACGTCCGGTCGCTCACGGTCTACCTGGTCCGCCAGGGCACCCTCGACGACTACGTCTACCTGGAGCACGGCGCGCACTACGCGATCGGCGCGCTCGCCGTGATCCTGCTCGTCACCATCCAGTACCAGATCAGCGAGTTCATCACCGGCCTCGTCGGTGTCTTCCTGATCGGCTGGTCCTTCTGGTCCTCCGTGCGCCGCAACCGGGCGCTTGCGGCGGACGAGGGAAAAACGCAGGGCTCGGACGACAAGGCTGAGGTGTCGTCCGGGGTGTGACAACCCTTCGGGTGCGGGAACGCTCTGTGCGGGGCGGCGTCGAGGACGACTCCTCGGTGCCGCCCCGCGGGTCGTCCAAGGGCCGTGAAACCCTGGCGGCCTGCGAGTCCGCGCAGTCGTCAGCAGTTCTCCAGTGACACGTGGGGTGGGAATGGGTTTCTTCGACGGGCTGTGGCGCGGCCGTGAGTTGGACTTCGACTCGGGCAGCGCGGCCACCAACGCCATCGAACTGACCAAACGGCACAGCCAGGTCTCCCTCACCAAACAGGGTGCGGCCACCGGGCATCTGCGCATCAACCTGGCCTGGCGGATGCGGACGTCCGACTTCGGCGGATCGCAGCGGGATAGTCTGCTGCGGCACCCGCTCAGGGCGCTCAAGCCGCCGGAGGTCCTCGGCCACAGCCAGAGCATGGTGAACGTCGACCTGGACCTGGGGTGCCTCTACGAGCTCCAGGACGGCACCAAGGGCGTCGTCCAGCCGCTCGGCGGCTACCTCGGCGACGTCAACGGCGCGCCGTACGTCAAGCTCAGCGGCGACGACCGGTTCGGCTCGGCGTCGGGCGAGACGATGTACGTCAACCTCGACCACCGCGAGAACATCAAACGCATGCTGGTCTTCGTCTACATCTACGACCAGACCCCCGCGTTCGACCGCGCCCACGCGATCGTCACGCTGTACCCCAGTAACGGCCCCCGCATCGAGATAGGCCTCGACGAACGCCACCCCCAGGCACGTTCCTGCGCAGTGGTAATGATCGAAAACGTGAAGGACGAAATCCTGGTCCGCCGCGAGGTCAAGTTCGTCTACGGCTTCCAGGCAGAACTGGACCGCCTCTACGGCTGGGGCCTCCAGTGGGGCAGGGGCTACAAGACAAAGGCGGAACGCTGAACGGCTGAGCGACGCGCGGGGCGACCGACTGCGATACGCCCCCCATCCGCTGCCAGCCACAACGCCGGGCGCCGGCAAGCGCGGCCCGGCTGCGCGATCAATCACCCGCGCCTTGTTACGCAGGGCTCCCTCACTCACCCCCCGCAAGGTCACCGTCCCTTCGCTAGCGACCTATGAACTGCGGCCCCTGCGGCGGCAGCCGGAAGTCGGGGTCCGGGATCGCGGCGACCGGCGGCGGGTAGCCGTACCCGGACTGCGCGGCGTTGACCGCAGTGGCCGGCGTTGGGTTCGGCGCCTGCGGATAACCGTACGCAGGCTCACCGGCCGGCTGCGGAAAGCCGTACGCCGACTGCGCGGGAACCCCCGTCGGCTGCTCCGGCGGCAGCGGACGCGACACCTCGGGCGCAGGCTGCGCCTGGCCGGACGCCTGCACCTGCCCGGCAACCTGGGTCGATGCGTCCGGCTGGCCCGCCGCCGGATCCTCCGCCGCCTCCGACTCGTCCACCGAGATGCCGTAATCCACCGCGAGGCCCTTGAGCCCGTCCGAGTAGCCCTCGCCCAGCGCCCGGAACTTCCACCCCTCCCCGCGCCGGTACAGCTCACCGCAGATCAGCGCCGTCTCCTGCCCCGTCTCCGGCTTGATGTCGAAGGATGCCAGCGCCTCACCGTCCGCGGCCGCGGCGTCGTACAGCAGAATGCTCAGCGCCGGCACCCGCTCGAACGGCACATCGTCCGCCGACGCGACCAGCAGAATGCGGCTGACACCGGACTCGACACCGGCAAGATCTGTCTGGATCGTGTCGGTCGGGCCCTCGGCAGCCCGCTTCTTGCCGAGCCGCGACACCTTCCCGGAGGGGTGCCGGGGCTGGTTGTAGAAGACGAAGTCCTCGTCGGAGCGCACACGACCATCGGGGCCGAGGAGCAGCGCAGAGGCGTCGACCTCCGGAATCCCCTGCCCGGGCGTCCAGCGCAGCACGGCGCGTACCGTGGTGACATTCAGCGGGACGTTCGACCCCTTCAGCATCGCGTGCGTCATGCGGTCATCCTGCCCTCTCAGTCCTGGTCACGACAACGCGGGGCCGGGGTTCCGGACCGCGTTCACGGCCGTCGCGCGATGCTGTCCGCAATGGCTGTGTTTGCCTGCGTTACCTGAAATTCATGCCCGACGGGAACCCCAGACATGGATCCCTACGTACTATTACCGGTCACCTTCGAACAGCTCACAGGTCGCCCAGACACCACGGGGGAGTCTTATGCGTCACTTCGGGCACATTGCTCCTGAGGCGCGGAAGCGTCTGTTTCACCAAGAGCCGTGCGAGTTCACTCCGGACTCCCCGGCCCGGCTGCTCTCCGCGGCCCTGGGCGCCACGCTCTACAGCCCCGCCACCCGCCCCCGGCTCGCCGACGACGCCATCACGCAGGCAGGACGCGGCGTGGTCTCGATGGTGCTGTGTCTGGAGGATTCGATCGACGACGCGGAGGTCGGCGCGGCCGAGGAGAACCTCGTCCGGCAGTTCTCCGACCTCGACGGGCGCCCCGGGGACCTGCCGCTGCTGTTCATCCGGGTCCGCATCCCCGAACAGATCCCCGACCTGGTACGACGCCTTGGCCCCACCGCCCGGCTGCTGTCCGGATTCGTGCTGCCCAAGTTCACCGAGGAGCGCGGTATCCCCTTCCTGGAGTCCGTCGCCGCCACCGAGGCCGACAGCGGCCGCCGGCTGTTCGCCATGCCGGTGCTGGAGTCGCCGGAGCTGCTGTACCGGGAGTCGCGCGTGGAGACCCTGGAGGGCATCTTCCGCGCGGTCGACAAGTACCGCGACCGCGTGCTCGCGCTGCGCCTCGGCGTGACCGACTTCTGTTCCTCGTACGGCCTGCGCCGGGCCCCCGACATGACGGCGTACGACGTGCAGATCGTCGCCTCCGTCATCGCAGACGTGGTGAACATGCTGGGGCGGGCCGACGGCACCGGCTTCACCGTGACCGGGCCGGTGTGGGAGTACTTCCGGGTCCAGGAGCGCATGTTCAAACCGCAGCTGCGGCAGAGCCCCTTCCTGCAGGTGCAGGCCGTAGAACTGCGCAAGAGACTGATTGAGCACGCCATGGACGGGCTGCTGCGGGAGATCTCCCTGGACCATGCCAACGGCCTGCTGGGCAAGACCTGCATCCACCCCTCGCACGTGCTCCCGGTGCACGCCCTGTCGGTTGTCAGCCACGAGGAGTTCAGCGACGCCCAGGACATCCTCAAGCCCGAACGCTGCGGCGGGGGCGTGGTGAGGTCGGCGTACACGAACAAGATGAACGAGGTGAAGCCGCACCGCGCCTGGGCCGAGCGGACCCTGCTGCGCGCCGAGGCCTTCGGCGTGGCGAACGAGGACATCGGCTTCGTGGAGCTGCTCGCCGCCGGCCTGTCCGACTGACCCCGGCGAATCCCGGCCCGGAGCGCGCGCGGAGCGCGGAGAATGCTTCGCAAGGACTTTCTTCGACCCAAGGAATGCATGGACGTGAACAAGGAGGTGCACGACGACGTGCGGACGGGGGTACAGACTGGTGCATCCGACGACCGCGTGTGGTCCGGTGAGTGGGTCGCCGAGCGGCTCGGCGTCGAACTCGTCGGTGACGACATGCTGACCGGGCTGCTGGGGCTCGCGCTGCGCCGCAACCCCAAGCGGGCCCACCTGCTGGTCTCGAACGTGCTCGGCAAGCACGTCCCGCAGTCGCCCTCCGTCGTCTACGGCCATGGCTTCGCCCTCGGCCGCCGCGTGCGCGACCTGCTGGACGACCGCCAGGCCCGTCAAGCGGTCGTCCTCGGCTACGCGGAGACCGCCACCGGTCTCGGTCACTCCGTCTGCGACGGCCTCGGCCTCGCCCCCTACCTGCACTCCACCCGCCGCCCGGTCCCCGGCGTCGCCCAGGCCGGCGGTTTCGAGGAGTCCCACTCCCACGCCACCTCCCACCTGCTGCTCCCGGAGAACCCGGCGCTGCTGACCGGCGACGGCCCGCTGGTCCTGGTCGACGACGAGTTCTCCACCGGCAACACCGTCCTGAACACCATCCGCGACCTGCACGCACGCTATCCCCGCCGGCGATACGTCGTGGTCGCGCTGGTCGACATGCGCTCGGCGGCCGACGCTGACCGCCTGGCGGACTTCGCCCGCGAGATCGACGCCCGCGTCGACCTGGTCACGGCCGCCTCGGGCACGGTCAGACTGCCGGAAGGCGTCCTGGAGAAGGGCCAGGCACTGGTGGCCCGCCACGAGGCCGAGACCACGCTGGCTGCCGACACCGGTGCGTCGGCTGCGCTTCCCGAAGGCGGTGCGGCGGCTGCGGTTGCCGACAGGGGCGCGGCGGCGGGTACCGATGGCGGTGTGACGGATGCAGTTGCCGAAGACTCCGGCACCGTGCCGCCCGACGACTCCTGGGCCGTTTCCCCCGACAGCGCGACCCTGCCGGCCGTCCCCGCCGAGCAGCCGACCGGCCGTGTCACCCGTGTCGATCTGCGCTGGCCCCGCGGGCTGCCCGACGGCGGGCGGCACGGGTTCACCCCCGCGCACCGGGCCCGGCTGGAGGGTGCCCTGCCCGCCATGGCCGCCCGGCTCGCCGAAGCGCTGCCCGCACGTGCCCGGCGCGTGCTCGTGCTCGGCTTCGAGGAGCTGATGTACGCGCCCCTCAGACTCGCCCGCGAGCTGGAGCAGGTCGTCTCCGCCGAGGTGCGCTACTCCACCACCACCCGCTCGCCCGTCCTCGCGGTCGACGATCCCGGCTACGCGATACGCACCCGCCTGGTCTTCCCCGCCCACGACGACCCGGCCGACGGCGCCGGCGAGCGCTACGCCTACAACGTCGCGGGCCAGGGCTTCGACGCCGTCGTCGCCGTGGTCGACTCGGCCGCCGACACCCCCGCCCTGCACGCGCCCGACGGCCTGCTCGCCCAGCTCACCGCCCACACCCCGCACGTCCTGCTCGCGGTCGTACCGTCGTACGCGCCCGAGCCCCCGCGCGTCCCCGCCGAAAGGCCCGCCATGCTGCCCGAGCCCCTCCGCGGCCCCGCCTTCTCCTCGTACGCGCCCGAGGAGGTCGGCTGGCTGCTCCAGGACCTCTCGGACGTGACGCTGGAGGCGCCGACCGAGGAGCGGGAGGAGGCGATCCAGGGCGGCGGCGCGCACTACGCCGAGTCCCTGCCCGTGGAGTACCAGCCGACCGAGCAGTACCAGGAACTGTTCCACAGCGCGCTGGAAGCCTCGGCCGCGCGCCTGGCCCAGGCGGTCGGCGTGGTCACCGAGACGGTCCTCACCGAGTTCCCCCACTCTCGACTTCGCTCGAGCGGGGGGACCCCCAACCCGCGCCCGGTCCTGGTCTCGCTGGCCCGCGCCGGCACCCCTGTAGGCATCCTGATGCGCCGCTGGGCCCAGTACCGCCACGGCCTCGACCTGCCGCACTACGCCGTCTCCATCGTCCGCGGCCGCGGCATCGACGTCAACGCGCTGCGCTGGCTGACCGACCGGTACGACCCCGCCGAGATCGTCTTCGTCGACGGCTGGACCGGCAAGGGCGCCATCACCCGCGAACTCGCCCAGGCCGTGGAGGACTTCGAGAAGTCCCACGGCAGCACCGGCTTCGATCCGGAGATCGCGGTGCTGGCCGACCCCGGCTCGTGCGTCCGCACGTACGGCACCCGCGAGGACTTCCTCATCCCCTCCGCCTGCCTCAACTCCACGGTGTCCGGCCTCATCTCGCGCACGGTGCTGCGCGCCGACCTGGTCGGCCCGCACGACTACCACGGCGCGAAGTTCTACCGCGAACTCGCCGGCGCCGACGTCTCGGTGGCCTTCCTCGACGCGGTGTCCGCACGCTTTTCGGAGGTCGCGGACGCGGCGGACGCCCAGGCCAAGGAACTGCTCTGCGCCGACCGCACCCCGACCTGGGAGGGCTGGGCGGCCGTCGAGCGCATCAGCGAGGAGTACGGCATCCAGGACGTCAACCTCGTCAAGCCCGGCGTCGGTGAGACCACCCGGGTGATGCTGCGCCGCGTGCCGTGGAAGGTGCTGGCCCGGTCCGGCGCGGGCCGCGACCTCGACCACGTCCGCCTGCTGGCCGAGCAGCGGGGCGTCCCGGTCGAGGAGGTCGCCGACCTGCCGTACACCTGCGTCGGACTCATCCACCCCAAGTACACGCGGGGCGCGACCGGCGCCGACGGCAAGGCGGTGACGGTCTGATGCCCGTACTCGTCGCGAGCGACCTCGATCGCACACTGATCTACTCCTCTGCTGCCCTGGCACTGACCATGCCGGACGCCCGCGCGCCCCGGCTGTTGTGCGTGGAGGTCCACGAGAACAAGCCGCTGTCGTACATGACGGAGACGGCGGCCCAGCTCCTCGCCGACCTTGGTGACACGGCGGTGTTCGTGCCGGCCACGACCCGCACCCGCAAGCAGTACCAGCGCATCAACCTGCCGGGCCCCGCGCCGGCGTACGCGATCTGCGCCAACGGCGGGCACCTCCTGGTCGACGGCGTCTGCGACCCCGACTGGCACGCGCAGGTGACCGCACGCCTCGCCGACGAGTGCGCGCCGCTGGACGATGTGCGAGAGCACCTGATGGCTACCGCCGACCCGGTGTGGGTGCGCAAGCACCGGATCGCCGAGGACCTCTTCGCCTACCTCGTCGTCGAGCGGGAACTGCTGCCCGAGGACTGGGTGAAGGAACTCGCGGTGTGGGCGGAGAATTGCGGCTGGACGGTGTCCCTCCAGGGCCGCAAGCTCTACGCCGTGCCCAAGCCGCTCACCAAGAGCGCGGCGCTGCGCGAGGTCGCCCGCCGCACCGGCGCCGACCTCACCCTCGCCGCCGGTGACTCCCTCCTTGACGCCGACCTGCTGCTCGCGGCGGACCGGGGCTGGCGCCCCGGCCACGGCGAGCTCGCCGACGCCGGCTGGACGGCCCCCACGATCAGCGCGCTTCCCGAGCGGGGTGCGCTGGCCGGTGAGCGGATCCTGCGGGAGCTCCTGCGGACGGTCCACTCGCCCCACTGACGCCGGTCCCGTACGGCCCGTCGGCCTGGCTCCCTGAGCCCGGGCCGACGGGCGACCCGGCACCGGAGCGGAGTGCTTCGGCCGCGTCGGAGGGGCCGGCCTGGCCGACCGGGCGTATGCCCTCATGACTGTCCTCAGAACGCGAGTGCTCGCGACCCCGCCTGCGCCGTCCGTCGCCCGGCCGCAGCATCCGCAGGACGATGAACACCAGCGCCGTCAGCGCGGCCACGGCGAGGACCACCTTGGAGTAGGTGGAGACGATCCGTGTCACCTCGGGCCACTTGTCGCCCAACGCGTGGCCCGCCAGGACGAACACGGTGTTCCAGATGGCGCTGCCCAGCGTGGTCAGGCCCAGGAACACGGGCAGACGCATACGCTCGACGCCCGCCGGCACCGATATCAGGCTGCGGAAGAACGGGATCATCCGGCCGAAGAACACCGCCTTGGTGCCGTGCCGGAGGAACCACGCCTCCGTCTTCTCGATGTCCGCCACCTTCACCAGCGGCAGCCGGGCAGCGATCGCCACTGTCCGGTCCCGGCCGAGCAGCGCACCGACCCCGTAGAGCGCGAGCGCCCCGATCACCGAGCCGGCGGTAGTCCACAGCAGGACGGCGAGCAGGCTCATCTTGCCCGCGCTCGTGGCGAATCCGGCGAGGGGCAGGATCACCTCGCTCGGGATGGGAGGCAACAGGTTCTCCAGCGCGACGGCGAGGCCGGCGCCCGGAGCGCCCCAGGAATCCATGAGCCCGCTGACCCACTCCGGCGCGCCGGCGCCCCCGGCCGCGAGCGGTATCCCCGCCGTCACGGCCGTCGAGTGCGCGGCGACCGCGTCCGCGGCGATTGTGCCCGCTGTCGTCGTGTACTCGCTGAGCGCCTGCGCTGCGATGGCTGTCATGCCGACAACGCTAGAAAATCGCAGCTGAAGAAACCCTGAGGAAGTCCGCACGATCCACTGCGGTTCACCGCAAATCCGAATTGCGGTTTTCCGCAGTGTGCACGGTCGTTGCGCCCGGATAGCCTCGCGATCATGCGAGACATGGCGCGACGTGGAGTGCGGTGCGCGGTGGGCCTCATCACGGGAGCCGCCGCGGCCGTCATCGAGCTGCCCTTCGTCGTCCTCGCCGGGCTGGCCATGCTGCCCGTGGCGGCCTGGCCGGCCGGGCGCCGCGCCATACTCCGCTTTCTTCTCGCGTGTGCGCGAGGACTGACGAAGTTCGAGCGGCTCCGCCTGAAACTGTGGCTGCGCGTCAGCGTCTCACCCGCGTACACGGACATGGCGGCCCTGCGGTACCTGGCCTGCCGCTGGGCCCTCGGCCTCCTCGGCGGAGTCGTGATGCTGTCGGTGGCCATCGGCCTCGGGTACGGCACGTCTTGGATATACATCTGGCTGCTTGTGGACGACGTCCGCAATCCCGGCGCGATCACCTACGGCAGCCTCGGCGGGCTCTTCCTGCTGTTCCTCGCCGTGCAGGGCATGTTCGGAGTCGCCGAGCTGGAAGGGCGGTTGGCCCGGCGCCTTCTCGGCCCTCGCCACCAGGAGGAGCTGGAGCGGCGGATCGCGGAACTGTCCGCGAGCCGTGCCGCCGTGGTGGACGCGGTGCACGACGAGCGGCGCCGCATCGAACGGGACCTGCACGACGGCGTACAGCAGCGCCTGGTCGCCCTCGGCATGCTGCTCGGCCGCGCCCGGCGCAGCCAGGACGGGGACCGCCGGGACCGGCTGCTGAGACAGGCCCACGAGGAGAGCCGCCAGGCGCTGGAAGATCTGCGTGAGGTGGCCTGGCGGATCTATCCGACCACGCTGGACGAGGCAGGGCTGCACGCGGCGCTGGAGACGGTCGCGGAGCGGACGTCCGTGCCGGTGCGGGTGGAGTACGACCTCGTGGAGGAGCCGGAGCGGGCGATGGCGACCGTCGCGTATTTCGTCGTCTGAGGTGAAGGCTATTCACGCAGAGTGCTGGCGGTGCTCCGCTACCTGGGGAGTTGAGAGACCGCCGGGAGCTGAGCGGACCACCGGGAGTTGAGCGAAACGCCCGGGAGTGGTGCCCACGCCACGCCTGCGAGCTGGTCCTGCCACCGGAGCTGAGCCCAGCCCGCACCGGGAGTTGAGCGGATCGCCGGGACGGAGCCCACGTCGCACCAGGGGCGGGCCGATCTCCGGGACGCGCAGCCCACGCCGTACCGCAGCCCGCGCCGACCGCACGCCGAGGTGAGCCGGTGTCAGCCGCAGCAGCCGCCACCGCAGCAGCCGCCCCCGCCCGTCGCGCGGGGCGAGGCGGCAGGCGTCGGAGCGGAGCCGCCGACCGCGACCGTCGACAGGAGCTTCACCGTGTCGTCGTGGCCGGCGGGGCAGTTCGCGGGGGCGGAGGACTGCGCCATGGGACGGCTCAGTTCGAAGGTGTCGCCGCAGGTCCGGCAGCGGTACTCATAGCGAGGCATGAGCACAGGTTAACCGGTGGTCGGTGGCTGCCGTAGGGGTGAGCGGACTCGGTCGTATCCGGCCTGGGGCAGCGGCAGGGGGCGGCCGAGCCCTTCGGGTCGGTCGCGTCGCGAATGGCGGGTGTCTCGGCACCTGTCGGGGAACAGCGGATCCGCCCACGGACATCGGCTGCGTGCCTGCGCCCTTCGGCGACCCCAGCGCACCACCCTCGCCCTCGCCAGCGCTGACCCGGGCGGCATGCCGTCCCTTCCCTGGTCGGTCCGGGCCGTACCGTGGTCAGTGCGCGGCGCCGCGTTCCTCGCGGATCTGGGATACCACGCGGGACACCGTCTGCCGTACCGCTTCGGTTTCCGTCAGGAAGTGCCAGTAGTCGGGGTGCCGGCCCTCCAGGATGGCGATGGCGCGGTCCAGCCGGGCCACCGCGTCGTCGAGGGGGCGGGCGTGCCGGGGGTCGGGGGTATTGCGGCCGGCCATGGCCAGGCGCTGGGCGTCACGGATGGCGAAGCGGGTGCGGTCGATCTCCTGCTGGGGGTCTTTCAGCACGGCGTTCAGGCGCCGCAGGCGGTCACCGGCGGCGGACACGGCCTCGTCGGTCGCGTTCAGCAGGGCGCGCACCGTCGACAGCAGGGCGGTGGCGTCCGGCCAGCGCTGGTCGTCGCGGGCGGCCTGGGCCTCGGCCAGCTTCTGCTCGGCCTGCCGTACGGTCTGGGCGGCCTGGTCCGGGACCTGCTGGAGGTCCTGCCAGCAGGCGGCGGTGAAGCGGCGGCGCAGTTCGCTCAGCACCGGTTCGACCTGTTCGGCGCGGGTGGTGAGGGCCTGGGCGCGGGTGCGCAGGGAGACGAGCCGGGTGCCGATCTCGGCGGCTCGTTCGGGGAGCCGTTCGGCTTCGGCCCGGATGGCCTCGGCCTCGCGTGCGACGCGTTCGGCCCGATCCAGGGTCTGGGGCACGCCGTGCTGGCCGGCGCCCTGGTTGAGCCGGGTCAGCTCGGGGGAGAGAGCGGCGAGCCGGGAGGCGAGGTCCTCGGCCTTCAGGCCCGAGCCACGCGCGGTGTCGAGGGCGTTGCTGGCGGCGAGCAGGGACTGCCGGGCGCGTTCGACCGCGGGCGCGAGCCGGGCCAGCTGGGTCTCGGCCTTGCCGAGCAGCGGGCCGAGCCCGTCGGCGAACCGGTCCAGTTCCTGCTTGACCCGGCCCAGCTCGTCCTTGGCGGCGGTCAGCTCGGCGCGGGCACGGGAGGCGGCGGAGGCCTCCAGGTCGTCGCGGTCGAGGTCGTGGGCGTCGACGGCGTTGATGTACTGGTGGCTGACCTCGTCGATGCGGCGGCCGAGGGCCTCGAAGTCGCCGACCGCGCGCCGGCCGGAGGGGGAGTCGTCGACGGCCGTGATCGTCTCTATGGAGATGCGCAGGTCGCGCTGGGCGGTGTCGAGCTCGTAGAAGGCGGCGGCCGCGGCGTCCTTCGCGGCCTGGGCCTCGGCCCGCTGGCTCTCGGCCCGCCCGCCGAACCAGCGTCGCGTGCCGCCCCCGGCGAACGCGGCGGGCAGCGCGAGCGCGGCGACCAGCGGCAGGCCCAACAGGGTGAGCGTGTCCCGGACCGGCCCGGGCGCACGGCGGGGGTGGCGGCGCGGGCGGCATGCGCGCGGCACCAACGGCGTATACGGCTGCGCTGGTGTCGCCGTCACATCCCTCTCCCGTGCTGTCGTCCACCTTGCCCGGTGCCATTCTCCCACCGGTTGAAGACGAACACACGGGCCGGTCAGTTCGCTGTGCGGACCGTGACTTTGCCGTCGCCGGTGCGGGTGTTCACCACGTGGGCGCTGGTGTCGTCCCGGGGCACGGACGCATCGACGGCGCCGTCACCGGTCTTGGTCGTCACGCGGTAGGTCTCCCGGGGCAGTGCGATCGTCACCGAGCCGTCGCCGGTGCGGGACTCCACCAGGTCGGGTACGGCGCCGAGTTGGAGGCGGATCGAACCGTCGCCGGTCTGGGTGCCAACCTGCCGCGAGGAGACGTCCGCGCGCACGGACCCGTCGCCGGTGCGCACCTGAAGCGGCCCGGTGGTGTCGGTGACGCGCACGGAGCCCTCCCCGGTGCGGATGTTCAGCGCGTCCCGGAAGCCGCGCGCCCGCACACTGCCGTCGCCGTCCTCGACGTTCACGGCGATGCCGCGCGGCACCTCGATGCGGTGCCTGGCGGAGCAGTCGACGGCGATTCCGCTGCACGTCATCCGCAGTACCAGCCGGTCGTCCTTGAAGGACCAGGTGACCTTGGGTTCCTCACCGATGACGACGGAACCCTCGAACCACCGGGTGACCTCGATCCGGCCAGCCGGGTTCGTGTCCGCGGCGACGATCTCCAGGGCGGAGTCGTCGGAGTCGACGGTGAGGGTGTCGCCCCGCAGGGCGAAGGACCGGTGCTCGGGGTCCTTGTCGTCACCGGCGGAGGCCCCGCAGGCGCTCAGACCCGCGACGAGGACCACGACAGCGCCGGCGACGGCGGCCGCGCGGGCGGGAACGGTGCGGGTGGCACGGGACATGACGGTCACCCCCTGGTACGGACAGCAAGGCGGCCTGCGAAGGCTCTTCGACCGTACGGAGCCGGAGGCCGCCATGGGATCCGGACGACTACCGGCTTCGAGGTGGGGTTAACCCCCGGTCACCGAGCCCTCGCCGCAACCGCTACTGCCCTCGACGGGACCGCACCGCGACCGCCGGAGCCACCTCGGGGAACGGGTTTGCGGGACGGGGCCTCGGGCAATGTAGGCTGTCGACTCGTCCTGGGTGCGTAGCTCAGGGGTAGAGCGCCTGCCTTACAAGCAGGATGTCGGCGGTTCGAAACCGTCCGCGCCCACCGAGGATAGGTAGCAGCAAGAGGCCTTCCGGCGTGACCTGTGTGGTCCGTCCCCGGGAGGCCTCTTCTCTGCCCGGAAGTTCTACGACGTCCCCTCGGTCCCTTTCGATGACTCCTCCCGGGCGTGCTTCAGCCTGCTGCGGGCGCCCACTCCGTCGGGGCCGGGGAGTTCCGACCAGTAGCGGTGGGTGCTGACGAACACGGCGAGTTCGCGTTCCCGCTGGCGGAGCTTTTCGATCTCGGCCTGTTCGTCGGCGGTCCAGCCGGGCGAGGCGGGGCGCTCCACCTTGCGCCAGCCATTGTCGTCACTGAAGCCGTCCAACGGCTCGACCGACCAGGGGAGCCGCTTCAGCAGGGCCGACAGCTCGGCCCGGACCTGATGCAGTTCCTCCTGACCGGCGAGGAGGTCACTCGGAAAGTCATAGGTCGTAGCCACGACGCAATGATACGCCTGTTCGAATTTGGGGGGCGAGTTTCGTTCGGAGGTTCATGCGAACGGGTGTGGCTGAGTGCGGCGAAGCGTGGGTTGGCCTCGACGATGTCCAGTCGGCTGCCCCGGGGCAGTTGGGGGATCGGAGCGCGGACCAGGGCCGGCGAGCGGGCCGCCCACTCCGCCCGGACCCAGGGCTGCCACGGTGAGTTCGTTCGCCAACGTACGGTGTTCCTTCGTCGGTCGGCCCCGGGACGGTGGCCGCCTTGCGAAGATCATGGCGGGCGTCGCGGTCGTACGTATGTCCATTCAGGAGACCGGGGGCGGCGAACGGGGCGAGACTGGGAGCATGTGCCGGAGTATCAAGACGCTGCGTCCGCCCGTGCTCGTCGAGGAGGCCACCGAGGAGGAGATCCGCGCTGCCGCGTTGCAGTACGTGCGGAAGGTCTCGGGGTTCCGGGCACCCGCCGCCCACAACCGTGAGGTCTTCGACCGCGCCGTGGACGCGGTCGCTGAGGCCACGGCCGACCTGCTGGCTGACCTGGAGGTACGGGGCGCCACCGCCCGGCGGGCCGGTTAGGGCCTGGGGGCGTTACGCAGGCTGCCGTCGCATCAGAAACGCCGCCCCCGCGCCCGCCCCGAACAGTGCCCCCACGGACACCGCCGTTCCCAGCCACGTCGCGCCCAGCCAGTGGGCGCCGAAGTAGCCGAGGGCGACGCTGTACGTGGCCCAGGTCAGGCCGCCCAGGGCGGACCAGGGGAGGAACTCGCGGACGCGGCGGTGGGCGGCGCCCGCGCCGAGGGAGACGACCGAGCGGCCCGCGGGGGCGAAGCGGGCGATCACGACCAGGGCGCCGCCGCGGGACAGGGCTGCGCCGAGACGTTCCTGCGCGGTGGTCAGCCGGCGCGAGCGGGAGATGGCCCGGTCCAGCCGGGCGCCGCCGCGCCAGGCCAGGCGGAAGGCGACCAGGTCGCCCAGGACCGAGGCGGTGGCGGCGCACACCGTCAGCACCAGGATGTCCGGGACGTCGTGCGGCACATGACCGGTCGCCGCGCCCGAACCCGCGGCCGCCGCCGTCGCGGTCGTGATCACCAGCACGCCGCTCGGCAGGACCGGTACGAACACATCGAGCAGGACCGACCCGGCCACCACCGCGTAGATCCATGGGCTGCCGGTCAGCGACCCCAGACTCTCCAGCACCACAACTCCCCGTGACTCCCCATGGCTTCCCCGGTGGGTCAGACCGTGCCGCGATGACGCGGGGGGAGCGGCAGGAGTGACCGATGACAGCCATGCAGCGTACGCCTGGCATGTGACAGGAGATTCACGAGGGGCTCGTGTGATCGGCACGCCATGTTCACCCGGCTGCCGCCTCCCGGTGGGCGGTCCGTGCGGAGGTCCGTAGCAACGCAGAGGGGCCCCCGAGATCGCGCCATGATGGCGGGAACTGTGTGGGCGCCGTCGCAGCGGCCGTGCTCGCGAGCGGAACCGGCGTCCGCCGGCGCCGGATGCGCGGGAGCGACGACCTCGCCGGCCCGGACGACGGCGTCCACGGCTACTCGGCGCGGACGGACGCGGGCTTCGCCGCGCTCGCCGACTTCGGTTCGTCCGCGGCGGTGACAGGTGACATGCGACACGGAACTGGTCCCGGCCGCCGCTTGGCTCGAGACCGGCCGGCGCACCGGACCCGGTGCGGCCACGACCGTGCGGCTTTCGCGTGACGTGCCTGAAGTCAGGACGCGAGTACGGCGTCCACATGCACGCCAGGCCCTGCGGCGCCGACCCCGCCGCCCCGGCGGGCACTGCCGGCACAAGCCCTCCGCCGACCCGCAGCATGTCAACGCCCGGAACGAGGTCTGGCTGGACTTCGCGCAAACGAACGGCGTCTTGCCTGCTCAAGGGCAGGGAAGACGCCGTTTCGCGTGTGCGGTCAGGTCGTCACCGGCTCCGAGGTCCGGCTGCGCTCGGCCGACGAGCGCTTCGCGAACAGCCGGTCCACGCCGAACGCGCCGGAACCCGTGAAGATCAGCAGGAACATGGCCCAGCAGAACATGGCCGCGCCCTCACCCTGGTTCTGCATCGGCCACAGGGCCTGCGGCTGGTGGACCTTGAAGTACGCGTAGGCCATGGCGCCGGCGGCGATGAACGCCGCTATCCGAGTACCGAGGCCGAGCAGCACCAGGCTGCCGCCGCCCAGCTCGATCAGGCCCGCGTACCAGCTGGGCCAGGCCCCGGCCTCCACGGTGCCGCCCTTGCCGTCCGCGCCGCCGAGGACGCCGAACAGCTTGGCGGCGCCGTGGCAGAGGAAGAGCAGGCCGACAACGATCCGGAACAGGCCGATTGCGTACGGCTGAGCGCTCTTGAGGCGTGCGGTCATGTGGGGGTGACTCCTTCGGTGAACGGTCCGGGCCGCGGACCGGTTCGGGGACCGAACCGAGCGGGTCACCCACGTTAGGAAAAGCTAATCAATGCTTGCAAGTTCAACTTCTGGCCAGGGGAGAGCGCCTCCGTGGGGCTCCGTTTCGGGCATAACCGCCCGCAGTGCCGCCCGCGCCACCGCATCGGCATCCGAGAGCGTGACCGAATCCACCCCTGGACGCGCCCCCGCCGCGGTCACCCAGTGCACCCCTTCCGTCGGCACCCCGAAGGCGAATCGACGGGGGTGTGCGCACCCGTCACGGTCGATCAGACGATACGGCCGCTGGGTCACATCCAGCCCGCCCGTCACGTAACCGGCCACCGTGTGCGGACGGCATTGGCCGGTTTTCAACAGTCCGGCGAGAAGATCGTCCGCTGTGCGCCGGACATCGGGTTCCGGCAGCCGGGCCTCTATGAGAGTTGTCACACGTACCGCCGAGCCCGGCACCTCCGGGGAGCGCGCGAGCCACGCCCCGTCCACGCACCGCACCTCAAGACGCGGCCCGAGCACCTCCACCACGCCCGCCGCCACCAGGGCCGCGAGCTCCTCGATGCGGCGCCGGGGCGGGCCGATGGACAGGAAGGCGTTGAGCGGGGTGTACCAGCGGTCCAGGTGCTCCCGGCGCGAGGTGCCGGTCAGCCCGCCGTGGTCGACGATCAGCCGGAGTTCGTTGCGCAGATCGCGCAGCACGTCCAGAGCGGACTTGAGCGGGCCGTGCACATTGCCGAGGGCGGCCTGCTCGGCGTCCTCGCGCAGATACGACAGCAGCCAGACGCGCCACGCGTCCGGATCGGCGAAGGCGCGCCCCGCGTACGGGCGGGAGATGCGTTCCCAGCACCAGCGGCCGGCCTCCGGCACGCCGTACTCGTCCAGCAGCCGGGTCTCCAGGGGGTCGCGGTGCGGGACGGCGAGGAAGCGCTCGGTGAACTCCGGGCTCGGGATCAGCGCCGTGTAGTACACCGTCTCCACCTCCTTCGCCACCAACGGCCATATCTCCGCCAGGAAGTCCGGCGCCTCGTCGGAGTCCGCGCGTTTGCGGAAACCGGCGATCACCTCCGGGGTGAGCACGCGCGGGACGTGCCGGCCGTACGGTCCCTTGGAGTTGTCGCCGCGGGCCTGATGAGGGATGCCGCGTCGCGAGCCCGCGTACAGCCGCGGCTCCGCGCCGGAGGGGACGTACCGCAGCCCGGACCGCTCGCGCACGAAACGGCCGCCGCGGCCGGTGGTCAGCAGGGCCGTGTGGTCGAAGAAGTTGAGGCCAAGGCCACGCAGCAGGACCGGTTCGCCGGGGGATACGGCGGACAGGTCGACGTCGGCCGGGTTCGCGGGCGGGAGATGGCGCAGGCCGTGCCGCCCGGCGTGCGCGGCCAGGTGCTGCTGCTCCGCGTCCGCGAACGCCGGCAGGTGTCCCTGCGCGAGGACGACCGCCGACAGGCCGGACAGCGTGCGCCCGTCGTCCAGCGTCACCGACTGGCGGCCGTCCGGGTCCTCGTCGAGCCGTACGGCGCGTGCCCGGTGGGTCTCGACGTGCACGGCGGGCGGCGCCTCCCGGACGGTCTTCGCGAACACCCACTCCAGGTAGCGGCCGTACTGCGACCGGGTCGGGTACTCGTCCGGGTCCAGCGCGCCGCCCGCCCACTCGTACAGGCTCGGGCCGGGCCGGATCGGGCCCGAGCAGTCCACGCTGTCGTCGGTGAACAGGGTCACCTGGCAGGCCACGGTGTTCATCAGCAGTTCGGGCGACTGCGCGGTGCGCCAGACCCTGCCGGGTCCGGGCGGGGCCGGGTCGATCACGTGCACGGTCAGCCGGACATCGGGCGCGAGCAGCTCCGGCGCGGAGGCGCACAGGCGCTCCAGGACACTGGTGCCGCGAGGGCCCGCGCCGACCAGGGCGACGGCGAGCGGTACGGACTCCGCCGCCGGTTCAGGCTCCGCCGCCCGTGCGGATGTCTTGGCCGGTACGGATTCCTCGGTCGGTGCAGACAACGACGTGACTCCCGGGCATGTGGGGCGCGTGGCGGCGAGACCGCCCGCTGGAAGCGGAGGGTCCGCCTCATCATGCCGTCGTCGGAAGGGGGTTCCGAGCCCAGGGTGGCAGGATTACGGTCCAGTGTGGGATGCGTCACGAGCATCACGGGTCACGGGAGTAGCAAGCCCAACAAACGGATGAAACAGGTGAATTACGGGGCGATTCTGGACTTTGTGCGACGGTCGTCGACGGGGTCGGCCGCGGCGCCGGTCCGAGCCGCGCAACCCGCGGGCACCCGGCGCGTCACCGGCAGGCCCGTCACGGTGCCAGGCGAGTCACGGTGTCAGGCCCGTCACGGTGTCAGGTCCGACTCCGTCACCGTCCGCAGCCGGGCGCCGCCGCCGCGCTCCGCCCGTGCCTGATCCAGCCGCAAACGGGCCGAACGGCCGCGCAGCGTCAGGGTCATGAGCTGGTTGCCGAACCACGGACCCCCGGTCCGCTGCCAGTCGACCGACGGCCGTGGCACCCGCCCGTGCCCGGCGATCCTGCGCCCCAGGGCCCGCGCCGGGGAACTCCAGCCGAACCGGAAACCGAGGCGGATCGCCAGGTGGATCGCGTTGTGCACGGGGGAGCAGGTCAGCTGGAACACCCGCGCGTCCGGCCCGCCGCCCGGCCAGGACGGCTCGGCCACGTACGCGTGGTGCACGTCCCCGGACAGCACGCACACCGTCGCCGGCGCCCCGGGCCCCGTACCGGCCTCGGCGATCAGCTGCGCCAGCGCGTCGAAGGACGCCGGGAACGCCGCCCAGTGCTCCAGATCGGCCCGCCGCCGCAGATCCTCCCCGAAGCGCGCCCAGCGCGCACCCTTCTCGCCCCGGCACAGCGCGGCGTTCCACCCCTCGGCGTCGTGCACCAGATGCGGCAGCAGCCACGGCAGCGAGGTGCCGATCAGGAGGTGGTCGTACGAGTGCCGCGCCTCGAGCACCTGCTCGCGCAGCCATTCCGCCTCGGCCGGGTCGAGCATCGCCCTGCCGGTCTCGTCGAGCACCCGCGCCGCGCGCGTATCCACCATCAGCAGCCGTACGCGGCCGAAGTCGCGCCGGTAGCTCCAGCGCACCGACGCCGGGTCGGCGTCGGCCTTGGCGGCGAAGGCGCGCAGCACGTCGGTGGCGTCCGGGGTCTCGCGCACGGCCGCGTACAAGGGGTCGGAGGCCAGCTCGTCCGGCGAGAGGTTGCCCAGGTGCTGGTGCACCCAGTACGACACGAGCCCGCTCAGCAGCCGCTCCCGCCACCAGGGCGTGGCCCGCATGTCGGCGACCCAGGCGGCCGAGGTGTTCCAGTCGTCGATCACGTCGTGGTCGTCGAAGATCATGCAGCTGGGCACGGTGGACAGCAGCCAGCGCACCCCGGGGTCGAGCCAGGACTCGTAGTAGAGCCGGGTGTACTCCTCGTAGTCAGCGACCTCGTCGCCCGGCGGCTCGCGCAGGTCGCGGCGGGCGGCCAGCCAGCGGCGCGTGGCGTCGGAGGTCTCGTCGGCGTACACCTGGTCGCCGAGGAGCAGCAGCACGTCGGGCCGCTCGCCCCCGGGGTCGGCCGCCATGTGCGCGGCGAGGGTGTCCAGGGCGTCCGGGCCGACCGGGTCCTTCTCGTCGGAGGGCGGCGCGGCCCAGCGGCAGGAGCCGAAGGCCACGCGGACGCCGTCCGCCGCGGCCGGCGTGCAGACGACGGAGGGCGGGAAGCGGGAGTCGGGCAGCGGCCACACGCGCGTGCCGTCCAGGAACACGTCGTACGTCGTCGACGAGCCCGGAGTGAGGCCGGTCACCGGCACCAGCGCGTAGTGGTGGCCGGCGACCTGGAAGGTGCGGGCCGTGCCGCCCGCGCCGTCGGCGCAGCGCACCTCGGCGGTGCACGGACGGCTGGCCTCGACCCAGACGGTCGCGGACGAGCCTTCGGCGTACCTCAGCAGCGGCCCGAGGCGCAGTCCGGCCATGGTCGTCCCCTCTCCGTCGCCCCGCACAGTACGGAACGACGGAGGTCAGCGGGGAGGTTCCGGTACAGAAATCCGTCTACACGATCCGCCGTGTCGACAGCCGGTTCAGCAGTTGGACAGGTAGTTCCGCAGCGCGGACTTCTCGGCCGAGTCGACGGAGAGGCCGTAGTAGTACTTCACCTGGACCCAGGCGCGGACGTACGTGCACCGGTAGTCGGACCGTGAGGGCATCCACTCGGCCGGGTCCTGGTCGCCCTTCTGCTGGTTGACGTTGTCCGTGACGGCGATGAGCTGCGGCCGGGTCAGGTCGTTGGCGAAGGACTGGCGGCGGGAGGTGGTCCAGCTGTCGGCGCCGGAGTCCCAGGCCTCGGCGAGCGGGACGAGGTGGTCGATGTCGACGTCGGAGGCGGCGCGCCAGGTCGCCCCGTCGTACGGGGAGTACCAGCTGCCGCTGGTGGCGGCGCAGGAGGAGTTCTGCTCGACGTTGGTGCCGTCGCGCTTGAGGACGACCTCGCGGGTGTTGCAGGCGCCGGACTGGGTGATCCAGTGCGGGAACAGGTCGCGGTCGTAGCCGGTGCGGTCCTCGTTCGCCACGGTGAGCTCGGAGAGGTAGCCGCGGGCGGTGGCGGCGCTCACCGGGGTGGGGAGGGCAGCGGAGGCGGTCGGGCCGTTGAACAGTCCGACGGAGGCGATGACCCCGGTCAGCGCCGCGAGTATGCTGACGCGTCGACGCGCGTAGAACTTCGACATGCGAACTCCCTTGTGGGGTGGGGATGTTGGCGGGGCGAGCGTGAGAATGCTCGCCGTGTGGTGTTGCGGGGAGGTGTGCGTCCGGTTAGAAGCTAATGACGCGTCCATGACACGACAAGGTTCATTGTCGAACTTTCGGTCGCGTAGCATGGGGCGCGCAGAAGGGGAGTAGCTCTTCGCCGGACCGTCGACATACTGCTCAGCTCGTCTGAGCCGGCGCCCGGAGGCAGGTCGTCACGCACGGTCTGTCAGCGAGACCTTCGGCAAGCAGTGCACGCCCGTGCCGTACGGCACGGGTGCCGAGTGTGCTGCCGTGCCGAGGTGTCGTGCGGAAACGTCCAGCGCTCTCGGCGGGGCAGCCCCGACCGATTGAGGAACCCTTGATCAGCCTCACCGTGACGGCCGTCGTCTTCGGCGTCGTCTTCCTCGCCGAACTGCCGGACAAGACCGCGCTCGCCGGTCTCGTCCTGGGCACCCGCTACCGCGCCTCCTACGTCTTCGCGGGCGTCGCCGCCGCCTTCGCCCTGCACGTCGCGCTCGCCGTCGCGGCGGGCAGCGTGCTCACACTGTTGCCGCAGCAGATCGTGCACGCGCTGACCGGCGTGCTGTTCCTCGGCGGCGCGGCAGTTCTGCTGATGAAGAAGGATGAGGGCGGGGAGGAGATCCGCAAGCCCGAGAACCAGTCCTTCTGGAAGGTCGCCGGATCGGGCTTCATGCTCATCCTGGTCGCCGAGTTCGGCGACCTCACCCAGATCATGACGGCGAACCTCGCGGCCCGCTACGACGACCCGCTCTCCGTCGGCCTGGGTGCGGTGCTCGCGCTGTGGGCGGTGGCCGGGATCGGCATCGTCGGCGGAAAGGCGCTGATGAGGCGGGTGCCGCTGAAGTTGATCACGCGGATCGCGGCGCTGCTGATGCTGGGGCTCGGGACGTGGAGTCTGTGGGAGGCCGTGAGTGGGTGAGGTCGTGCGCGGAGGGAGCCGTGCGCGATGGGGAGGTGTGTGCAGGGGGCCCTTTGAGCTGAACGGTGCGTGAACTGTTGCCGAAGGCGGTGGCGGGTGCCGGAACTATTTTGTACCGTGAAGGAACAAAGTGGCTCCGCCCGTTTTCCCTGACCGGCGGGCGGGGCCGCCTTGTCCCCCCGGGATCTGGCGCAGGCCGTCGGGTCCCTTCTCCCCGCGCCCTGGAGCTGCCGATGACGGCCACCACCGTGCTCACCGCCCGCGCCCTCCTGCTGGACATGGACGGCACCCTGGTCAACTCCGACGCCGTGGTCGAACGCATCTGGCGGCGCTGGTCCGAACGGCATGGGCTCGACGCGGACGAGGTCATGAAGGTCGTCCACGGGCGCCAGGGCCACGCCTCGATGGCCCTGCTGCTGCCGGACCGGCCCAGGGAGCAGAACCTCGCCGACAACGCGCGCATGCTCGCCGAGGAGACCGCGGACATGGACGGGGTCGTCGCGGTTCCCGGCGCGCCGGAGTTCATGGCCTCGCTGCGGGGGCTGCCGCACGCGCTGGTGACCTCGGCCGACATCGCGCTGTCCAGGGCGCGGATGGGGGCGGCGGGGCTGGAGCTGCCGTCGGTGCGGGTGACCGCGGAGTCGGTGGGCGCGAGCAAGCCGGATCCCGAGGGGTTCCTGAAGGGTGCGGCCGAACTGGGGGTCGCGCCGGCCGACTGTGTGGTGTTCGAGGACTCCGGTGCCGGGATCGCGGCGGGGCGCTCCGCGGGGATGCGGGTGGTGGGGGTCGGGCCGCGGGCCGGGGTGTATGGGCCGGATGCGGTGGTGCGGGATCTGACCCAGGTGCGGGTGGAAGTGGGGGCCGACGGGGGATTCCGGGTGTACGTCGGCTGAAGATGCGGGTGTTGGTGTGCTGGGGGCTGCGACCCCGGACCCCCTTCGGGCTGCGGCCTCGTCCTCACAACGCCGGACGGGTTCTGTCAGGGCTCGCTCGTCTCCGACTCCAGCCTTGTGCGGGTCTCCTGGCCGTAGACGCCCAGGTCGTCGCCGTGGATTCCCCGTGCCTCCTGGTAGTTGCGCAGCGCGTCCTCGACCTGGCTGGTGAACTCGTCGTTGATGTCGCCGTTGTAGAGGTACAACTGGCGTAGGCGCAGCTGGAGTTCGGTGACCTCCGGTCCCTTGTCGCCCCGGCGCAGGACCCGGCTGGTCCTTTCCCGGCCGTGGTCGGACGCCTCCATGGAACCGGTCGCCTCGGGGGCCGTCGGGGTCGGTGTCGGTACGGCTGACCGGGTCGGAGCCGGGGAGGTGCTGGACGGCGACGTGGACGGGTTCAGCGAGGGAGACGGGCTCGCGCTGGTGGGCGGGGACGTCGGCGAGGCGGGCGCCTGCGGCGGGGCCGACGGGGTGTTCGTGGCCGGTGGTGTGGAGGGCGGGGTGGTCTCTGTGTCCGGGACGCTGGCCCGTATGTCGTCGGGCAGTGCGGTGTCCCGTGACGGCTTCTCGTAGGAGAACAGTCCGCTCGCGTACCCGGACGCCGCTACGACCGCGACTACCGCGCCGGAGGCGGCGAGGAGGGCCGCGCGTCGGCGTCGGCGGGGTGGGGTGGGCGGCTCGTCGAATTCGGGAGTGGGCGGGGCGGGTGCGCTCGGTGCGGTGGTGATGGGGGTGAGCCGGGTGGCTTCGGGGTCGGTGGCGTGCGGCCCGGTGGGGTTCGGCTCGGAGAGGTTCAGTTCCGGGGAATCGGACTCCGAGGGGTTCGGCTCCGAGGGGTTCGGTTCCGAGGCGTTCGGTTCCGAGGCGTCGAACAGGCGTAGATCGGCCGTGGCGGGCTCGGTGGGGGAGGGCTTCGGGGTGTCTTCGGGTGCCGGGGCGTGGGCGGGGGCCGCGGATGGCTCGAAGTGTGCGTCCCACGCGGCGTCGGACGCGTCGTCGAGTTCGACGTACGGCCGTATGCGCAGGGCGTCGAAGTCCTCCGCCGCTGCCGCCTGGGCCTCGCGGGTGTCGCGCCGGGCGTCCGACGCGCGGCGGGTGCACGCGCAGGAGGGTGTGTTGTCCGGCCTGCGGGGTGCCCCGCACTGCGGGCACGGGGGCCCCATCGGCTGTTCCATGACGTTCGTCGCCCCTCCCCTCGCACTCCAGAGAACCCGGAGAACTTCAGAGATTATCCAGATCTTCTCCACAGCCTCGCTCGGAAGCTCCCCGGAATGTCCGATTCCGGCCGGGTTCAACAGGTCATAACGGTCACACCGATCACCAGCGGGGCGCCCCAGTCCAGGAGCACGTGGCCAGGGCCGTTCAGCCGCCACAGCCGCGGGCGCGCGCAACTGCCGTAGCTTCGGGCAGTCGTGCCTCCCCCAGTGCAAGGACCGCTAAGGGCCTGGGAGGTACCCCCAGGGCGGCACGGGTGGGCGCAGCGGCACCCCGCCGGCGGGGGTGAGCGCACCCACCCCCGGCCCCCACCGACGCCGACGCCGTTTTGACGGCGGGCTTCGGGCTACCCGGTGTTCATGTCCACAGGGCTGATCATTACGTTGATCGTGATCGCGGCGGTCGTTGTCGTCGGCGTGGGACTCTGGGTGGCGCTGCGTCGGCGGCGGGTGCGTGAGCGGCCGTTGGCGGTTGCTGAGCGTGCGCGGTTCGAGGCGCGGTGGACGGCCGTTCAGGAGCGGTTCGTCGACTCGCCGCGGGAGGCCGTCGGCGAGGCGGACCGGCTGCTCGGTGAGGTCGCCGTCGCGCGAGGCTATCCGGACGGCGAGCGGTACGAGCAGCAGCTCGACGCGCTGTCGGTGCGCCATGCCCGCCATCTGGACGCGTACCGGCACGTGCACCGGATGGCCAGGGAGGGCGAACCGGGCACGGAGGAGATGCGCGCGGCCATGGTGGAGGCGCGGGCGCTGTTCGAGGAGCTGGTACGGCCGTCCCGGCACGACCGGGACCGGCGGACCCCGGCTGCCCGTCCGCACCTGCCGGGCGCCTTCAACAGGCGGCATCCGAAGGAGAGTTGATCGTCCATGTCCGACCGTGCGCCTGATCCGCGGCTGCTGCCGCCCGACGAGTGCGACAAGCTGGCGCTGCGCCTGGAGAACGTGGTGTCCGGGTTCGTCGACGGGCCCCGGGACGCCGTGGCGGAGGCCGACCGCGTGCTGGAGGACGTCGCCGGCCGCCTGACGGACGCCGTGGCACAGCGTCGTCGTACGCTGCGCATGTCCTGGCAGCCGGGGGAACCGGGGGAAGGGAACGCCGTCGACACCGAGCAGCTGCGGCTCGCGCTGCGTGACTACCGGGTTCTGGTGGAACGGCTGCTACGCGTGTGATCCGCCCGCGGGCTGGTGGCGTTCACGCCACTGGTGGGCGATCTCCTCGACGTCGTACGGCCTTTGGCCCAGCGGCGGACCCGGCGGCGGCTTGAGGAGCATGTCGCGGATCTTGGTGTTCACGTCCTCGATGATCCTGCGGGCGGCCCGTTCGGAGGGGGCCGCCAGCGCCGCCGCGAGCGCGTCCTCGGCCTCCTTGCGCAGAGCCAGGCCCGGTGGCAGGACGGAGACGCCCTCGCGGTGCAGCTTGCGCCTGACCCACCACAGTTCGTCGTACGCCGCTTCCATGTCGCGGGGGAGCGGCTTGCCGGCGCCGGAGAGGTGATCGAACTCACCGCGGTTCTCCGCGTCGCGGATCTGCTTTTCCACCCAGGACTCGAACGGGACACCGGGTGGCTTTCGCTCGGTCATGAGGCCCATTGTGCCGGACGCCGTGCAGCCGGGCGATCTATCATGCGGCGGCGGTGCGCCAATCCGGCCGCCGTACAAGGCCGTTCCCGGTCTGTACCAGGATGTTCAGGAGGAGCGCACGTGCTCGAACTCACCATGGCAACCGTGTCCGCGGCGGAGGCGGGTGCCACGGCCGGCATGCTCATGGCCGACGCGCCCAGCGAGCCGGGCGCCGTGCTGCGGGTGGGCCGGGACAAGTCCGTGTGCCGGCTCGCGACGCCGGACGACTGGCTGTTCGTGTCCCGGGTCCACCTGGAGTTCCTGTGCGGGCCCGACGGCACCTGGCAGGTGTCGTGGCTGCGCGGCTCGCAGCCCGACCCCTCCTCCGAAGTACGGCTGACCATCGGGGGGTACGCGCAGCCCATCGTCTACGGCGGCACCGTGCCGCTGCCCAGGGGCGGCAGCGGGGAGATCATCGTCCAGGACCGCACCGAACCGCGCAGCGTCAACGTCGGCTTCTACCACGAGGCGTGACGGCGCGGGACTGGCGGTAGGTGCGGCCTTCGTCCAGTACGACGATGTCGTCGGCGGCTGCAAGGCCCGCCGGCTGGTGGGTGACCAGCAGTGTCGTACGGCCGTGCGTGGCGTCCAGGATGTCGGTGAGCAGCGCGTCGGCGGTGTCCGGGTCGAGTCCCTCCGTCGGCTCGTCCAGGAGCAGGACGGGCGGGTCGGCGAGGAGCGCGCGGGCCAGCAGCAGGCGTTGCCGCTGGCCGCCCGACATGGCGGCTCCGTCCTCCGCGAGGACCGTCTCCCAGCCCTGTGGGAGGGACTCGATCCAGGGGAGCAGGCGGGCCTGCCGGGCCGCCTCGCGCAGGTCGTGCCCCGTGGCGTCCGGGCGGGCGAGGAGCAGGTTGGCGCGGACGGTGGTGTGGAAGACGTGCGCGTCCTGGGTCACGCCGGTGATCGTCCGGCGTACGTCGGCGCCCGCGCAGTCGCGTAGTTCCCGGCCGCCGATCCGGATGCTTCCGGCCTCGTAGTCGACGAACCGCATGAGCGCCGCGAGCAGGGTCGACTTGCCCGAGCCGCTCGCGCCGACGAGAGCGACGCGCCGGCCGGGCGGCAGGCTGAGGTCGGCGCCGTCCAGGGCCCAGGGGCCGTCGGGGGTGTGGCGTACGCGCAGTCCGGTCACTTCGAGTGTGGCTGTGGTGGGTGGGGTGGCGGGGGCTGTCGGCTCCGTGACCGGTGCCGGGGTGCGGAAGACGTCGGCCAGGCGGCGGGCGCTGACCCGTACCTCGGCGAGGCGTCGTGCCGCGGCGGGCAGTGGGGTGAGGGCCTCGAAGGAGACCAGGGTCAGGACCGCGAGGACCGTGAGGTCCACGGCGGGCAGGTCGCCGGTCGTGTGGGCGCGCAGGGCGAGCAGGGTGACGGCGAGTGTGGCCGCGCCCTGGCAGAGCAGTACGGCGGCCGAGGCCAGGCCCGTCGTGAGTGCCGTGCGGCGCTCCAGTGCGGCGAGGCGGCGGTGCGTGGCGTGTGCGCGGGCGTGGGCCTGTTCGGCGGCGCCGGATACTGCCAGGTCGGCGGCGCCGCGGACGAGGTCGACGGTGCGGGCGGCGAGCTCTGACCGTGCCTGCGTCTCGGCGGCGCCCGGTCGGGCGGCGGAGACGAACACCAGGAACGGCACCAGTAGCCCCGCCGCGGCGAGGAACAGCGCGAGGACGGGAGCGGCCGTGGGCAGCAGCGTGGCGGCCAGGCCGATCGCCGTGCCCGCGACCACGGTTGCCGTGGCGGCGGGGAGCAGTACGCGCAGCAGCAGGTTCTGTACGGCGTCCACGTCGTCGACGAGGCGGGTGAGCAGGTCGCCGCTGCGGAATGCCGGCAGGCCGGCTGGGGCCAGTGGGACGAGTGCCTCGTACACGCGGGTGCGGAAGCCGGCGACGGCCCGTAGTGCGGCGTCGTGTCCGAGGAGCCGCTCGGTGTAGCGCAGTGCGCCGCGGCCGAGGGCCAGGGCCCGTACGGCGACGATCGCGAGGGTTACGGCGGCGAGGGGCGGTTGCTGAGCGGCCCGTGCGATCAGCCAGGCGGCGGTGGCCGTCAGTGCGGTGGCGGACAGTTCGGCGGTGGCGGAGGCGAGGGTTGCGGGGAGTAGGCGGCGCCAGTGCGGGGTGAGGGTGCGCAGGAGGCGGAGGGTCGGGTGGGGCACGTGGTCCGGCGTTGCCCGGTGACCGTCGGCTCGTGTGGGCCGGGGGGCGATCGCGCAGCCCGGCGCTGGCGGGGTGCCGCCCGCGCCCACCCGTGCCGCCCTGGGGATACCTCCCAGGCCCTTTGGCACTGGGGGAGGCACGCATGCCCGCGGCCTGCGAGCACGGTTGCGCGCTGTCGTCGGGTGCGGGCGGGTGGGGTGCTGTGTGCGGGCGCGCGGCTTGCGGCTTTGCCGCGCGCCGTTGTCGGCTGCGGAGCCCTGGGCGCGTGGCGCCCGGTCGGGGGTTGGCAGAGCGAGGTCGTGGGCCGGGGCGGCCGCGTCGGCGATCCGGTCCTCCCGTGCCTCGACGATCCGGGTCTCCCGTGCCCTGGCGATCCGAGCCTCCGGTTCCCCGGCTGGCCGAGTCTCCCGTTCCCCGGCGATTCGGCCGTCCTGTAGCTCGATGATCCGGTCGGTGTGGGGGAGGAGGGCGGGGCGGTGGAGTACGGCGAGTGTGGTGCGGCCTCTCATCAAGTGGGCGGTGGCCTTTGTCACCGTCGCTTCGTTGGCGGGGTCGAGGTGAGCTGTGGGTTCGTCGAGGAGCAGGATGGGGGCGTCCTTGAGGAAGGCGCGGGCCAGGGCGATTCGTTGGCGTTGGCCTGCGGAGAGGCCGGCTCCGCGTTCGCCGAGGCGGGTTGCGTAGCCGTTGGGCAGCTGCTCGATGAAGCTGTCGGCTGCGGCTGCCCGCGCGGCCTGACGTACCTGCAGGTCGGTGGCGTCCGGGCGGCCGAGGCGGATGTTGTCGGCCACGGTCGCGGCGAACAGGTGGGGGCGCTGCGGCACCCAGGCGATTCGGCTGCGCCAGTCGTCCGGGCAGATGCTGGCGAGGTCGGTGCCGTCGGCCCGGATCCGGCCCGACTCGGGCGGGACGAAGCCGAGGAGCAGGGCGAGCAGCGTCGACTTGCCCGCACCGCTGGGTCCGACCAGGGCGACGCGTTCACCCGGCCGCACGTGCAGGCGCAGCCGGTCCAGCGCGGGCGACCCGCGCCCCGGGTGGCGCACGGTGACGTCCTCGAGGGTCAGCGCGGGTGCCGTAAGAGTCAGCGCCGGTGCCGTCGTACGGAGGCCGCCGGGTGTGGGTGCCGTCGCAGCGCCGTCGGTTGCGGGTGCCGCAGTACAGTCGGCGGATCCGCCCGCGGTCCGCCCGGAGCCGTCGGCCGGCGACCGACCGCCTCCGGTGCCAGGCGCGGAACGGCCGTCCCCGGTGGCCTCCTCCCCTTCGTCCAGGACGGCGAAGACCCGCTCGGCCACCGCGACCCCCTCCGCGCTGTCGTGGAACGCCGCGCCCGCCGTGCGCAGGGGCAGGTAGGCCTCGGGGGCGAGGAACAGGACCAGCAGGGCCGCGTGCAGGTCGGTCTCGCCGGCGAGGAGGCGCAGGCCCAGGGGGACGGCGACCAGTGCGACCGAGAGTGTGGCGACCGTCTCCAGAACCCAGGACGACAGGAACGCCACCCGCAGGGCCCGCACCGTGGCCCGGCGGTGGGCGTCGGCCATCTCGCGCACCACTCGGCTCTGGTGCCGTTCCCGGCCGAAGGCCCGTAGCGTCGGCAGCCCGGCCACCGCGTCCAGGAAGTGGCCGCCGAGCCGGGAGAGCAGGCTCCACTGCCGGGCGGTACGGGCGGCGGTGTGCGCCCCGACCAGTGCGCCGAAGAGGGGGATCAGCGGCAGGGTGAGGAGGATGACCAGGGCTGACGTCCAGTCGGTGGCCGCGAGCCAGGCGATCACCACGAGCGGCACCACCGCCGTGGTCGCGAACGTGGGCAGGTAGGTCACGACGTATGGGTCCAGGGCGTCCAGGCCCCGTGTGAGCAGCGCCGTCAGCTCGCCGTGCCGGGTCCGGGCGAGCCGCGGCGGGCCCTGGGCGCGGATCGCGTCGATCAGGCGTCCGCGCAGCAGGCTCTTGGCCCGCGCGGCGGTCCGCTGGGCGAGGGCGGTGCGCGTCCAGGACAGCAGGGCCCGCAGCGCTACGACGGCGGCCAGCGCGGGCAACGGTCCGGTCGCCGCCCGTCCGGCGAAGGCGTCGGCGAGCACCGTCGCGAAGAGGGTGGCCTGCGCCACGGTCACCGCAGCGGTCAGGGCGGCGAGCCCTGTGAAGACCGCCAAGTGCCTTCTGAGGAGGGGGAGTTCGCGCAGGAGGCGGCGTTCGGCGGGTTTCATGACAACTCCTTGGGGCGTACGGCCGCAGACTGGCTCAGAAGTACGTCGGATGCCGCTGTCCGGTGCGGCCCCGGAACACCCACCAGCTCCACGCCTGGTAGGCGAGGATCGCCGGGATCACCAGGACACCGAAGGCTGACAGGACGGTGAGGGTGGCGTCGTCCGCGGCGGCCTGGCCGACCGTCAGGCCGGCGCCGGACCGCGAGGCCAGGACGTAGGGGTAGTGGGCGAAACCCAGCAGTGGCACCGGCGTCAGGGCCGCGCAGCAGGTGGCAGTGAAGGCGGCGCCGGTCCGGCCCCGGGACAGTGACCGCCACGCTGCGGCGAGGGCGGCGGCCGGCACGGCCGTGAGGACGGCGGCGGACACCGGGTTGTGCGGTGCGGCGCCGGCGCCGAACAGGGTGAGGAGCAGGGGGAGTACGGCGATCGCGGCGGTGGCGCGGAGCAGGGTCCTGCCCGTGTGCGCGGCGCGGGCGGCGGCCTCGGGGGCGGCGGAGCGCAGGGCCAGGAACGCGGCGCCGTGGGCCGCGAGGAGCAGGGCCATGGCCACCCCGCAGGACAGGACGAACGGATGCAGCACGTCACCGGTGCCCACGTGGAAGCTGCCGTCGGGCCGCCGGGGCAGGCCGCGCAGCAGCAGGCCCACGATCAGGCCCCAGCACAGCGCGGGAAGCGCACCGCCCAGGACGACCAGGGCGTCCCAGCGCCGCCGTCCCGCGGCCGTGCGCGCCCGGCCGCGCAGTTGCACGGCCGCGTTGCCGGTGACCAGGCCGACGAGGATCGCCACGATCAGCGGGTACAGGCCCGACAGGAGGCTGCCCTCCAGGTGCGGGAACGCGCCGAAGAGCACCCCGGTGAAGGCGACCAGCCACACCTCGTTGCCCAGGAAGAACGGGCCCATGGCGGACAGGGCGGGGCCCCGGGCGGTGTCGTCGTGGCCCATGGCCGGCAGCAGCATCTGCACGCCCAGGTCGTAGCCGCCGAGGACGAAGTAGCCGCCCAGCAGCAGGCCCAGGAGCGCCAGCCACGCGGTCTGCAGATCCATCTCGTTACTCCTGTTCGGAACGCGGGCGGGTGGGAACGCGAGCCGGTCAGAAGGCGGGGACCGGCTGCTTGTCGCCCTGTCTGTCCTCGGGGGCGGCGCCCAGCTGCACGCCCTGCGGGCCGCGGCGGGCGAAGCGGATGATCAGGGCCCAGTTGGTCACGGCGAGAGCGACGAAGAGGGCGACGAACCCCGTGCAGGAGACGGCCAGGGTCGTGACGCTCACGTGCGAGACCGCGTCCTCGACCTTCAACTCTCCGTACACCAGCCACGGTTGGCGGCCGACCTCGCGGAACACCCAGCCGCCCACGGAGGCGATGAAGGGGAACGGGATCACCGCCGTCATCAGGTACGCGAGGGGGCGCCGGCGCACCAGCCAGTCCTTCCACAGCAGGACGACGGCGATCAGCGTGATGGTGGACACGGTGTTGCCGATGATCGTCATCGCGTCCATCGAGATCCGCAGCCAGACGTGCCAGGGCGCGTCACTGCTGTCCAGGGCGGCCAGCTTCGCGGGCTGGGTCCGCTCCAGCAGCGGGAACTGGAGGTCGCCGACGATGATGACGAAGAACGACGCGAGCATGCTCACCCAGACTCCGAGCCGCAGCGACCCGCGGAACAGGTCGGTCTCCTCGGTGCCCCGGGCGAAGTGGAAGGCGCTGATCCCGGCGACGAAGACACCGCCCGTCGTCAGCGCGGCCAGCGTGATGTGGGCGAGGGCGAGGAGCGCGCTGGGGTTGGTCAGCAGTGCGCCGAAGTCGGTCAGGTAGGCGGTGCCGTCGCGCAGTTCGTAGCCCACGGGATGCTGCAGGAAGCCGTTGGCGACGAGGATCCAGTAGGCGGAGGCGTAGGCGGTCAGGGCCACCAGCCAGATCAGCGTGACGTGGATGCCCTTGCGCAGCCGGCCCCAGCCGAAGATCCACATGCCGAGGAAGGTGGACTCCGCGAAGAAGGCGATGAGGGTCTCGAGTGCCAGCGGGGCGCCGAAGACGTTCCCGGCGAACTTGCTCAGTCCGCTCCAGTTGAGCCCGAACTGGAACTCCATCACCAGGCCGGTGGCGATGCCCACCGCGTAGTTGATGAGGTACAGCTGTCCCCAGAAGCGGGTCGTGCGCTCCAGGACCGCCCGCCTGGCGGGATCGCGGGTGAGCGCGGCACGGGTGTGCAGGAGCGCCACGAGCGGCACCAGGCCCAGGGTGAGGATCACGAACAGCCAGTGGATCCCGGTCGTGGCCGCGAACTGGAGCCGGGCCAGATCCGAAGCGCCCATGGTTCGGCCTTCCTTGCTGTCACGGGGATACGGAGGCCGGTGGACCTCCAGCAGCAACGTAAGGACCGGACGCTTATACCGTCCAAGACGAAATCCGCCATGACTTCATTGCCGGGAAGGCATGAGTTCGGCGGCGCACGTGAGTCAGGATGACCGCATGGATCTTCTCCAGCTGCGCTACTTCCGCACCGTCGCCCGCTTCGAGCACATCAGCCGGGCCGCCGAGGCGCTGCGGGTGGCGCAGCCGTCGGTCAGCCGCACCATCGCGCGCCTGGAGGCCGAGCTGGGCACGCCCCTGTTCGACCGGGAGGGGCGGCGGGTGCGGCTGAACCAGTACGGCACGATGTTCCTGCGGCACGTGGAACGCGCGCTGAGCGAACTGGACGACGCCCAGCGGGCGTTGCTCGACGCCCGGGACCGGGGCCTTGGCCGGGTCTCGGTGGCCGCCGAGACCCTGCTCACCCTCACCGGGCTGCTGGCCGGGTTCCGTACGGACCATCCCCGGGCGGAGGTACGGCTGTTCCAGTGCACGGCGCAGGAGATGGAGCGGCGGCTGCGCGGCCGGGAGGTGGACTTCTGCCTGGCGTCCCAGCCGCTGACCGGGCCCGCCCTCGCCTCCGCGGAGCTGTTCCGCGAGGAGGTGCTGCTGGCGGTGCCGCTGGGGCACCGGCTGGCGGGGCGGGACGGCGTCACCATCGCCGAGCTCGCCGCCGAACCGTTCGTCACGCCGCGCCCCGGGTACTGGCAACGGGCCCTGCTGGACCGGCTGTTCGCCGCCGAGGGGCTCACGCCGGTGCTGTCCTGCGAGGGCGACGAGCCGGGCGCCAGTGGTGACCTGATCGGCGCCGGGCTCGGTATCGGCCTCGTACCCGCGATGTCCCGTGAGCTGGGCATGCGCGCGCGGGTCGACTGGGTACGGGTCGACGCACCGCAGTGCCACCGCGTTCTCAGCCTGGTCTGGCGTGCGGACGCCTACCACTCCGAAGCGGCCCGCAGGTTCCGGGAGTTCAGCACCGCCCGCCCGTTCCTGACCCACTTCCAGACGGAGCGGGGGGACGAGCGGGACGCGGTCGGCTGAGCGGTGTTGTCGGTGGTGGACCGTGGGCGTGGCCGGCGTTCACGGATGCGGTGCTGATGTCGGTCGGTGTGAGCCGGGGGTGCCCGCGGCTTGTGAGCAGGTCCACCCCCCTACGCCAGCACCCGTGCCAGTGCGAAACCGTCGTACCCCTTGCTCCCCACCGTCTGGACGGCCGTGCCGCTGAGTCGGGGATGGCTGCCGATGAGTTCGATGGCGGCGCGGGTGCCCCGGATGTCCGGGTCGGTGCTGTCGGTGTCGGCGACGTGGCCGCCGCGTACGACGTTGTCGACGATGATCAGGCTGCCCGCGCTCGTGAGGCGCAGCGCCCACTCCACGTAGTGCGGGTTGTTGGCCTTGTCGGCGTCGATGAAGACCAGGTCGAACGGCGGCGGGTTGTCGTCGGCGAGCTTGGGCAGCGACTCCAGGGCCGGGCCGACCCGCACCTCGACGATCCGGTCGAGACCGGCGCGGGCGATGTTGCGCGTGGCGACCTCGGCGTGCTTCGCGCTGTACTCCAGGGAGATCAGCCTGCCGTCGGCGGGCAGGGCGCGGGCCAGCCAGATGGTGCTGTAACCGCCGAGCGTGCCGATCTCCAGGATGTGGCGGGCGCCCTGGAGCTGGGCGAGCAGCTGGAGCAGCTTGCCCTGCGGAGCGGTGACGTTGACATGCGGAAGCCCGGCGGCGTCGCTGTCGCGCAGCGCGGCCTCGAGGGCCTCGTCGTCGGGCGAGAGGTGGCCGGCGAAATAGGCGTCGACGTCGGCCCAGGGCTGCGGCTGGCTCATGGATCTGTGCCTTTCCCTATGGCTAGTTAGCAGTTCTAACTAGGTGCGCTAACGAAGGTAGTTGGTGATCGTTCCCTGTCCGCCGCTTCGCGGCGGCGTGTTTCAGCCGAACGGGTGAGAGCGCGGCGGGCGGCGCCCGGCGCGGCCACAGGCAGGCCCCTCTGTGATCCGTCTCGCGTCCCCGAGAGGCATCCCAGCCACCCCCCGGCTATCGTCATCGGGATAAAAGAAGAGCGGACGTCAGGTGAAGCGGGGGTAACCTGCGTCTCTCTCCCGGGGGCGGGTCGAGCCTCATAGGGTTCGCACAGGAAATTCCCGTGCACGGGAAATTCCCCGTGCACGGGACGCATGGGTCGAACGGGGCGGGAGGCCGACGAGGCGTGGCGAATGCGGAGCACGGTGGGCAGCCGGCGGAGGCCTTCGGAGTGACGGCCGTCGGTGCGGCCAGGGCACGCCTGCGCGCGGCCCGCCTCGGACTGTGGCTGGTGGCAGTGATCCTCGCCGTACGGCAGGTCGCCGTCGTCCTGAGCACCCCGCGCGGGGAGCGGCTGACGGACCTGGAGACCTGGGTCGGACCGAACGGCGTCCTGCACGTCAACGGCTCGCTCTACGAATCGACGCGCTTCACCGGCACCCCGTTCGGCGGCCTGGTCCTCAAGCCGCTCACCAGATCCGCCGAGCAGGCCCTCGGCTGGGGCTGGACCTTCGGCACACTCCTGCTGGTGGTCGCCCTCGGCCTGGTCGCCGCCCGCGCCCTGCCGCAGCCGGTCGGCCGCCGTACGGCCCTGCTCGCCGCGCCGGTCGCGATCAGCCTGCTGATGCTGTCGCTGCCGGTGCGCAACGCCCTCTCGCTCGGCCAGACCGGCATCATCCCGGTCCTGCTCGTCCTGCTGGGCTGTTTCGTCGCCCGCGGCCAGCGCACCAGCGGCGTCCTGATCGGCGTTGCCGCCGCCCTCCAGCCGACGCTGCTGCTGTTCGCGCCGCTGCTGTGGTTCACCGGCCGCCGCCGTGCCGTGGCCGCCACCGGCGTCACGTTCGCCGCGTGCACCGCGCTGGCCTGGGCCGCGATGCCGCACGACTCGTACACCTACTGGGTGCACCACCTGGCGGGCGTCGGCCTCGGCGGCCGGGCCGACGACCTCGGCAACCAGTCCCTGCACGGCGCCCTGCTCCGCCTCGGCCTCACCGGCCCGCTGGAGATCGTCCTGTTCCTGGCGCTCGGCGCGGCCGTCGCCGTCCTCGGCCTGCGCCGCGCCGTGCGCTACGCCCGCGACGGGCAGCTGCTGCTCGCCGTGGCCATCACCGGCTGCGCAGCGATCGTGGTGGCGCCCACCGCCTGGCAGCACCAGCTGCTGTGGGTGCTGCTCGCGGTCGTCGGCCGGGTCGGCACACGCGCCTCCGACCGGCTCGTCTGGCCGGTCGCCGTCGTCCTGGTGATGACCCTGCCGGCGAAGATGATCCTGCCGAACATGGCCGCGCTGTACCCGCTGCGCGGCAACGTCGTCCTGCTCGCCGCGATCGCCGCCGCCACCGCTGTACCGTTCCTGTCCCGCACCTCGCCGTACTACCGGTCGCCGATCCCCACCGAGTACGCCGCACCGGTCCCGGCCCGCTTCAGACACGTCCCGCTCCTGCCCTTCCTGCGCCGCGTCCTGACCCGCCCCAACCTCTTCCTCGAACTGCTCCTCATCCGGGTCACCTACGCCGCCTACTCCAAGGTCCGGCTCGCGGCGACCGGCGGCAGCAACGCGGACGGCCGGGCCCGCGCCGAGGAGCACGGGCAGCAGATACTCGACCTCGAACGCGTCCTGCACCTCGACATCGAGCACGCGATCAACCACGCCGTCGTGAAGGTCGACTGGCTGCGGAGCTTCTTCGACTTCTACTACACGTCGTTCCACTTCATCGTCCCGCTCGCCGTCCTCGGCATCCTCTGCTGGCGCCGCCCCGTCGACTACCGCTGGGCCCGCGCCTCCCTCGGCTTCGCCACCCTCCTCGCCCTCGTCGGCTTCTGGCTCTACCCGCTGGCCCCGCCCCGCCTGATGCCGCACCTCGGGATCATCGACACCGTGCACGGCGTGCAGGACTTCTCCAAGCCCGACTACGGCATGCTCACGGCGCTCACCAACCAGTACGCCGCGATGCCGTCCCTGCACTTCGGCTGGTCGCTGTGGTGCGGTCTGGTGATCGCGATCATCGCGCCCAGGGCGTGGATGAAGGCGCTCGGACTGCTGCACCCCCTCTTCACCCTCTCCGCGATCGTCACGACCGGCAACCACTGGGTGCTGGACGCGGCCGGCGGCGCGGTGGTGGTCGGCGCGGGCTTCGGCCTGACCTACCTGCTCCAGGGCCCGCGGGCCCGGACCGTCACGGCCGTCGCCGGGATCAGCAACGAGAAGGACCTGCTGAAGGACCGTACTCCGAGCTGATCCGGTACTCGCCCGGCGCGGTGACCGTCAGCCGCGTGAACTCGCCCTCCCGGCTCAGACACCCGCCGTCGTCCCGCGGCCACGGCGAGTACGCCACCCGCACGGTCACCGCGCCCGGCCGCGCCACCCGTACGACCATCCCGTGCTCAGCCGCGCGCCCCGAACGGTTGGGCACACCGGTCCCCCCGCAGGGCCTGGGCGATCCGATGCCCCGCACGATCGCTCTGAATCTCCTTCCCTCGGCAGGGAGCGCCAGTCAAAGCCGCTGGATGATCGTCCCGGTCGCAAGTCCGCCGCCCGCGCACATGGTGATCAGCGCGAACTCCTTGTCCGCGCGCTCCAGTTCGTGCAGGGCGGTCGTGATGAGCCGGGCGCCCGTCGCGCCGACCGGGTGCCCGAGGGCGATGGCGCCGCCGTTCACGTTGACCTTCGTCAGGTCCTGGTCGAAGGCCTGCGCCCAGCTCAGCACCACCGACGCGAACGCCTCGTTGATCTCGACGACGTCGATGTCCTTCAGGGACATCCCGGCCCTGCCCAGCACGGCCTTCGTCGCGTCTACGGGGCCGTCGAGGTGGAAGTGCGGGTCGGCGCCGACCAGGGCCTGGGCGACGATCCGGGCGCGCGGCCGCAGTTTCAGGGCGCGGGCCATCCGTTTGGACGCCCACATGAGGGCGGCGGCGCCGTCGGAGATCTGTGAGGAGTTGCCCGCCGTGTGGACGGCCGTAGGCATGATCGGCTTGAGCCGGGACAGTGCCTCCACGGAGGTGTCGCGCAGCCCCTCGTCCTTGTCGACGAGCCGCCACATGCCCAGGCCCGCGTGCTGCTCCTCCTCGGTCGTCGGGACCTGGACGGCGAACGTCTCGCGTTTGAAGCGCTCCTCGGCCCAGGCGTGCGCGGCCCGCTCCTGGGAGAGCAGGCCGAGGGAGTCGGTGTTCTCCCGTGTCAGCCCGCGATGCCGGGCGATCCGCTCCGCCGCTTCGAACTGGTTGGGCAGGTCGACGTTCCACTCCTCGGGGAAGGGCTTGCCGGGCCCGTGCTTGGACGCGGAACCCAGCGGGACGCGCGACATCGCCTCGACCCCGCAGGAGATGCCGACATCGATCACCCCGGCCGCGACCATGTTGGCGACCATGTGCGAGGCCTGCTGCGACGACCCGCACTGGCTGTTCACCGTCGTCGCCGCCGTCTCGTACGGCAGCCCCATGGTCAGCCAGGCGGTGCGCGCGGGGTTCGCGGACTGCTCCCCGGCCTGCGTCACCGTACCGCCCACGATCTGCTCGACGCAGTCGGCGGGGATGGCGGTGCGGCCCAGGAGTTCGCGGTAGGTCTCGCCCAGCAGGTAGGCGGGGTGGAGGTTGGCGAGCGCGCCACCGCGCTTGCCGATGGGGGTGCGTACGGCTTCGACGATCACGGGTTCGGCGGCCATGGGTGCGGATCCTCTCCGGGGACGTCGGGTTCTCTCCGGGGACGTCTGGTTCTCTCCGGCTTCCAGGACTAGTACATGTTCTAGTTACCAGTCAGTCTGCTGATGTGACGCGGGTCACCGCAAGGGTGCTGCACCCGCTGAAGTCGTGATCTGCACGAATCCCGCACGGAATTCGGGGTGTCGTGCCTCTTGCCACCTGTAGAACCCGTTACTACGTTCACGGTGAATTGCTGATGGTTCGTCAGATAGCTGGAGCTGCCCATGCCCTGCCCAGCGCTTCCCGACGGGTTCGACTTCACCGACCCCGATCTGCTGCACCACCGCGTGCCGCTGCCCGAGTACGCAGACCTGCGCCGGGCCGAACCAGTCCGCTGGATCGCGCAGCCGCACGGCCTGGCAGGCTTCGACGACGACGGCTATTGGGCCGTCACCCGGCACACGGACGTCAAGTACGTCTCCACGCACCCCGAGTTGTTCTCCTCGTGCCTCAACACGGCGATCATCCGGTTCAACGAGCACATCGAGCGGGACGCAATCGACGCCCAGCGGCTGATCCTGCTCAACATGGACCCGCCGGAGCACACCCGGGTCCGGCAGATCGTGCAGCGCGTGTTCACCCCGCGCGCCATCCGGGCCCTGGAGGACACCCTGCGCGCCCGCGCCCACGCGATCGTCCGCGGGGCGCTCGCGGAGCGCGGCGGCTCCTTCGACTTCGTCTCCCGGGTCGCCTGCGAACTGCCCCTGCAGGCGATAGCCGAGCTGATCGGCATCCCGCAGGACGACCGGGCCAAGATCTTCGACTGGTCCAACAAGATGATCGCCTACGACGATCCCGAGTACGCCATCACCGAGGAGGTCGGCCAGGAGTCGGCCACCGAGCTGATCGCCTACGCGATGAACATGGCCGCCGACCGCAAGCAGTGCCCGGCGAAGGACATCGTGACGACGCTGGTGTCCGCCGAGGACGAGGGCAACCTCGCCTCGGACGAGTTCGGCTTCTTCGTGCTGATGCTGGCGGTCGCGGGCAACGAGACCACCCGCAACGCCATCACGCACGGCATGCACGCCTTCCTCACCCACCCCGAGCAGTGGCAGCTCTACAAGCGGGAACGCCCCCGGACGGCCGCCGAGGAGATCGTCCGCTGGGCCACGCCGGTCAACTCCTTCCAGCGCACCGCCACCCAGGACACCGAACTCGGCGGGCAGCGCATCAGGAAGGGCGACCGGGTGGGACTCTTCTACGCCTCCGCCAACCACGACCCCGAGGTCTTCGACGACCCGGATGGCTTCGACATCACCCGTGACCCGAATCCGCACCTCGGCTTCGGCGGTGGCGGCCCGCACTACTGCCTGGGCAAGTCCCTGGCCGTGCTGGAGATCGACCTCATCTTCAACGCCGTCGCGGACGCGATGCCGGAGCTGCGGCTGACCGGGGACCCGCGCCGGCTGCGCTCGGCGTGGATCAACGGGGTGAAGGAGCTTCAGGTCAGCGCTGGTTGATGTACGGCTGCGTGGTGTGCCCGTGCCCGTCCTGCGCGGGCGTCCTGGCACAGATGGCGGCGAAGTCGGCGGTGCCGCGCGGCCGGGGCGCGTCGGCCGAGTCCTGGCTCACCGAGAAGCGGAAGACCTGCACGTCGCCGTCGGCGGGCCGGGTGGTCGACGGGCCCTGCGTGGCGTACGCCCACGCGTCCCCGTCGCGCTCCCAGAACGACCAGTACCGGTAACCGGCGGCCTGCGCCTGCCCCGCGCCCGCACCCGCCACGAGCACGAGCCCGGCCAGAAACAGCGTGACCGCACGCCGCATCACGGCTGCTGCCCCTTGTGGCGCCCGCTGAGCAGAAAGCCGATACCGATGCCGACGACGAGGAAGACACCGACGTACCACCAGGTCCCGAAGGGGGAGGAACCGTCGTCCTCCTTCTCGTCCTTGGCGCCGCTCGCCTCGGCGTCCCGGGGCGCGGGCGTTGGTCCACTCGTACATGCCGCGGAGTTAGCCGGGATCACACCGCCGCGTACGTCACCGGATCACTCCCCGGCACAGCCTCCGCCCGTCCCAGTTTGACCAGGCGGCGCAGGTGGGCCTCCGCCTCGGCGACGGCGATGTTGCGGGAGGAGTAGGGGATTTGGGGCCAGGGGCGGTTCCACTCCATGCGTTCGGCGAGCTGCCAGGCGGTGAGGGGCTCGGACAGGAGGGTCAGCAACGCGGCCAGGCGGGTCTCGTGGTGGGCCAGCAGCTCCTGGACGCGGGCGGGGGCGTCCGTGAACGCGTGTTGGTGGGCCGGGAGCACTTCCGCGGGAGACAGGGCCGCGACGCGTTCCAGGGACGCCAGGTAGTCGCCGAGCGGGTCGGCGGCCGTGGTGTCGTCGGGGTCCTCGTAGAGGCCGATGTGGGGGGTGATCTCGGGGAGCAGGTGGTCGCCGGAGAAGAGGCGGCCGTGGCCCGGGCGCCCGGCCGGGTGCTGTTCCTCCAGGTGGAGGCAGACGTGGCCCGGTGTGTGCCCCGGTGTCCAGATCGCCCGCAGGCGGCGGCCCGGCAGGTCGAGCAGGTCGCCGGGGACGATCTCGCGGTCGGGGAGGGCGGGGGAGAAGCCGGGGAGCGTGGCGCCGGGGCGTGGGCTGCGCAGGGGCGCGATGTGGCCCTCGGGGGCGCCTACGGCCGTGAGTTTGGCCGCCATGTACGAGAACCAGCGCTCGGGGCCGGTCGACCGCGTCCGCCGTACGATCGCCGTGTCCGCCGCGTGCATGGCGATCCACGCCCCGGACGCCTCACGCACCCGGCCCGACAGGCCGTGGTGATCGGGATGGTGATGGGTGATCACCACACCGTGGATCTCGTCGGGCGACGTGCCGCAGGCCGTCAGTCCCGCAGCCAGCGTGTGCCAGGACGACGGGTCGTCCCAGCCGGTGTCCACCAGCACCGGACCCCGGTCGGTGTCCACGACGTACACGAGCGTGTGGCCCAGCGGGTTGTCCGGGATGGGGACCTCGATGGACTGCACGCCGCCGCCGTGGTCGTACACCTGCGCCATGGGCTCCCCAATCGCCGCGTGCGGTCACTATAACGGGAAGGACGGCGGAAAGTAGAACGGGTTTCGATGGGTGCCTGAGTCATCCGTTCCCCGTCGACGCCAGGTCGCTGAGCCGTGGTGTGCGGGGCGTGGACTCCTGTGAGGGGAACTGGTATCAGGGTCGTATCCGCATATCTGATGGAGCGTCAGAGACGACGGGCGAGAGTCCGGGGAGGCAGTCGGCCATGACCGATCTCGTGGAACACGGACAGCTGTTCATCGGCGGGGAGTTGACCGACCCCCTCGGCAAGGACGTCATCGAGGTGATCTCCCCGCACACCGAAGAGGTCATCGGCCGCGTCCCGCACGCCTCGCCGGCGGACGTGGACCGGGCCGTCGCCGTCGCGCGCAAGGCGTTCGACGAGGGGCCCTGGCCGCGCACCAGCCTGGAGGAACGGATCGAGGTCGTCAGCCGCATCAAGGACGGCATCGCCGCCCGGCACGAGGAGATCGCGCGCCTCATCTCGTCCGAGAACGGATCGCCGTACTCCTGGAGCGTCCTCGCCCAGGCCCTCGGCGCGATGATGGTGTGGGACGCGGCGATCACGGTGGCGCGGGACTTCACCTACGAGGAGGAGCGCGCCGGCGTCCTCGGCCGGATCCTCGTGCGGCGCGAACCGGTCGGCGTGGTCGCGGCCGTCGTCCCCTGGAACGTCCCGCAGTTCGTCGCCGCCGCCAAGCTCGCCCCCGCGCTGCTGGCCGGCTGCACGGTCGTACTGAAGCCGTCGCCCGAGTCGCCCCTCGACGCCTACCTCCTCGGCGAGATCGCGCGCGAGGCCGGGCTGCCGGAGGGTGTGCTGTCGATCCTGCCCGCAGACCGGGAGGTCAGCGAGTACCTCGTCGGGCACCCCGGCATCGACAAGGTCGCCTTCACCGGCTCGGTCGCGGCCGGCAAGCGCGTCATGGAGGTCGCCGCGCGGGGCCTCACGCGCGTCACCCTGGAGCTGGGCGGCAAGTCGGCGGCCGTCGTCCTGCCGGACGCGGACATCGCGACGGCGGTCGCCGGGATCGCGCCGGCGGCCTGGATGAACAACGGGCAGGCGTGCGTGGCCCAGACGCGCATCCTGCTGCCGCGGTCCCGGTACGACGAGTTCGCCGAGGCCTTCGCGCAGGCGGCCGGCGCGCTGGTCGTCGGCGACCCGCTCGACCCGGCCACACAGGTGGGCCCGCTCGTCGCCCGCCGGCAGCAGCAGCGCAACCTCGACTACATCCGGCTCGGCCAGGAGGAGGGTGCCAAGATACTCACCGGCGGCGGGCGTCCGGCGGGGCTGGACAAGGGGTGGTACGTCGAGCCCACGCTCTTCGGCGACGTCGACAACGCCATGCGGATCGCCCGCGAGGAGATCTTCGGCCCGGTGATCTGCCTGCTCCCGTACGGCGACGAGACCGAGGCCGTGAAGATCGCCAACGACTCCGACTACGGGCTGTCCGGCAGCGTGTGGACCGCCGACGTCGAGCACGGCATCGAGATCGCCCGGCAGGTCCGCACCGGCACGTACTCGGTCAACACCTTCAGCCTCGACATGCTCGGCCCCTTCGGCGGCTACAAGAACTCGGGGCTGGGGCGGGAGTTCGGGCCCGAGGGGTACGGCGCGTACCTGGAGCACAAGATGATCCATCTGCCGGCGGAGGCCTAGGGATGGGTGATCGCTGGCAGGTGGACGTCGACCGCTCCCTCTGCATCGGCTCCGCCCAGTGCGTCCACCATGCCCCCGACGGCTTCCGCCTCGACTCCGGCCGCCAGTCCCACCCGGTCGAACCGGAGACGGACGCCAACGAGAAGGTCCTGGCCGCGGCCGAGAGCTGCCCCGTGGAGGCCATCGTGATCACCCTGCTGGGCAGCGGGGAGCCGGTGTTCCCGCCCGAGGAGTAGCCCGGGGAGGAGCTTGAGGGGCACCGAGGAGAAATTAGGGCAAAAAATCACGGAACAAGGTCTTCCGTGCATGGCAGGACGGACTACTATGAAATTAGACCTACGAGATGAGTGAGGGAGTTCGACCGGAGTGGCCGACTCTGGCCGGAAGTTTCGGCTTCCGCTGGTGCCGACTACGACGGACGGGCTGAGAGGCCGGAAGGTCACACACTGAGAGGTGTATGACTGGAAGGCGACCCCCATAACCTGATCCGGACAATGCCGGCGAAGGGAACCCGTCTCGTAGGTCGTTCGCGTGTCCGCGGACCCGTCGGGTGTCCGCGGACTTTTCATGCGTCCGCAGGGGCCGTCAGATCGATCAGCCGGCACACCATCTCGATGTCGATCTTGACCTGGGCGATGGACGCGCGGCCCGAGAGCCAGGTGATCAGCGCCGAGTGCCAGGTGTGCCCGATGACGCGCACCGCGGACAGCTGGTCGGGCGTGGGGTCGTCCAGGCCCATCGCGTCCAGGATGATCGCCGTGGTCTGCCGGGACACCTGGTCGACCTCGGGCGAGACGCTGCGGTCCGCGAAGGTCAGCGCGCGGACCATCGCATCGGCCAGATGGGGCTCGCGCTGCAGCGCGCGAAAGGCCCGCATCAGGGTCTCCGCGACCCGCTCCGCCGCCGTCTCGCCGGCCGGCGGCTTCTTCCGCAGCGTGCCGTGCATATGCTCCAGTTGGTCCTGCATGGTGGCGACCAGCAGATGGATCTTGGACGGGAAGTAGCGGTACAGCGTGCCCAGTGCCACCTGCGAGGTCTCCGCGACCTCCCGCATCTGCACCGCGTCGAAACCGCCCCGGCTGGCCAGCTGCGCGCTCGCGTGCAGGATCCGGCGGCGGCGCGCCTCCTGTCGCTCGGTGAGCGGCGCGGAGGGCGGCCCTCCGGCGCGCACGGAGCCGGTCGCGGCCGCGGGGCGCGCGCCGCCGGCCTCCGTCTTGGCCGGCCTGGCCGCCTTGGCCGCTTTGGCTGCCTTGTCCAGCTTCGCTTCCGCAGGCATGGTTCCGTCCGTGACAGTCGGTGAGGGTGAGTGATCAGACAGCATGGCATGGCGTCCGCCGTGGCGTGAATCACCTGATCCACTGCTCACAGCACCCCTACCTGCCGGTAGATTCAGAGCCTCTGAACGATCAAGTCTGAAACTTGTTCTAGATTAGCGTCCCGGCGTAATCTCGCGGGACAGTGCAGGGAGAAGGGGGCCCAGAGTGACCGCTGAGGCCAGGGAGGCCGGGGCCCTGGAGGACCCCGCCGCCGACGGCTTGCGACCGCTCCGCATCGCACTCCTCACCTATAAGGGAAACCCGTTCTGCGGGGGACAAGGCGTCTATGTACGGCACCTGTCGCGCGAGTTGGCCCGCCTCGGCCACCGCGTCGAGGTCATCGGCGCCCAGCCGTACCCCGTCCTCGACGAGGGGTGCGAGGGCCTCGCTCTGACCGAGTTGCCCAGCCTCGACCTCTACCGTCAGCCGGACCCCTTCCGCACCCCGAAGCGCGACGAGTACCGCGACTGGATCGACGCGCTGGAGGTCGCCACGATGTGGACCGGCGGCTTCCCCGAGCCGCTCACCTTCTCGCTGCGTGCCCGCCGTCATCTGCGCGCCCGGCGTGGCGACTTCGACGTCGTCCACGACAACCAGACGCTGGGCTACGGGCTGTTGGGGGAGATCGGCTCCCCCCTTGTGACGACCATCCACCACCCCATCACCGTCGACCGGCAGTTGGAGCTGGACGCGGCGGAGGGCCGCCGGCGGCGGTACTCGGTGCGCCGCTGGTACGCCTTCACCCGCATGCAGAAGCGGGTCGCGCGCCGCCTGCCGTCCGTGCTCACCGTCTCCGGCACGTCGCGCCAGGAGATCGTCGACCACCTCGGCGTACGGCCCGAGCGCATCCACGTCGTCCATATCGGCGCCGACACCGACCTGTTCGCGCCGGATCCCTCGGTGCCGCAGGTGCCGGGGCGGATCGTGACCACGTCCAGTGCGGACGTGCCGCTCAAGGGCCTGGTCTTCCTCGTCGAGGCGCTGGCCAAGGTGCGCACCGAGCAACCCGACGCGCACCTCGTCGTCGTCGGCAAGCGGCCCGCACAGGGCCCGGTCGCCCGGGCGATGGAGCGGTACGGCCTCGAAGGCGCCGTCGAGTTCGTCAAGGGCGTCTCGGACGCCGAACTGGTCGACCTGGTGCGCTCGGCCGAGGTCGCCTGCGTGCCGTCCCTGTACGAGGGCTTCTCCCTGCCGGCCGCCGAGGCCATGGCCACGGAGACGCCGCTGCTGGCCACGACCGGCGGCGCGATACCGGAGGTCGCCGGGCGGGACGGGGAGACGTGCCTGGCGGTGCCGCCCGGCGACGCGGGGGCGCTGGCCGCCGGGCTGAGCCGGCTGCTGGGGGACGGGGAACTGCGGGTACGGCTGGGCCGTGCGGGGCGTGAACGGGTGCTGGAGCGCTTCACGTGGGCTCGCGCCGCCGAGGGCACGGTGGCCCGGTACCGCGAGGCCATCACCCGCTCCACGGGCGGGAGTTCCGGCCGCACCGGGACTGTTCCCGGCCGCTCCGCGGCCTCGCAAAGTGAGGCATCCACAGCTGTTGCAGGCGTCTATCCCGAAAGCAGGGCCACGTGCTGACCGTCGACTTCTCCCGGTTCCCGCTCGCCCCGGGGGACCGTGTCCTGGACCTCGGCTGCGGGGCCGGGCGGCACGCGTTCGAGTGTTACCGGCGCGGCGCCCAGGTCGTGGCGCTGGACCAGAACGCCGAGGAGATCCGCGAGGTCGCCAAGTGGTTCGCGGCGATGGAAGAGGCCGGGGAGGCACCCGAGGGAGCCACCGCCACGGCGATGGAGGGCGACGCCCTGGCGCTGCCCTTCCCGGACGAGTCGTTCGACGTCGTGATCATCTCCGAGGTGATGGAGCACATACCGGACGACAAGGGCGTACTCGCCGAGATGGTCCGGGTGCTCAGGCCCGGCGGGCGCATAGCGATCACCGTGCCGCGCTACGGCCCCGAGAAGGTCTGCTGGGCCCTGTCCGACGCCTACCACGAGGTCGAGGGCGGCCACATCCGCATCTACCGGGCGGACGAACTGCTGACCAGGATCCGCGAGGCGGGCCTCAAGCCGTACGGCACGCATCACGCGCACGCGCTGCACTCGCCGTACTGGTGGCTGAAGTGCGCGTTCGGCGTCGACAACGACAAGGCGCTGCCGGTGCGGGCGTACCACAAGCTGCTGGTCTGGGACATCATGCAGAAGCCGCTCGCGACGAGGATCGCCGAACAGGCCCTCAACCCGCTGATCGGCAAGAGCTTCGTGGCGTACGCGACCAAGCCCCACCTGCCGCGTCTTCCCGGGACCGAAGCCGGGCCCGAAGCCGGGACCGAAGCGCAGGCGGTCGCCAAGTGACCACCCCCCGGACAGAACACCTCGTCCTGCCCGGGGTCCTCACCGCCGGGCAGGCCGCCGCGACCGTCGCCGGAATCCTCGCCGTGCAGCGGGAGGACGGGGCGATCCCGTGGTTCCGGGGCCACCACCTCGACCCGTGGGACCACGTCGAGGCGGCCATGGCGCTGGACACGGCCGGTGAGCACGAGGCCGCCGAGCGGGCCTACCTGTGGCTGGCCCGGCACCAGAACGAGGACGGCTCCTGGTACGCCGCGTACGCCGACGGAGACGCGCACGACGTCACCGACCGGGGCCGGGAGACCAACTTCGTCGCCTACATCGCCGTCGGCGTGTGGCACCACTACCTCGCCACCGGCGACGACACGTTCCTGGAGCGGATGTGGCCGGTGGTGTTCGCGGCGGTGGAGTTCGTGCTGCGGCTCCAGCAGCCTGGCGGGCAGATCGGCTGGCGGCGGGACGAGGACGGCACGTACGCCGCGGACGCGCTGCTGACCGGCTGCTCCTCGATCCACCACGCGTTGCGCTGCGCGCTGGCCATCGCCGAGCAGCGGGAGGAGCCGCAGCCGGACTGGGAGCTGGCGGCGGGTGCGCTGCGGCACGCGATACGCCGGCATCCGGAGCGGTTCCTGGACAAGGCCCATTACTCGATGGACTGGTACTACCCCGTGCTGGGCGGCGCGTTGGCGGACGGCGAGGCCAAGTCCCGTATCGAGGAGGGCTGGCATCGTTTCGTCGTGCCCGGTCTCGGAGTGCGGTGCGTGGTGCCCAACCCGTGGGTCACGGGCGGGGAGTCGGCCGAACTCGCGCTGGCGCTGTGGGCGGTGGGGGAGTCCGACCGGGCGCTGGAGATCCTGCAGTCGATCCAGCACCTTCGGGAGGCCAAGACCGGGTTGTACTGGACCGGTTACGTCTTCGAGGACGAGGCGATATGGCCGCGGGAACTCACCACGTGGACGGCGGGGTCCTTGCTGCTGGCCGTTGCCGCGCTGGGGGGCCATGAGGCCACTTGTGCGGTGTTCGGGGGTGACCGCCTGCCGATGGGGCTGGACCCTGATTGCTGCGCCTGAGAGCTCGGGTGGATTCTGCCCGGGCGGCGGGTGCGGGTCGTGCGTGGTTGATCGCGCCCACGCGGCGGTAGCCGCACATCGATGACAGCCCCGCGCCCCTTTGGGGCGCTTCAGTGGCGGTGGACTCGATTGGCGATGGCGTGGCCCACGACCAGATACACCACCGCTGCCAGGCCGTACCCGGCCACGACCCTCGCCCATGCGTCGTCGAACGTGAACAGGTCGTGGGACCAACCCGCCAGCCAGCGGGCCGCGTCGTGGATGAACTGCACGAGGTCGTTCGCGCGGTTCGCGTCCAGCAGGTACATCAGGATCCACAGGCCCAGGATGAGAGCCATGACGTCGGCGACGATCGCGATGACCCTGCCGGCCTGATGCGCACCATTGCGATATCGGGGGGACATGCCCTCCGAGTTGCCCCGTGCCGCGCGGCCAAACCCGGCTATGCGGCGAGTTCCGCCAGCACCCGCAACGTCGTCACATCCGGTGCCAGGGCCAGCAGATCCGTCACCGGCCCCGTGCGCCACACCGCCAGCCGTTCGGCGATGCGTTCCCGCGGACCGACCAGGGAGATCTCATCGGCGAAGGCGTCCGGGACGGCGAGTACGGCCTCTTCCCGGCGGCCGTCCAGGAACAGCCGCTGAATCCGACGCGCCTCCTCCTCGTAACCCATGCGCGCCATGAGGTCGGCGTGGAAGTTGCGGGCCGCGTGGCCCATGCCGCCGATGTAGAAGCCGAGCATGGCTTTGACGGGGAGGAGGCCTTCCGTCACGTCATCGCAGACCCGCACCTGGGCCATGGGAGCCACCACGAACCCCTCCGGGAGGTCGGCTACCGCCTCCCCGTACACCTCCTGCGGCCGCGTCGGCGACCAGTACAGCGGCAGCCAGCCGTCGGCGATCCGGACCGTCTGCGCGACGTTCTTCGGCCCCTCGGCACCGAGCAGGACCGGAAGGTCGGGGCGCAGGGGATGGGTGATGGGCTTGAGCGGTCTGCCGAGGCCGGTGCCGTCCGGGCCCTGGTAGGGATGGGAGTGGAAGCGCCCGGACAGCTCCACCGGCGCCTCCCGCCGCAGCACCTGCCGTACGACGTCCACGTACTCGCGAGTCGCGGTCAGCGGCGACTTCGGGAACGGGCGGCCGTACCACCCCTCGACGACCTGCGGGCCGGACAGCCCGAGCCCGAGCAGCATCCGCCCGCCGGAGAGGTGGTCGAGGGTGAGCGCGTGCATCGCGGTCGTCGTCGGGGAGCGGGCCGCCATCTGGGCAACGGCCGTACCCAGCCTGATCCGTGAGGTGTGTGCCGCGATCCAGGTGAGCGGCGTGAACACGTCCGAGCCCCACGACTCGGCCGTCCACACCGAGTCGTAGCCGAGCCGCTCGGCCTCCTGTGCGAGCGCCACATGGCCGGACGAGGGACCGCGGCCCCAGTAGCCGAGCGCGAGACCGAGCCGCATCCCTGCCTCCTGACGGTGCGTCAGTCAACGGGCTGCGACTGTACGACAGCGGCCCCTCGCCCGGAAGGGCAAGGGGCCGCCGAAGGAGACGAGATCAGCCGCGCTGGATACCCGAGGTGTCCCGGAGCACACCGCGCCGGCCGTCCTGCGTCTGCGCGACGACGGCCGGACCGCGCTGCTCGACCGCCAGGTACCAGGTGCCCGGTGCCAGTTCGGCGATCGGCGTCGGCGTGCCGTCCTCCGGGAACAGCGGGCGCGGCACCGGCACGGCGAACCAGAACGGCGAGAAGTCCGCGGCCGGAGCCGGCGGCTGCCCCTGCTGCGACGGCTGACCGGGCTGGCCGGGCTGCCCGCCGAAGGGCTGCTGCTGCCCCGGCTGCGGCTGACCGCCGAACGGGGTCGGCTGCGCGCCCGGGTAGCCGTAACCACCGGGGGGCTGGACGCCGTAGGGCTGCGGGGCGGCGGGCTTGGGGGCGGGGAGGAGGGAGCCCTTGAGGGCTGGGACCAGCGGGGTGGCGATGGCGCCGGCGGCCAGGAGCAGGGCGGCGATCAGACCGAGGATGAGGCCGGAGCCCACTTCGATGTCGACTCCTCTCGGGTCGAACGCCCCCGTCGGGTCGATGATCGTCCAGAACGCGGTCCATGCGGCGAAGACCGACAGTGCGACGCCGATCTGGCCGAGGTCGAGCCCGACGACCTTGCGGGGCTGCGGCAGGGCGCGGGTGACTACGATCAGGACCGCGCCGATGATGCCGCCGACGTACATGCTCATCAGCAGGCCGAGGTTGTCCCAGGCGTTGGGGATGTTGCTGTCGTCGCCGCCGTAGGTGCCGAGGAACGACGCGATGAACAGCAACACCGCTGCTCCGATCACCACGCCGTCGCCTCGTGTGAGGGAGCGGATATTCACTTCAGGTCCTTCTGGGTCGTCTCGTCGTCGGTAGAGGCGTCGCTGTCACCATGTCGCCGTCAGGCCCCGGTGTGAAGCGCGGGGGTGGCCCCTCATCGTAGGGACGACCTTATCGTCCGTCCGACGAGGGGTCTGCCGGGATGTGCCCGCTGATCGCTACCCGTGCAGGAAACTCACGATTCCCTCAGAGATTCCTTGCGCCGCCTTCTGCCGCCACGCGCCGCTGGTCAGTTGTGCCGCGTCCTTGCTATCGCGCATGTTGCCGCACTCGATGAACACCTTGGGAACCGTTGACAGATTGAGACCGCCCAGGTCCTCACGTGTGACGAGACCGGTGCCGCCGCCGACGTAGTTGGACGGCGCGCTGCCGGTGACGCGTGCGAAGCTGCCCGCGATGTGCTCGCCCAGGGAGCGGGAGGGGGCGACGATCGGGCGGGTGTCGGCGGAGCCGGAGTGCACGGCGGCCGGTGTGATCACGTGGAAGCCGCGGTTGCCCGCCCCGGAGCCGTCGGCGTGGACCGAGACCACGGCATCGGCGTGGGCCTTGTTGCCGATCTGCGCGCGCTCGTCGATGCAGGGCCCGTACGGCCGGTCGCCGTCCTGCGTCAGCTTCACCGTCGCGCCCTGCTGCTCCAGCAGGGCGCGCAGGCGGTGGGCGACGTCGAGGGTGAACGCGGCCTCGGTGTACCCGTCGTTGGTGGACGTGCCCGTGGTGTCGCATTCCTTTTTGTTCGTCCCGATATCCACCTTGCGGTTGATCTCCGCGGTGTGCTGGAAGTTGTTCGGGTTGTGACCGGGGTCGATGACGACGACCTTGCCCTTGAGGGAGCCCGAGGGGTCCGTGGGGGCGGCGCCCGGCTTCTTGCCGTCGTTCCTGGAGGAGGCAGGTGGAGGCGTGCTCGCTCCGGACGTCGCGGACGACCTTACGGCGGCGTTCCCCGACCTGCCTCCGCCTCCCGTGCTGGCGACCGCCTCGTACACCAGCCAGCCGAGCAGCGCGCCCGGCACCAGTGCGGCGAGCGCGACGGTCAGGGGGCCACGGCGGACGCGGCGGGGGCGGGGAGGTTCGAAATCCGGGCCTGCGTACGACACGACCGCCACCCTAGCGGCAGCCCCGCGGAGTCACAGCGCCGAGCGGGTCCGATGGGTGGCGGTGCCGGGAGTGCGGGCCCGGACCGGCGTCAGATTCCCGGGCCCGTGCGCCGCAGGACGCGCAGGGAGCCGGTCGCCGAGACCTCCGTGAAGGCGCCGGAGGCCAGGGCCCTCAGGTGGACGCGGTAGGGGGCCTGGCCGGTGAACTCGTCCTCCGGGTCCGGGAAGACGTCGTGGATGACCAGCAGGCCGCCCTCGGCGACGTGCGGGGCCCAGCCCTCGTAGTCGGCGGTGGCGTGTTCGTCGGTGTGGCCGCCGTCGACGAAGACGAGCGCGAGGGGGGTGCCCCAGAGCGCCGCGATCTGCGGGGAGCGGCCGACCAGGGCGACCACGTGCTCCTCCAGCTCCGCCCGGTGCAGCGTGCGGCGGAACAGCGGCAGGGTGTCCATCAGGCCGAGCTCGGGGTCCACCGTGTCCGGGTCGTGGTAGTCCCAGCCCGGCTGCTGCTCCTCGCTGCCGCGGTGATGGTCGACGGTGAGCGCGGTGACCCCGGTCTGGCGGGCGGCGTCGGCGAGCAGGATGGTGGAGCGCCCGCAGTACGTGCCGACCTCGAGCAGCGGCAGCCCGAGCCGCCCGGCCTCGACGGCCGCCGCGTACAGGGCCAGGCCCTCGTCCACGGGCATGAACCCCTTGGCGGCCTCGAACGCGGCCAGGATCTCGGGCTTGGGGGCCGCGGGCATGGGGTCCCTTCGGTCGTACGGACGTCTGCGCGCCCATGCTGCCCTACCCCCTGCCGGACGGGCGACAGCGGGTAGGGCGGCGGGGTGTGCCGGCGGTTCAGCCGGAGGAGATGTCGAGCTTGTTCACCTTGATGGCCGAGGTGTCGTGCTCCCAGACGACGAAGAACTTGCCGGGCGCGTACTCGTCGGCCATCGCGTACGCGTCCCAGCCGGCGCCGTCCCCGCCGGTGGCCGCGGGGCCGTCGGCGATGGGGGTGCGCCCGAGAAGGGTCCGCTGCCGGGAGGGAATCAGTGGGCGGAGACGGCCTCCACCGGCAGCGCGAGATCCAGGTCGACCGCCCGGTCGTCGCCCGCGTGGGTCGCGGACGAAGCGTGCGGGCCGTGGCCGGTGGCCCTGGCGGCCAGGACGTACGCGCCCTGGGCGGGGACGGCGAGCGTGTAGCTGCCGTCCTCGGCGGAGAGCGTCGCACCGGCCTGCCGGCCCCGGCGGTCGATCAGCGTCACCTTGGCGCGGGCGACCGGGGTTCCGCCGGCGTCCAGGACGCGGCCGCGGAAGCCCCGCAGGACCTCCTCGGCGCACTCCAGGCTGACGTCCTCCTCGCTGCTCGCGCGCAGCTGCGGCCTGGCCGCCGGGCGCTGGTTCGGCAGGAACAGGGCCAGCAGCAGGCCGACGGCGACCGCGGCGGTCGCGATCACGAAGGAGACGCGGAAGCCGTGCATGGTCGGGATCTCCACGCCGCCGACGGTGTTCGCCGTGGCGGCCAGCACCATGCCGATGACGGCGCTCGACACGGACGTACCGATGGAGCGCATCAGCGTGTTGAGGCCGTTGGCCGCGCCCGTCTCGGAGGCCGGGACCGCGCCGACGATCAGCGCGGGCAGCGAGGAGTACGCCAGGCCGATGCCCGCGCCGAGGAGCACGCAGATGACGAGGCCCTGCCAGGGGGCGCTCATCAGGCCGAGGCCGGCGCCGTAGCCGATCGCGATGATCAGCAGGCCGAGGATCAGGGTGACCTTGGGTCCGTAATTCGCCGAGAGCCGGGCGTAGACGGGCGCCGTGAACATCATCGTCAGGCCGAGCGGGGCCACCAGCAGGCCCGCGACGACCATCGACTGGCCGAGGCCGTACCCGGTGGACTTCGGCAGCTGGAGCAGCTGGGGCAGGACGAGGGAGACGACGTAGAAGGAGACGCCGACCATGATCGAGGCGAGGTTGGTGAAGAGCACCGCCGGGCGGGCCGTGGTGCGCAGGTCCACCAGCGGGGCCTGCACGCGCAGCTCCAGCACGCCCCACAGGACCAGGGCGACCGCCGCCGCGGCGAACATACCCAGCGTGGTGCCCGAGGTCCAGCCCCAGTCGCTGCCCTTGGTGATCGGCAGCAGGAACAGGACGAGACCGGCGGACAGGCCGAGGGCGCCCGGCAGGTCGAAGCTGCCCTCCGCGCGCACGCGGGACTCCGGTACGACGAGGAGGGTCAGGGCGATGGCGAGGGCGCCGAGGCCGGCGGCGCCGTAGAAGAGGGCGTGCCAGTTCGTGTGCTGGGCGACCAGGGCCGCGGCGGGCAGCGCGAGGCCGCCGCCGACGCCGATCGAGGAGCTCATCATGGCCATCGCTGAACCGAGCCGCTCGCGCGGGAGCATGTCGCGCATCAGGCCGATGCCGAGGGGTATCGCGCCCATCGCGAAGCCCTGGAGGGTACGGCCGACGATCATCGGGAGCAGCGCGCTGGTGACCGCGCTGACCAGCGCGCCGGCCACCATCACGGCCAGGCTGGTGATCAGCATCCGCCGCTTGCCGTAGAGGTCGCCGAGGCGGCCCATGATCGGCGTGGCCACGGCTCCCGACAGCAGGGTCGAGGTCAGCACCCAGGTGGCGTTGCTGGGCGAGGTGGCCAGCAGCTGGGGCAGGTCCTTGATGACCGGGACGAGCAGGGTCTGCATCACCGCGACGACGATGCCCGCGAAGGCGAGCACCGGGACGACGGCTCCGCCGGCTCTCGGGGTGTGCTGATCGGTCGGCGTTGGTGTCATGCGCAGCACCAACCCGGTATGCCGGGGCAACTATTCCGATGCTTTGGCTCGCTAACGGATTTTTGACCTTCTCTTGGAGAACACGGCCGGTCAGGGACCGGGTGTAGGTCCTGCGGCCGAGGCCGGACCGCGGCGAAATCCCGATGCCAGGAGCCCCGGCCGGTTGAGAGCATGACACCCATGCTCGAAGCCGCTGACGTCACCCGCGCCGCCCGCCCCCGCACACCGCCCACCTGGCTGGTGGTGTCCCTCACCTGTGCCGGGCAGTTCCTCGTCGTCCTCGACGTATCCGTCGTCAACGTGGCCCTGCCGTCCGTGCGGACCGGCCTCGGGCTGAGCGAGCAGGGTCTGCAGTGGGTGGTGAACGCGTACACCATCGCCTTCGCCGGGTTCATGCTGCTCGGCGGGCGGGCCGGCGACCTGTTCGGGCGCAGGCGGATGTTCCTGGTCGGGCTCGGGCTGTTCACGCTGGCCTCGCTGGGCGGCGGGCTGGCCCAGACCGACTGGCAGCTGCTGGTGGCGCGGGCCGTGCAGGGCCTTGGCGCGGCGGTGCTGGCGCCCTCGACGCTGACCATCCTCACCTCGGCGGTGCCGGAGGGCGCGGCGCGTGCCCGGGCCATCGCCACGTGGACCGCGGTGGGCGCGGGCGGCGGCGCGGCGGGCGGGCTCGTCGGCGGGGTGCTGGTGGACACGCTGTCCTGGCGCTGGGTGCTGCTCATCAACGTGCCCATCGGGGCCGTCGTGCTGCTGGGCGCCGGGCTGCTCCTGGTCGAGAGCCGGGCCGGGGAGGGGCGGCGGCTCGACCTGCCGGGCGCGCTGTTGGTGACGGCCGGTCTCGCCACGCTGGCGTACGGCATCTCGCAGACCGAGGTCGCGGGCTGGACGGCGGCGGCCACCCTCGTGCCGCTGCTCGCGGGGCTGGCGCTGATCGGGCTGTTCCTCGGCGTGGAGGCGCGGTCGGCGACCCCGTTGATGCCGCTCGGGCTGCTGCGGGTGCGGTCGGTGGCGTCGGCGAACGTGGCGATGTCCGTGTGCGGTTCCGCGATGTTCGCCATGTGGTTCTTCATGACCCTGTACGCGCAGAACGTGCTGGGCTACACGCCGTTGGAGGCCGGGCTGGCGCTGATGCCGAGCTCGCTGGCCGTCGTCATCGGCTCCAAGGCCGCCCCCCGGCTCATGCGGACCGCCGGACCGCGCGTCGTCGCCGTGCTCGGGACGCTGGTCGCGGCGGTCGGCTTCGGCTGGCAGTCGACGATGAGCGCGGACGGCACGTACGTCGTGGCGATCATGTTCCCCGGCATCCTGATGATGCTCGGCGCGGGCATGTCCGCGACCCCGCTTGCCGCGCTGGCCACGTCGGGCGCCGCACCCGACCAGGCAGGGCTCGTCTCCGGCCTGGTCAACACCTCCCGCACGATGGGCGGTTCCCTGGGCCTGGCGGTCCTGTCGACGCTCGCGGCGGCCCGGTCCGCGGGCAGCGGCGCACCGGCCGCCCTGACGGACGGGTACGCGCTGGCGTTCCGGGTGGGGACGGCCGTGCTGCTCGGCGCGGCGGTGCTGATGCTGGTGTGGCTGCCGCGAGAAACGTTGGCGCGGTAGGCAACGGTCCGGGCGGTCCATGGACTCGTCATGTGCGGCTTCCTCGCGGACACCGATCACGTCGGCGCACTGAACATCCTCGGGTGGCCGGCCCAGCCCCCTGCGTCGCCGCCTGGCCGGCGATCCAGGAAGCCCGCGCATTCACGCGTGGGCGGAGTCACACCGGCACTCGTCGGCACACGTGACGAAGTAGCCGCCGGAAGGAGCGCCGCGGTCACCATCGTCGACAGCAGCGTGGCGTACACGATGTTGATCGCGTTCGTCCCCTCGCGGACGCCGGAGACGACGCCCGCGACCGTGGCCAGCGCAAGTCCGGTCCGGCCGAGCAGCGGACCCCGCATGACCGCTCCCGTGGCCAGCCCCAGCAGGGGGAAGAACAGCAGCCAGTCGCCGCCGTACCCGAGGGCCAGACCGCAGGTGACCAGGGCCAGCCACACCCGGGTGGAGGTCGCTTCGCGCTGGTCCTTGCGGAAGGCGCGGAACACGACGTTGATGTACAGGGAGTTGAAGGTGATCAGGCCCAGCCCGCCGATCCACGGATTGGGGGTCTCGCCCTGGAAGAGGTTGGAGCAGGCGCCCGTCCCCAGCAGCAGCCAGGGCAGAAGGGTGAACCCGGTGGGCGGCGGACCGGCCTCGTCGAGGACCTCGCCCGCCTTGCGGGCGGCCTCCTGCCGGTCCGCGTACCGCGCCGAGTCGGCCAGCCACTGCGTCCGCGCCAACTTCCGTGCGTCCATTCGGCACGAGACCCTCCGCCACCAGGACATGTCCCCCGCCTCCCTGGGTCAGACGGTCCGCGCGGACCGCCGGTACGCCAGTCCAGCGTACGAGCCGAACACCAGCAGCCAAACCGTCAGCACCGCCACCGTACCGGCCGCGGGGGCGTGCCCGCCGGCGACCGAGGTGCCCAGTTCGGCGAAGCGGTACGTCGGGGTGTACGCCGACACCTCGCGCAGCCAGCCGGGGAACAGCGCGACCGGGAACCACAGGCCGCCGAGCACGGCGAGACCCAGGTTGCACATCATGTTCGCGACGCCCGTGGTCTGCGCGGTCAGCCGGTAGCCGTTGCCCAGACCGAGCAGCGTGAAGGGGACCGAGCCCAGCCAGAGCAGCAGCGCGATCGCCGCCCACTGCCATATGTGCAGCCGTACGCCGTTGACCAGGCCGCCCGCCGCGAGTACGGCGACGATCGCGGGCAGCACCGTCACCGCACCGGTCAGCGCCCGCCCGGTGACGACCTGGCGTGGGGTCATCGGGGTCACCCGCAGCTGCCGCAGCCAGCCGATGTCCCGGTCCTCGGCGACCCCGCCGCCGGTGTTCAGGGCCGAGCCGACCGCGCCGTACGCGGCCATGCCGACCATCCGGGCGGTGCGCCAGCTGCCGTCCGCCGTGCCGATGTTGGTGAACAGCAGGTACATCAGCACCGGCATCGCGACGCCGCCGATGACGAAGCCCCGGTCGCGCAGGGTCCGCAGCACTTCGAGCCTGAGGTAGTCGAGCATCACGCGGCCTCCTCGACCCGTGCGGTGAGGGACAGGAACGCGTCGTCCAGGGACACCGGCGTGACCTCCAGGCCGCGGATCGCGCCCAGCTGGGCCAGGGCGACGACCGTCGCGTCGGAGTCGCCGCTGCGCAGCCGTGCCCGGCCCGCCCGCACCTCCACCGACCGCACACCGGGCAGCAGGGCCAAATCCTGCGGGTCGCGTCCGGCCAGGTCGACGCAGACCAGGGTGCCGCCCGCCGCCCGCTTCAGCTGCTCCCCGCTGCCGTCGGCGATGATCCGGCCGCGGTCCACGACGAGGATGCGGTCGGCGTACACGTCCGCCTCCTGGAGGTGGTGCGTGGAGAACAGGACGGTGTGGCCGCGGCCCGCGTATCCGCGCATCGCCGCCCAGAAGGCGTGGCGCGCCTCCACGTCGAGGGCGGCGGTGGGCTCGTCCAGGACCAGGAGGGAGGGTTCGCCGACGAGCGCGACGGCGAACCGTACGCGCTGGGTCTGGCCACCGGAGAGCCGGTCCACGCGGCGGTCGGCCAGCTCGGCGATCCCGGCCAGCTCCAGGGCTCGGCCGACGGGCAGCGGGGCCGGGTAGCGGCCGGCCACGAAGGACACCAGCTCGCGCACGGTGACCCGGGGCACCGCCCGCGCCTCCTGGAGCATCGCGCCCACCCGGCCCGCGCGCACGGCCCGCTCCGGCGGCCCGCCGAACAGCTCCACCACCCCCGCGTCCGGCTCGTCCAGGCCGAGCAGCAGCGAGATCGCCGTCGACTTCCCGGCACCGTTGCGCCCGAGCAGCGCCACGGTCTCGCCGCGCTCGATCACCAGGTCGACGCCGTCCACGGCACGCACGGCACCGAAGGCCTTGACCGCGCCCCGGAAGGACACGGCCGGGTCCGTCTCGGTCACGGCTGTATCCGTCTTCGTCACGGCCGACTCCGTGTTCGTCATGGCCACGATGCTACGGAGTCCACCCCGGCGCCCGGCAGAGAAGCTTGTCCGGACTTCGGCAGGACAAATGTCACGGCCGACCAACCGGCAACGGCACGGCCCGCCAACCGGCCCGCCAATCGACAATGTCACGGGTCCACCGACCGACACGGTCACCGCCCACCGACCGACACGGTCACGGACCCTCGGCCGATAAGGCCGTGGACCCTCGAGCGACAACGCCAAGGACCCTCGACCGGACAATGGCACGCCCCAACCGACCTGACACGGCGTCAGGAGCCTTCACAACTGCGGAGCGCTGGGCTATACAGAGGGCGCCGGACTGGAACGCGTTCCAGTCGCGGCCCACGGCGACCTCGGTGCGGCCGACGGTGCGGACGGCCGTGCCGAGGTTCTTCCCGACGGCGATCAGGAGCCCCATGCCCATCGACGCAGCCAAGGCGCTCGCCGCCGAACCCCGGACCGGCGAGATCTCCTGGACCCCCAAGGACATCCAGCTCTACCACCTCGGCATCGGCGCGGGGCGCCCCGCAACCGACCCCGGCGAGCTGCGCTACACCCTTGAGTCCCGGCTGCACGTCCTGCCGAGCTTCGCCACCGTCGCGGGCGCGGGGTCCCCCGGCGTGATCAGTGGACTGTCCCTGCCCGGCGTCGATGTCGACCTCGCCCGCGTCCTGCACGGCGGCCAAGCCCTGACCCTGCACCGCCCCCTCCCGGCCGCCGGCACCGCGACCGCCACCGGCCGCATCGCCGCCGTGTACGACAAGGGCAAGGCGGCCGTCCTGGTCATGCGCGCCGAGGTCGCCGACGCCGACGGCCCGCTGTGGACCAACGACGCGCAGATCTACGTACGCGGGGAAGGGGGGTGGGGCGGCGACCGGGGCCCGTCCACCCGCCTCGACCCGCCCGCCGGCGAGCCCGGCAAGGTCGTCGAACGGCCGGTCCGCGAGGACCAGGCCCTGCTCTACCGCCTCTCCGGCGACCTCAACCCCCTGCACGCCGACCCCGACTTCGCCAAGCGCGCCGGGTTCGAGCGGCCCATCCTGCACGGACTGTGCACCTACGGCATGACGCTCAAGGCGGTCGTCGACACGCTGCTCGACGGGGACGTGACCCGGGTCCGCTCGTACACCACGCGGTTCGCCGGGGTCGTGCACCCGGGCGAGACGCTGCGCGTGCGGATGTGGCCGGGCAGCGGGGAGATCCGGATCGCCGTGAGCGCCGCCGAGCGGCACGACGCGTCCGTCCTCGCCGACACCATCGTTGAACACTCCTGAGCCAGCCCGCCGTTGAGGGGAGCCGCATCATGCGCGCAGCCGTACTGCACGAGATAGGGCAGGGCAAGGTCGAGGTCCTCGACGACGTCGAGGCGGTGGGCTTCGGCCCCGGCAAGGTGCGGATCCGGGTGCGCGCCACCGGGCTGTGCCACTCGGACCTGTCCGCGATGGGCGGGGTGCTGCCGCAGCCGGCGCCGTTCGTGCCCGGGCACGAGGGCGCGGGTGAGGTCGTCGAGGTCGGCGAGGGCGTGAGCAACCTGACGGCGGGCGACCGGGTCGTCGTGTGCTGGCTGCCCGCCTGCGACGCCTGCCCGGCCTGCAGGCGCGGCCAGCCCCAGCTGTGCCTGGCCGGGTTCATGAACGCGGGCACCCCCAACTTCAAGCTCCCGGGCGGTGACGTCTTCGGCATGGCCGGCACCGGCACCTTCACCGAGGAGGTCGTCGTCGACGCCGGATGCGCCGTGCCGATCCCCGAGGACGTGCCCTTCGACATCGCCGCCCTCATCGGCTGCGGGGTGACGACCGGACTGGGCGCGGCGCTCAACACGGCAGATGTGGCCGCCGGTTCGTCGGTCGCCGTCATCGGCTGCGGAGGCGTGGGCATCTCCGCCATCCAGGGCGCCCGGGTCAAGGGAGCCGCCGAGATCGTCGCCGTGGACCCGGTCGTCTCGCGCCGCGAGTCGGCGCTGAAGTTCGGCGCCACCAGGGCCGTCGCGCCGGAGGAACTGGCCGACGCCAAGCAGGAGATCACCGGCGGCGAGGGCTTCGACTACGTCTTCGAGGTCGTCGGCAAGTCGGCCACCGCTCGCACCGCGTACGAGACGACCCGGCGCGGCGGCACCCTCGTCATCGTCGGCGCGGGCGCCATGGACGACTTCCTCCAGCTCAACATGTTCGAGCTGTTCTTCGACGAGAAGCGGATCCTGCCGTCCATGTACGGCGGCGGAGACGTCCTGCGCTCCTACGAGCGGACCATCGCCCTGTGGCGCGCGGGCCGCGTCGACCTGGCCGGCCTGATCACCCACCGGGTGCCGCTGGCCGAGATCAACGAGGCGCTGGACCAGATGCGCACCGGGACGTCCCTGCGTACCTGTATCGAGATCTGAGGACCAGGAAAATGCCGCTACTTGAGGGACTGTCGGCCATTGTCACCGGCGCCGGACGGGGTCTCGGCCGCGCCGAGGCGCTGGAACTCGCCCGGCTCGGCGCCGCCGTCGTCGTCAACGACTACGGGCAGCCGGGCCGGGACGGCTCGGGCGAGGCGTCCGCCGGGCCCGCCGAGGAGGTCGCCGCCGAGATCCGGGCGTCCGGCGGGCGGGCGCTGGCCCACACCGGGGATGTGGCCGACTTCCAACAGGCCCGGGAACTCGTCGAGTCGGCCGTCGGCGAGTTCGGCAAGCTGGACATCCTGGTGAACAACGCGGGCATCCTGCGCGACCGCATGGTCTTCTCCATGGCCGAGGAGGAGTGGGACGCGGTGATCCGCGTCCACCTCAAGGGGCACTTCAACACCCTCCGCTTCGCGGCCGCGCACTGGCGTGAGCGGTCCAAGCGGGCGGGCGGTCCGGTGTACGGGCGGGTGGTGAACACCTCCTCCGAGGCCTTCCTCGTGGGGTCCGCCGGACAGCCCAACTATGCCGCCGCCAAGGGCGGAATCGTCGGCCTGACCACCTCCACGGCCCTCGCCCTGGCCAAGTACGGCGTGACCGCCAACGCCATCTGCCCGCGTGCCCGCACCCGGATGACCCAGGACGTCTTCGCGGCCGTCGATCAGCCGCCCGAGGGCCTCGACCCGCTCGCCCCCGAACACGTCGCCCCGCTCGTCGGCTACCTCGCCTCACCCGCCGCCGCCCGCATCACCGGCCAACTCCTCGTCGTTCACGGCGGCATGGTGGCGGTCGTCGAACGCCCTCGGATCGCCGCCCAGTTCGACAGCAAGCAGGACACCTTCACGTACGACGAGCTGGACGCCCACCTCACGCCGTACTACGCGGAGCGCCCAGAGGGTGAGACGTTCGCGGCGACGGAGGTACTGGGGCTGCGGCGCGGGCGGTGACGTACGAGAACCGACCGCGGGAACGGGAGTTGTCACGTGTGGTTTGCCATCCTGCTGACATGCGACGGCCCCGCCCGTCACACCGACGGGCGGGGCCGGATGCCGCTCGCTGACCTGACGTACCGTCAGGCAGCCGTCTCGGCCTGCTCCTCGGCAGGCTTGCGGTGACGGCCGCGCGGGGCCGTCTCGCTGTCCTGCGTGGAGACCGGACCACGGTGTCGGCCGTGCCCGGCAGTGGCCTCCTGGACGTCGGCCGGACGCGGCTGGTTCGTGCTGGCGTCGCTCATCGGAAGGAATTCACCCCGTCAACATGATCTTTCTTACAGCCGGGCGAGTTTAACCGGCGTCCCACGGGTGATTTCCACCCGCACACGCCAACCGCCACTACTTCGTTACAAGTCGTCCCAGCGGCGCCTGTTGCAACGGCACGGGACGCTGCGCTACCGGTTGCCCGGACTCCGGTTCGTGCTGCTCGCCGGACGCTGCCGCCTCCTCGGGCTCTTCCCGGACCGGCGGCTCCACCTCCGTGTCCACCCCCTTCGCCACCTCCGTCTCCGCTTCCGGCACCGCCAGCCGCGCCACCCCGCACGGCACATCCCGCGTGGCGTACGGCAGATGCAGCACCCCGTCCCTCGTCCACCGCCCCGCACCCGCCAACCATCCCGTCGGCGCCGGGAGATGCCGCACCTGCCGCTGCTCCGGCCGCCACACCCCGACCCAGCTGCCGAGCGGGCCGTCGATGCGCAGGGCCACCGCGCAGCTCTCCGGCGTCAGCATCTGCCCCGGCTGGATCGCGAACGGCGTGACCGTGCAGTCCTCGGCCCGCAGGCTCTCCGGGAACCGCACCGGCAGCGTGCTGCCCAGCACCCCCCAGCCCAGCCGCTCCCGCCCCGGCGACGGCGCGTCCGAGCCGATCAGCAGTAGCCCGCTGTCCGGGTCGGCGAGCAGCAGCCGGTCGTCGCTGCCGTCAGCGATCTGCAGCAGCGGCGAGACCTCGCCGCCGCGCTCCAGGTCCACCACGACCGCCTTGGTCCGGCCGCCGACCTCCCGGTCCAGCGCCAGCATCCGGCCCGTGCCGTCCAGCCACACCCCGCCCGAGCAGCGGCCGGGCACCTCGGCGAGCTGCTCGGGGCCGAAGGCCCCGCCCGCCACCAGCCACACGGCCGTCGAACTCCGGCCCACGGCGACGGCGTACGCCCTGTCGCCGCCCGGCGCCGGGGGCAGCAGCCGCAGCAGGGAGCCCTCGTCCGGGCACTCCACCGCGCCGAGCGGCAGCTCGCCGGTGCCGGGGCCGGTCGGGTAGAGCAGACAGAACGCGTGCCGCCCGGCCACCAGCCGGTGGATCAGGACCCGCCCGTCGCTCATCGGCTGCACCTCGGTGCCGGGTTCCTCGGGCTGGTTGCCGGGCAGCGGCACCGCGTACGGCTCGGGGCCGTCCAGCGTCCAGCGCTCCGGGAACCAGGAGTCGCCGCTGCGGGCGAGGCGCGCGGCATAGCCGCCGTCCGCGGTGATCACACACCCTGCCGACGGGGAGGACCCGTCCTCGTCCGCTGCCGGGGGTTCGGTCGCACAGGCAGTCATCGTTCGGTCACCTCCGGCGACGAAGCTAGTTTTCGCACGCACAGACGTGAGACCGGCGAGTCCATGTTTCACACATAAGGGTGGCCGCGGAACGATTCGTCTGAGAAAACGGGGGCGTATGTGCTGGCCGTGACCACGGCCTCCGATCCGGCGTCGGCACCGGTTCAGCGGCACAGAACCTCCAGGTAGCCTGTGCTGCGTGCCACGTCTGTCTGAAGTCATCGCCGCGCTGGAGAACCTGTGGCCCGCCGAGCGGGCCGAGTCCTGGGACGCGGTCGGCACCGTGGTGGGGGACCCCGGGCAGGAGGTCTCCCGGGTGCTGTTCGCGGTCGACCCCGTGCAGGAGATCGTCGACGAGGCGTTGAAGCTGGGCGCCGACCTGCTCGTCACCCACCACCCGCTCTATCTGCGCGGTACGACGACGGTCGCGGCGACGCACTTCAAGGGCCGTGTCGTCCACACGCTCATCAAGAACGACATCGCGCTGCACGTCGCCCACACCAACGCCGACACCGCCGACCCGGGCGTGTCCGACGCGCTGGCCGGCGCCCTGGACCTCCGGGTCGTACGGCCCCTCGTCCCGGACGCGTCGGATCCGGAGGTCCGCCGGGGCCTGGGCCGCGTCTGCGAACTGGACCACCCGCTGACCGTCCGCGAGTTCGCCGCCCGCGCCGCCGAGCGGCTGCCCGCCACCGCGCAGGGCATCCGCGTCGCCGGCGACCCCGAGGCCACCGTCCGCACCGTCGCCGTCAGCGGCGGCTCCGGCGACAGCCTCTTCGACCACGTCCGGGCGGCCGGCGTCGACGCCTTCCTCACCGCGGACCTGCGCCACCACCCGGCCGCAGAGTTCACGGCGGCTGTCGCCCCCCGTCCGATCGCGCTGCTCGACGCGGCGCACTGGGCCACCGAGTGGCCCTGGTGCGAGCTGGCCGCGGCCCAGCTCGACGAGATCTCCGACCGGAACGGATGGGACCTCAGGGTCCACGTCTCGAAGACGGTCACCGACCCCTGGACCGCCCACGCGGCCCCCTCCGATCCGTCTCCCGCCACCGCCCCTCCAAGGAGCGCTTCGCGCGCCCCCACCACTTCTGACCCATCTGGAGCCCCCAACTGAACGCCGCGCCAGCCGACCAGATCCGACTCCTCGACGTCCAGGCCCTCGACGTCCGCCTCCAGCAGCTCGCGCACCGGCGGAGGTCCCTGCCCGAGCACGCCGAGATCGAGTCGCTGACCAAGGACCACACGCAGCTGCGCGACCTGCTGGTGGCCGCGCAGACCGAGGAGAGCGACTGCGCCCGCGAGCAGACCAAGGCCGAGCAGGACGTGGACCAGGTGCGCCAGCGCGCCGCCCGCGACCAGAAGCGCCTGGACTCCGGCGCGGTCAGCTCGCCGAAGGACCTGGAGAACCTCCAGCACGAGATCGCCTCCCTCGCCAAGCGCCAGGGCGACCTGGAGGACGTCGTCCTGGAGATCATGGAGCGCCGCGAGTCCGCGCAGGAGCGGGTCGCCGAGCTGACCGAGCGGGTCGCCTCCGTGCAGGCGAAGATCGACGACGCGTCCGGGCGCCGGGACGCCGCGTGCGAGGAGATCGACGGGGAGGTGGCCTCGGTGACGAAGGAACGCGAGGTCATCGCGGGGTCGGTGCCGGCCGATCTGCTCAAGCTGTACGACAAGCTGCGCGAGCAGCAGGGCGGCATCGGGGCGGCGAAGCTGTACGCCCGCAGCTGCCAGGGCTGCCGTCAGGAGCTGGCCATCACCGAGCTGAACGAGATCCGCGCCGCCGCGCCCAACACGGTGGTGCGCTGCGAGAACTGCCGCCGCATCCTGGTGCGCACGGCCGAGTCCGGTCTCTAGAAGTCGGTTCATCCATAGGGAGCTTGTGGCGTGCGGGAATTCATCGTCGAGACCGACGGCGGGTCGCGGGGCAACCCCGGGCCGGCGGGCTTCGGCTCCGTGGTCATCGACGCGGCCACGGGGGAGACCCTGGCGGAGACGTCCGAGTACATCGGCGTCGCCACGAACAACGTCGCCGAGTACCGGGGCCTGCTCGCCGGCCTGCACGCCGCCCACGCCCTGGACCCGTCGGCCACGGTGCACGTCCGGATGGACTCCAAGCTCGTCGTCGAGCAGATGACGGGCCGCTGGAAGATCAAACACCCCGACATGAAGCCGCTCGCGGCCCAGGCGGCACTGGTGTTCCCACCGGGGCGGGTGACGTATGAGTGGATCCCGCGGGAACGGAACAAGCACGCGGACCGCCTGGCCAACGAGGCGATGGACACGGGGACGTCGGCTTCTTCGCTCCGGGGCGGGGAGGCGGAGCCCACTGCCCCGGCTTCCTCCACCGCCGACTCGGAGCCTCCCGGCGGCGGAGCCGCGAAGGATGACGCCGATGTGCGTGCCGCCCGTACCGTCGCCGTCCCCGGCTGGGCTCCCCCAGATCTCGGCGCGCCGGCGACCATGGTGCTGCTCCGGCACGGTGAGACGCCGCTGACCCCGCAGAAGCGCTTCTCCGGCAGCGGCGGTACCGATCCCGCCCTCTCCGACGTGGGCCGGGAGCAGGCCGAGCGGGTCGCCGCCGCGCTGGCCCGGCGCGGCGCGATCCAGGCGATCGTGGCCTCGCCGCTCGCCCGCACCCGCGAGACCGCCGGCATCGTCGCCGCCCGCCTCGGTCTCGACGTGAGCATCGACGACGGCCTGCGCGAGACCGACTTCGGCGCCTGGGAAGGCCTCACCTTCGCCGAGGTGCGCGAACGCCACCCGGACGACCTGAACGCCTGGCTGGCCTCCCCGGACGCCGCACCGACCGGCGGCGGCGAGAGCTTCGCGGCGACCGCGACCCGGATCGCCGCCACTCGCGACAAGCTGGTCGCGGCGTACCCCGGCCGCACGATCCTGCTCGTCACGCACGTGACCCCGGTCAAGACCCTCGTACGGCTCGCCCTGGGCGCCCCGCCGGAGTCCCTGTTCCGCATGGAACTGTCGGCGGCCTCCCTGTCCGTGGTGGCCTACTACGCCGACGGCAACGCCAGCGTCCGGCTCCTCAACGACACGTCCCACCTGCGCTAGGGCCTGACGGCACGGGCAGGCGGGAATGCGACGTCAGGGCCTCAGCCCCGCCGCCTCGCGGGCCAGCGCCTCGACGCGCGGCCAGTCGCGGGCGGCGACCGCGTCCTGCGGGAGCATCCAGCTGCCGCCCACACAGCCGACGTTGGGCAGCGCCAGATAGTCCGGCGCGGAGGCCGGGCCGATCCCGCCCGTCGGGCAGAAGCGGGCCTGCGGCAACGGCCCGGCGAGCGACTTCAGATACGCCGTACCGCCCGCCGCCTGCGCCGGGAAGAACTTCATCTCCCGCACCCCGCGCTCCAGCAGCGCCACCACCTCCGAGGTGGTCGACACCCCCGGCAGGAACGGCACCCCCGACGCCCGCATCGCCGCCAGCAGCGTCTCCGTCCAGCCCGGACTGACCAGGAAGCGCGCCCCCGCGGTCACGGCCTGCGTGACGTGCTCGGGCGTGATCACCGTGCCGGCCCCGACCACCGCCTCCGGCACCGCGTCGGCGACCGCGCGGATCGCCGCCGGCGCGGCGGGCGTCCGCAGTGTCACCTCGATCGCGGGCAGCCCGCCGGCCACCAGCGCCCGTGCCAGCGGTACGGCGTCTTCGGCGTCCTCCACCACGACGACGGGGACGACGGGAGCGAGGTCCAGGACGGAGGCAGGCGAGGGCGTCGGCATGCACTCATCCTGTCGAGCGCACTCAATGTGCGCAAAGGGTGTTGCAGGCAATGCAACGGCTCAGTGGATCTCCGCCACCAGCACATCCAGCGCCCACGGCCGCCCCGCCTTCGCGGGCGCCTCCGCCGCCACCTCGTACCCGAGGTCCCGCAGCGCCTCGACCAGCTCGGCCGGCCCCGTCGGTGCGATCCCGGCCGCCAGCAGGCTCCGTACGATCCGCCCCTTCGTCGCTTTGTTGAAGTGGCTGACCACCTTCCGGGTCGGCGCGTGCAGCACCCGCACGGTAGCCGTCCGCCCGGCGACCTCTCCCTTCGGCTTCCAGGCGGCGGCGTACGCGGCCGACCGCAGGTCCAGCACGAGCCCGCCACCGGCCGCCTCCGCAAGCGCCGGCTCCATCCGCGTACGCCAGTGTGTGCCGAGCGCCCCGAGGCCGGGCAGCTTCACGCCCATCGAGCAGCGGTAGGAGGGGATCTTGTCGGTGACCCGGACCGCGCCCCACAGCCCCGAGAAGACCAGCAGCGAGCGGGCGGCGCGGCGCCCCGCGGCCGCGTCGAGGGAGGCCAGGCCGAGGGCGTCGTAGAGCACGCCGGTGTAGATCTCCCCGGCGGGGCGTGCGCCCGCCGTCCGCAGCTGCGCGTTCTTGGCGACCTCGCCCCGCAGGCCCTCGCTCAGCCCCAGTACCTCGCGCGCCTTGCCCTCGTCGCCGGCGCACAGCTCGACGAGTTCACCGAGGACTGCTTCGCGGGCGGCGGTGAGCCCGGGCAGCGACAGGGACTCCAGCTTGAGCGGGGCGCCGCGGCCGGGGGAGGCCTTGCCCTCGGAGGGCGGCAGCAGGACGAGCACGGGGGATCTCCTTCAGTTTAACTCCGGGACAGCGTACGGCGTGCTGCCGTGGCCCCCGAGGGCTGTTCCCCTGGACTCCCGTTCGGCCGGAACGTCCTCGTCCGCAAACGCCGGACGGCCCGGTTTGTGCTTACTCTCGCTGTATGCCCCGCCGCCACATCCGCGTGACCGGCGCCCCCGAAGCCCCCCTCCGGGCCGCGCTCACCGCGCTGCGTGCCGAGATGGGCGTGGCCGACGGCTTCCCTGCCGACGCGCTCGCCGAGGCCGAACGGGCCGCGCGGTCCCCGCTCCTGCCGAAGCTCGACGCCACCGACATCCCGCTGTTCACCATCGACCCGCCCGCCTCCACGGACCTCGACCAGGCGATGCACCTGTCGAGACTGGGCACCGGTTACCGCGTCCGGTACGCCATCGCCGACGTCGCCGCCTTCGTCGTACCCGGCGGTGCCCTGGACGCCGAGGCCCACCGGCGGGTGACCACCCTGTACTTCCCGGACGAACGCGTCCCGCTGCACCCGCCGGTGCTCGGCGAGGGCGCGGCGAGCTTGCTGCCGGGCCAGGACCGCCCGGCCGCCCTGTGGACGATCGACCTCGACCCGGACGGCCGTACGCTCGCCGTGGACGTGCGCCGCGCCCTCGTCCGCAGCCGGGCCCGGCTCGACTACCGCTCCGCACAGCGGCAGATCGACGAGCGCACCGCCGAGGAACCCCTCGCCCTGTTGGAGACCGTCGGGTGGTTGCGGGAGCGGCAGGAGAGCGAGCGGGGCGGGATCTCGCTGACCGTGCCCGAGCAGGAGATCGTCGAGCACGACCACACGTGCGAGCTCGCCTACCGCGCCGCGCTGCCCGCCGAGGGCTGGAACGCCCAGATCTCCCTGCTCACCGGCATCGCCGCCGCCGACCTGATGCTCGCGCACGGCACCGGCGTCCTGCGCACCCTCCCCCTCGCCCCGGACGGCGCCGTCGCCCGGCTACGCCGTACCGCGCACGCCCTGCGCATCGACTGGCCGCACCACGTGTCGTACGCGGACCTGATCCGCGCCCTCGACCCGCACCGCCCGCGGCACGCGGCCTTCCTCCAGGAGTGCACGACCCTGCTGCGCGGCGCCGGCTACACGGTGTTCCGCCACGGGGTCCTCCCGGAGATCACCACCCACTCCGCCGTAGCCGCCCCCTACACCCACTGCACGGCCCCGCTGCGCCGCCTCACCGACCGCTACGCCACCGAGATCTGCCTGGCCGCCGTGGCGGGCCGGGACGCGCCCGACTGGGTGCTGTTCGCCCTGGACGCGCTGCCCCGGGAGATGGCCCGGGGCACCCGGCGCGCGAACGCGGTGGAGCGGGCGTGCGTCGACATCGTCGAAGCGGCGCTGCTCAGGGACCGGGTCGGCGAGCTGTTCGACGGCTGTGTGGTGGACGTGGAGGAGCGGCGGCCGACCACCGGGACCGTGCAGGTGGAGTCCCCGGCGGTCATCGGCCGCATCGAGGGCGACGACCAGCTGCCGCTGGGGGAGCGGCTTCGGGTACGGCTCACGCGGGCAGATCCGGCAGCGGCGACCGTGCGGTTCGCGCCTGCGTGAGTGCCTGTCCGAGCGCCTGTACGAGGGTGTCGGCGTCGTCGGCGTGGAAGCGGACGACGCGGACGTCCCGGCGGCGGCCGAGGAAGGTCACGTGGGTGACGGGCTCGGCGAGTTCCAGCGTGACGGAGGTCTGGGAGCCGACGGCGGCGTCGAGTTCGCCGTCGGCCCGCTTGTGATCTCACGGACAGGTGATCAGCCGATGTCCCAGTCTGGCGGGCGACAGAAGGAGGGGCGTGACATGACTGCCATGGCCCACGAGCCGCTCACGCAGGAAGAGGTCCTGCTGGAGGGCCTCCTCGCCCTGGACACACCGGAGGGTTTCGGGGCCGAGCTGATCGAGGAGGAGATCGTTGTGACGCCGCCGCCGGACGGGGATCACGAGGACTACATCGGGCTGATCGTGAACCAGGTGATCAGGCGGTCCCGGACTGACATGCAGTTCTCCGGGAACAAGGGGCTGAAACTGGAGAGCCGGGGTGGCTGCCCGAAGGATTACGTGATCCCGCGGGCTCGGTCCTGGCGACAGCCGCCAGTCCGCGGCCCGGCTCACGCCCGGTACCATGGTCGACACGGCAGACGAGCCGGGCGGACGGCCGCGTGGAGTCCCCTTAACGGGGGCGCTCCCCGAGGAACGTCCGGGCTCCACAGGGCAGGGTGGTGGCTAACGGCCACCCGGGGTGACCCGCGGGACAGTGCCACAGAAAGCAAACCGCCCAGCACTCAGGTGCTGGGTAAGGGTGAAACGGTGGTGTAAGAGACCACCAGTGCCCAGGGCGACCTGGGCAGCTAGGTAAACCCCACCCGGAGCAAGGTCAAGAGGAGCGCTGTAAAAGGTGCTCTGCGCGGACGCTGGAGGGCTGCCCGCCCGAGTCCGCGGGTAGACCGCACGAGGCCGGTGGCAACGTCGGCCCTAGATGGATGGCCGTCACCGAGGGGGCCGCGAGGGCCTTTCGGGACAGAACCCGGCGTACAGCCCGGCTCGTCCTGTCGCACCCCTCCGGCCCTGGTCAGAGCGGGTGTCCGCTCCTCCACGCGCCTCCGGGGTCGAATCGGGGTCGAATCAGGTGGGTTGGCCGTTCCACGGGTCCAACTCACCCTTCGCGCCGCGATGGTTAGCCTCGTTGCGTCAATGAGTCTTGCACATCAGGGGCCGCTGAGGTCAAGTCCCCAAGCCCCAGGTTCACCCGGCCGTGTGGGTCAGGTCTGTCAGCACTGCTACGCCGCCTGCTCGGTGTCGGCCGGCTCCGTCGGGCCGGGCTGATCCGGGCCGAAGAGACGGCTGAACGTCCTTACCTTCACGCCCTGCACGGCCACCGGCGGGTGGGCGTAGGTGTCCCACGTCTCGGAGAACTCGGCGTGCCGGGAGAGCGCCTGCACGGTCTTCGGGTCGTGCCTGTCGTCCTTGTCCGCGCCCAGCCGGGACGTGTAGAAGTGCTTGAGGTCGTGAAACCGGGTGCCTTTCGGAAGCCCGGCCAGTTCTACCGCCTTCCGCCACACGTCGTTGAAGTGACTTCGTGTCAGCGGCCGGCCTTGTACGGTCGTGACGATCAGTCCCTCGTCCGGCGGCGGTGCATAGCCCCGCTGACGGCGCTTTTGCTCTGCCGCCTTGGACACCGGCGCCGGCCCCTTGAAGTGCGTCAGGTGGTAGGCGAGGCGCTGCATGAGGAAGTGGTCGACCGGCAGCGTGGCATAGCTCGCTTTGGTCTTCAGCTTCGTCTTCTTGCCCTTTTGTCGCTGCTCCTCGACGTAGATGAGGTCCTGGTCCCAGGCCACGCGGCTTTCCGTCAGGCCGAAGGCCTCACCTTCGCGCAGGCCTGCGCACGCTGCGATCCACACCAGGATTTCGTACCGCGGCTGGACTTCCCGCATAGCGCGCGCCAGGTCCGCCACCTGCTCGGGGGAGAGGACCACCTCGACACGGTCCTCGACCTCGGGCAGATCGATCCGGGACACGATGTTGGCCGGGAGCGGGACATCCGCATCAACCATGTAGTTGACCAGGATGCGCCACGTCTTGAAGATCTGGACGACGTAGTAGGCCGACTCGATTCCCGGCTTGTCGATGAGATGATCCACAAGGGCCGTCGTATCCCGTCGCTTGAGCGTCTTGGCTATCCGGTTGCCCATGAACGGGACGATGTGGGTACGCAGGTGACTCTCGTAGGTGCCCGTTGTGTTCTCGTTCTTATTCCTCTTCTTTCGCCCTGCGATCAGCTGGTCCGCGAACACCGCGACCTTCTCGTTCCCGATGTCGGGATCGACCCAGGTGCCGTTACGCATGTCCACCCGGACCTCGTCCAAGTGGTCGCGGGCCTCCTGCCAGCTGTCGAATGCCGGACGCCGGGGCTTCCCGTTGGGGTCCGTGTAGCGAGCTTGCCACTGCTGGCCACGGCCGTGGTCAGCAGTCGGGTAGAGCGGTTTCCTCTTCGTGCCGCACTTGCAAGCTGTGTCGCCTTGCTTCGGGTATCTCTTGTGCCACCGATCGAACGGTGCGTCGGACTCGGCCATGTGCCCCTTCCGTGGGTGAAATCCAATCTTTCTCGGCCCGTAGTACCTAGGGATCCAGCGGTTTGGGTGAGTGGGCGAGCTCGCCCCGCTTGATGCGCTCGAAAAGCTCGTCAACCTGCTTCTCGCTGTAGCGCACCCGACTGCCATTCCTGTTTCCTCCCCGGTTGTCTCCTGGACCGGGTCGGTAGTACGGGCCAAGAGGGTAGGCGCGCAGAAGACCTCGATTGGTCCACCGGCGCCGCGTTGAAGGTGAAATACCAAGTCGGTGTTCCACCTCACGGGGCATCATATAGCGATCGACGGAATCCGATGGAGTGGTTTCGGATGCCCTATTTGATTTGCTCATCGAGGCGCCCGAGTCTGCAATTTCGGGTGAACTCGAAGCCGAAACCCTCCTGCTTCTGAACCTGGCATCCGGCAAGATCCAGCCTCCTGTAGCCCGCGTCTCTCCACCCGTGGTGGGTTGGGCTGGGCGCCGAGCTTGCGTGTGAGCGCGCCACAGCCATCCATCTACAGGTGTTTATGAACGGGTGTGACAGTAGCTCAAGCCGGCCAAGTGTGACAGGTGAGATTCGCCTGATCTGCTCACTTATATTGATAAATGTCGTAAACGCTTGTAGAGAATCGTGGCGACGATGGCCTGCCTGGTGGTGCCAAGGCGGCATGGATGGGGCTAGCGGGCTACTGATGCGACGACAGATTCGTCAGCCGGGCCCTGGCGGCGGACTCTCCCACAGGGTCGACGGCCAAGTAGATGAAGAGGGACTCTTGATAACGCTGTGATGCAAGCGCGGGATCCCTGCTCTGCGGCAGCACTGCCCAGGAGTGTGGCTGGGATCGAAACCGCAACTTCTGCGCTGTCAAGCCCCACGGCGCGACAGGTCGGATTCAGAAAGGAAATCTCTACGCATGTCGCACATCAAGGTTGTTATGTGTACCGGAAATAACGGAAAGTTCCGCACCGCTCAAGAGCATCTTGCACCACGGGGCATCGAAGTTGAGCAGATACAGCTGGAGTTGGACGAGATCCAGACCACGTCAGTTGCGGAGATCGCCGAGCGCAAGGCCCTACAAGCTTTCTCGATTCTGGGACGGCCGTTGTTTGTCGAAGACTCGGGTTTCTACATCGAGGAGTTCGATGGGTGGCCGGGGCCAATGGTGAAACAGGCCCTTGAAGCGTTAGGCCCCGATGGGTTCACCCACCTCGCCGATCTCACGACGAATCGCACCTGCCGTTTCGCAAGCGCCGCTGTCTACGTGGACGCGCAGGGTGAATTGCACACCTTTGCTGATGACTCCCGGAAGTCCGGGTCCATTGCGCCGGTCCCTGACCGCGGTAATGGGCCGAGGTCTTGGTCGGACCTGTGGTCGATCTTCGTTCCTGAGGGCTCTACGTCCACGCTTGCTGCCTTGCCAGCTGCACAGCAGGAGCAGGTTTTCGCCGAGTGGCGGGAGGAGTCGGTGCTAGCTGCGCTGGGGGCCTGGCTGGCCGGACAGCAATAACTGCTGTCCGGCCAGGGCAGTTGCTTCGGAGATGCGACCGTACTCCACCCCTCAAGCTGATCCCCGCCCAGGCCGTCCGCACCGCCGTCACACCCCGCGGGGCGGGCGTGTCCGGCAGTTCGGCTTCCAGTCCCCACTCCGTGTTGAACATGACAGCCATGCCTTCCGGCACCACGTTGGTCCTGAGCCAGAGGGCGAATCGGGCCGCGGAGCCGGCGGTGCAGTCCTGGACGGACACGCCTTCAGGTGACAGCAGGGCCATGCCTTCCAGTTGTTCGTCGTCCAGGGTGATCCCGAAGAGCATCGACGAGCCGCTGACCGGCCCGTCGGAGCCGTCGTCAACGCGGATGAACTCGTCAGGGTTCCGCGCTCGCAGCTTGTCTTCCAAGCCCCCGTACGTCAGCCCCCAGCTCTTCCCCTTCGGCGGGGAAAAGATGTACATGGTGCGGAGTTGCACGATCTTTTCGGGTTCCATCGTGGCGTAGTGCATCCTGTACGGCTGACATTGCGCCGGTGATATCGCCTCAGCGATAGGGCGCCAGGCTACCTGTGGTCCATGGTGGTCGTCCGCCGCCTGCTGGGCTGCTGACGGATTGGTTGGGTCAGCTCTGGACGAGCCCGGTGAAGTCGGCAAGCGATCCATTCACTTGTGGGAGATCGCGTTGACGCCATAGCTCCAGTCCTGCGAGAGGTCATAGCCATGCCCCGCCCGTTCGGAGACTCGCCATACGCGTTCACTGTTCCGCCCTCGGTCTCGGCAGTGCCAGCCGCACGAGACCGCGTTGTCCAGCGTGCACAGCGACTCGGGCTGGTCCTGGATGAGGAGCTGACCAGCGACTTGCGGTTGCTCACGGGAGAAGTAGTCGCGAACTCAATTACGCACACGCAGGCTGCATGCGTGGTGTCCGTGCGCTATTTCGGCGATCGGCTTCGCGTGGAAGTCACCGACGTTGACCCCACCTTGGTACGCTCGTCCCAGGCCGAGGCGATGGACGAAAGTGGGCGGGGACTATTTCTTGTTGCCGCCTTGGCGACCGAGTGGGGCTCACAGCCTTGCGCAGCGGGGAAGAAGACGTGGTTCGAACTGGCGGTCTCCGCTCCCGTGGTAGGCACCACAGCTATAACCGCCTCCCAGGCTGATGGTTCCGCAGTGGAGGCGATGTCCATAACCCGTGCAGACTTACGAATGGAGCATCAAGCATCCTGACCCGCACACCAGGTCGACATTGCCCACAGACGAGACGGTAGCCGTGCCGGACGCTGTGGAAGTACATTCCACGTGGGGTCCCGGCGGCCATACCATCGCGCTGCGAACTCCCCTACTCTAAAGGCACGGCGATCAGTCCACTGTGCCATGGCTAGGAGTGGGTCGGCCAACCGTAGCGAAGTCACACCAGCCGTGTGCGGAGATGGGATGGCCTCGATGGCCAATCCACATCACAACTGACCGTCAGGTGATGCAGGCTGCGGCTGTGCGCTGGCATGAGCAGGCGGGGTCAGAATTGGTCGAAGCCACCTTCGAGATACCCGGCGTCCCCTGCCAGAGTCTGGAACAAGGCCCTCTTCCAGTGGTTTTGACCCCCTGCATCCTTGTCTATGAGGATGCTGTGTTCCGCCAGCAGCAGATACTTGCGCCGCCCTGCGGCGTTTATTCCTCTGAGAATTCCGCGGATGTTACTCATCTCTCGAACCGCGTTGGGGCCGTAGAGCTCGGCGAGACGGAACATCTGAAAGTGGCGAATCACACGGGCGGCGAGAACACAGTCCGCGCTCTGCGGGGGGCGTATATGGTACGAGACTTCCGGTGGGCGGTTCTCGATCCACTTCAGGCGGGCAAAGAGCCACTGCTGATCTGCCACATCGTCGTAGTACGGGTGAAGCGTCTGCTCGCTGGCTGTCGCCGGCACATGTTCGCCCTTGAGCCAGTTGCAAATGCCGCATGCTGGCACGAGGTTGATCGGCACGACTGCCAGGAGCGGGTACTTCATCTTCGGCAGCTGGTGATCGAGGGTGCTGACATCACGGTGCCCGCACAGTGGGCAGATCTTGTGGGGGACCTTCTTTAGTTCGTTGTAGAACGCGCCGCCAGGCGACCTGTCCGGCACGAGCCTGTCTGTGTAGGTATTGGTGAGCTGAGTGCGGTCAGCCTCATCGACAGGCTTCTTTGCGAGCTCTTTGAGCGTGTGCAGCGCGGCTGCGCTTGCCGCGGCCTCGAACTCGTCGGAGGCATCGACAACGGCCTGCTCCAACGCTTCCAGCCGTCGCTTGTGCCTGCGGATCGCCGTGCTAATGCAGGCGCGGTAGAGGGTCCGAGCAGAAAGGCTCGGCACGGGCAGCGAGCGCATCAGTAGCGTTCCTCCGTAGCCGGGCCGAGGCCTCCTTGTGTGTCGCGTACGGAGATGAGGGCCATGACGATGCCTTTGGCTTCACCACCGAGTTGTCCGTCGAAGCGGCCGAGGATCTCTTCGTACGAGAGGTTGTCGCGGACGAGTCTCTTCAGATAGCGGTGGTAGCCGGAGTCTGTGACCTCCAGGCCGAAGACCTCGTGAGTGAGGATGCCTACGTTCTCTCCGAACGTTTCGATGACGGGACGCTCGGCGACGAGTTGGTTCCCGTACCGGTTCAGTTTCCACACGCATGAGGCCGGGACCTCTTGGAGGACGACGGGCGAGTGAGTGGCGACGATAGCGAGTCCGTTGCGCTCAGCGAGCAGGTCGGACAAGGCTCGGATGAACGCGGCCAGGAGGGGCGGGTGCAGGTGGGATTCGGGTTCATCGATGACCACAAGCGTCCGCTCAGTGACGTGCTCTACTAGGCGGGTCAGCGTCAACAGGACGACCTTGTGCCCCGAGCTGAGACCCACGAAGAGACGGCGGGCCTTGCGGCGACGGCTGTCTGCGTTCTGTGTCGTGAGGAAGTCTTCGAGCCATTCATCCGTGATGAAGCCGCTTCCGGCGTATTGCAGGGTGCGGAGCGCCTTCGCCCACCGCTGGGCGCGTGTACCGGTTAGGCACGCCTCCACGCTCTCGGTGAAGTCGCCCAGGAGCCTATTGGGGGTCTTGATTTTCGGCGTCCGGTTGGAGGTGGGACTCTTCAGCCCAACGTACGCGTAGCGGGCTATACCTATGTCGCCGTCGTTGAGGAGAGGGAAGTCATCGAAGGCGCTGAATGTGACGCTGACCAGGTTGGTGAAGGTATCGCGGCCGCCCCGCCCATACTCGATGATCCGGCCTACTTGTTCTTCGCTGGCTTCACTGTCGCCGATGCAGCGGGTGAGTCTGTTGAGGAGGAAGGACTTTCCGACGCTGTTACGGCCGATCAGCACGTGAATGTTCGTCGGTGGCAGCGATTCTGGGATCACAGCGAACGTCAAAACAACAGGTTCTCCTCCGCCGTCTGCGGGGGCTGGCGACTTGTAGCCCACTTGGAAGGCCGTCACCCGCTCGCCTCCCTGGGCGATGCGGCGGAACTGCTCTTCGACTGCCGCGATCTTCACAAATCGCAGGAGCGACTGCTGCGTCACGGGCTCGTCTTTGGCATGCGCAAAGATTCGTGCGTCGAAGGCCATGTCCCGGAGAGCGGAGAGAACCTGCTCTCGAAATTCGATCCTCAGGCTGCCCAGGTTGGTGTAGTAGCTGTCGTCCTGGCCGAGAGAGAAGAACGTGTCGTCAAGGTTGTCGAAACTCTGCGGGACAGGGGTGGAGGAGCGAGCTGTCATGCCGAACTTGCCGATCTTGACCTCGCCGATGTCCCGCCGAACACCACCCTCGTCGTAGACCACGAGGTGGAACATGGTGACGAAACCTTGATCGTTCCATCGGTCCGTGATGAGCAGTGCGTGGGAGCGAAGGTCTGTTGGTTCCTCGCTACCTTCTTCCACCACGGTGAAGCGCATTCGCTCTCCTTCCCCCCTTACCACTCACCGCGCCCAGGCCAGGCCACGAGAGCTGGCAGGCTGCAAGGGTCAGAGTAATCACAGCGGCGAGGCCTTCCCACGTCTGGCATGCCAGGTTGCGTGCTGCGCCTTCGTGGTCTGCCGGATCAACAGGTAGGAATGCCGCAAATGGATGCCTGCGTGGGTGGTCCGCAGTTGGAGGTCCTCGGGTCGATGCTGACGCGGGAAGCCCTACAACTTGCCCGAAGGGCAGGGAACGTCGCACCCCTTGAGCTGGGGTGTTGCGACGATCGATAGAACTCAAGCCCCGGTCTGTGGGGCCCCACCAGCAGTCGCGGCACAGCGGCTCAGCCTGCGGCTGGCACGGGAGGTTTCGACACCTGCGGCGATCGAATCCGAGTAGATCCCTGAAGAAACAGTGCCGATCAGGGTACGTATGGTGACAGCAAGCAGCTGTGCGGGTTGGGGGCATTGTGGGAACTGAGCAGCAGCGGCGAGCTCGGATCGTGGGCTACTGGCGCGCAGTGGAGCTGTTCAGCCCGCAGAAGATTCCCGCGGTGTCGCCGCGCGAGCGCGTGTACGCCGTGTCGGAGGACGGGCTGCTGCCGTGGGAGGACGGCCACCCCCTGCGGTCTGTGCCGCTGGATCCGGGGTTCGTGTGGCAGCACGTGGTGTATGGCGGCTCCTACGCACTGCGGGCGGTGCGTGACGTGCTCCTGGAGGTCTTCGGCGAGAACGAGGAAGACCACGATGGGCGACTGGACGGCGAGAGCGCCCTGTTCGCGTTGACCGTCAACGACGAAGGGCGTCTGCTTCTCGATTCCCCGGTGTTGTCTACCTGTGCTTGGTCCACAGGTCGGGCGTTGCATAGAGGGCCCGCCCAGCCAGGATGGCTGGACGGGTTCGACGAGGAAGAGACGGTATGGCTCGCTCGAGCCGCGGATCTTGGCGAGGAGTTGGTTGAGGAACTGCGGGACTTCGACGCGACTGACCCGGCTACCGATGAGGACAGCGAGGAGGACAAGGACAAGGTTGGCTTGTACCGGTTGTCCGCGAAGGATCTGCTGGGCTTCGTGCGCGATGTCGCCCAGGCCTGGAACGTGACGGACGCTCTGCAGCCGGAGGAGATTCGGGTCCGGAGCGTGGCGGTGCGGCAGAAGCAAGCCGATGACGCCGATCAGCAGGACTTCCTCAACAGTTTCTATGTTGCCGACCTCGATCTGGTCTCACGCGCCTTGCAGACGCGGGAGCCTGGGACGGGACTGGCCGCGTATCTGACGCCGAGAACGCAGGTGAACGTTGCGTGGCGAGTCGACCTGCGAGAGCAGCCGCGAGCGGCCTTGGACGCGGTGGCGCCCGGGCACACTCCCATGGGACGTTGGCCGGCGAATCCGAAGCATCCTTTGGCTCTCAGCCAGCAGTTCGCGGTGAACACGATCTGGAGTGAACTGGCGGAATCGAGTGGGCTGTTCGCAGTCAACGGTCCGCCCGGCACAGGTAAGACGACGATGCTCCGGGACTGCTTCGCCGCTGTGATCGTGCAGCGCGTTCAACGTCTTGCTGCGCTGCGCATGCCGTCGATGGCGTTCGTTGACAAGGAGCCGTACCGGTGGCAGAGCGGTGATTACACGCGCACGGTCACCGCGTTGAAACCGGAGTTAACGGGTTTCGAGATGCTGGTCGCCTCGGCCAACAACGGGGCCGTGGAAAACATCTCTACCGAAATCCCGGCACGGGCGGCCCTCGACGATTTATGGTGTGCGGACGCCGACTACTTCGCGGAACAAGCAACCCGGCTCCTGAAGGGCGCGCCGGCTTGGGGTGCGGTCGCGGCCAGACTGGGCAATAAGAAGAACCGGATGGAGTTCATCAACCGGTTCTGGCACGGTAAATACAAGATCGATGACGAGCAGGCGCCGCCTCCGCCGAACGGTCGTCCGCCGCGCAATCGGGATGCCTGGATCGACAGTGAGAAGGGCATCGCGCACCTGCTGCGTGAATGGAGTCGGCAGCCGCACAGCGGTGTGTGGCGGGAAGCCAAGGAACGATTCCACCAAGCCCACGCCCGGGTAGAGCAGTTGCAGACTCAGCGTGTGACGGCCGCGGCAGCCCTTGGAGAGGTGTCGTCAGCAGCCGCCGCGTTGCGGGCTGCCGAGCAAGCAGCCGCGGACAGCGACACCCGCCTTCGTCAAGCTCAAGCGCAGGCAGTCGGCGAGACAGCCGCACTGCAGCGCGCTGAGGCGGCCCTCCACGAAGCACAACAGGTGCTCGATGCTCACGCTCGCCGACGTCCGGGATTCGTCGTGAGCATCAGCACGTTGGGCCGTGCGGCACGGGACTGGCATCAGCGCGACCAAGAACTCGCTGGCCATGTGGACACGGCTCGCGGCGTTCGTGATGCCGCGGCAGCGTCTCTGTTCGGTGCCCAGCGTGCAGCGACTCAGGCAGAGCACACGCTAGACGTCTGTCGTCAGCAGCAAGCTGCGGCAGCAGCCCACCTTCAGGCACTCGCGGAGACCGTCGCCCAGGCCCACGCTGATTGGGGCGACCATGTCCCGCAGGAGGCATGGCTTCACGACGACGCCACCCGCGAACTCACCGCTCCTTGGGACGACGAAGAGATCGCCCAGGCCCGCTCAGAGCTGTTCCTCGCAGCGATGGGGCTCCACGAGGCGTTCCTGCGGTGTACAGCCCGCACCATGTACGCCAATCTCATGGCGGCGATGGACGCCGTGGCCGGCGCGATCCCCAAGACCGTCTCCGCGGAGCATGTGAAGGTCGCCTGGCAGAGCCTGTTCCTGCTCGTTCCCGTCGTCTCGACCACGTTCGCCTCCCTGGACCGGGTCTTTGGCCGCCTGGGGCCGGAGGCGCTGGGCTGGTTGTTCATCGACGAAGCCGGGCAGGCCACCGGGCAGATGGCCGTCGGCGGCATGTGGCGAGCCGCACGGACCGTCGTGGTGGGTGACCCGATGCAGCTCGAACCCGTCGTGGTCTTGCCTTGGACCGCGCAGCGAGCCCTGGGCGACGAGATGGGCGTCGACGAGGAATGGTCCCCGAGCCGCACCTCGGTCCAACAGCTTGCCGACCGCACCAACCGCTACGGCACACTGCTGCCCGCCGAACTACCCGATGGGGCCCGGGAGGTGTGGGTGGGCAGCCCGCTGCGCGTCCACCGACGCTGCCACAACCCCATGTTCGGCATCAGCAACGCCATCGCCTACGACAATCTCATGGTCTACGGGACCCCTGACCGCGGCGACTACCGCTACGGGCCCCGCAGCTGTTGGGTAAACGTGGAAGCCACCGGAGCAGACGGGCACTGGATTCCTGAAGAAGGCCGCGCACTGCGCCGCGTCTTGGAGAAGCTGCGTGACGACGGCGGGGTCGACCTCGCCCAAGACGTCTACGTCATCAGCCCGTTCCGGGCTGTTGTGCGAGGCGCTCAACGTGCCTGCCGTGGCCTGCTGCCAGATTCACGGGTCGGAACAATTCATACGACGCAGGACAAAGAGGCCGACGTGGTGGTTCTGGTGCTCGGCAGCGATCCGCGGCGCCCCGGCGCTCGTTCTTGGGCTGCCTCCCGCCCCAACCTCCTCAATGTCGCCGTCAGCCGCGCCAAGCGCCGCCTGTTCGTCATCGGCAATCTGGATGCCTGGCGTGACCAGAGGTACTTCTCCACCCTCGCTGACTCGTTGCCGGCCCACACGTGGCAGCCATGAGATGAAGCTGAACAGCAGCCAACCGGGACACCTCAGCGCACCCGAATCACATCACACGCAGATCACAAAGGAGCTTTGGCAGTACCTGCTCCTCGTACTCCCGGGCAGTGTCGCTGGCCGTGGTCTGTCGCAGCTCGAACCTCCACAACCGGCTACCCGGCGCGTACTCCCGTAGCAAGGCAACAATCTTTTGGCCTGCGTTGTCGTCATCAGCACGAACATGGAGCTGCGCTCCCGCGCGTTCCAGGCCGGTGATCAGCTCCAAGGCGGCTGATGAAGGCCAGCCGTAGGTACAGACAAGAGGCGCACAGCTGGCACCGTAGTGCTCGGCCGCGGCCTCGACGACCGCAGGGTTCTCACAGACGTAGACCATGCCCACGGTGGGGGCCGGGGACCAGGGCCCGCGGAGTGAACGATGCGTGAGCCATACCGGCTCTCCGACGGCTGCTGCCGCGGCAGCGATAGGTACGGCTGACGCCGTACCCGTGAGCATCAGGTTGAGGCAGAGCACCAGGCTTGAGACTTCGTCGCAGGCAATGCCTCGTGCTGCCCAGGTTGTACGCCAGGTCTCACCCGTGGTGATGGTGCCTGGTGTGACGCGACCGGCCAAGTCAACGTCAGGATCCGCTTCGAACGCTGTGTACCCGGCGATCAGCACGGCCACGGCGCGGCCGAGTTCGGTGTCCTTGTCCAACCCGTGTGGATCGTCCAGGACGGCGGCCGCGAAGACGGGGAGGGATACCGAACCCTGGTCGGCTGTTGGCAGCTTCTTCCAGATGTCGCTTACCTGGTCAGCTTGGTGTTTCAGTTTCCCTGATCCTGCTCTGGGACGAGCCCTCAGCTTAAGGAACCACTGAGCCACTGTGCTCGGAATGCCGGCAGCAGTGAGGCTACATAGCGCATCACGGAGCTCGCTCTCTCGCTCGGCTTGCTTCCGGGCGTTCAGGGCCCGCAGATCGTCTAGTTTTCCTTGGGTCTCGGCGAGGGACCTGAGCGTCACGGATCGGCCAGCGAGCGCCTTCTCCAAGGGGTCCACACTGATGCCTTTGCCGGAGGTCACCCAGGGGAGTCCAAGGAGTTTCCCGACTTCACGGCGTTCGGACTCGGTGAGTTCCACTTTGATCTCACCACGCACAACGCCCCTCTTCGCGATCCGTCGGCGTACTTCCTCGATGACCTTGCTGGGTCCGGGCAGCTTGGCCCAGGCCAACAGCGAGGAGTCGAAGTCACTATTCGTCACTGAGTTCTCCAGCAGTAGAGAAGAGGTCTGGGACGGGCTCTTGGCCCTCACGTGCGGCGGTGGTCGCCGCACGTGCCGCCAGGTGGGCTGGGTCTGGGAGTTCGATGGGGTCCATGCGTCCTGCCGCCCAGAGCAGGAGCGTGAGATCGGCTCCAGGCAAGGGGTGCGGTGCCCGAACAACCTCGTACATGGCAGCACTGGGCACTGAGGCGGTGTTCACCAGGGGCCCCGGGCCGGCCAGGAGGTAGTCCATGTCGAATTCGTGGAGCAGGCCGAGGACACTGGAGCGGTTGGGGCCGTCAACACCGTCGAACGCTTCGTCCAGCCACAGGGGCCGCGGTCCTGTTGGGGTGCCCTGGTACATCGTGGCGAGAGCCGCGACCAGTGGCAGCATGAGAGTGACGACGCGTGCGCCACCGGAGAGTTCTCCGTGCGCGTCGCGTTCGAGTGGTGTCCACCGGCCTGTCCCGATGCGGCTGTCGATGACGACGGTGAACCACCGGCGGTAGTCCAGGACTTCTGTAAGGCGGCCGCGCCAGTCCGTTTCGCCCTCGTCCCTCGCGCGGCGCTGGGCTTCCTCAACCCGGCTGCGCAGGAAGAACTGGATCTGGTCTTGAGCTTCCGTGGGCAGGAGGTCGAAGGTCTCTCCGCTGAGAGCGTCGAGGACCTCGGCGCCGTGGGGGTCTTCCTCCAGGGGGGCGCGGCGGAGCCGGAGGGTAATCCGGCTGGTTCCAGTCGGATGCTGCGCGAGCGTCTCGTTGATGGTCTTCTCTAGCGAGTGGACAGTCTCAAGCCGGTCGCGCAGGTGCTCGATGAATGTGGAGCCGAGGAGCTTGTCCAGGGTCTCGTGCCAGGCCTGGTCGTAGCCCCGTTGAAGTTCCTCGTGCTGCTGTGCCAGCCGGATGAGGGCGTCTCGTGGGCTGTATCCGATGCCCGAACTGTCGACGACCACTTCTACCATTGGCAGCTCATTGGGTTCGTCGGAATCGATGATGCGCACGGTGCGTCCGGCGTTCACTTCCAGAATCGAGCGCAACTGCGTGGTCTCTTCAGCGAGCTTGCGCCAGGCCCGCTGAATACGAATGTTCTGCGTGTGGGCGTCTCGCTCTGGCCAGTCCACGAGGGTGATGGTTGCTCTCGCCGCCCGTGCCGCCTCCAAGGCGCTCGAGGTTGTTGGAGTTTGGGCTTTCTCGATCTCAAAAGCTTCTGGCAGCCCGCCGTCGACCAGCCTGTTCCAGTCCGCGGTGGCGTATTCACGAACTTGCCTGGCTTTCTCTCGCTCCTCTTCAATCAACCCGAGCTGTGCTTCCGCCCCCATACGTTCTTCAGCGTATTGAGCACGAGCCTTCTGCCTAAGCTCGGCACTTTGGCTCTGCTCCTCGAGGAGCATGTCGATCTCCTGCACGCGGGCCAGGAGGTCCCGGCCGTCCTTCGAGAGAGCATCCAAGGCGGTACGTGCCTGGACCTTGAGGAAGTCTGCCCTCTGGCGCAGTTCCTGTGCCTTGTTCTCCTCTTCCGAGGCCCGTGCGGCCTCCCGCTCTGCGATGCCTTCCGCCTGCCGTACGTTCTGCCGTTCCCCCTGGAGAACCCGTCGCTCAGTGTGCAAGCTCTGTAGACGTCCGCTGAGTGCATCAAGCTGCCGCTGAAGCAGCTGGAGCTGCTCGTCTGCTTGGGGAAGGCGATGCGCTTCCCGCCAGGTAGAGGCAGCACGGCGTGCTTCAGCAACCTTCTCGTGAAGGTCATCGAGATGCTGCTGTTCGGCTGCGAGGCGGCTGGCAGTGTCATCCTTGTGCTTCTCCGCAGTGGAGACGGCACGGACCAGCGTCACGAGCGTTGAGTCGTCGGGGGCATCCGCCGCGACTGCCCTCAGCCGCGACAGTCCATCGTCAGCGATTTGAGCCGTGGCCTTCGCCTCGTTGATCTGCACGGCAAGCGCATGGAGCTCGTTGATGAGCGTGGCGATGCGCTGCTCGCGACGTGCCTGCCGTGCCGCGATGCCGATGTAGCAGGCGCCCTCGGCCGGGGCCTCGCATTGTCCGGCCATCGCTGCAGCAGACCAACGCCCGTCCGCCGCGATGAACGAGCCATTCGACGGGAGTGGCCCAGTGGTGATCCACGCGATGGAGGACAGCATGGTCGTGACCGAATCCGCCAGGGCACCGGAATCAGCGGCAGGTGTGAGCACGGCGGCCAGCGATGTACCGGCGACCATCTGGCTGCCGGGGGACACAACCGCCTCGATCCCGTCGCGGTCTGCATCCCACCTGCCGTCGGGGGTCACCCAGGCATCGAGGAGACCTGCCGCCGCGAGTGCAGCCTCAATGATGCCGAGTTCCGCAGCGTCCGTTCCGTCAGCCGGATCGACAAGGCGCCAGAGCGGTGCGCCAAGGTGTGAGGGAAACGAGGGCCTGTCTCGCCGCACCCAACCGTACGGGTCTGGGGGTGCTTCGTCAGGCTGACTCTGTAGGCGGTCGATCTCCTTCTGCTTTTCATCTACCTGCATTTGGAGGGCTTCGGCTGTTGCTTCGGCCCTATTCTTCGTAGCCATCAGTCGCTCACGCCGAGGCTCAAGGAAGTCCTGGTCGATGAGCTGTCGAAGGATGGGGCTGGCGTTCTTCCCACGGAGCCGGCCGACGACCTCGGTCCATGCTTGAACGTGCTGTTCTGACGGTGGGTCTGAGTTATCGACGGACCACAGTCCGATGTGGTCTACAAGCCGCTGGAGTTCGGCGTCTGCATCCTCAATCGCCGAACCCAGGGCTTTGCCCGCCCGGTCGTCGGCCTCCTTGAGGGTTCGGACAGCGGAGTCCTTCACTGCCGCGGTGTGCTGGGAAGTCTGTAGCTCTCCGAGCAATCCACGCAGGTGCTCGAGATGGTTGCGACGTGCTTCGTACGAGGCCTGGGCACGAGCGTCATCACCGTCAGTGATCCACTGCTGGACGGCTTCGGAGAATCCCGCCTCGCAGGCCAGCTGGCCAGTGCCTTGGGCCGCCTCCTGGATCTTCTCCTCGTGGGTTGCCACCGCTTCGCTGAGCTGTTTGACCTCCTCCTGCACCTGGTCAGCTGAGCTTCTGGTGATCTTCGCGTGTGTGTCCTGCCGTGCGGCATCGTCTGCGTGGCGCTCGGCTTCCTCAGCGACGGTGCGTGCACGCTCTTGTGCTGCTTCTGCATTGGCGTAGGCGTCACGTCGCCGGATCTCGCCCTGCTCGGCCAGTAGATCGTCCCGCTGTCGCCTCTGACAGGATGACTCCTCGTCGATCTCGTTGATCTTCTCGACGGCCGTGTCGCGTCGTTCGCCCTCGCTGCGCGCCTTGCGGGTGATCTCGTCGAGGCTGCTGTTGGCGGCAACGACGTTGTCTGCGGCATAGCGGACGGTTGCTCCGGCCCACGGCGTCCAGGCACGCCGATTGAAGGCGCTCAGAGCGTCCCGGGCCTGCTGTGCGCTGTCACGATCGTTGGTGATCTTCTCTAGCTGATCCCAGCCTTCGGCAAGCTGGCGAATCTCGTGGTCCTTCAGGGGCGGAAAGGCCATCCGAAGCTGCTCGGACAGGAACTTCATATCGAGGCGTTCACCGAGCTTGGGGGTTCGGATCACGCGCAGCATGCGGACGTAACTGTCGAGGGCCGTGCCATCGCTGTCGAAGACCAGGCGCGCGAGGTGCCTCTTGTAGTCCTCCGCCGAATCGCAACGGTGCCATCCGTCAGTTGATTCAAGGTCGCTCGCGGGGACGATGGCAGCGCCCTTCACGAGCAAGATGCCGTCGCGGACGCGGGCAGGTCCTTCGTACACGGCCCAGGTCAGCGACGGTCGGCCGGATTTGGCACGCTTGGCTTCCGTGTAGAGGAGGGCTGTGACGTATTCGGGCCCTGCGGTGGTCATACGGCCGTACTCGACCCAGATCCATCCGCGGTTCACCGACTTGGATGCGTCGCGTCGGTCCTTGTCGGAATCGGTCGGTTCCACGTAGTACCGGAAGCGTTTCTTGCCGTCCCCGAGAGTGTCGATGAGGTGAGGCCCTGTGTTTCCGGCAAGCATGATCAACGTGGTGAGGGTCATGAGCGTCGACTTGCCGGTCTCGTTGCGCCCCATGAGCTGGGCACGCCCTCCGCTGGCCCAGAACTCCGCTACCTCGAACTCCCACATGTTGACCACGCCAGCGCGTAGCTGCTGCCACCGATCGGTGCGTGTGGGTTCAGGAAGCCCTCCTGATACTGCCGCTTCGCGCCAGTTCAGCAGGTGCTCGGGGGACAGAGCTTCATTGGCAGTTCCGCGGGATTCGAAACCGGCAGTCTGGGTGCCGTTGTTCACTCTGAGTCCTCCATGAGGGACGTCGCAGTGTTCCAGTCCGACCCAGGCTCTGGATCCCGGTACCGGCCGGCTGCGGCCGTGAGCGTCCAGTTACCCGTGTCGTCAACATGGAGAAGGCCTGCATCTCGCAGCGTTTCTTCGGCGGCTGGTCTGATGCGTTCAGGGCGTTGTTTGAAGTGGTCGGTCAGATCGGCGTGATGTTGGCGGTGCAGTCTGGAGGCCAGGGCGTCGACCTGGTGGGATCTCAGGGAGACGCATCCGTCGGCGGATCGTTGCCCGATAGTCCCAGCCGCGTCGCACATCCTGAGCGCCACCCATGAAGCGGCGGCTGCCTTGGGCCAGTCGAGCGTCGCGTCTGCTGTCCATGGATGGTCTGGGTGCAGGATGAGAACCAGGCCCTCGCCACGGACTTCGACAGTTCCCCCGGTCATGGTCCGTGCTGCCTCCGCCAGGCGGCCGGCCATGCTGGCGGCATATGAAGCGTCGTCTTCGTTGAGGTCGGCGTACAGCAGCGCCGGTGTCTCGATGAGGACGCGCAGCATGCGCGACCACCGGGTTGCCGCCAAGAGGTCCTGCTCGCCTCCTGTCGGTGCCGACAGGGCCAGGGCCACGGTGTGGGGGTCAAGGAACTGCAGGAGCGCGGCACGGTCTATGTCGTAGCCAGCTCCGATACCGGTGCGAGCCGCTTCCCAGGCACGCAGCATTTCTTCGTCGCGTGTGCGCCGGACGAGGACACCCTGGGACTCTAGGCGGCGGACGGCGAGCAGCAGCATGGAGCGTTCCGGACCTTGCTCGGGGTCATAGGCGGTTACGGGGCTCGTTTTGAGGCTGGTGATCACGCGAACCTGGTCAGAGATGGCCTGCAAGGTGGTGGCGCTGTCCCTCTCTTCGCACGCGGCAGCGGCCAGGAGTGTGAGTACGAGCTCTCGTCGCCTGGGTGGCTGTGAGGTGTAGGGGGCTGCGATCGTTCCGGCATGTGGTGTGCGGTGAAGCCGGATGATCTGTCCGGCGATGATGAGCCGGTATCCGAGTCTGCGGAACCATTCGGTAAGTTGCCGCTGGTGGCGTATGACAAGCCGGTGGAGTTTGCCGTCGTTGGTCGTGGTTACCAGCGGCTTCGTCAGGAGTCCGACGAAGGCGCTTTGTTCCTCGAACCTCTTGTTGACGGTAAGTGCCTTCATTCTCGCTCAAACTCCAAGGTCACGTCATCGAGCACGACGACTCCTTCGGGAAGCTGGATGATCGCGGACGACGCGGCTTCGGGGGCCGGAACCATGCGGATCTGCCACCGCGCGTCTTCGGTGGATGCGCTGCGCGACCCATCGGAGTGTCTTGTACCTGCCCTTGCGGTGGAGAGCAGTTCCCAGAGCAAGGCCCCCTCCGCATCCGTGAGTTCGTCCCACATACTGAGTGGCTGTCCGGATCGGCGAAGGATTCCTTCTTCCGCTTCGGCGAGCTCACGGCGGGCCTGGGCTGCCTTGCTCCGCGCTACGGCGCGAGCCTGGGAAAGGTCGGGGATGCGCCCCGGGGTACCTTTCAAGGCTTGGTGGCCTCGCGCACGCAATCGACGGTCCACTGCTGCGGGAGGGGCCTCCCAGAATGATGATCCAGCAGGAGCGGCATCTGGAGCGTTGAGGATCAAGTGGACGGGCTGATAGAGGCCCGTTGCCCTCTGCCAGAGACTCCAGGCTGCGTGATCGTCCTCGGCTCGCTCTAATTCGCCTGCCAAAGACAGGACTTCGGCTCGTCGGCTTACCGCCCCACCCAGGGAAAGCAGCGTCCTGTGGCTGCGCAGTACGTCCGGCACAGCGTCTCTGACCTGACGTCGAAGACGGCGAGACTCGTTATCCCGACCACAGAACCACGCCTTGAGCGTCAATGATGCATCCGTCAACTCGCGGACTGCATCGGCAAGAACATCATCAGGGGCCTCTGCACCAAGGCGATGCAGAGCGATCGCTCGCCACGAATCGGCGTCGACCTCTGTCACCCGCAGGGCGAGAGCACCGATGGCTGGCGTATGTAGGTCGACACTCGCTCCCCATACGTCGACGTAGTTCCGCAGCAGGGTGGTGAGGGATTCGATCTTGTCCGCGCTGGGGGCTCCGCTCAATCCGTGCGCCATCGCCGACTGCCAGCGATGAGCAGCACGCTGCATGTCGCTCAGAGTCAGCTGGACCTGCGCCCAGGCTGTATCCGCTGTCTCGTGATCGCGCCCGAGTACCGCACTGCAGAACTCCTCCACGTGCTTGGCGATCAGCGCGGGCCCAAGGAGCACTGATGTCGATGTGTCATGCTGCGCCTGCTCTTGGGCCACAACGAATCGATGCAACTCTGCTGCTTGCTGGGTTAGTTGGTATCGCTCGCGGTTGCGGAGGAAGTCCGTTTCAAGCTCGGCACGATCCTGCCAGCTCTCGACTGTCCCCCACTTGAACAGCTGCGTCATCTTCTGGTCGAGTTCCAGAGCATCCTCACGGAGCAGCCCGTCCACCACCCCCTCGCCATAACGCTCAGCGGCGTGCTCACGCAGCAGCCGCGGCAGATCCACCCGAGCGACTCCGGTGAGAGATCGCGCCTGCGCTTCCAGGAGTACGTCGACAATCAGCCGATACGGAGCAGAATTTCGGACAGTCAAATAGGAGGCGAATCGAACCCGTCCGGGCAGCCCCGCAAGAGCCCACGCATCAACCTCTACTGCTGATCCAGCGTGACTCCCGCGCTGCCGAGGCAACACATTCGCGCGAATGTTCGGAGTTTCGTTGATTGCCGCTCGCTCATCCACCGGTGATTCCTCCCCAGCAGCGCCTCATCGCGCTACCCAAGGACCGTAGCTTCAGGCACTGACAATCGATCGGCAGTTGACGCTAGCTGCCGATCAAGGAGCATTCCCAGAGAACGCTGATGCGAGACACGACACGGGTGATTTGACACTGGCTCGCAGCTGCCCAGTCGGCTGGCTGAGGTCCCTGCTTGGCTCGCCTAGGCTCAGGGATGTGCGTGGGGCAGGAGTCTCATGTCCACCACTGCTCGCATTCCGGCCTCGCTCGCGGACCTGGCCGTCCCGGTCGATGAGCTGGCGCCGTACCACCCCAACCCATGTACTGGCGATCTTGACTCCATCGCCGAGCCGCTGTGCACGAACGGCCAGTACCGTCCGATCGTCGTCAACGTGGCACGCTCACCGGGCGTCTAACGAGATCCTCGCCGGCAACCGTACAAGGCGGCCAAGCAGCTCGGGTGGGCTGAGGTTGCCGTTACCTGGCTAGACGTCCATGACCACGCGGCCGCGAAGATCGTCGTCGGCAACCGCACGAGCGACCTCGCTGGGTACGACACCGTCCCCCTCGCCGACATCCTCACGGATCTCCCGGACCTGAAGGGCACCGGCTACGACCAGGACAGGTCGACCACCGTCTGGACGAGACCGCGCTGCCCGAGCCCATCGAGCTGCCCGGCGACGCCAGCACTGGCGCAGCGGCGACCGTCGACTAACTGCAGTGGTCCTCCACCCGGGTACGCCTCATCCAGGCCAAGGTCGAACTACTCGGCGCCTGCACAAGCGGTTCGTCGATGAGAACGACTCCGACACGGGGGTTCGGATGTGCAGGTTCTCAACGAGGAGCATCGCGCCGAGGCCGGGGCAGTTGCCGCGGAGTGAAAATCCTGGATGTCCTTCGTGCGGCTCTTGGCCCCGTTACACCACCACGGGGCCGATGCGGTTGGTTCAGGAGCTGAGGAGCCGACGCCCTGAGATGTTCTCCGGCACTGTGCTCGCAGCTCCCGACCCCCGCCCCGGCCAGGGAACACGGAGCGTAAACCTGGTGCGCAGGCTTTGCTGGCTCGACGACGTGGCCTGCTGCCGAGCTGATCAGCGATCGCGCGACCCGGCATGAATGCTGGGGCCATCTCTCTCCCTGAGGGTGGCCCCAGCGGGCTTAGAAGTCGTCCTCTTCGATTACGACACGTGCGCCGATCTCTTGCCCCTTCGAGACGATGCGACCCTCATCGCCTTCTGCGGTCGTCAGCGTTACCCTCAAATCAATGAGCTGGTGATCCCGCTCACTGAAGAATGCCGGGTCCAAGGTCTTGGCCAGTTCCCTCAGCAGTTGCCAGATCTCTTCACGCTTCTCATGGGAGGTGATGCTCCTATTGGACAATTCAAGCAGATAACGCTTGTACACCTTCGGACCGTGAGGCGTACTCACATCAGTGGGGTCGGTTTGCTGACTCCCCGAGCCGCCCTCATCTGCCCCCTGGCCGGAGGAACTACCCGAGTGAGTTTCGCTCCCCTCTTCCGCGAAAGAATCATCCTCCATGCTCGGAGACTGTGGAGCGGTCTTCGTGCGAGGCTGGAGGGTCACGGCGATCGAGTTGATCTGAATTTGACCCTGCGACTGGACTGAAAGGGCAGCCCCATTGCTGTCGACGAGTTCCCAGTCATGTTCGATGAGTTCAAAGATTACGCGGCGAATCTCATCAATGGAGGTGACGAGCGGGAAGGCCGGGTTCTTGTAGAAGGCCTGTACCACTTCCCGCGGCGTGAGAGCTCGATCAAAGGTTTGCAGCAGGGCCGCAAGGTACTCATGCGCCAGTCCTCCGCGGCGGGTCGCCCGGCCGTTCTCGACGAGCTGGTCCCAGACCGCCTGACCGTGAAGGGCAGACTTGCCGTCGTCTTCAAATCGCTTGAACTCGACGACGAGTTCTTCCCCCACACGCAGGAGATACGCGTAGTGCCGATAAGCCCTGAGGACAGCGTCCTTGAGCTTCGTCTCGGCCGCACTGAGTTTGCTGCGCGCCTGGACGAGATCATCCTCCGCGTCGTCACTGACCTGCTGGAGAACGTGACGCCAGGCAAGAACCTCCCAAGCGCGCTTCCGCGCGTGATCGCGCTGCTGCGTGTTAACGCAGGCAACGATGCAGCTAGCCGCGTTATCGACCGTGAGCGCCTGGTCCCCGAGACCAAAAAGAGCTGAGATCTCGGTCCGGCTGCTGTTGTCCTTGCCGTTCAGCAGTGTCCAGCGGCGCGGGTCAAGGACAACGAGCCGCGTGGCGTTCGAATCAACATCAGCGAAGATCTCGCTCAGTTCAACGGCTTCACCACGCGGTCTGTCGATGGTGATGACCTGCTCGAACGGCCCTTTGGAGTTCTGGGCGATCTGTTGCGCGACGTTCCAAACCAGGGTCTCTTGCTCCACACGCTGCACAAGGGCTTTGGCAGCCGTGAAGTACATGCGGAGGTTCTGCTTGATCGACAGCGAGTAGCGTGCCGGGGCATTTGTCGGCGTGTCCGTTGAGAGCGCGCCGAGCCCCTCTTCCGCGGTCAGCGCGTTGAAGACCTCCTCGGCAGCGTTGAACTCAGAGGTTCCGAAGAACGACGGTTCAAAGATGCTGGCCAGCAGTTCGGCCTTGGTAGCCCCTCGACGCCCTTGGGCCCGGCCCACAAGCGAGTAGCACATCATTGCCGTCGCCATTCGCACCGCTGGTGCGGGCTGCCGTGACTCCACCCCGTGGTTGCGTAGCTCGTTGTCAATCGCGACCGCTCGACCGTGACTCTTGTCGGAGCTGGTGATGTCCGTGCCGGCCACAGCTCGCCAGCCTTGAACCGCACGATCATTGCCCATGAGCAGCCCAGAAGAGAGCAGCTGCTCAAGTGCGACCGTGAGCGGAATATCGCCTACACCGACCAGTGTCGGCGCCCAGCGTCCCGCTTTGTGCTCATCCACCCAGTGCATCGCGGTACGAGCGAAGATGGCGACTGTGGAACGGACTTCCTGGAAGCCCTGGACGAGGGACCACTCCTCCTGTACGAGCCGCATGAGTTCTGGATGGAACGGATAGCTCTTTTCAACCCTCGCCGGGAAGCCTGCTACCCCTCGATTGGCTCCGAGCTTGTCGAATACCTTCGTCGTGTACGGACCTGTTGCTGCCTTTATGTAGGACTTCCCGAGGTCCTGGGCAGGGAGATCGTTCGTTACCGCCTGGAAGAGTCGTCTCCTGATGATCGACGAAAAGTCCTGGGGCTCGTTGACGGGGATCGTGAGGCCGTTTCGGACCACGCGGTCGGCAACGAACTGCCGGAAGTCCTGCGCGGCCATGTTGTATCCGCGCTCGTCTCGCTCCGAGCGGATCATGACCAAGACAAACGACACCCGGGGGATGTCGTCGCAGGCATCCATGAGCGCACTGAGAAAGGCCTGCTCATCAGGCATTGTTTCAACGTAGGCCGGGGCCGAGAGCGGGAGCACATAGTCCATCAGCTCGTCCAGGAGCACGAGTACGGGACGCTTGGCATCCGAGAGTGCTGTGCGAATGGTGTCCTTGTTTGGACCCATTCCGACATAGTGCTTGTACCGGTCCATGTCGCCATCGACGAGCGCCCAGATGAAGCGTTCGAAGAGGTTGATCGCTGGGCCGAATACCTCGGTCGGGCGCCCTGGGGAGAAGTTGTCTGCTGTCAATGTCACCACCTTGGGTGACTTGAGATCGAGGCTGACTCGGCCCTGCTCCGCCTCCTCTCGGACTGTCTGCCCAAGTTCGGTGGCGAAGAATTCCGCAGGAGTGTTGGCCATGTGATAGAGGCCAACCAACGCATGGGACTTACCGCCACCCATGCCTTGGTCAAGGTGGAAGAGGGCGGTGCCCATGTCGTCGGTCCCAAGCCGCCGTGCCACGCGGGCGAAGAAACCGACCAGATTCGGCGTAGGCTCAGTGATTTCACCGTAGTAATTGACCTTGCGATACGGCACGTCCTTCGTCTGGTAAACAGCCTTGTGCAGCGACATCTGGAGTTCACCGACGGAGCCGTCAGATGCGCGAACCTCCGGCCGCAGGGCCAGCACATCTGCCCAGTGGGGTACGGTCTGTTGCGCGCTCATCAGGAGCTCTCCTCAAGCAAGTTGGCGAAGGTCAATTGCGTCGAGCTGGGCATAGCTGTATCGGCTGCACGCTGGGCCAGGCTGCTAATGGCGTGCACGTTTCTCTGAATCGCGGTGAGGGCCTTGGCTGCCTTATCGCTGGGGGGCAGCTGAGTCACCATCTCTCCGACCACGGCCCAGAGGTGTGGGTCATTGGGGGCAAACTCTGCGGTGGCGATCACAGAGGCGACGGCTTCTGTTCCACCTTCATCCCATGCGCCGGCCATAGCGCGCGCGACCTCAATCGTTGATGAGTCGGTCGAAACGCTTTCCGGAGGGTCAAGGCGGAGCTTGAACCCGCGGTTGCTTTCCTTCAGGAGACGCGCTCGGACATCGTCGAAGCTGAGGCTGTCAGCCTGAGCGAGGAACCTTGACTCCCCCTTTGAGATGGTCGTCAGGCCGTTGAGGCGCAGCCAGAAGACCGCGAACCTAGTGCGCTTGTCGAAGGTCTCGAGTGGTAGCTCGTCTAGCTTGAGCGCCATAGCATCACGTACGGCGACTCGGGACAGAGTCAGGTAGCGGTCGAGCTCTGCCTCTGAGCCATCCGGTTTAAGGATCTTGCTGTACTTGCCGTACACCTCCATGCCCTGACCGATCGAAGCCATGAGTTGGTCCGTAAAAGCAAGCCCGTCGCGCTCCCAATCACGTACGGCGGACTTCACTGCCTCTGTGACTTCACGGTCCACCTGCGCCGCTGTCGCGACGCTGCGCTTCGTGGGTGCCACGCGGCATCCGATGGTGACGGTGACTTTGATGCTCGCGACACCGGTGTGCGAGTTCTCGGTCCGAGACGGCCACGAACTTGTGATCACGAAGCCTGCATCGTGCAATGCTGCTAGCAGCCGCTTCCATGCCTCGGGGTCGGAATGTCCGAAGACAACCACGAGGTGGCCGTCGCTACGGAGCACACGCTTCGCTTCTTTGAAGGCCTTGGAGAGTGAATTCTCGTAGAATTCTCTGTCGTGCTTGACGCCACCGTTGTATACGCGGCGCACGATGATCTCGTCGTCCTTGTTTTGCAGGTTGGACCCGACAACCGTTCCGATGTCCTCCCCGAAGAGGTCGGGCTGAATTTCCGCTAGGATGCGGCGGATCCATACATAGTAGTAGTCCGACGCGTCGGCATACTCAATCATGTCGTAGTAAGGCGGGTCGCAAATTACGGCATCAACCGTACCGTCACGATACGGGATTGCCATTGCATTGGCGCGTCGTAGTCTTGCCGGCCTGCCCGTCAGGCCTCGCAAGTGGGTGGCCAGAGGCTTCAGGCCAGTCTCTGCGATACTGCCCCAGGTGCCAGGCCCATCACCAATTCCAGCCTCGAAATAGTCGAACTGGAACGATAGGCTAGCTTCATTCGTGAACACGTCGCCGATCTGCACACGGTTTTGACCGCTTCCACTAGAGTTTCCGTGGGAGTGGAGTCGTGCACCTCTCGTAGCGCGGCGAGTCATGCGTGCGAGCGTCGACGCGGCGTAGCTAACGAGTGCCTGGCTATACTCTGTGCTTACGCCAGCCTCGACCATTTCCGCATAGCACTCTCGGATCGTCTGTGCGATGGTCCCGAAGTGAAAAGTTTGGCGCGCACCCATGAGTTGGCCATAGTTCAGGTAGCCGTATCCACTGGCCTGAACCGTGTGCACATTGTTCGGGGGAATGTCTTCATCGGGCACCGGGCTCAGTGAGCCGATCTTATTTAGATCATTCCAGTTCACTTCAAGTGCTGCGTGACGTTCATCTTCCCGTAGGACTCGGAAGATCTTCTTCGTCTCGTTCTTTTTATCCGGATTCTCGCCAAAATCGGCTACTGCGAGTGGCTCGTCTCGGTACTGCCCGGCAAATCCCTTTGCTTTGACAGTTTCAAGGCTATGGATGTGTCCACAGAACAGGCACCGCGCGCTCTTACCCTTCTTGCCTGCGGAAGTGTACGTGGGCTGCCCAGTGGGCGTGCCGTCTACCACTTCGGCACGCCACTTGTCGCCCTCAACAGCGAGCTGGAGTGACTGGCCTGCATCGAACGTCTTCTCGTACGGATGCCGGAGCACGAGTGAGCCGATGAGCGGGAATCTCCTGCGGCAGTGGTCGCACGGCATGGATACTGCCCACAGATATCCCCACGGCAATCTGCCGGAAGCATCCGGCGGGTAGTGCTTCGTGAGGGCACGGCGGACTCGTATGCCGATTTCCTGATGAAGGACCCGTGCATCGTCTGCCAGGCGGTGCGTTCCCTTTACCTGGCCTTCCTCATCTGCTGAACCATCGAACGGGAGCGATGGTTCACTGTTCCAGTCGCGGAGTGGCCAATCTGCCAGGAGACGACCCGCGAGAGTAGCGACTGGGCTGAGGTCTGTGCCCACCGATGTCACCCCAAGGCGCGCGGCCTCCAATGGGATGATGCCGCGGCCCGAGAACAGGTCGAGGACGACGGGGTCACGGCCACCGTAGTTTTCCCGGACTACCCGTGAGAGACGATCGAGCGCGCCTGCGCTGCCGCTCCGTACGGCGGCCTCCACGTGTGGGCGCATCGTGTCATCCGCTGGGAGCAGCGTTGTGAGAACCGCAGCCCGAGCCTGTGCGATCGGCCGCGAGGCGAACCAAGGGAAGATCGCTTTCTCGTTCCGCCCGGAACCCGCCGGTGTGCTACAAGCTTCGTCAACTGCTGTGCACGGAAACCAGCTGTCGATGAGTCGTGTTCGGACATCCTCGGCGACTGTCTTCTGGACCTTCCCCGCGTCAGCGGTGCTCACGGCTCATCTCCATCATCCTCATAAGGTCTGTGACCCTGATCTGCACACGTTCGATCCGCCGGACGTTGTTGCCCAGCTTTCCGGCGGGGTCCTGGGCCCGGATCGTCACCACGGGGTTGGTGGCGCAGCTCGTCACCACGTATAGCCAGTAGTCCTGTCCGCGCTGTTGGGCCTGTGCCCACTCGTGCTGCTCCAGCCAAACGGGCCGTAGGTCGTCGACGAGCCCCTTGACTTCAACCAGCCGTTGCTCGCCGTGCTCGCGGTGTCGAGCCAAGAGGTCATAGCCAACTCCTGCTGTTTGCCGGTCGTCGACGACGTAGCCGAGACGCTCCAGCTCGGCAAGGACCGTGGCTACAGCGACCTTCTCACTGTTCGGGTCATAGCCGAGTTCCGCTTGTTTCGCTCCGCCGGCTACGTTCAGCCAGCCGATCATGCGCTGCGCGGTGGGGTTGACCTTCTCGATCTGGGCAAGCTGTGTCAGGCGATCTTGCTTGTGCTGCGCGAACTGGGCCATGCGCTCGCGCCGCACATCAGCACTCAGTTCCTCGAGCTCCTCCAAGTACCTGTACTCGACCTGGTCAAGTTGTTCCCGCGCTTTGGCGACCCACGAGCGGCGTTGATCTCGGAAGCGGGTGGTCTCTGCTTCCAGAAGCAGCTGGGCTTCACGAGCGCCCTCTGCCCGCATGGCTGGACTCAACCCACTGTGCGGAAGCGAGACGCCATCGGCTGGTGCCTGGAGGTTCATGAGCGATTCCCAGCCCGCTACGAAGGCGCCCGCGCCGGAGTAGCGCACGAGCATCGGAGCCTTCTCCCGGACCCGGCGGACTCCGTCATGGACTTCGACCTCGGCGTCGTACAGCAGGAGGGTGTAGCCCGTCAGCGAAGCGGTGTCTACGACGTGTGCACCGCGCACGAGGTCGGTCTCTCCTGTGCGCAGGGCAAGCTCGACGAGTTCACCGAAAGATTCCTCGGTAGGGCCGAGCACGACGACGTCGTCAAGGTCTGTGGCGCCGTCGTTGATCGCTTGACGTACGGAGGCTCCGTCTGCCGCAACGAGTCGCTCGGACCCACCGCCCAGGGCCTCGGGTAGCGGCTTAGGCGCTGACAGGCGCCGCAGCCCTTGGGCTGGCCCTGGCAAGAGGAGCCAGCCTTGAGCCCTGGCCAACTGATCCAGAAACGCATCGACGATGACGGGGTTGATTGCTTCGAGGCGGTCGGCGCGGAATCGGTCCATGGCGGCGTCGACGTTGGCGGGGCTGACAAGCCTGTCCTCGTCGCGCACGAGTTCTCTGGCGCTGGCGACCAGGGTCCGGGCCTCGGGGATCCGCAGGTCCTGCTCCGGGTGCTGTTGAGCCGCGGCGAGCGCCTGCGCGAAGTCGAACCCGGATCGTGCAGTCGCAGCGTCCAGAAGGTCGAAGATGCGGCCTCCGAGTGCCTCGCTGGCAGCCTCGATGTTGGCGAGCATCACTTCCTGGACACGGCCTTCCCGCGTCTCCGGCGCCACTAGGTGGTAGATGTGTACGGGATTGGTTTGGCCGATCCGGTGCAGGCGGCCCATGCGCTGTTCCAGCCTGACCAGGGACCAGGGAATGTCCCAGTTGATCATGACGTGGGCGGACTGAAGGTCGATTCCCTCGCCGCCGGCGTCAGTGGAGACGAGGATCTGAAACGCCCCGCTGAGGAACTGCTGCTGGAGCTTGTCTCGCTCGTGGTGCCCGACGGTGCCGTCGAGGATGTTCACGGAGAAGCCGATAGCGGCGAACTGGGATACTAGCCAGCGGGCTGTGTCGGAAAACTCTGTGAAAACAAGAAGCTGGCCGCTGGCCGGCGTAATCGAGTGCTTCTCAAGGACTTCCTGCGCGCGTGCCCACTTGGAAGAGGTACCCGCATTCTCCGCCTGGGAGATCGCTGCGAGTACCGTATCGATACGGGCAAGCTCTTTCGCCTTGTCCTGGGTTTGTGCTGAGACAATCAGGTCCTCGGCTCGCCCCCAGGCTTCTTCGTCGTCAACTGAGAGCGTCAGCCCACCGTCGGTATCAGTGGTGAATTCTTCGGGGATTGCGCCTGTAGTGCGACCGCTGGCGGGTCCTTTAAGAGCGATGTGACGGCGTTGCACGGTGGCCCGTGCTGCAGTCAGCGACGATGCTGCCCTCTTGCCGTAGATCGAGCGAGCGAGTACCGCAGAGTCGGAATAGAAGTCGTCCACATAATCCATCACCGCCGAGTACGCTGCGTACTCACGGGCCTCAAGATCTACAGAGATCGTGTCTGCGTATCGAGGGGGGAAGAGGTCGTTGCCTTCCAGATCTTTGAGCTCCTCTTTCATGCGGCGCAGAAACGAGAGGGAGCTGGGGCGTAGGGCCCCTTCGTAGTCGTTGGTACGCGGCTCCCACGGGTACATCGTGGGATCGAGGAGGTTCATCAGGCCGCGGAAGAAGTGTTCCTTGCCGCGGTGAGGAGTTGCGGTCAGGAGCAGCAAATGGTGGGTCCGCTCGGCCAGCTCTTGTGCTGCGCCCAGGTATCGGGATGTAGGTGTGAGCCGGTGGGCTTCGTCGAATACGGCCAGGGACCAGGATGCGCGTGATCCGGACACCTTGCGAGAGACGTCCGGGTTGTAGGTGTACAAGTCAACGCTGACGACCCAGACGGTTACACGTGGGTCCAGGTCCTTGGGGTCGCGTGCAATCTCCGGTGTGAGGCGGCCTGCTTCGATGGCGAAGTACCGGCGCAGGTCACGCTGCCACTTCGTCACCAGGTGGGCCGGGACCACGATCACCGTGCGGCCGGGAATCAGTCCTCGGCGAGTTCCTTCCGCGATGTACATGCCGGTCATGATCGTCTTGCCGGTGCCGGGTTCGTCGGCCAGCAAGAACCGCAACCGCGGCTGCGCCAGCATGTGCGTGAAGACGGCCTCGTCCTGGTGTGCGTATGGCTTCAGAGGTCTTGTGGCAAGGACAGCGGAGCGGATACGCGGGACCGCGTACTGCATCCAACGCCCCCAGAGGCCTGCGAGAGCACGGTCGGCGTTTCCGCCTGCGTCGTTGGCGGGGACCGTAGCTTCGCGTAGTTCTTCGTGAGTCAGGGCAGCGTCTGTGAGTGCCCCGTTTCCGTGGCGGATCACAAGATCGCAGCCGATAGGCGTGGGAGTAGCCATGACCACGGTGACCAGGTGACCGTCGACGGTGATCTGGCTGCCGGCTTTGGGCAGCGTGCTGGGGTCGTCGGTCACCCTGTACCCCCTGTGGATCGCTTCCCGTGCTCTTGCAGGGTGAAGCCTACTTCTGCTCGTAGGCGGAGATCACACGTTCCGGCCTCTGCGGTTAGCCGCGGGTCACGTTGCGGCTTAGCCGGATTGCCATAGTGGGCACGTTCCTCCTTGGTGTCCGTAGACTCGATCATGGGGACCACGCCCCGACCTTTCCTCCACGTGGACCGCTCCATCACTCGGTGAGTGCGCGGCCGCACCCGGTATCACCTGGAGGAAGCGGTTTGAGCATCCAGCCGTCAACCACCTCCGTGATGGTCATCGCCGATCGAGACTGGCTCGCGTCTCGTCACGGCACGGACTCCACGGAGACCATCACCCTCGATCTGACCAAGCTCGCCAAGGGCAGCCACTACGTCGAGCCGTCTGCGGGCCAGCCGCACGACTTCGTCCGCGCTGGCGTCCCGGTGGGCCGGATCAGACTCCATCGGCGCCCCAGACCCGGAGTTGGTCCTGACCTCCCGTAAGGCGTGGTCCCACCTCTCCTCCAACGGCGCACATCGGGCCGCGTACTACGGCACGCCCCCCAGTGGACAGACGCCGACGGCGACGCTGAGCCCCAGGCCGCTGCCCGCGAGATCCGTGAAAAAGACCGGGCTGGAGCTCACCGCCACCCCAGCTCACCGAGATCGCCACGGACCTGACCATCGTCATCTCCCCGAAGCTGAACATCAGCAAGACTCTGTACGCCGCCAGCACACTTACCACGGTGACCACGAACCGGCATGAAGGCAGGCCCACCAGTGGCTCCTTCCTGACCGGGTCGCCGGCGCCCTCTTCTGGGACAGCAGCCGCGACACCTCATGATCTGAGGTAAAGGATCAGGAGATCGTACGAAGAGATGGCCCCTGAGCGGCAGCTATGGGACGCAGCATCGGCCCTGTGATGTCGACGGGTGCGTTCAAGCCGTCCAGGAGCACGATGATCCGGTCGATATTGGTGAGGCGCCGCTGCCCAGATTCCAGCATCGACAGAAAGGCCTGGCTCAGCCCCGTGAGGAGGGCCATGTCGTCTTGACGGAGGTGGCCGTACTCTCGCACGAGTTGGCATAGCCTGCCGAAGTCCTTGCGTAACAAGGCGTCTCTGACGTCCCGGCAAGCCCATACATGGGGTGGAACAAAGGGGCGCGCAGGCTGTACGGCTGCCCCACTGCGAGCACAGCCGGAACAGATGTCTTCGCCGTTGTACCGACTCAGGCGGCATCGGCAGAGGCTGCAGAGCCGGGTGCGGCTGGTTGGCGTGGGGGTGCTTCTTGCGGCGCTCCCGGCGATGTGCTCCGTGCCCGACGGCGTTGGGGCGGCATCAGATGAGCGTCGAGATGAGTAGTCATTGCCGCCCAGTGCATCCGTGCGCGCGTTTGGGCAGTTCTTGGATGCGTCGCCCCAGGTCGTTGCGCCGGGGAGTGCCGCGCTCAATCCCTGATCGGGCATCCGGTCCCTCCGTTAGCCGGTGATGCCCTCAGACTGGCGCCAGTCGAGACGAAGGGCCCAGACAGACTGTCCGGGTCCAATTGCTCTTATTTCGCAGGCTTATTGATGGTTTGTCAGGAGATTGCTCTGCTGGCCTCGTCTAGTACGGCTTCCCACGGGTACCGGCGCCCCGGCATCCCAGCCCGCGGCTCGGCGAGCGGCCATACCTCGTCTCCGTAGATCAACCGCACCCCTGAATCGTGAAGGGCTTTGATGTGCCCTTCCCATGCGGGGTGGCGAGCGTGCGCGGAGTTGACCCGGGGCCAGACGAGTACTGGGAGGTCCAGTGTTCCGATGGCCTCGTTGACCTGTGTCAATGCCTGGTTGTCGGAGATCCCCAGGGCGAGCTTGGCGACGGTGTTGGCACTTGCCGGGGCCACGACGTAGCAGTCCACGGGCGGATGCGGCCGGGAGTCACCCGGCAGACGTGATTCGGACCGTACGGGAAGGCCGGTCAGCCCCTCGATCTCGGCCGTCTCCCCGCTCGTGCGGAGCCACTGACCTGCGGTCGGCGTGAGCGTGACCGCAACCGTCCAGCCCCGTTCAAGCGCCGGGACCACGAGTCCTGTACGCAGTTCCTCGATCCCGCCGGCGCTCGATCCGACGACGCCCAGCACCTTGCCCTGCATCGAACTCACTGCACCGCCCTGCATCGTTGGGCCATGGCCAGCAGCTCGGATGAGTGGCTGCCGCCCGTGACCGGGGACTGCTTCCTCAGGTCGCGAAGGGTCTCGCGTACACGTGGATTGTTCCGCACGAGCTGGGGCGAGGTGCGTTCGGCCTCCCGCAGTTCCCTGAAGGACGCGTCGACGCGGCCCTTGAGGCAGAGGCCGCGGGCGTAGTCGATGCGATGAGACACGGCGCGTTCCGCCGGCATGTGGGACACGTCGATGCCGCCATGCTCGACGACGTACGGGATGTTCTCCAGGTCAAGCTCGATCGACAGGCGGTGCAGCTCGACGTTCGTCGGACCGAAGCACGTCTGCCAGTGGTTCTCGTCGGAACCGAGCCGGTCGGCGAGCCGCTTCGCCTTCTCCAACAGAGAGTTGGCGGTGTGCCGGTCCTGGTGACGTGCGGCGGCCACAGCAGCTCGCAAATGAATCATGCCAAGCAGGCTCAAGGCGGCCGGGTCGTCGTCGCGAACCTGACTTGCGAGCCAGGCCGCCGCAGTATCGCCCAGTTCGAGGGCGTCCTCGTAGCGCCCGTTGGCCAGCAGTGCGTGCGTACCGGAGCGGGCGGCGGAGACGACCGACAGCGGGTCCTCGGATTCGTCGGCGGCGCGCATGGCGCGTTCGGCCGCGAGCCACGACAGGTCGGACTCGCCGACCTTGGCGAGGGTGGTCGCCGCCAGGTGATGCGTACGAGCCGAGACGGCGAGGCCGCGTCTCCGCTGATCGCCATGCGGAAGGTCTTCCAGCTCCTGGGCAGTCCTCAACAGGCCGGGCAGGGCGGCGATGACGTCGCCAAGAACGCCGGCCTGGTAGTCGCCCCAGCCGCGCTCGACGAAGACCTGCGCCTGGTCCGTCCGCGGCAACTGCCGCTCCGCCGTGGGACCGAACAGCAGCTTGGAGAGCCGCCGAGGGCTCATCAACGCATCGCGGACGGCCGGCACGTCGTCCATGTGCTTTTCCTCGTCCTCCAGGAGGACGGGCTGACCCATCAAGTCGCCGAGCGGGACACGCAGTACACGAGCGAGCTCAGCGAGCTTGTCGATCCTGGGCGGCTTCCGCACGCCTCGCTCGATCTTCGACAGCCAGTCAGTGCTGTGACCGACGAGACCGGCGAGCACAGGCTGCGTATAGCCCCGGCGCTCGCGGTAGAACGCGATCCGCTCTCCGATGCTGAGGTGATCACCAAGACCACGCATGCGCGCTGCCTCCCCCACTTTGGTCAATCATCCACGGTAGCGGCCGAGCAGGCCGCGAGATCAGGGAGCGATTCGGGCTGCAGTGCCGTGCTCAACATCCGTTCTCGGACCTAAAACGGGCCGGACACTTTGTCCGGCTGCACCCACGAGTCCACGAGGCGCCACAGTTCTGCCCGTCCGCGATCACGGCGAACGGTTGATGACCTGGGGTACTACTTGCGTAGCGCCGCACCACCTGCACCACCGGATCACGCGGCTCGCCGCCCAGGACACGAGCGCCGCAATGGCGAAGACGTACGACGTCGAGGTGTGGCTGCCTAGCGTCGGATCGTACGTCGAGGTCAGCTCGGCACCGAACGCCCGCGACTGCCGGGCCCGGCGCGGCAACATCCGCCACCGGCCCCGGCAGGGAAGGTCGGCGCATCTCCAGACGCTGAACGCCTCAGGGCTCGCCACCAGCCGCCTGGTGCCCGCGCTCCTGGAACAGCACCAGCGGGCCGATGGCACTGTGGCGGTCCCAGAAGCCCTGCGGAGGTGGATCCCCTGTGGCGTCCTCACCGCCCCGCTGACACAGGCCCGGCGTGTCCAGCGGGACCTCGCCAGCTCTCGGACAGGCCTCGCCCCGCGGGCCAGCGCGACCTGTTCCAGGCTGATTCTGCTCGGTGTCAATGGCCTTGAAGTTCTCCCCGTAGGCGGCCAGGAGTTCTCCCCGCTGGCGGCCATGTGGGCTTCCCCGACGGCGGCCAGTTGTCTCCCCGCCGTGGGTGGTGTGGTGGTCAGCTGAAGGGCTTGACGCCCTGGCCGGAGGTGGCCTGGGCGAGCCGGAAGCTGTCACCCTGGGTGACGACGATGTGGGCATGGTGCATGAGCCGGTCGACGGTGGCCGTGGCGAGGGTCTTCGGCATGATCTCGTCGAACCCGGAGGGGTGCAGGTTGCTGCTGACCGCGAGCGCGCGCCGTTCGTAGGCGGCGTCGACCAGCCGGTAGAAGCCCTCGGCGGCATCGGGGCTGACCGGGAGGAGACCGATGTCATCGACGATGATCAGATCGGAGCGGATGATCCGGGCCAGAGCGCGGGCGATGGAGTCGTCGGCGCGGTGGCGGCGGACCAGCGCCCCGAGGTCCTCGATGGTGAACCAGGCGACCGTCATCCCGGCCTCGACCGCTGCCTGGCCCAGGGCCTCGGTGAAGTGGCTCTTCCCGGTGCCCGAGGGTCCGCAGACACAAAGACTCTCGCGGCGGCGGACCCATTCCAGGGTCTTGAGCGCGTCCTGGGTGGCCCGGGGGATCGAGGACGCCTGCTCGTCCCAGTCACCGAACGTCTTCCCGGCGGGGAAGCCGGCGCGCTTGCGGCGGGTGTGCAGGTTGGCGCGGTCACGTCCGGCGGCCTCCTCGGCCAGCAGGACGCGCACCACCTCGGCCGGATCCCACCGTTGGGCCTTCGCTGTGGGGATCACGTCGGCGAGGGTCCGGCGGATGTGAGGGAGTTTCAGGCGGCGGGTCAGCTCGATCGCCTCGGCCAGCGGGTCGCCGGTGGAGCCGTGGACCTGGCGGAGCGGGGTGGCCATCAGATGCGGTCCTCTTCTTCGGTGCTGTTCGTGGTGTCGGTGCCGGATATGGGCGTCGGGGTGGTGCCGAAGGCGGCCCAGGCGGAGGTGCCGGGCTGCAGGCTGTGGGTCTCACTCGCGCGGGTCGGCTCGGCACTGTCGCGGCCGGCCTGGTAGTCGAGGATGGACAGCAGGTCCTTCTCGGCGAAGCGGCCGGTGACCGCGGCGGTGCCCAGCGCGCGGTCAACTGCTTCTGGGGAGTACAGCTTTGACAAGGTGACGGCCTCGGCCATCTTGGCCTTGACGCGGCGGGTGCCGGCGGTCGCGGCCTCGATGAGCCAGGTCGCGGCGCCGGGTCCGATCATCAAGAACGCGGCCTCGGCGGCGCTGGTGGCCTTCGGGGTGCGCTCTGCGTCCTTGTCCTCGCGCTGGGGGTAGTGCTCGGTGGCGATGACCGGGGATCCGGGGGTGCCGCGCGGGTGGCGGGCGGCCTCGGCGGCGGTGCCGTCCGCACCGACTGCGGTGACGACCAGTTCGTCGCCGTGGAAGCGGGCCCAGACCCGGGTGTCGATCAGCTCGTGCGGGACCGAGTAGCGCACCGCCTCCACCGAGATGGTGGCGTCCCAGTTGACCCGGCGGGTGGTGCCGAACGCAACGGTGAACGGCTGCCGGGGCAGCGGGTGGAGCCTTTGGCGTTCCTCGGTGAGCATCTCGGCCGGCGTGCGGCGGGTCGCTCGGTGCACCCGCGCGTTGACCTCGGTGCAGAACTCGCGGCAGGCGGCCTCCAGTTGGGCGAAGGTGCGGTATTCCTCCAGCAGGTTGACGTCCCTGGGGACCAGGTCGGCTTTGGCGATGCGCACGGTCGCCTCCGAGCCGCCCTTGGTCTCCGGGTCGGCGGGCAGGCAGGTGCGGATGGTCGTGCCGTAGTGCCGGGCGACCTCGACGATCTCGGGGTTGCGCACCGCGATCCCGGCGATGTGGTCGGCGGTGACCGTCTTCTCGTTGTCGGTCAGCACGAACGCCGGGATCCCGCCGATCCTGCGGAACGTGGCGTCCAGGCACGCGGTCACGGTGGGCAGGGTCTTGTCCCAGATCGGGATCACGACCCGGAACCTCGACCAGGCCAGCCACGCGCACCACAGTGTCGTCTTGCGGCCGCCGATCACCGGGCCATCGCCGAAGTCGTACTGCAGCCACAGCCCCGGCTCGGTGATCCAGGGCCGGTAGATCCTGCGTCGCCCCGCCAGATACTGGGCCTTCGCCTCGGCCACGGTGCGGCGGGTCGTTCGCTCCCCGCCGGTGAAGCCCATCGCGGTGATGCGCTTGTGGACCACGTCCGCGCGGATCTTGCCGCCGGAGCGGACCACCAGCTCCTCGATCTTGGGCAGGTAGGCGTCGATCGCGCGGTCCCGGTGCCGGCGGGCCTCGGGGGCCTGCCCGGCCGCGCGCATCTTCACATAGCGGGCCACCGTGTGGTGGTCGCACCCGGCCAGCTCGGCCGCCGCGCGGTAACTGCCCGTGAGGTCGTATGCCTCCAGGATGTCCATAATCTCCCTGCTGTTCTTCACCGCCCGACTCTCGCCGACCGGGATCTGGATCTTGTGAGCGGGGAGATATCTGGCCGTCCGCGGGGAAACCGCTGGCCATCAGCGGGGCCGTAAATGGCCGCCTATGGGGAGTTTTCCATGGCCGCCGTCAGCTCGGTCAGGCAGCCGGGTCGGGGCTGCTGCTTGGGGGAGCCAACGGATCTCGCCGATGTCGTTCGGGCCGTGGAGGAGATCTATGAGAACCGACCCATCTGCGCCAAGATCTGCGTGTGCTCGACCAGATCCACGCTTGGTCCAATCGCCGGTCAAGGAGTTCCTGCATGCCCCGAGCGCCCTTCCAAGTCCTAGTCGTACCGTTCCGCCGAGTCGGCGATCAGGTCGAGTTCGCCGTTCTGCGACGCGAGGACGTGAGCGTCTGGCAAGCCGTGGCCGGAGGTGGTGAAGTCGGCGAGAGCCCGGAGGAAGCCGCAGCGCGCGAGACCCATGAAGAACTCGGTATCGACGGGCCCGTACCTCTGTATCCGCTGCAGACCGCAGCCAGCATCCCGGCACGGTTCTTCGCCGAGCGAGACAGCTGGCCCTTCGGAACCTACGTCATACCAGAGCACTCGTTCGCCACCGACCTGACCGATGTGGAGATCAAAATCTCCCACGAGCACACCGACATCCAATGGCTGGACTACCAAGTGGCCCATAAGGTGCTCCGGTTCGACAGCAATCGCACCGCTCTCGGCGAGTTGCACGAGCGCCTGCTGGCAGCCGATCTGCCACTTCCGGTCGACTGATCACCCGTGGCTGAAGCCTCCGTAGTTGTCCTCCGAGACCTCGGCCTCCGACGGGGACAGAAGGCGAGCAGCCACCGAGATGACGTAGGCCGAGAGAGTCGATGACGGAGACGAGTAGCCCGGGATCACGCGAGCCGAGAGAGCTGCCGGTAGCTGGGAAGGCGGCCCGGCGCCCCTAGGTAAAGACCCTCCCGAGTGCGGGGAGAAACGGCCTCATCGCCCAATGCCCCGCCGACTGGCCCCGTTACCGGGTTCGAACGAGGCCGCCGCTGTCGAGTGGCGGCGGCCATCATCGCGCGCTGAGACGGGCGCAGCTTGCAGCGGCGGTCGCCCTCACGGGTGACGATCAGCATGGTGACCCACTCCACGAGCGCATGCGGCAGGTCGAGTGCGGGAGGATGGATGACCAACGAGGCCCCCGAGCAATGTGGTTGAGACGTCAGACATCTCGATCAACAGCCCGGGGCCTCGCTCGTTGCGCTTCACTGGCCATCACCTGATGGATGGCCAACTCGAAGAAGCTCAATAGAAGCCAGAACAACGGATCGCACCCCCGTTCGACAGAGCGGGGGTGCTGTCGCCTTACCCGTCAGTTCACCTGCGCAGCAAGGGAGTTGTGTGGCAGGGTGCACGGGGGTTCTTTGTGTGACACATGGTGCGAAGGTCGACTTTCACTTAAAATGGACGGCATAGATAAACGGGGAAATATTTGTGACTGCTCAAGCCTCTAATGCAGGGATGTACCTCCAGCGTCTACAGGTCAAGAACTTTCGATCTTGCTACGACATTGGGATTGATTTCCAGCCCGACATCACACTCCTAGTCGGAGAGAACAACTCCGGTAAGTCGAATGTGATCGAAGCTTTGAGGCTTGCAACAGCGCCCCTGAACCGCCGAGCTACCAGATGGTTTGAAAAGTCCGACCTATCACACGGCCGGAAAAACAAGGAAGCAGAGTTCCAAGCTGTCTACGATGGACTGACAGAGTCACAGCGGGCGCACTACATCACAGCCCTAAACATTGACTCAAATCAGGTAATTTACACCACTACGTACAAGGAAGATCCCGCTCGCAATCAAATGCGCCCGAGCGTGACAGCTGGTCCCGTCGGCGGCCCTGAGGCCGAATCAAACAAGCGTGATCAGATTGCACACGTTTATCTCGCTCCATTGCGAGATGCGCAGAGAGAGCTGGACTCCTCTGACAGTCAGCGTCTCCTTCGGATCATTCAGCACCTCACCACCGGTGAGCAACAGGATGACTTCGTTAAGAGCGCCAACAAGTCATTTAAGGATCTCAAGGACCATGGCGTTCTCGCTACCGCCAAGGATGAGATACAGGACCACCTGGGAAAGCTCACCGACTCCGTACGCAGTCAGACTGTAGAGGTAACCTTCGCTGACTACGAGTTGGGGCGCCTGACCCGCAGTTTGCGGGTAAAGATGGCAGAGAAAGGCATCGAGCCTGCCGATCTCATTGAATCTGGCCTTGGGTATGCGAACCTGCTGTTTATCGCGACGGTTGTTCTGGAACTACGCAAGGCTCGGGAATTCGAGCTAACTCTGTTTCTTGTCGAAGAGCCTGAGGCGCATCTGCACCCACAGTTGCAGGCCGTCCTGCTCGAATACCTGCGCGAGCAGTCCAAGGCGTCAACCAAAGACGACTTGCAGGGACCTGCGGGAAGAATCCAGGTAATCGCTACCACACACTCACCCAACTTGGCGAGCAGTGTCGGGATTGAAAATGTCGTAGCTCTTCGGACGAAGGTTGAGACCGAGCAGGAGGAAGACGACGAGGGCAAGGAACAGAACGTTGACCGGCGGAAGACTCAAGCGCTGCCCCTTGCACAACTAACTTTGTCTTCCAACGAGCGGCGCAAGATCAATCAATACCTAGATGCAACGCGGGCCGGCCTACTTTTTGCTCGCCGTGTCATCTTGGTTGAGGGCATTGCCGAAGCTGTCCTCCTTCCTGTGATTGCACGCTACTGCGTGTTTGGCGACGACCAAGACCCTGACCATGTCGGACAACGCCGGGCCTTTCACGGCGTCACCATAGTTAACGTGGGCAGTGTCGATTTTGCGCCTTACATCACACTACTTCTGTCGTCAGTCAATGGCTGCCGTCTTCTGGACAGGCTTACGGTCGTAACTGACCGGGACCCAGATCCGGAGCTCCCTAAGAAAAAGAAGAAGGAAGAGGGGGCGGGAGAACAACCAGAGAATGAAGGCGAACAGTCTGCCGGAGAAGATGAAACTGAGAGCGACGACCGCTCCCAGAACAGGACCAGAGTAAGTAATCGGAAGGAACAGCTCCTCAAGCACGCCGAGTCCATCGGCGCAGCTGGGCACTTGGTCGTCGCCGAGGCACCTCACACCCTGGAAGCGGACCTGCTGGGCCCGGAAAACAACGAGCCGGTCCTGAAGGATGCGTACCTTGAGCAGCACCGTCAGTCTGAGCACCACTGGCAAGACATTTTGCAGCACAGTAAGGGTAGATCTTTCGGCTTCTATCAGAAACTCTGCAAGTACGACAAGTTCATCAGTAAGGGCGAATTTGCGCATGACGTCGCCTTGGCTATCGAAGATGGAAAAGCTTTCGAAGCTCCCGAGTACCTAGCCAAAGCCATCCGTGGCGCGCTAGAGAGCGGAACGGATGGGACCAAGGCTTGACTATGATCGACCTGTCCGAGGGCCAGAAGGCCCTCGTAAATGCCACAGAAAGTCTCTTTGCTGTTGCTTGTCCCGGTGCGGGAAAGACACGAGCAATGGTGACTCGATTCCTGAAGCGCACCGCCGAAGAGCCGCGCAAGGGAATTGGGCTAATCTCCTTCACCAACGCAGCAGTCGATGAAGTCCGTCGCCGGTGCGGAAGCGACAATGAAGCCTTGAAGGCGCCGAACTTTGTCGGCACCTTCGACTCATTCCTCCATCGCTTCATAGTTACACCCCTCTTCGCCAAGCACTACAAAAAGTCACCGCGATACGTCCAGTCTTGGAAAGACGCACCAACCGGCAATTTTCGCTTGCTTGACCAAAATCAGCGTGATCTCATCCCCGGATCTGAACCCATCCAAATGGGTTGGTTTGATTTTGACCTTAATGGGCGCGCAACTCTTGTAAGTGTTCCTCAGCGCTTCGGGAAGAATCAGACTGAAACACTGATGTCCTTGAAGGTGAAAGCCGAGGATGAAGCTTCCGACCGTTTCGGGCACCTCATTAGAGCGGGAACTGTTACTTGCGAGGCAGGAAGGATTCTCGCGGGTGTATGGGTTAGGGACCCCAGAGCACGACAGGTTATTGCTCCGCTTCTAACGGCTCGCTTCGCCGAAGTTATCGTAGATGAAGCCCAGGACTGTGGTGCAGAAGAGCTACTCGTGTTGGGGTTCCTGCAAGCATGCGGCGTTCGTGTCGTTATGGTAGGCGATATTGATCAATCCATCTACGAGTTTCGCAGTGCGACGCCTCAGGCAGTGAGAGATTTTACGCAAGCCCTACCCATTCAGCTAGAGCTGCGAGACAACTTCCGGAGCTCTCCGGCCATCTCCGCTTTCAATAACGGGCTACGCTCGGGCTCTCTCGTTGAGTCATCAAGCGGTAAGCACGCCGCACTCTCAACTCCTGTGTATCTCCTGGACTTCTCCAAGCCCGACGAGATAGCACCTGCTGTGCTACCCATCGCAGAGAAGCACAAGCTCGTCGCTACTGATCTGATGGTCCTTTCGCATGCCGAGGCCCACAGCATGAAAGCCGCAGGAGTCGTTGACGTTGAGAGCGGCACCAGCAAGGTACTCGAAATCGCTGACGCCGGGTTCAAGCTCAGGTCAACGGATTTTGATGCCCGCACTCGCCTCAAGGCTCTCGAAAAAGTTGAGCGGTCTATCTTGAAGCTACTTACCGCCGACATAAAGACCGAGCACAAGAGTTTCGACCTTATCCGCGAGGAGCTTGGTGTTGAGGCACGATGGCTCCGCGAATTCGCAGTACGCATATCTATCTCTTTGGATGCTACGGAAAAACCTCGGGACACCTTTGCCGAAGAAGTACGCACCTTTCTAAAGAACGTCGAATGGGGCCATCTCGACACACCCACGGCGCGATCCGTTGGGTCTATGTACAAAGCTCCTTCGGAGAAGTCATGGGGCAGCATCACCCATCTAACCGTGAGCCCATTGGTTCCCTACTCCACCGTCCATGGCGTTAAGGGTCTGGAGTTTCGCGGCGTAGTGCTAATTGTTCCCGAGGCACCAAAGAGCAAGGCCACGGAACAGGTGTTGGATGCTTGGGAGCGTGACCTCGACACCGAGGCCCGACGAGTTCTATATGTCGCTGGCTCGCGTGCGGAGGAACTCTTGGTGCTTGCAGTGCACACTAGTCACATAGACAGGGTCGCTGCTCTACTCGATACCAGGGGCATCCCTTACGAGCGAGCATAGGCTGCTTGCTGCGAGAAAAAGCAGAGCGCATTTCAGGTAGCGATCATCTGCCATCTGCGCATGACGGAACGTCAGCGTGAACCAGGTTCGAAACCCGCGCCGCTTGACCCCTACAGTTCAAGTGCGACCCGCCTGGTCGGCATCATGGACACCAACGCCCTGATGAGCAGCATCGAGAACGAAGCACGGCCTGAAGCTCGCAGGCTGACTACTTCGTATTCAAGGTCTCGTCGCTTACCCCAGTGACCTTCGCACTGCTTCAACCAGCGACGTCGCACGCACATCGTTGGGGCCACCGATGATGTGGTTCATTGCGTAGCCGAAGGCGATGCCGTGCTCCGGGTCGGCGAAGCCGAGCGAGCCGCCTCGACCGGTGTGGCCGAGAGAGTTCGGGCCGGTCATGGGGTTGGTCTGGGTGGGCAGCATGTATCCGGAGCTGAACCGGCTCGGCGCCACCATCACCTGGTCCGCACCGCTGGCCTGCTCCTTGAGCGCCGATGCGAGGGTCTCCGGAGTGAGCAGGCGTACGCCGTCCACCTCGCCGATCAGCGCGGCGTACATGCGCGCCAAGCCGCGCGCGGTGCCGATGCCGTTGGAGGCCGGGAGTTCCGCGACCTGCACCTCGGGTGAGTTGAAGTCGATCTCGGGCGGGTCGGTGACCTGGAACGCCCTGTTGCTGAATGAGTTCGGGTCGCGCCAGGCCGCGACCAGTTCGCGGAGCTCCTCGGGGATCGACTCCGGAGGTGCGGTGGTGAAATCAACCTCGGGCTGCTGGTACACCATCCGGCTGACCCGGTCGCGTTCACCGGTCGGCAACCCGATGAAGAAGTCCAGCCCCAGGGGGCCAGCGACCTCGTCGGCGAAGAAGCGGCCCGGGGTGCGGCCGGACACCCGGCGAATCACCTCGCCGACCAACCAGCCAAAGGTCCGGCCGTGATACCCGTGCGCGGTGCCTGGAGTCCACTGTGGACGCTGAGCGCTCAGCGCGGCCACCATCGGCTCCCAAGCCAATGCCTCGGCCAGCGGCACCGGTTGGTCCAGAGCAACCAAGCCGGCCTGGTGGGACAACAGCCAGCGCACCGGGATCTCGGCCTTGCCGTTCGCGGCGAACTCCGGCCAATACTTGGCCACCGGCGCGTCCAGGTCCAGCGCGCCTCGCTGGGCCAGCAGATGCGCTGCGGTCGCGGTCGCTCCCTTGGTTGCCGAGTAGACGAGTTGCAGCGTGTCCCTAGCCCACGGTCGACCGGCGTCGGGATCAGCTACCCCACCCCACAGGTCCACCACCGGCCGGCCATCCCGGTACACGCAGACTGCCGCGCCGATGTCCCCGTGCTGGGCGAAGTTCGCCGCAAACGCCTCGCGCACCGGCTCGAACCCGGCCGCAACCTCACCCTCGATCGTCGTCATGCCGCCCATCCTGGCATTTCGGCCGTCTGTTCCGAGGGGGCCGGCTCACTCTCCGTCCTCAAGGCGGTACCGATCAGGCTGTGACGGGCAGCGCCTGAATACGCTCGCGGAACTCACGGACGGCTGGAACGGACTTGTGCGGTTGAAGCTGCACGGAGAACTCCTTCAGCCGGTCCAGAGCCCGAACGGAGCTGACCTTGTCTTCGAGGAGATCGGCGCCGTAATTGGCGGCGTCGAGCGCCCCATCCAGGTCGCTACCGGCGAGCCGGGCCTCGGCCAGTCGGCTGGACCGTACGGCCTTGTCCCGGGGGGCGGCCTTCTTGACGGAGGTCTCCAGCGAGCGCGTGGCGCGTTCCACCTGGCCCGAGCGCAGCAGGACCTTGCCCTCGGTGGACTTCAGTTGTGCCTCGCCGAACCAGTCGAGCCAGTCCGGGTGTTCCTCCACCGTGTGGCGTTCCCAGAGGGAAGCGGCACGGTTCAGCGCCGCTCCAGCCCTCCGGTGGTCGCCATCGCGGGACAGCGCCTCGGCCTTGTGCAGGTAGAGGAAGGACCGGGAGTAGGGCGACAGCGTTCGAGGAGCGTTGTCGATGGCAGTCGTGATGAGATCGACCCGCTCGGCGGTCCGTCCGGCCTCGGAGACGTGGACTCCCATCTCTGCCAGGACGAAGGCGCCGAAGGCGTCGTCGCCAGCGGTGCGGGCGCTGCGCATGGCTCCGACGTAGTACCGCTGCCCGGCGGACCGAAACCCCGCGTCGTAGGCCATCCAGCCGGTCAGATGCGACACCCGGGCCGCCAGCGCGTACAGGCGGATGCGGATCTTGTCCGAGTACCGGCCAGCGTCCAGGAGACCAGCAATCAGGGCGAGATCGCCGCGGGCCTGCTCCAGAAGTCGGGCGCCCCCGAGTTGGTCATCGAGCGTACGGAGAGTGCTGATGCGCTGCTCGATCGTCGAGACCATGGTGTCGGTGATTCGATCTCCGTTGAGTGCTGAGGCGAATGCAGAGGGCGCCTCGGCCCAGCTCGCCACCAGCCCCGTCAGGGCGGCGCCGGTGATGGTGAGAAACCCCCGACGGTCCATGCGGCCACTCCCAACCAGGTCAGCCAGTGCCTCGACGGTACCGGCCTCGGTCCAGGGAGCGGTGAGCCCGGTGACTTCCCATACGGGGAGCCAACGCGGCCATCCTTCGTCCTGGACCTGTTCGTACGGGACGCGCAGCAGGTCAGCGAGGACGCGCTGAGCGTCGGCGTCCGGCTCCTGGCCTTGCTCCCACTTCCATACGGTTGTGCGATTGGTGGCCAGGGGGATGCCCAGTTCCTTCCCCCGCGCCTGCATAAGCCGGGCGAACTCTGCCTTCCCCCACCCGCTCGACTGGCGGACGAAGGTCAGTGGGTGCACTGCTAACGACTCGCCGGCCACGTCATGCCTCCCCGTCAACCTCATTCGATAATTGGGAGGTTACCCACGCTGACGTGCACATGAGCACCCTCAGCGTCGAGAGAAACCCCCTAGAAACGTTCCCGCCTGGTCACCGGATGGCTTGACTGATGCACCAGGCCGCTCAGCTGTCGAGCCCGAGGACCAGGACGTGGTCGGGTCGCAGATACCCCGCCGGCCAGTGAGCCCGGTTCTGCACGAGATCACCGATCTACTGATGGAGCCTCGCCATGCGCTATCCGGCGACGAGCACCCCCTTGTCGACGAGTCGGCCCGCGATCACCACACACCCGGTGGGCGATGTACTGCTTGGCGCCTCCATCCGGCGGGGTTCATGGACGGAGGACATCAGCAACTCCGGCGAGATGCGAGACGCCCGCCGGTGCCGACGCTGCCAATGCATCCTCAGTCGGTATAACGAGGAGCCGTACTGCAGCGGCTGTTCACGCAGGGCACGGCATCAGCCTGAGCCAACTCCCTGCGTGCCGACTGCAGTATGGGCGCGTGCGGACGTTCGGGAAGCCCTGCTCGCTCGCGACTTCGGCAGGCTGTGCCAACTGGTGCGCGTGGCCGGCGATCTACGCCAGAGCGACATGGCCGAGCTCACCGGACTGAGTCAGGCATTCTTATCCATGCTGGAGTCAGGCACACGAAGGCTGACTAACATTGACAAGATTGTCGAGCTCCTTGGCGGACTCAACACTCCGGCGGAACTTACTGGGCCCATGCTCCGAATGCCGAACCGGATGGACGAGCCCGACGGATGGCGCGCCGTGCACGAATGATTGAATATTGAAGGGGAATCCGCCCGTGGCCAACACATCGCCAAAAGCCACAGGATAGAACTAACAACATCACGTGAATGGTCCCGTACCCCCGGCCAAAGATCACAGGGTGGGCCATGTGGATCACGGGCCAGCGCCATCACCTCCATGGTGGGCAACGGAGATGCTCGGGCAGCGCACCTAAGAGGTCTGACCTCACCATCAGCGTGACGGCAAGTTCGCTGTCCACCTCTGCGAACCCGCGATTGTCTCGAACCGATACCCTCGACTCGTTCCTGTCCGCCCTCTGAGGCTTCGGTCGTAATGTGCCGACCAGGTGAGGAAGAGACGATTGGCGTCCCTTCATCCTCAGCAGGCAGCCGAAGGCAATGGAGTATGTGCCCTCGGACAGGACGAGGGCGAAGCCGAGTGATGGGGAGCAGCATGGACTTCCGGCCGATCGAACGCGCTTCTGAGGCGTTCCAGCAGTCGGTGACCACCAAGGAGATTCAGGCGATCTGCCAACGTGTCTTCGGCATCGATGCCCGAGCCCTGTCTGCCACCGAGTTGGGTGCGGGCATGTACAACAACACCTACCTCATCGAACTAGAAGGCCAGGAGCGGCCAGTCATCCTGCGAGTTGCGCCGGAACCAGGGCGGCAGTTCCGCTCCGAGCATCAGTTGATGCGCAACGAGTACGCCAGCGTGCCGTGGCTCGCAGGAATCGCATCGCTGATGCCGCGAGTGATCGCTGCGGACTGGTCACACGAAATCATGGGCCGGGACTACATGGTTCAGAGTCTCCTCGACGGCGTCCCGGCACCGGAGCGCATCGGCGACTATCCCCGCACGCTCTGGCCGAAGTTCTTCCTCCAGATGGGCACGATCGCGAAGGCCGTGCACGCGGTGCGTGGCCCGCACTTCGGGCCGGTATCGGGACCGGCGTATCCGACATGGAGTGCGGCCGTGGTTGCTTCTCTGGAAGAAATCGCCGCCGATGTCGACAGCCTTGGACTGGACGCTACGGACCTGCGCGAAGTTGCTGCTGTCGCTTGCCATGACAAGGCTGTCCTGGACGAGATCACCGAGCCGCGGATGATCGCTGGTGATTTCTGGACCGTGAACGTGATGCTCGACGCCGTTGCGCCGGAGCCAGTGATCACTGGGGTGCTCGATTTCGACCGCACGTGGTGGGGCGATCCCGAGGCCGACTGGACGATCTACATGGCGAGTAAGAAGCCCGGCACCGAGCGGGATGCTTTCTGGGAGTCCTACGGGCCGCGGCCGTCGACTGCGGGTGCAGCCCGGCGGTCGGACATCTATCTGGCGAGGCACATCGGTGCCATTCGTCTGGAGCGGCATCGGCTCGGGAACGTCGACCTGGTGCCTGAGACTTACAAGGAGATGCAGGACGTACTTGGCCGGCTTCAGGCGTGATCTGCGACGTCGAACTGCTGAGGAGGTTCACGCCTCGGCGTGGATGTCAGCTCCGTCTTGTGCGGATCGGAGTTCGGTCACGAATTGGTCCTGTGGCGTGACGTAGGCGCGCAAGTCGATGTCATGCAGTAGTACGGGGAGCCGGTCCAACAGATAGGCGCCGGCGGCGATGAGGAAGGTGCGGACTGTGGCGTCACTGCCTCGTTTCCTGCGCGGCGCTTGGTAGAGCAGGTACGCAGCCTGCAACCAGGCCGTCAACGCAGAGGCGGCGGAAGCGTGGTCGCGGGCGAGAAGGATCATTGCGTTGTGAAAGATCTTCCCGCAGTCCGCTTCCGGGGCGCTGGCGACGTAGATCAGGTGTCCGTCGGTGATGATGCGGGACGTGTCCCCGCCCCGTGCTGCGATCCGGGCGACCATTTCGGTCGCTGCGCGGTGGGCGGCATTGCCCCGCAGCAGTTGCATTCCGTGCACCACTTCGCCGTCGTGCATCGTGACTCGGTTGCGCACAACGTCCGTGTCCGGTGTTTGGGAGAACCTCGCGAAGGCTTGGGTACCGAACTGCCGCATGGTTCGGCTGGCTGGAGTCTCAGTTCCTCTGAGGTAGGTCCGCGTCGTCGGGTCCCAACGGGTGCCCTCCCGGAGTCTCTCGTGTTCGCCGAGCCGGAAGAGGTTCGGATTGTCGTCGGTGACTGGTGTGCGAAACCGCTCTGTCCAGGTTGAGCCGTATCGGCCGACAGGCTGAGGGCTGGCCTCTGCGATCCGGTACCGCCAGTCTTCTGCTGCTTCGAACACCTTGCTGAAGACCGTGGTCCGATCGTCGATGTCCCGGGTACCGCGTAGACCGTCGTCGAGTGCCTGATGGAGTGAGGTTGCGACCTCGGCTTGTTGGTAGGCGAACTTGCGCAGGCTTCGCTGTGCGGTCGGATCGTTGGTGCGCAGGATGAGAGCCGGTGTCGGGAAGCACTCAGCGGTGATCGACGCGGGAGTTGGATGAGGCACTGTCAGACTCCCTGCGTGGCGTGGCTGTCCGTAGGTTCGACAGGCTCGACTTCGATGCGGATCTGGGCGAGCAGATGGTCTGCATATGGGGAGACCGTGTCCCGGTTGGGGCCGACCACGACGAAGCTGCCGAGGCGGGTGGCATTCCTTTGGGCTCCGTAGACGACTTGTCCGGTTTCCGCGCGCAGCCGGACGATCGGGACTCGTGGCCCGCGCTCAGGTAGCCCGGTCATCGCGGCTATGCGCCCGCGGCGAGGGCTGGTGAGGAACCGAACGGTGGCGTAGCCGTTGCTGGTTGGGGTGAGGTCGGCCGCACGGCCCATGGCCGTGTCGAGACAGGCTGCCCATGGATCTATGCCGAGCGCGTGCTGGATGAGAAAGCCGATCTGGCCGGCGCCGATACGGGCTCCAATTTCGATGACAGTGCATCGGCCGTCCGTGCCCACGATTACCTCGGTGTGGGAGGCGCCGTTGCGGATGCCGACTGCGGCGATCGCCTTCTCCACTTCGTGGTGCACGTTCTGTTCTGCGACGGGCGGCAGTGCCGCGGGAAGGCTGTGGCCGGTTTCGACTCGGTACGCACCGCGCGTGACGGCTTTCTCGGTGATGCACAGGTGCGTCGTGATGCCGTGCCGTGTCATCGATTCGATGCTGTACTCGGTGCCGGCAACGTAATCTTGGACCAGGACGTTGGCGTCGCAGGGCGTCCCGTACATGCCGTGCGGTGCGTGAGCAGCCCGCCAAGCCGCTGGTACCTGCGCCAGATTGGTCAACACGGTGACTCCGGCGGAGCCGGCACCGTCGACCGGCTTAATGACGCACGGAAAGGCGATGGCTCCTGCGGCGCACAGGGCGCGTAGCTCGTCCTCGCTACTGACAAGACGGCTGTACGGAGTGGTGACGCCTGCAGCGGTGAATGCCCTGTACATGGCTGCTTTGTCGCGTGCCGCGGCTGCCAGAGCTGGGTCGTTGCCCGGCAGCCCAAGGTCTGCACACACATGGGCGAGGAGCTCGGTGAGGTACTCGTTGGTCGTAAACACCGCGTTGATGTCTTGGTTGCGGACGTAGGCGACGATGTCGCGCAGAGTCTGGTCGGGGCGGTCGAAGTCAGTGAGCAGGCAGCCGGACAGTAGAGCCTTCAGCTCGGCGTCGTACGTGGCGTGTATGGCCGAGGTTGTGGCTGCGTGCACTCGGTAGCCGGATCTAACTGCGGTCTGAACGATCGCACCGGACTCGGGGCCGCCCGCCTCAAGGAGTAGTACGCGGGTTGTCACGACAGATAGTCCTCGTGGGAGCCGTCACGGACCGTGTCGAGGGTGAAGCAGTGGAAGCCGCCGCCGAAGAGCCGACGGTGCCGGTGCCGTACGGGAACGACGGTGAAGCCTTCGCTTTCGAGGGCCTTGATCAGGTTCGTGCAGTCTTCGTTGACGAGCACCATCTCCTCGTTGATGGACAGGACGTTGAGGTCGATGTACGGGCTGGTGAGGACCAGGTCGGTGTCGTCGTAGGCGGGGAACGCCCCTGGGTCGGGCTCGGGCGGGACGATGAACTTCCACGCTTGTAGGGCCTCGGGCAGCAGGTCGCGGATGCCGTCGTGCCGGGCGAGGAACACCCCAGGTCGCAATGCCAGCAGCATCGAATCGATGTGGTTGTCGGCCATCCGGTGCACCCGATGGATGCGGTATCGGTCGCCGAGGTGCCGCTCCAACCAGTCCACGCCCTGGCGGTGGTTCTCCTGGGCGATGTTGACGACCAGATCGCGGCCCAGGCGCAGGACCTGGGCGCCGTCGAGCATCATCTCGAAACCGACGTCGTACGGGCTCGGTTGTGGGTCGGCGACGGGCTCGGTGGGTCCACCCAGGGTTGTCGCGGCATCCCTGGCGTAGGACAGGTCGAAGGAGAGATCGGTGAGGGTGGGGCGCGGCATGGTCGTCCACCGGGCGCCAGCCTCGTAGTAGCGGCGGAAGACCGGGGCCAGGAGGCGGGTCTCCAGGTAGCGGGAGCGGATCGCCGGCGGTGTCTCGATGATCTCGTCGCCAAGGATCAGCGTGTTGTCGCGGATGTTCAGGGCCGGGGTGGGCTCGGCCTGCCAGCCCAGCCCGGCGATGGACGCGGCGTTCGGCGGCAGCGGCAGAGGCCGGTGCACGGTGACGCCGAGATCGGCGAGCGTGGCGGCCAGTGCCTCGACGTCCTGGTGGAGTTCCTCGGTGAAGCGCCGCTTGATGCTCCAACTCTGCGGCGTACCGCCGCCTGCGGCGGTCAGGCGGGGGTAGGCCCAGTCGGAGCGGAAGCCGGTCAGGTTCTCGTGGTGGAACAGTTCGAAGGTGACGTCACGCTCGTGGGATAGGTAGTTCTCTGCGGAGCCGACGATGATCTCGCGCAGGGGAGTGAAGTCGTCGTAGCTGGTCAGCTGCATGGGGTTCCTCATCTGCGACGGGGAGGGATTCGGCAGGGCGTTTACCGGGTGCTCGCCGCGGCCGGCAGGCGGCGTTCGGTGAGCTGGCGGCCGTGGCGGGCTCGCAGCACCACGCCGTCGTCGGTGAGCTGAAGGGTGCGCTGCTCGCTCCACCCGGCGAAGCGGAACTCGCTCTGTCTGACCGGGACAAGGGCGAAGGTCCGGTCGGCGGTGGTCAGGCTGAGATGTCCGTCAGCCTCGCTTAGCTGCACGGGTTGAAGGGGACCGTCCAGCGGCTGGTCGTGATCGAAGTCGGTGAGGCCGCTCGGAAGGCTGGCGGGGTACGGGAATGCGATGGGGCAGGGCGCGGCTGCGGGGGCGGGCTGGTTGAACAGCACATCGGCACGGGCGAGGGCGACCTGCCAATCGACGGGGAACAGTTCGGCCAACTCGCGGGTGAGCAAAGCGTCGATGACTGCGTGCACCCGGGTCGCCGGTCCCGTGTTGCGCACCAGGTGCTCCCGGGAAAAGTCTCCGTACCAGAAATCGCCCGGCTGCCAGCAGTGCTCCACGCCGTCGAGGACGAGGACCGCGCCGGGGTGGGTGACGAGGGGGATGTGCAGGCGCATGAAGCCGCGGTGCAGCGCGTACTTCGGGTCGCAGTGGGGCCGGGAGACGGCTCCCGGGCCGAGCGCCATCAGCCGTACGGCGTTCAGCGGCGCCGGAACTCCATCGAGGATCTCGCGCAGGTACGGCAGCCGGTCGATCCACACGGTGGGCGCGAAGTCGACCGGGCCGGGGCCGCCGGGGTCGGTACGGTCCGGGTCGCCGTCGGGGCTGCGCAGCGGCAGCACCCGCCAGTCAATGGTGGCCGCCTGGCCGATGCTGCCGCCGGGGGCGTGGATGCGCTGGGGCTTCCAGCGGTGGCCGGTGACCTTGGCCAGCTCGCTTTGGAGACGGTCTGCGTCGAAGGAACAGGCGAGCCGAGCCGCCTCGGCGAGCGGTGCGGGCTGGGTGCGTTCGGGTGTGCTCATCACGGATTCCCTCTCCAGGTCCGGGGTCAGCAGCGGGGCCGGGCCGGTACGCCGACGTGGTCGCTCGCGGCAAACGTGTCCGCGGGGACTGTCGCGAACCGCTGGTCGAGCGCGTCCCACATCGCCTGGCGATCGGCGTCGGTGGCGTAGGCGAGGCAGAACACGAACTGGGCGCGCCCGGGTTCGATGGGGATGACCGGCATGGAGACGATGACGCCCGTGCGGGTGGCGGGGTCATAGCCGCAGCCGAGCTCATGGGCGGCCTCGAGAAATGCGTCGAAGTCGGGGACGGCCCAGGTCGGGTGGACGTGATACTCCACCACCGACCGCTCGGGGGCGGCTGCGGTATCGACGATGCGGTGGGCAATGGCCTGGTAGATGTGCAGGCTTCCCGAAACCTGAGCGTTGACCTCGGTGAACACCACCCGCCCGTCCGGCAAGGCAATCGCGTCCGCACTCAGGTGCCCGCGATAGCCAAGCGCCCGGTAAACCTCCGCCAGCCGCGTCCCGCCCTCCAACAACTCCTCACGGATGTTCTCGTCCACCCCGCGCAGGGGCACGATCTGGTGGCTCAGGCGCCGCCCGACGTACAGCAGCATCCCCATCTCCGTCGGCTGCGTTCCGTCATCGGCGGCGTAGTGCTCCGAGTACACGGACGCCGCGTCAGGGACGAACTCCTCAATGACGGCTGGGAAGCGACCGGAAGCGGAAGCCCAGTCCCAGCGTTCCTTCCAGTACGCCTCAATCGCCTCCCTGCCCCCACTGTCGAGGTGGTAGAGGTGACGCGCGCCGACGTGGTCGGACGCGAGGGAGGCGTCGCGCACCAGGAGCTGGTTGCCCACGCCCGCCCCGTTGTGGGCCTGCTTGACCATGACGGCACCGACCTCGTCCAGCAGGGTGGTGGTGGCGTCGATGGCCTCCCGTTCGCTGCGGGCAATGGCTCCGGCGGGGATCTGCACTCCGGCTCCGGCCGCGAGCGCGCGGAAGGTCGCCTTGTTGTTGCCCAGTTCCCCACCGCCCTGAGCGAAGAAGTCAGCCCCTGGGAACCGGTCTTCGATGCCCAGCGCGGCGGCAAAACGGGCCACGTGCGCCGACGGCCATAGAGCGAAGACCTCCTCGACGCCGCCTGGCCCGCGCTCACCGAGTACGTCGCGGACGGTACGGACGAACTTGTCACTGGTGAGGCTCTCGGGGTCCAGCAGGCGGCCGCCATGGCGGCCGATCGGAGGCACCAAGATATGCAGGTTGGCCGGGTCCACGCCCGTGAACGAGGCCTGGTAGGTGAGGAACTGCGGGTCGGGCTCGTCGCACAGCACGACCACGTCGCCTGCCCGGGCGAACCACAGCACACGCTGTGTCCAGGCCCGCAGGTCGCCACGGTCGCGGATGGCAGGGTCGATGTGATTGGCGATCAGGATCCTCACCTGTGTACTCCCGTCTCGGGGTGGAAGGCGGCGGGCAGCACGTCGAAGGCGCGCATCGTCGCGGCGCGGCGGCGCTGCGGCTCGGCAGCCGCTTTCAGAGGCGCCGCGTGCTCCACCAGGCTGGACACCAGGGCGCGCAGGGCCATCTGGGCGGGCACTGTGCCGATGCAGGCGTGGGTGCCCCAGCCGTAGCCGAGGTGGCGGTTCGGCGAGCGGTCCAGCAGCAGCCGGCCGGGGTCGGGGAACTGAGCCGGGTCATGGTTGGCTGCGGCGAACAGGACCGTCACGGTCTCGCCCGCCGTCACGGTGACGCCGCCGATCTGGCAGGTCTCGGTTGCGATCCGGCTCGTGCCCTGCACCGGCCCGTCGTAGCGAATCAGTTCGTCGACGCCGCTGCGGAGCAGGTCCGTGTCACGCATTCGCTGAAGGGCGTGGGGGTTCTGCAACAGAGAGTGCACGGCGTTGCCGATAGCCGCGACCATCGTGCTGTAACCGCCCTGGAACATCACCCGGGCCGTGTTGCGTACGAAACGGTCGAGGCCGGCATCGGAGGCATGGCGGGCGTGCTCTCGGACATGCGATAACAGCCCAGGTCGGCCGCTGGTAAGGAACCACGACTCCACCAGCATGCTCAGCTCCTGTCGGGCAATCCGGCCCGGCTCGACGACGGATGGATCGAGGCCGCCGTCCATGCTCCTCATGATCGCGTCCGACACCTGGGCGAAGGAGCCGTGATCGGGCTCGTCGACGCCCAGCAGGTCCGAGATGACTGCCACCGACAGCGGCGCCGCGATCTCCGCCATCACGTCGAACTCCGCGCGGCCGGAGAGCTGATCGAACCGGGCGGCCAGCAGTTTTCGGGCACGCACCTCAATGGCATCGAGGTCCTGGGCCCGCAGCGCGTTCATGAACAGTGAGCGCACCGGCGCCTGCTGCGGCGGGTCCATCGACTGCACGCTCAAGGACGGCTCCGGCACCTCGGCGCCCATGCGCCGCCGGTCGCGGGCGAACCGAGTGTGGTCGCGGAGCACGGCGACACAGTCCGCGTACCGGGTCAGGGCCCAGGACCGCATGCCCTCATGCCAGAACACCGGCTTGGTCTCCCGCAGCGCGGCAAGACGCGGGTAGGGGTCGGCGAGCGTCGCCGGATCCAGGGGGTCATACGTGAGCATGGGGACCGTGGGTGGCATGGGCTCTCCTCGCGAGTCAAGGCGGAGTGTCCAGAGCGAGCCGGGGCCAGTGGGTGCCGGCCCCGGCCCGACGCTGGGGATCAGTGGTCGTACGTCATGGCCGTCCTCCTTCCCCTTGTTGCTGGTTGGCGGCGGTGCAACGGGCCCGGGGGACCCCCCGGGCGGCCCGCCCCTTGGACGGGGGCGGGAGTCCTGAGTGGGCGGCCGTTCATAAGCTGGTCTGCTGCGGTAATGCGCAGCTGGGCCCAGCTCCTTCTGCCCCAACAGCGGGCGTCGGCGCGGGTACCCCGACCGGCGAGGCGGCACGAACAACCGCATCAGGTGTGCCGCAGGCGCAGCGGGATCAGCTGACCTCCGCTGTCGCCGCACGACGCCTCAACCATCCAGTCGTGTAGGCCCGGACGCACGCGAGCCCCGGCTGACGGGCTGGCACCCGCTGACGCGTTGGCCCGTCCTAGAGGGTGCTCTGGAATCATCGGAAGGGCACATCTCGGCGGTGATATCACGGGGGTGATAGTCGACGGCGCGCCGCGTGATCAGTGTTGTTCTGCATGTCTAGTCGTCGTCTGGTTCTGCAGTCGAGGAGCGCAGCATCGGACCGGTGAGTTCGGCTGGCGTACCCAGTCCATCGAGGAGAATGATGATCTTGTCGATGTTCGTCAGACGGCGTGCACCCGTTTCCAGCATCGACAGGAACGGCTGACTCAGCCCGGTTAGCGTGACCATGTCATCTTGACGTAGGCCGCTGACTGCCCGTACGAGAGTGCACAACCTCCCGAAGTCTCTGGCGGCAAGCGCCGCCTGAACACCCGCATCCGTCCACACCTCGGGCAGCACTCGCGGTTGCCTCGGGGGTAAACCCGCGGGGACTCGCTGACATCCACCACAGCGTGAATCGCCGTTGTAGCGGCTGAGGCGGCAGCCGCACCGAGAACAGCGACGGTAGCGTTCGGTGATCGCATTCGCCCCGGCATAACCTTCTTTTAGCACCGCTATCCCCTCGTCCCCGTCGGGCATGCTGATTTGTTCGCATCCATCGATGCCGCTGCGCCGCTCATTCCACCCAGGCCCCTCGGCGATCAACGCGGTAGGGCCCAACGCCACCACGCGATCGACACTCTGTATGCGGACGGTTACCGTCGAAAGGGTGGACATGGGGGTCACTTCAAGTGCCCCTGCGCTGTCCCCGCTGTCCGCCCGCGAGGGGTCGATTCTGCGTGCAAGACTCGTCTGACAGAGAACGCCGGACGGATGAGATGGAGGGCACGGCATGATCGACGACCGCCCCGTCTGGTCAAGGCGCATGGAGTCCGAGCGCGCCGCCCGTAGCTGGAGTCCCCTCGATGCAGCCCGTGCCATGCGCGCCCACTCAAGCCACGATCTACCCGATGAGCGGACGCTCGCGCGATCCTGGCGCCGCTGGGAGTCCGGGGCAGTCGAGCCCCGGGACCACAAGGCGCTGATCGCGGCCGTCTTCGGCACAACGACCCACGCCTTCTTCCCGGTAGACCATCTCCGGGACGGGAACGCCGAGGTGCGGGACGTCTCCGGCATGGACACCGTAGAGATCGTCGCCCGGCTGCGCGCCTCAGACGTCGACGAGGCCACCTTGGATGCGCTCCGTATCACCGTGGACAGGCTCTGCTCGGAGTACGCCTACATGCCCGGCGACCAACTGCTGGTCGAGGGCAGAGCCTGGCTCCACCGAGTCGCTGGCATGCAGCACCAGCGCCTCACACTCGGACAGCACCGAGACGTCCTCGCCCTTGCAGGCATGCTCACCTTGCTTGTGGGCTGCGTCGAGTACGACAGCGGAGGTGCGACCCGCACCCACGCGGAGGCCACTCGGCAGGCCGCACTGTCGATCGGTCGCGAGGTCGGACACTCAGGAATTCAAGGGTGGGCGCACGAGATGCGCGCCTGGTTCGCACTCACAACCGGAGACATGCGCGGCGTCCTCGCCGCGGCCGACGACGGGCTCGCCATTGCCCCCAACCAGTCCGTGGCAGTCCAGTTGTTGGCTCAGAAAGCTAAGGCCTGGGCGAGGATTGGGGACCGGCGGCAGACGGAGGTTGCCCTCGACGCCGGGCGCCGCCTCCTGGAGGCTTTGCCGTACCCGGAGAACGTGCAGAATCACTTCGTGGTGGACCCCGGCAAGTGGGACTTCTACTCCATGGACTGCTACCGCAAGGTCGGCGACAACCATCTCTCCGAGAACCTGGCCCACGAAGTCCTTCGAGCTGGTACGGACTTCGACGGTACGGAGCGTTCACCCATGCGCAACGCCGAGGCCCGGATCACCCTGGGCGTAGTCGCTGCCCGAGGCGGTGACCTCGGAGCCGCCCTCGCTTACGGCGAGCAGGCCCTCCAAGGTGACCGGCAGTCCCTGCCTTCACTGATGATGGTGGCCGGCGATCTCAGCGCAGTCCTAATCCAGCAGTACGACGGCGATCGCGAGGCACGCGAGTTCGTCCAGCACATGCGCACTCTGCACTCCCGCTGAGTTTTCGGAGGGATACTGGGCGGTCGTTCACCGAGCCCTACGGCGATGGGTGTTCGAATGACCCCGGAGGGCTTCGCTGGGAGTGGGGTGAAGCCATCTGGAGGTCTCATCATGAGCCCACCGGCACATCGAGACCATCGAGCAGCCGGACGATCTGTTGATCAGCTCAACGGATGGCATGGCAGACACGAGTGACCGCTTGGTCCAGCCATCAACTACTTGAACCTGCCTTCTTGGCGAGCATCGTGACGAAGCCCTGCCCACCGGCTACGGGGAGGCCGAAGGACAGGGCGGCTCGTGATCAGGACCCGGCAATGTCGAGACCAGGCGCTGACAGGTCTATCGCAGTTCACGCAAGAGCGACTCGGCGATCGTGGCCATGGTGTCCGTCAGCGGCGCCTTCCTGCCCGTCCGCCGGTATGCACGCTCGACGTTGGCGCACAGCAGCAGGCGAGACAGCTTGCCGCTACGGCTGGACAGCTCGTCGGAGAACAGGGACAGGACTCGCTCTGCAAAGGTCGGCACGGCCAAGCTTGCGGACCACAGACAGGCTGCATCCCAGCCCGCCGGCCCCATGCCCCAGCTCTCCCAGTCGATGATCGACAGGCGGGGCCCGCACAGGTTGGCGAAGCCGAGGTCGCCGTGGGCGCAGGCCCAGTCGTTGATCGTGGTATCGATGTCGTCGCCGTACACCTCGTGGATCCGTCGGGTCAAGTGAGATTGCCCCATGGACACGCGATCCGTGGAGTGCTCCGAGAGGTTGGTGAGGGCGGTCCGGAGGTCGATCCACCACTGCTCAGGCAGTCCCGGGTCCTCAGTGATGTCGCTCGTGGAGGAGAGGGCCCCTTCGTCCACGAGCGTCATCTCGTCCGCACGCCACACCACGCCGCGTGTCTGGTCGGTCCAGAGGGCCGCTGCCGACCATCCGGGCCGAGGCACGCCATCGATGGCGGCTGCAGCCTCGAAGCCGGTCCAGGCCTGGGTGTCGATCTTCTCTGCACGTCGCCAGGCGAGCCGGACCCATGTGCCTTCGTCGGTTCGGAATCCGGCGGTGCCGTTGTACTTGCTGAAGTGGCCGTCCTCGCGCTTGAGCTGACGACCGAGCCGCCGCTCGACGTCGTCGAGGACGTCGTCGAGCGGAACGGTCGAGAGATCATCCAAGGTGGCTTGCACTAGTGGTCCTTCCTGGACGGGGCTCCTGCGCTCACGGTAGCCCTCTCGCGCAGCAGTGCTCGATACACCGCCACCGTCTCAGTGTTGACCTCAAGTCGCGAGCCACCGACAGCTTCAGCGAGGTGCTCGACTCGGGAGGTGCCGACCGCGAGACGGGTGACTTCGGGGATCGCGAACGCTGCGGCGACGCCTGCCTGAAGCGTGCTGCACTGCTGGCCCGGGACGAGAAACGTGGAGGTGTCCACTGTCTGCCAGATCGAGTCGTCCGCGTTTCCCGCGAAGGGAGCCATGCCCCACAGCTCTGTGATCCTTGCGCGGTCGACGAGTTCGTCCACCGCGTTGAGGATCCCGGCGGAGACGGTCAGGCCGGCGCGGACCATTGCCACGTCCGGGCGTGGAATCTCCCAGCCGGCATTGAGGAGAGGCCGAGGGTCCCAGGTGGAGAGCCCCCAGCTCTTGCAGATTCCCGCCTCGCGCATCTCCAGGAGCGCGGCGCACGCGTCGGCGAAGCCGTCGACCGAGGACTCGGGGTTGTGCAGGAGCACTGTGTCCGGGGTACGGCCGAGTTCCTGGGCCGACTGCTCGACGGCAGCGCGAATCCGCGCCGGGTCGAGGTCGTGGCCGTCGGGGAAGTAGCCGACCTTCGTGGAGATGTTGAAGGCGGCGAGCAGATCGTCGGCAATCGCCGCGAGGGTACGGTGGGAGGTGAAGTGGTGGTAGTTGAACGCGGTGTCGAGGTCAGTGACACCCTGCTCCAGGGCGCCCTCTAGAAGGTGTCGGGTGTGACGAGTTCGGTGTAGGCCGAGAGCGATTCGACGGTCAGCGGTGCGCACAGCCCCTCCTGGATCAGGTTCTCGGCGAGCGTGGTGAGGTCTTGGTCGTCGTCGGTGAGGCGCACCGGGTGCCCGGACAGAAGACTGCGAAGGGCGGGTTCCGCGCGGCCGTGGAAGGTGAGGCGCTTGCCGCCGCCGACGACCTGGACCGTGTCGCCAGAAGGTGTGATGACCGGTTCGAACTCGGTGACAGCCGCGGTGTATTGGAGCGGGCCGAACACCGGGATGTGGGGCATGTGCCGAGCGGGGGGCGTGTTCGCGCGCAGTTCCGCGAGGTATCGCTTGGGGTCGTACTCGCGGGCGAGGTCGGTCAGCTTCGTGGCGAGCACGTCGCCGTCGACGCTGTCGTCGCTGCGCTCCAGGTCCGTACGGAAGTCCTCGTCGGCGCGCGCGGCGTCGGACAGGAAGTTGGCCCAGGTCACACCGGTCCGCTTGGTCAGGCCGAAGGTCACGTGGAGCGAGTGGCCGTCGTCGCCGGAGCCGATCCTCGTTGCGGTGTGCCAGAAGCCGCGGGGTATGTGCATGACGTCGCCGGCCTGCATGGTGCCCTTCCAGAGCACTTCCTCCGACGGAGTGAGGTTGCGTTCGGCGTCGCGGTACATCGGTGCTGGGCGGGAGGGGCCTCGGACCTCCCAGGACTTCTCGCCGGAGAGCTGGACGGCGATCACGTCGTGGTCGTCCCAGTGCAGGTTGAAGCCGTCCGTGTCTCCGGCGGCCAGGTAGGCGTTGGCGGAGGTGAGCTCGCCGGACCACCAGCCCAGGGCGCGGCAGGCGACTTCGAGGGTTGGGTCGAAGGAGTCGACGTGGTCCAGGACCACGGTTCCGCCGCCGTTGAGGATCCGGCCGAGGGCCGCCATGTCGGCCTGGCTGACGGCCTGCCTGCGCCGGTTGACGTTGGTCGACAGGAAGAGTGAGGGGTGCACCTCGTCTCCCTCGGCGTAGCAGCGCAGCTGGGGGTTGGCGAGCTGGCGGTGCCGGATGGTCTCCAGCAGCCGGTTCGGGGTCATCAGCTGGGTTGTCAGGTGCGGGTCGGCGAGGTGCCCGCGAGCGAACGCGGTGCCCACGGGCCCCGGCCCGCCCCAGCCGAGCGCCTTCTCGATACCTGTGACGAGCCGGTGCTCCATGGGTTCCTCCTACTCCTTGGGAAGGTTCAGGTCGCGGTTGTCGCCGTCATCGCCCGCGCTGTTCTGCGAGCTGGTGATGTCGGACCGCTCCGCCTCGCTGCGGTCGTGGGCCACGGCGAGCTGCTCGACGGTGACCAGCAGGTTGACGCTGGTCCCGCCGCCCTCCTTCTTGGCCTTCGTGCTCTTCGCGGTCGGGGTCACTCGGCACTCCTCTCATCGGGACCTCTCGGCAAGCGAGTGGCCTGGGGATCCTGCGGATGCACGAGACGCAACCGCTGAGTGGTGTGGTGCAATCTGGCGCGATACGCGTCAGAAACCGCCTCCGGTGTCCGTGGTGCTTGGGCGGAGCAGAGGCGGGGCCTGTCGACGGCGCGATGCGTTGCGGTCGTGCCGGCGTTGGTCGTCTGCACTCCAGGAACGATGCGCTCCGGACGTCACCCGATACTTGTGGGCTGCTCGTCCATGGTCTTAACCCTGGTTCTGATGAGGGGACTTCGCACATCACGGCCGTGATATCACCAGGGTGATCGGAGGGTGCTCGTCATCGGCTGAGCTCCGAGTGATGCTCAGGGGAGACGAGACCTTGTAGGTTTTCGACGGGGGAGCGGTCCTCGGCGAGCAGGGAGGGCGAGAGCGAGTGATCTCAACGCGGGCATGGGCTGATGCTCGGCGGCTGTGGGACTTCCAGCAGATGGGCCATGAGCCGCGCCCTTGTTCCGTGGCTATCGGACTAGGAAGCCACGACCTGGGAGTTGCCGACACTACCGTCGACCTGTACCGACGCGGGATGATGCCGCTCATCGTCTTCACTGGGGCCACCAGCCGTACGACGCGCGAGCGCATGCCCCGTGGCGAAGCCGAGCACTACCGAGAGCGGGCCATCGAACTCGGGGTTCCCGTGGACGCCATCCTCGTCGAGCCACGGGCCCGGAACACGGGCGAGAACATCCTCTTCTCTCGCGCCTTGATCGAGGACCGGGGCGTTCCTGTGTCCTCAGTCCTGCTGGTCAGCAAGCCGTACGAGGAGCGACGGGCGTACGCAACGGCGCGGAAGCTCTGGCCGGATGTCGAGTGGGTGAGCGCGTCCACATCCATGACGCTTTCCGAGTACGTCGATTCGATCCAGGACGCACGCCTCGTCTTCGACATGCTGGTCGGAGCTCAACAGAGGCTCATGCTGTACCCCCGACAGGGGTTCATGATCGAGCAGGCGATCCCCGACGACGTGGCGGCGGCTTTCGAACGGTTGCATAGCGACGGTTTCACGAGCCGACACGTGCAGGCAGGGCCGGCAGGGGCCTGAGATAGGTCCGCAACCTGCCTCAGGCCGGGTCCTAGCACGTCGCGTCGGTGATATCGCTCGGGTGCCCCGGCGACTCAAATGGCCGCATCACTCCGGTGATATCACCCCCGATATGTGCGGCGATTGAGCTCGACGAGCACTCTGGGGCGGTGCTCAACATGTCATGTGAGCACGCCAGTTGAGGGATGAACACACAGTCTCCTGCGCGACGACGAGTGACAAAGCGTCATCGCCGCAGCCGGGTCTGAATTCGGTCACATGTCGCTTGTGACCGCATCTCGCAGCGGCTTCCGCGGAGTTGAAGCCGTGCTCAACCAAGGGACCACGTCCGGCGAAGGGGCCGATGATGACCTTGACGCTCAACACCGAGCAGCCAATGAGCACATCTCGACTGCTGTGCACCCTGGCCATCGAAGCGATGACCGCCAACGAGGCGCGTCGCCTCGCGCGTGGCCATGTCGACAGCCACCGGCCGGTTGATGACGAGGGTGTCGCCGTTGAGGCGATCCACCAGATCGGTGGCAAAGTGCCGCTGAGGGATAGCGCTGAAGCCTCCGAGACCAGCTGGCAGCTGGCGTTGGTCACTGAACTTACTCGGAACTGGAACTGGACGCAGACCCCGGGCGGCAAGGCCGTGTGCGCGCTCAACTGTACGAAGTTTGACGGCCGTGCCGTCGCGAAGCCCCGACCAGCCGAACGCTGCTGAGCCCACCACTTCTTGTCACGTGCTGCCCGTAGTACAGCCATGCCGCCTTTCATCCCAATTACGAAGAGTGAGGCACTATGGGAATCTCTTTACCAGGGTGCGGCCCAGACTCGACCCCCTTCCGGCGCGCCATCGTCACTGGCGGCTGTGGGTTCGTCGGCTCGCACCTGTGCGATCTGCTGCTCGACAGCGGTGTCGACGTGGTGTGCGTCGACAACTTCCTCACGAGCACGGCGGACAACGTCGTGCACCGTCAGCCGGACGACCGGTTCGAGTTACTGATCCACGACGTCACGGATCCGATCTCGATACCAGGAGACGTTGACCTCGTACTCCACCTCGCCTCGCCAGCCTCCCCTCAGGACTACCTGCGTCTGCCGGTCGAGACGCTGCAGGTCGGTTCCCTCGGAACCTTCAACGCGCTGGAAGTGGCCCGGGAGAAGCAAGCACGCTTCGTGCTCGCCTCCACCTCCGAGGTCTACGGCGACCCGCTGCAGCACCCGCAGCGGGAGTCGTACTGGGGCAACGTCAATCCGGTGGGGCCGCGCAGCGTGTACGACGAGGCGAAGCGGTTCGCGGAGGCGGCCACCACCGCCTACCGCACCAAGCACGGTGTCGACACCGCAATCGTGCGGATCTTCAACACCTTCGGGCCGCGGATGCGCGCGGAGGACGGACGGGCGGTTCCGACCTTCATCCGCCAAGCGCTGACCGGTGAGCCGCTTACAGTCACCGGCGACGGATCGCAGACCCGGTCACTGTGCTACGTCGACGACACCGTCCGCGCCATCCTCGCCGTCGCCGCAGGCAGCCAGCCCGGCCCTGTCAACCTGGGCAATCCCGCCGAGACCACCGTGCTCGAACTCGCGCACCTGGTGCGGGAACTGAGTTGCTCCGCCGCGCCGATCGAGTTCATCGACCGGCCGGCCGACGACCCCGGGCGTCGCAGGCCCGACATAGCCCTCGCCTGGGAGCAGTTCGGCTGGAAGCCGGAGACCGATCTCCGCAAGGGACTGAGCACCACCATCGACTGGTTCGCCACGCAGCTCAACGACACCGCAGCGAGGGAACGATGACGCGACACGCACCGCGACAGGCAGAGGCCGACGAGGCGCCGTTAGAGAACCACCTGCCTGATGACGGGCTCCAAGGCTTCATGACGGACGGCTACGCCGTCTTGCCCCAGAGGATCACGGAGGACGTGCTTGGGGCCCTCCGGACCGAGGCTGACGGCCTGATCCGGCGCTTCGCCCAGGACGGGTTCCGTTCGGACGACTACTGGCACTTCACGCCCGCGGGTACGGACGCGCCCGTTCTCTTCCGCATCCACAACCTGGAGAATCAGGGATGCCCGGCGGCGGCACGCCTCTACGCCGGCGAAGGCCCCCTGCACTCGATGGCCGCTTCCATCCTGGGCGTGCCCGTACGCGCAACCGCCTGCGCCATGATCGTCAAACTGCCGGGGGTGGCCGCCCCGGTGCCCTGGCACCGCGACCGGACCAATGTTCCGCCGCACACCGTTTGCAACCTGAGCGTCTTCCTCGACGACTCCGACAGGGGCAACGGATGCCTCGAATTCGTCCCCGGCTCCCACCTGGCGTCCGGTGCGGAGGAGGCCGAGGTACTCCAGGCGCAGGGCCCGGTCCGTGCTCTCCCGCTCGCGGCCGGCGACGTCGCCGTACACGACGTGCGCATCGCCCACGCCTCGCGCCGCAACACCTCCCCGCGGATCCGGCGCAGCATCGTCATCGAGTTCGCCCCCGCCGACCTGGAGCTGCCGTGACCAGTCCCAACCTCACTGGCCAGAGCCCCAAGGTGCGGGTGGCGACCATCACTGTGGGCACCAACGAGCGCCGCTGGTTGGAGCCCTGTCTCTCGACACTCCTGGACAGCGACACCCCCGGGATCGACCTGACGGTCTGGTACGTCGACAACGACTCCCACGACGGCAGCACAGCATTCGTCGAGGACCGCTTTCCCGACGTGCGTGTCATCCAGAACCGGAGCAACGTCGGCTTCGCCTGTGCCAACAACATCGGCATGCGGGCCGCGCTCGACGACGGCGTCAACTACGTGTTCCTCGTGAACCCGGACACCCAGACCCCGAAGTCGCTGGTGCGCGAGCTGGCCGAGTTCATGGAGTCCTGGACCGACTACGGCGTCGTCGGTCCCATGCAGTACGAGTACGACGAGTCGGGCAGTACCGCTCTGGGCGCGTACAACGACTGGTCGAAGACAGCTCTGCGCTGGGGCGAGCAGCACGCCTTCGCCGGAGACTGGCCGAGCCACCCCTCACCTGCCGGATCGCCCTTCGGGCGGGCTCCGAACACCCTGGAGCACGCCTACGTACAGGGGGCGGCCTTCTTCGTCCGCGCCACGCTGCTACGTACCGTCGGACTCTTCGACAAGGTCTTCCACACGTACTACGAGGAGACCGATCTGTGCCGTCGCGCCCGCTGGGCCGGGTGGCGCGTCGCCCTCCTGCTCGACGTCGGGATACAGCACTTCGGCGGCGGAGGAACCACGGGTAGCAGTTACCGGCGCATCCAGATGCGGCGCAACCGCTACTACTACCTGCTCACCGACATCGACTGGCGACCGCTGCCCATGCTGCGGTTGGCGGCCCGGTGGCTGAAGGACGATCTGCGCGGACGTGGTGTGGGCGGAGTGACCACCTGGTGGCGCGGGACCTGGGAGACCACCGAGGCCGTGTGCTGGCTTGTGCGCCGAGCACGACTGATCCGGGCCCGGCGCCGCGCCCACCGCCAACTCGGCCCACAGGCCGGCGGTCCCGCCCGACCGCAGGCAGGGAGCGCTCGATGACCCGACCCCGGATTCTGTTCGCCGGCGTCTTCCACTGGAACGCGGGCTCCAGCCACATGATCGCCGAGTACAGCCGATCCGCCTCGACGGCCGGATGCGAGATCGGCGTATCCAGCCAACTGTCGCGCCTGGATGGCACGGTGAACGTCCACCTGCCGCTCGTGGACGACATCACCTGGGCCACCCACCTCGTCCTCGTATTCGAGAGCAGGCAGTTCCTCTCAGCCCAACAGCGTGAACTGTGTGAGGCCGTGCCTCGCCAGCGACGCATCATCCTCGACCCCGACGGCCACTGGGGCCCGTACGTCACCGCCGGCGTGGATGACAACGCGGGTGTGGACACCATCGAGTCCTGGCACAAGCTGTATGCCGACCTCAGCGATCTGATCCTGCAGCCGCGCCTGAACGAACAACTCCCCGACGGAGCCGAGTTCTTCAGCTACTTCGGAATGCCCGACATCCACCGGCTTGCCACCGACCTCCCGCACCCGCAGGCACTGCCGTACCAGCTGCAGTACGTCGGCGCGAACTGGTGGCGCTGGAACGAGATGACCGATCTCATCCGGGCCGCAGCCGCAGCAGGGCCGCCTCTCAGGCGCATCCGGGTGTGCGGACGCTGGTGGACCGGCGGCCCGCACCCCGACCACGTGGCCGCCACCGCGAACGAGCCCGGCTGGATGCAGGATCACGGAGTCGAGGTGGCGCCGCCCGTTCCGTTCGGGCAGGTGGTCGCCTCCATGTCCCAGGCGGCGATCACGCCAGTGCTTGCCCGACCGCTGCTCGCGCAGTTGGAACTGCTGACCCCCCGGATGTTCGAAACCCTGGCCTCGGGCAGCATCCCCGCACTCTGGCCGGACCTGGGCTACCTGTCCGCGCTCTACGGCGACGACGTGGAGCTGTTCCTGCTCGACGATGATTGGGCCGACGCCCTCGCCCGAATGATGCGCGAGCCAGCCCGGTTTCGCGAGCGCCTGGCGACCATCCAGCGTCGAGTCCACGAGCGCTTCAACTATCGCGCCGTTCTGGCCGAACTCATGCGGTTCACCCGATGACCCTTGCGAGGTCCGCTGTGTCCAACGTCCTGATCACCGGCATCACCAGCTGCGAGAGCCGAGGCGTCGAGGCCCTGGCTCGCGCCATCGCCGAGCAACTGAACACCGAAGGAGGCAACAAGGTCACCGTCCTCACCCAGACCCCGGTGCTCGACGCGGAAGCCCTCGCCCCCACTGGCTCCCTCTGTGTGGCCGATCCCTTCGTCGTCTCCCGCTCCTGGCAGCAGATGCGTCCTCAGGAGAGCCCTGCCGAACTGACGGCACGCCGCGAACAATTGCTCGCCGAAACCGACCTGGTCATCGCCACTGGGGGCGACCTGCACACCTCGGATTACGGGGTATCCACGCCGTACCTGCGTGCCCTCATCGCCGCGCAAGAGAGGGACATCCCGACGGTCATGATCGGCCAGTCCGTCGGCCCCTTCGACGACCCGGCCGATGCCGAGGCATGGCTCACGGTCGCCGACCGGTGCCGTCTGCTCACCGTCCGGGAGAGCGCCTCCCACGGCTACCTCATGGGCAAGCTCGGCCTTCCCGAGCACCGCGTGCAACTGTCCTCCGACCCTGCCTTCCTCCTGCCGACAGCCAACGGCGAGCGGACATCGGCCGTGCTCAACTCCCTGGGGCTAACCCCCGAAGTCCCCTACCTCTGCCTCGCCCCCAGCCAGGGCATCACTCGCTTCAGCGCCGTGGATGAGGCCCAGCACGCAGCAGCACTGACGCGACTGGCCACGGCTCTCGTCCGTACTCGGAAGATGCCGGTCGTCCTCGTGCCGCATTGCCACGACTCCCGGTCCCACAACGACGACCGGATCCTCGCCGCCCGCATCGCCGAGGCCGCCGGCATGCCCGAGGTCATGGCGCTGCCCGGCGCGCTGACGGCTTCTGACTACAAGGGCGTGCTCTCCCACGGCGAACTCGTCATCTCCGAACGCCTGCACGCCGCGATCGGCGCACTGTCCAGCGGCGTCCCGGCGATCGCGATCGGTCACTCGCACAAGTTCAACGGGGTACTCGCCGAAACCTACGGCGACACCGTCGACGTCGACGACATCCACGCAGACGTCCGGGCCTTCGTCCAGGACAGCACCGTCATCAACCGGCTCGTCAACGACACCGACGTGGCCGGGCTGCGCGCCACCCTGCGGCAGCGGCTCCCTCTGATCATGGAACGGGCCCGCGGCGATTTCGCGCAGATCAACGGGCTCCTCGGAGTCTGAGCCTCCCCGCCCGCAACACGGTCGGCTGATCGCACCGCATCTCACACGACCTGCTGCGGCCCACTTCTGGGCCGCAGCGGGACCCCACCCACACAAAGGGAGACACGACATGCCCACGCATCTGGTGACCGGCGGCGCCGGTTTCATCGGGTCCCACCTCGCCGCAGCCCTGATCGAGCGCGGCGATGACGTCGTCGTCCTGGACAACCTCGACGGCGGCAAGACCGAGAACGTGCCCGTCGGCGCAACCCTCGTCGTCGGCTCGGTCGCCGACCAGGCCGCTGTCGCCGAACTCTTCGCCTCGTACAGCTTCGACAGCGTCTACCACCTGGCAGCCTTCGCCGCCGAAGGCATCAGCCACGCAGTCAAGCACCACAACTACTCCATCAACCTGCTCGGCAGCATCAACCTGATCAACGCCTCGCTGGCCGCCAAGGTCAAGTTATTCGGCTTCGCCTCATCGGTTGCCGTGTACGGCCACGGACACGTCCCCATGCGCGAGGACGAGCAGAGCATCCCTGCCGACAGTTACGGCAACGCGAAACTCGCCGTGGAGCGCGAACTCGCCGTCACCATGAAGCTGCAGGGCCTGCCTTACTTCGCCCTGCGCATGCACAACGTCTACGGCGAGCGGCAGAACATGGGCGACCCATACCGCAACGCCGTCGCCATCTTCCTCAACCAGATCATGCGCGGCGAACCGATCAGCGTGTACGGAGACGGCAGCCAGATCCGCGCCTTCACCTACGCCCCCGACATCGTCGGTACCTTCCTCGCCGCGGCCGACCATCCGGGCGCCTGGGGCCAGGTCTTCAATGTCGGTTCCTCGCAGACCACCACCGTGCTGGAGATGGCCCACGCCGTGCGTACCGCCATGGGCGTCCCCGACCACCCGATCACGCACCTGGCGGCCCGCGATGAGGTCCACGCTGCGTACACCGACAACAGCCTCGCCCGTAAGACGCTCGGCGACTGGACCGACACCGCGCTTGCCGAAGGACTGCGGCGCACCGCGGCCTGGGCTCGCGAGCAGGGCCCCGTGGAGCCCACGACCACACTCAGCATCGAGAACGACACCACGGAGAAGCCCGAGTGGTTCGAGTGGGCTGCTGGTCGGGCGGCCACGGCATGACCGGCTGCACCCTCGCTGTCGACGTCGGCGGCATCCTCTATTACGACGTACCCTTCGACCTCGCCTGGCTCCAGGGCGTCTGGGAGCTCGCACAGGCGGACGACCCGGCCCTCACCAAGGACGCCTTCCTCCAGGCCATGCGCGACTTCTACCGAGGCCGCGTGCCCGGAACACCCCCGCCCAGCCTCTTCCCGCCCAACGGCACGAAGAGCTGGCAGCGCATCCGCGAACGGTGGACCTCGCTCATCCAGCCCATCCCGGGAGCCGTCGACGCGCTCAGCGACCTCGCCGGGGAGTACGAGGTGTGTATCGTCGCCAACCAACCTCCGGAATGCCTCGCCGCCCTGCGTGTTCTCGGCATCGAGCACCAGGTCCAACTCGTCGCACTCGACTCCCTCGTCGGCTACGCCAAACCCGACCCCCGGCTCTTCAAATGGGCCCTGGACCGGCTGGGCTGGAAGCCGGAACACACCATGGTCGTCGGCGACCGGACCGACCACGACGCTGCTCCAGCACTCGCTCTCGGCTGCTCAGTCGCGATCGTCAACGTCGACAGTGGGTGGAGCGCGCCTGCTGGGGTCGATCCCGAGATCGTGACCACCTATCGCGAACTGAAGGCCCGGCGCGGCCGCACAACCGAGGGGAGCACAGGTTGCTGGGCCATCGCCGCCCTCGGGGACCTGGCCGATGTGCTGCGGGCGATCGGCCACAAAGAGCGCAGCCCACGGCCCAACCAGGAGGTGCGTCCGTGACCCCCGGCGCCGACCTGCCCCTCACCATCGCCATCTGCAGCAACCGCCCCAACAGCCTGCCGGGAGCCGTCGTCCGTACCGCCGCGGCGATGGGCCCCCGCGACCGGCTGCTGATCATCGCGGACATGCCCGCCCAGCACCTTCCCGCACTGCCCACGAGCGCCTCGCCGCCTCCGTCACGTATCCGCGTCATCTGCAACGAGGGAAACCAGGGACTCGCCCACAGCCGCAACAAGGCCTTGAAGGAGGCCACGACACGGCACCTCGTCTTCCTCGACGACGACATCGTGCCCACCGCCGAGGCTCTGACGCAGATACGGGCCGCTCTGACCGCTGGCGTACAGGTCACCGGGACGAGGATCACCGCCCATCTTCAGGGGCTCCGCCGCCCGTGGTTCCTCACCTCGGGACAGCTGCACTACCTCGGATCCCACGCTCCTGCCCGGCCGGCCTCGATCTGGGGCGGCAGCTTCGCCATCGACTCGGAGCACGCCCGCTTGCTCGGAGTCGGCTTCGACGAACGCCTCGGCCGGATCGGCAGCTCCCTCACCTCCGCCGAGGACACCACCTTCGTGCGAGAGATGATCGCGCGCGGCGCCACCGCGACGATCCTGCACGACGCCGAGGTCCAACACCTGATCCCCGCTCACCGGTTGACCTTGTCCTACCTGCTGCGCCGCGCCTTCTGGCAGGGGCGTAGCGAAGCACGGCGCAACGACGCGCGGCGAGGCATCGAGAAGGAATGGAACCGCAACCGGTCGGGGGACGGCGCCCGTCCAGTGCGAGCCGCCCTCGCTGTGCTTTACACCGCCAGCGTTCTTCTCGGAGTTGCCCGGGAGGCCTTCACACGAAGCCGGACCAGGGCCACCGACATCGAGACTGGGAGTGACCGATGAAGGTGGCCATGGTCATTCCGCCCTATCGGTACGGCGCTGACCCCAGGCAGTGGATCACCGTGCCACCCCAGGGCTACGGCGGGATCCAGTGGGTCGTCGCCACGCTCATGGACGGACTGCTGGCGGCCGGATGCGAGATCCTGCTCCTTGGAGCGCCAGGAAGCCCCGTGCAGGAGGGGGTCACGGTATCTGCCGCGGTCGAGGCGCCCGACATCCACGCCGCCATTGAGACGTTCGGCCCGGACATCGTCCACGACCACTCGAACACCGCCGCACTGCCAATCGGCGACCCCAGGCCAACGGTGAGTACACACCACCTCAACGGCATGCCTGAGCGGCAGATCAACGGCATCTACCTCTCCTGCGCTCAACGCACCGCCGCGGGGTCCGTGTCCGCCCCGGTGATCCGGCTGCCGGTCAACCCCTCGCGATATCCATTCCAGGAGGCGAAGGACGACTACCTCCTCTTCCTGGGAAGGGTCTCCGCGCACAAGGGCGTACACGAGGCGGCCATGTTCGCGCACGCCGCCGGCCTGCCGCTGACGGTCGCTGGACCAGCCTGGGAGAAGGACTACGTGAACGCCCTGCTCACCGACTTCCCGCACACCGTCCGCTACGTGGGCGAGGTCGGCGGCAGCGCCCGAACCCGACTGATCGCACGCGCCCGAGCACAACTCGTGCTGTCCCAGCCGTGGGGAGGACCGTTCGGCGGACGATGGATCGAGCCCGGCGCCACCGTGGTTTCGGAGGCCGCAGCCAGCGGCACCCCGGTGATCGCCAGCGACAACGGATGCCTGCCCGAGATCGTCCCCGGTGTCGGCACGGTGCTCCCGGTCGGGCAGGAGATCACACCCAGTGACGCGAAGCGCGTGCTGGCATCGCTGCCCCAGGCCAAGGCCGTGCGCGAAACAGCGGTGGACCGATGGGGCCACCACGCCATCGCCAGCCAGTACCTGGCGGTATACACGAGAGCGGTCAGAGGCGAGGTCTGGACGTGACCTCGGCAGGTCACGCTGTGCGCTGCTTCGCCAGACGCTGGCGGCGCGCCTCGTAGAGAACGACGGAAGCAGCGTTCGACGCGTTCAGGGAGCTGGCCGAGCCCGTCATCGGAATGCTGACCACGTGGTCGCAGAGCTCACGCCAGGCCGCGCTGAGGCCTGCGGTCTCATTGCCGACGAGCAGAAGGACGGGCTGGGTCAGGTCGAATTCCGAGACGTCGGCGTCACCGTCCTCGTCCGTGCCGACGACGGCCACCGGTCGTCCCTGAGCGCGCTCCTTCTCCAGCCACTCCATGACCTCGTGGTGCGACTGGCTGCGCACCACGGGCACGGCGAAGAAGGATCCCGTGGAGGCGCGTACCGACTTGGGGTCGTAGGGGTCCGCGGCGTGCCCCGTCACGATGAGCCCGTCGGCGCCGAACGCGTCGGCCGACCGCACGATGCTCCCGATGTTGCCGGGCTGCGTCGGCCGGTCGAAGACCAGACCGAGGAAGTCGTCGCGAACCTTGATCCGAGACAGGCTGTCCGGCGCCATCTCGACCACCGCCAGGACCTCCGCAGCCCCGTCGGCCTTCTCGCTCAACTCGGCGAGCAACTGCGGCGCCATCGCGACGCGCTCGGCGCCGACACCGCGCAGCAGATCCTCCGCCCATCGGGAGAGCGGGCGGCTGGCGTCGTAGAGCAGGGAACGAACGGTCCAGCCGTGCTCCACAGCCATCGTGATCGGACGTACGCCCTGGACCAGGAACTCCTTGGCACGCCCTCGCTTGGTGCGGTTGTTGAGCAGCGTCTGCAGCTGCTGGAAACGGGCATTGCGGGTCGTGATCCGCTGCACTGCCACCCGTCCTCCAAACCGAAGTTGATTGTTGCGAACCCGCTCGTCCCAGGTGGAACACGGCGACGGGCACCCAGCAGGTTACACGGATCTGGATCGTAACTGTACGTGTTCGTTCGATCACGCCAATCGGGTGCGTCATTCAGTGACAGCGCACGCGAGATCGTCCTGTTGACAACCGCTACAGCAGTGCTGGGAACGGACAGCTGACTTCCGACGCAGTCATGGAGTTCTCACGCCGAACCCCATTTTGCTTGGGTGTCCGTGTTCCTGAGCGTCTCGATGCGATACGACAACTGCTCCGCAGCAGCCGTGTCCCCGCGATCCGCACGCCGAATGAAGGAGCCGAGTGTGTGCAGGTCCCGAATGCCACATAGGAGTGGAAGACCAGGCCAACGCCGGATGTCGTAGCCGTACTGAAGGCTGAAGTCATCCAGCTCTGCGGAGGTGCGGCCAAAGCGCACTCCTTGGAAGGTGTTGGCCAAGTCGATCTCTCGCGGACCGGACGCTGCCTCGTCCCAGTCTCCAAGCCTGACGTCCTGCTCGTCCCAGAGGGTGTTGCCCGGATAGGCGTCGCCGTGGATGTGCCCGTGCCCCAAGGGGAAATCGAGCTCTCCGTAAGCATGGAGGAGTTCTTGCCGGCTCTCCATGAGCCACGCCCGCTGGTTCGGTGCCAGGTAGGTGCTGGATTCCACGGCGGTCTTGAGTGAGGCAAGCGGTTGGTGCCGCGGCAGTGTCACCGGCGGGGGCGGTAGAGAATGCAGAGTTCTCAGTAGAGCGCCCAACCGTCCAGACGGAGGCGCCCCGTGCGCGGGCTGCGGGTAGTGCCGCCAAAACGTGACGACGTACGGCTCGTATGCCACCGGCTGGGACACGTCGACGGGCTCCGTCGCCGGAAAGCCGTTCGCGATGAGCCAGCGCGTGAGAGAGACGGCCGTTGTCAGGCGCCGCTGCTGCGAGACGGGACTGACACGGACCACAACGCCCTCTGCAGCAAGTAGGAACACAGAAGTGGCGTGGTGGTGAAGCGGGACGAGGGAGCGGTCTGTCAGACCTGATGCCCGGCAGGCCATGCGGGCGGCGGACTCGGGAGAGACCGTCATTGTCATGAGGTGAGGGCCTTCGCTCTCGTGTCGATCACCTGATACCCGCGAGTGGCGTCGGCGAGCTCGCGAACAACCCGGCTCCGGGCGAACCGTGGTTCTTCGAGAAGCTTAGCTACTCCCTGCACAGCGTCGCCGAGCTGTCGGATACGACGGTCGACCGGCAGTTCCAGGATGGGCTGTAGTTGCTCGCCAGCTCCCTCTATCTCCCCTGCGGCGATGCGCGCTGTGACGATGTCGAGGCGCGCCAGTGCTTCGTCGCCGTACGATCGCTGCTCCTTCGGGCCCATCTCGTACAGATCGATCGCGGCGGCGGCGTGCTGCTCGGCCCTCTCGTGTTCGCCGAGGAGGGCGTACGTTCCGCCGATGTAGTACTCCTGCTTGGCTTCCGGGAAGGTGAGCAACCCCCCGAATCTCGTGAGTCCGTTGGGGTCTGTCTGCTGCTCGCGGGCACGCTCAAGTTCCTTCAGAGCCGCCAGTGCCGTGTTCCGGTCTCCGACGCGTGCCGCGGCCCTGGCCCCGATCGCCGCGGTTCTGACCCGGGTCTCGCCGACGGGGGCGAACTGGATCGCCTGTTGCGTGTACTCAAGGGCTGTGTACCGGTGGGTTGACCACTCCGCGATCAACGCGGCTGTGCCCTTGACCCATGCCCGGAGATCGTCGTGGTCGGCATGCTCAGCGAGGGTCCCGGCCGTCTGGAGCTGGGCGACAGCGGCGTCCTGGTCACCGAGATTCTGTGACGCGTGGGCGAGGAGCAGGCAGCTCGTGCCAGCGAGGAGGCACAACTCGCGTGTTTGGCCCGGGGGTTGGTGGCCGCTCAGCAGCGAGAAGAGTTGGTTTCTCGTCGACAGCAAGTCGTGGAAGAGCGGGTACAGCGGAGCATGGACGTAGTCCGTCGCGATCCGGGTGATCCTCGATTCCAACCCCTCAAGCTCGACGTCGCTCACGTTGCTCTTCGTGACCACTTCTGCGAACTGCAGCGACTGGGCCGCAGCTTGTGTCGCGAGCTCATAGAGGTCCGCTGCCTGCTCGCCGGTCGCAACCTGGAGATCGACGGCGGGCGGGCCTGGGTGCGGCAACGGCAGTGGCGTGAGGGCTGACTGATACTCACGGAACGGTGGGGGGAGCAAGGCGTCGGGTGTTTCGATGCCGTTAAGGAACCTCGCGACCTTGTCGAGGTTCGTCAGCCGGCGGGTTCCTGCTTCGAGCATGGACAGGAAACCCTGGCTGAGCCCCGTCATGTGGGCCATGTCCTCCTGGCGGAGCTTCGCCCGCTCGCGGATGAGACGGCTTGCCCGCCCGAAGTCCCAGGCGGCGAGTGCAGCCTGAACTTCCGGATCGTGCCAGACCGTGTCCGGAACGCGGTCTTGAAGGCGGATGTCGAGACGTCTGTCGCGTGCGCACGTGGAACAGCGGTCCTCATCGTTGTACTGGCTTAAGCGGCATCCGCAGTCAGCGCATACGCGAGTGGGCCTTGGCATCACACCCCCGTTTCTCGTCTGCGCCCAAGAGCGTAGGCGGGGCGTGCGCCTGCCGGTATCACTCATGTAATACGGGCAGTTGAGGCCTTCTACGGGGCAGCCGCAATCAGGTGCGATTGCGGGTCGTCGTGGCGATCGCGTCCAGGAGCCGAGGAACGCCTTCGAGACTGTCGAGGACCAGGTCGGCGCCGGCCGCGGCAAGTTCGTCGGCGGTGGTCTTGCCAGACGCGACTCCGATCACAGGAGCTCCGCCGTCAAGCCCAGTACGGACGTCTTCGAGCGAGTCTCCGATGATGACGGTGTTGGTGCGGGTGAAGGCGGTGGTCCCGTACTTGGCCTGGGCTCGTTCCTGTGCGACGGCGACGAGAGCTGGACGGTGGTCGTTGTCCGAGGAGTATCCGCCGATCTCCGTGTCAAGGAACTCGTCGAGGTGGAACGCTTCGAGCTTCAGCAGCGCGTTGGGCTTGAGGTTTCCTGTGACGACGGTAGGAACACAGCCCGGTTGCGCGTGTACGGCCTTGAGAGCGTCCACGGCGCCAGGCAGAAGCACGCCTTGCTCACGAAGGTCGTCGGCGTGCGCGGCGAGGCGCTGCGGCAGGAGTTCCACCATACGCGGCACCAGGCCGGGGACGTCTGCCTCGGGGACGCCGTTGTCCAGGAGCAGGGATCGAATGGCGAGGGGCATGGTGACGCCGGTGCCGCGGGCCGGAAGGCGTTCCGCGGGGCGGCCGACGATCTCGGCGAAGGTCTCCCGGTACACCTGCCGGTCGATGTCACCGACGTACAGCAGGGTGCGGTCGATGTCCCACAGCACGAGGATCTGCCTGGCGTCGGTCAAGTTCGGCTCCCTGTTGCCGTCATGGCGGCGCGTCGCTCCAGTACGTCTTGAGCGTACGGGCTGTGGGCGACGGGGTGGAGTTGTTGGATCATGCTCGTGACGTGGCTATCGAACCGTGCCGACTGAAGCTTCTCGGCGAGGTCGAGGACCTCGTGTGCCGTGGCGCAGCCGGCTTCGAGGTCACCCTGCTCGATGTGGGCGGTTGCGGCGCGGGAGAGGAACAGCCCTCTGGTGCGGTGGTCCGCTGGGTTGAGTGCCTCCCGCGCCCTCGTGAAGCTGGCGACGGCGCTGCGGGGGTCGCCGAGGTCGAGGTAGCAGCTGCCGGTCTGTCCGTGGATCTCGCCGTCGTTGATCCAGTAGAGCCAGTGCGGGTCGTGTTCTGACCTGCCTTGGGCGCACAGTTCAGCGGCTCTTCCGAGCGCGGTGAGCGCCGCCTGGCGTTCGCCGAGTTTGGCGTGCCCGCGGGCCTGTCGGGTCAGGAGCATCGCTTCGAGTGCGGGCGTGCCGAGTTTCCTGATCTTGTCGCGGGCCCGCTGTGCTGCTGTGACGGCGTGGTGCGGAGCTCCGGTGGAGTAGCCGTGGATGGCGATGTAGGACAGGGCGCCGGCGCCGAGCCGTGCGTCTTGTGAGGCTTTAGCGGCGCGGAGTGCGGCGTAGAGGTAGCTGAGTGGGCGGTCGCGGTCGCCGGAGTCGAAGACGAACCATCCGGTCTGGGTGGCGGTGTCGGCGATGATCGCCGCGAGCCGTCGCCCTGTGGCCTCGTCGTACGACGTTTCTTCCGCGAGCTGCTTGAGGAACTGGAGGTGGCGGTTTCCGAGATTCGTGAGGGTGCCGCTGCCGTCACTCGCGTCCATGGTTCGCAGGCTGTCGGTGGTGCGCTGGAGGCCGTCAAGGAGATCGTCGGTGAGGCGGCTTCCCTGCATAGCTCGATGGAGGGGTTCGGCTTCGGCGGTGTCCCACGCGCTCACGAACGCGGTGAGGGCGACGCCGCTTGCGGTGAGGAATCGTCGACGGTCCATCGCGCTGCCTCCTACCGCGGTATCCAGTGCTGCCACCATACGGGCCGCGGTCCAGGGCAGGCTGGGATCAGCGTCGCCGGCGAACTGGGCCGGCTGCTCCTGCGTGGCCGGGGCAGGAGGATTCGGGAGTGGAAGCGCGACCAGGTCGGCGGGTACACCGAGGCCGGTGAGGAACTCGATGATCTTGTCGATGTTGGTGAGGCGTCGGTTGCCCTTCTCCAGCATGGACAGGAACGCCTGGCTGAGGCCCGTGAGGTGGGCCATGTCCTCTTGACGGAGACCACCGCGGAGTCGGATGAGGCGGCTGGCTCTACCGAAATCCCAAGCTGCGAGCGCGTTTCGCACATCTGGGTCGTTCCAGATGTGTTCCGGGATGGTAAGGGCGTGTTTCTCCCGTGTTCGTGAGCGAATGCAGGCGGCGCAGAGAGTGTCCGTGTTGTACTGGCTCAGGGAGCAGCCGCACCGGTCACAGCGTCGCTGCGCCTGCTGAAGCACTCTTTCCTCCCCTGGCCGAGCGCACGTGGTTCCCGGCCTTTCCGGAACCGGAATCACCTCAGTGATATCACCCTCGGAATGTGCGTAATCGCCTTTCGGTAAACAGTCTTAGGGATCAGCCAACGTCCTTGTGACAGCAGTTGCTTGGTCAAGCGGCTCAGTCAGTGTGTCCGGACGCACAGGAGATCCCGGTGATTGTCTCGCCAGGCCGAGTTGAAGCCGCCCCTGATCCGCCCGCTGCCCAGCGGCCAGTCGCACCTTTGGTGCCGCGGGCCGGCTGGCAGCGGTTGCAGCGTCGCTCCCTCTCACCGGAGTCGGCGTTGCCGCTCGCACAGACCGAACTGCCCTGGCGGATCCAGCTCGCGTCCCATCCGCTGCCGCGACTCGGGCCCGTCGATGTCGTGCAGGCTGGACTGCTCGTTGGGTTGCGTGCCGTCGAGGGTGCCCGAATCCGGGGACTCGCTGTGGGGCCGGTGCTCTGCTGCCACGTGCACTCCCGAGTCCACATCCCGGTCGAAGCAGGCGCGGCAGACCGGTGGCACGCTCCGCAGACGCTTTGTCGGTCGGGCCGCATGTGGGAGTGCGCGCTCGACGGACACGCCGCCGGGTACTTGCGCTGCGCGACGGTATGGCTGCTTCCCCCTGACGGACATCCAGAAGGCACCGACAGCGCCGCGCTCCTTCACTGGCTCGCCCTGACGCGGTCGGCCGGCGCGCGCAACAGGGAGATGGCGTATGGCGGTTAGCATCTCGGCCGTCGTCCTCCTCGGGATCATCACATTCCTGCTCATCAAGAAGGGCGGACTGAAGGCGGCGCACGCGATCGTCTGCACGCTCTTCGGCTTCTACCTCGCCAGTTCGTCGATCGCGCCAACGATCTCCAAGGCCACGGCGAGCCTCGTGGACATGATCGGCGGGATCAAGTTCTAGGCGCCTCGCCGACGACCTCCGTGACATGGGGCAGCCCGCTTTCGTCTCCGCTCAACTATCGCCAGTCGGGCGGTCCCTCGATTCACCGGTCCCGTGCTCTGTCGCTGTCCCCTTCGACCCCCATTGAGAGAACCGATGAGACACGAAACAGCCGTCGCGGCATCCATTGGCCTGGCCGCCGTGCTCGTTGTCGCGCTCGGGCTGGCTGCATACTTCGCCTGGCTTTCCGCCAAGCACCGTGCCCAGGCTGCGCGTTGGCAGGAGATCGCCGCTGCCCAGGACATGGCCCTGATCGCGCTGATCTCACAGGGCCTTGAACCAGTCACGGGCTCGCTCCAGAGGCCACAGCCGACGTCGGCAGAGTTCGCGGTTCCGGACTGTCTCGCCGGTTCCGCCTTCGTGGAGAACCTCCGCGTGCTCGGCGAGCGGTATGTCGCCGACCTGCACCAGGTGCAACAAGCGACTGCGGCTTCGACACGTCAGCAAGTCGAAGCCGAGGCACGCGAGTCAGCGAAGGGAGCCGTCAAGTCCTTCGCCACCGCGATGGTGAGCACCGGCATCAACGTGAGCAGCGAGATCGCCCAGGCCCTCCGCCGGCATCATGGCAGTGCGATCTTCGCGACGCTGACCAAGATCGATCACGGCGTCCAGCAGATGCTGCACCAGGCACAGTCCTACGTCGTGCTTGCTGGAGGGTTGCTTGGGCAGAGGTGGCCGGCCAGCGCACTCACGGACGTTGTCGGGGCGGCCCAGGGCGCGATCCCTGACTACGCGCGCATCCAGCCGTACGCGTCGGACCGGGCAGTGATCGCCCGCATGGTCGGGCCGGTGAAGCTGATTCTGAGCCACCTGCTCGACAACGCTGCTCGCTATTCGCCGCCCCAGACCCACGTGGAGGTGAGCGCTCAGCACGGCCACCACGGCGTCACTCTCCTTATTGACGACGCCGGCAAGCGCATGAGCGAGGAGCAGTTGGAGCGGGCGCGGCGCATCCTGGACGGCCGCCATGAGGTCGACATCCTCAACATGGAGGCGCATCCGAGGGTCGGCTTCCCGGTGATCGCGCTCCTTGCCCGCCGGTATGGCATCAAGGTGGTGCTGTCGGACTCCAACCGCTACGGCGGCATGTGCGCCTCGGTCTTCCTGCCCGAGGCCCATCTCACCACCGCCCTGGCCGAACTCGAACCGGCCCCGCAGCCCACCAGTGTGGAAGCGCACGCGCCTTCGCAGCCTGTGCTGACAGAGAACGGGCTGCCGACACGCACGTCTCGCCAACCGATGCATCAGCCCCAGCAGGACCCTCCTGGGCGCCGTACGAGTACCGAGCCGGCACGGCCCGCGGTCATCGGCGCGTGGCAGCAGGCAACCAGACAGGCTCGCGGCACGGCCGCAACCCCGCTGGAACACGCCCAGGACACGGCCGTCCGCACCGACCAGGAAGAAAGGTCCCTCGACTCATGACGACGCAGGCGAACAAGCTCGGCTGGATGCTCGGGGACCTTTCGAGCATGCCGGATGTCCGCTACGCAGTCCTCCTGGCCACGGATGGGCTTGCATTGGGCCACTCGGAATCTGTGGACCGCGACACGGCGGACAAGATCGCCGCATCTACCAGCGGCTTTCACTCCATCGGCGTCGCCATGGCCCCCTACACCGGCGGCAAGAAGAACGGTCTGCGCCAAGTCGTGGGCGAGTTCGACGAGGGACTCCTGTTCGTCAAGACAGTCGGCCACAACGCGTTGCTGGCGGTCTCGACGACCGAGACGGTGGACGCCGAAGTCCTTACCTACCGGATGAACGGACTGACCGAGCGCCTCGGTGCGGAACTGTCCAGCCCGGCGCGCAACCAAGGTGACGAAGGCGGCGCTCGGCCATGAGCGCTCTGCGGCGCGATCCCGACATGGTCCGAGCGTATGTCCGCACACGAGGGCACTCATCGCCGTCCCGCGACGGCCTGACTCTGACGACCCTGGTTCGCGCCGCAGACCGCCCACTCCACGGCCTCGACGTCGAAGCCCAGCGGGTCCTGCGGATCTGCCACGGTCCGCTCGTGATCGCCGAGATCGCCTCGCTCCTCGACCTGCCACCCACCGTCGCCCTCATCGTCGTCTCTGGACTTCTCGATACCGGCCACCTCGACACCCCGGCGTCGGCACCGGCCGACCAGCCGGACATCAGCGTCATAGAGGAAGTGCTCAATGGACTCCGTGCTCTCGTCTGAGCACCAATACCTCCCCGCCACCGTGACCCGATCAGCGAAGATCCTGATCGCCGGCCACTTCGGGGCAGGGAAGACGACGCTGGTCGGCAGCGTGTCGGAAATCAGACCGCTGAGGACCGAGGAGCCGATCACAGAAGCCAGCACCGGCATCGACGACCTCGCCGGCCTGCCCAGCAAAACGGAGACGACGGTCGCTTTCGACTTCGGCCGCCGTACCCTCAGCCCCCGACTGGCCCTCTACCTGTTCGGCACCCCAGGCCAGAACCGGTTCACTCCCTTCTGGGAGCACCTCTTCCACGGGGCACTGGGCGCGCTGGTCCTCGTCGACACCCGTCGGCTCCAAGACTCCGACACCGTCCTTGGGCTCTTCGAAGAACGCGGCCTGCCATTCGGCGTCGCCGTCAACGAATTCGAAGGCGCTCCACGATACGACCTCGACGAGATCCGGCAGGCCCTGGCCCTCGACGACGACGTAGTGCTCACCTCCTGCGACGCCCGCGACGAAGTGTCCTCCATCCACGCGCTGATCGCGTTCGTCGAATACCTCCACCGATCCAGCCGACTGGAGCACCTGTCGTGAATACGCCGCCACCGACACCGCGGACCAGCCACCACGCACCCGCAGGTCAGATGCGATTCGCCATGTACGCACCGGAATTCGCAGCCGACCCCTACCGCTTCTACGCGCAGATGCGAGAGCACCACGGAACGCTGGCCCCGGTCTACCTCGACCCCGATGTGCCTGCCACGTTGGTGATCGGCTATCAGACCGCAGTCCGCATCCTCCACGACCCCGTACGGTTCCCCGCCGACCCGCGGGTCTGGCAACAGGGCGTCCCCGCGCACTGCCCGGTCCTGCCAATGCTGGAGCACCGTCCCAACGCCCTGCGCAATTCCGGGCCCGCTCACGCTCGTTACCGTGCCGCGAACACGTCCGCCCTCGACCATGTCCGCCAGCACGAACTGCAGAACATGGTGCAGCAGATCGCCATACCCCTGATCAACGAGATCTGCGAGGCGGGCCAGGCGGACCTGCTGACGCAGTACGCACAACCTCTGTCGTTCCAGGTCCTCAACGCGATCCTCGGCTGCCCGCCGGAGATCGGGCAACGTGTAGCCGGCGGGATGGCCGCGATCTTCGACGGCGTAAACGCTGAGGCCGGCAACGTCATGCTCATCGAGGCTCTCGGAGAACTCGTCGACCTCAAGCGTCGCCATCTCGGGATGGACATCACTACCGGCCTGCTGATGCACCCGACGCAGCTGAACGATCTGGAGCTGATGCACCAACTGGTCACCCTCTACGGCGCCGGAATCGAGCCCGAACAGAACACCATTGCCAACACCCTGCGGCTAATCCTCAGCGATGAGCGGTACTCCGGCGACGTACTGCGGGGGAGCCTCAGCGTGCGTGACGCCCTCGACGAACTGCTCTTCGTCGACCCTCCACTGGCCAACTTCTGCGTGTCGTATCCGCCACGCCCGGTCGAGGTCGACGGCGTCGTCCTGCCAGCCCATCAGCCGGTCGTCATCAGCATGGCCGCCTGCAACAACGACCCCGCGGTCATCTCGGACCAGCGGGCCGGCAACCGCTCCCACCTGACGTGGAGCGCCGGACCCCATGCCTGCCCCGCTCAGCCCCTGGCCTACCTCATCGCCCAAGTGGCCATTGAGCAGATCCTCGACGCCCTCCCAGAGATGGAACTTGCCGTCCCCGCCGACCACCTCACCTACCGCCCCGGCCCGTTCCACCGGTCCCTGACCGGCCTGCCGGTCCACTTCCCCCCGTCGCCGCGCCTCACTCTGACCTAGGGAGAACCCGACATGGACCGCACCCAGCCCCTCGTCCTCGACCCCACCGGCCGTGCCCGCGCGGCCGAAGAAGCCGCCCTCCACACCGCCGGTCCCACCACGCTCGTGGACATCCTCGGCGTGACCGCCTGGTCGGTCAGCGACCCGGCCATCCTCAAGAACCTCCTGAACGACCCCCGGGTGTCCAAGGACGCCAGCAGGCACTGGCCAGCATTCATCAGCGGCAAGATCACCGAGAAGTGGCCCCTGGCCCTGTGGGTCGGCGTGGACAACATGTTCACCGCCTACGGAGACAACCACCGGCGGCTGAGGCGTCTCGTCAGCAAGGCGTTCACCGCCCGACGCACCGCCGAGATGGTGCCGCGCATCGAACAGATCACTGCCCGCCTCATCGACCGAATAGCCCGGACCCAGCCCGGCGAGGTCGTCGAGCTGCGCGAGGCCCTCGCCTTCCCTCTGCCGATCCAGGTCATCGGCAATCTCATGGGTCTGCCCGAGGACGTGTGGCCCCGCTTCCGCACCGTGGTCGACGGCGTCTTCGACACCACGCTCAGCAGCGAGGAGGCCCGCGCCAACACCATGGCCCTGTACGGCATCCTCACCGAGCTGGTCGAATCGAAGCGGGCCACCCCTGGCCAGGACATCACGTCGGCACTCATCGACGTACGCGACGACGAGGGCGACGGCTCCGTTCTCACGGAGCAGGAACTCCTGGACACGCTGCTCCTGATCATCAGCGCCGGCTACGAGACGACCGTCAACCTGCTCGATCAAGCCGTCACCGCGCTGCTCACCCGCCCCGACCAAATCGCTCACGTCCGCGCGGGACGCGCCTCCTGGGACGACGTGATCGAGGAGTCCCTCCGCTACGCCTCGCCCATCAGCCACCTGCCGCTTCGGTATGCCGTCGAGGACATCCCCCTCCCGGACGGGATCGTGATCCGTCAGGGCGAGGCGATCCTCGCCTCGTACGGCGCCGCCGGCCGCCATCCAAACCTGCACGGCACCACCGCGGGAACATTCGACGTCATGCGGGACGACAAGCAACATCTCGCCTTCGGACACGGCGCGCACTTCTGCCTCGGCGCTCCCCTGGCCCGAGCCGAAGCGCGCGCCGCGCTCCCCGCCCTCTTCGACACCTTCCCGGACATGGCCCTCGCCGTGCCGCCCGAGGAGCTCGAGCCGGTGGCGAGCCTCCTCGTCAACGGGCACCGCACAGTGCCCGTGCGGCTGCAGTCCATGCGCCAATCCGACTGAGCCGGGGATACGGCTCTGCAAGGGCCCGCTCTACCGAGTGAGAAAGGCCCAGCTCAGCGGCCATTGTCAGTACCTCTTGACAGGCTACGCACCCATACGCGAATACCTAGAGAAGCTGTCCAGTCACATGCTGTGCACGGATGTGGCTGGGAGGCTCGGCGAACGAAAGGGCGCACCGAGGTGACCAACATGCCCGGCGCACTCCACCAACTGGTGGAGTCGGTAACCGACACGTACACCGTGGTTGCCGAACACCCCCGCCCCGGCACCATCAGGCCGTCCCTCTGGGAAGTCCACGCGCCCGGGGGCCGGCGGTGGTTTGCCAAACAGCACGTGGGCCCCAAGCTGCACCGGCGTGAGGTCGATGCATACCGGAAGTGGACGATCTCCCTCGGCGACGGCCGGACGCCCGACCTGGTCGCCGCCGAGGCCGTCTCACACACCGTCCTGGTCACCGCTGTGCCCGGGCACAGCCTCGACGCGCTCCGGCTGCCGGCCGAGCAGGAGCGCAAGGCCTACGAGCAGGCGGGTGAACTCCTCGCTCGCCATCACGCGGCGGCCGGCGGCGAGCCCGCCGCGGACACGAGCGAGGGCGAGTGGGAGGAGACGGTGTCGAAGGTCCTGGTGTCCGCCGCCGCGTACGTGCCCGAGCACGAACTCTCAACAATGCGAGCCCTCCTGAGCGAGCCGCCCCCACGGCTACCGCAGGTCGCTGGACACGGCGACTACATGCCGAAGAACTGGATGTGGGACGAGTCCGAGCAACTGCTGAGGGTCATCGACTTCGAACGCGCCGAACTCCAGCCCGCACCACGCCGGGATCTCAGCCGCCTGCGCTACCGGATCCTGCATCACAACCCGGACCTCAACGCCGCGTTCCACCACGGGTACGGCCGCACGCTCACCGAGGAGGAAGCGACGGCGTGCCGGGCGTACGGGGCCCTGGACGCTGTCGACTCCCTGGCCTGGGGCATCCAGCATCACGACGTCGGCCTGGTCGACGAAGCCCACACCATGCTGGAGAACCTGCGCCTGGAGACCGGCAAGAGCGTGTGGAGCGGGTGGCGCACGTGAATGCCTCCGCCGGAACCTCCGCCTACTACCGACGCTTTCACTCGGGTATCCCCGTTGCCCTCGCCCCCTTCGCCGACAGAGGAGTGCCCACGGAGGACAACGCGTTCACCGTCCCCACGGCACCTCGTCCCTCGGCACACGAAGGCCTGTGATCCCTATGGACGAAGCAGAGCAGGGTGCGGCGTTGACTGCTGACGTGCTGGAGGACCGGTACGGACTCGTCGTCGACCTCGTCGAGCCGGTGCACATGGGCACGGACACGATCAACCGGCGCGTCCTGACCGACGACGGGCTGCGGTTGTTCGTCAAGCAGTACGCGGCGATGGCCGACCTGGACGAGGCACGCAACGCGTGGGACATGTCGGAATACTGCCGGGCCGCGGAACTCCCCGTTCCACGCGTGTGGCCCGACGCCGACGACAACCTGGTCACCATCGCGGAAGGCAGCGCATGGGCCGTCGTCGACGAGGCTCCCGGCCGGGTGACCACGTCAGCGATGACGGTCCCCCTAGCCGAACACATCGGCGTCGTCATGGGGCGCATGCACCGTGCGCTCGCCGCGTACCCGCTGCCCAAGCGCGTGCAGCAGACCCGCTGGCGGACGGAGTCCGTCGAGGACGCTGTAGCGAAGTGCGACAACGTGATGGCCAGAGCCACGCGGCAAGGCCACGACCGTCTCGGCCAACTGCGAGTCGACCTTGACCAGCGACGTACGGACTTACGCACCCACGCTGCCGCGCTGCGGGAACAGCTGCCCGCGACGCTCGTGGAACAGGCGCTGCACGCGGATCTCACCCGCACCAACCTGATCACCCTCACCGATGCCGTCACCGGCATCATCGACTTCCGCTGCGCCAGCGCGATGCCGGCCTGGGAGCTGGGGCGAGCAGCGTTCGACCCGCGCACGGTCGCGACCAGCACCGAGTGGACTGCTTGCGCCCTGGCCATGGTGGGCGCCTACCGCTCGGAGCATCCCAGCCTCCCGATGCATGAGGTCCGGGCCTGTGCCCGGATCGCCCTGCTGTACATGCTGTTCAGCTTCTACGGCGCTACCACCGCCGAGTACGACCTACCTCGGGAGGCGGAAGTGGATCTGAAGCGGTACTGGAGTGAGCGTCAGACCGCCATCCGCCGCCTGCTCGATGACCTTGAGGGCCTCGAAGCCGAGCTCACCGTCCTCGGGGCGAGCGGGGACACCTCATGACCATCCTGCGGCTATCAACTGCGCAGCATTCCACGGATGTTGAGCAACAGCCTCAACCGCACACGGCATACAGGGGGACACCTTGGCGTATCGAACAGTGATCGGCCTGCATCTGGTCCTCATCCGCGACCAGCCCATGCTGGGCTTCCGTACGACCATGGCCGGGCACCGCGCGTCGGTGGAGGGCCAGAGCTGATGACCACCATCCCGAATCCCGCTGCCACAACCGCACCGACGGACGAGGGGGAGGTGTCGGATGAGGAACTTAAGTTCGTCATCCCCGGCGACCGCCGCATCGAGGCCGCCAACGCGATCACCACCCGCTCGATGGCCAAACGCCTGCCCCAACTGATCCGCCGATCCCTTGCACTGGGCTGGCAGGTCGACCGCGCCGCAGTCATCGCCCTGCTCAGCGTCCAGGTCCTCTCGGGTGTGCTGGAGGCGTTCGGGCTGATGGCCACCACCGGTGTGATCAAGCCGCTGATCGCCTCCCAGCACATCAGCAGCGACCAACTCCGCTCCGCCGTACCGTCTCTTGTGGTCCTGTCGGGGGCCATCGGTCTGCGAGCCCTGCTCGGCATCGCCTCCACCACGCTGTCGGCCCGACTCGCCCCGCGCATTGCCCGGGAGGCCGAACTCGAACTCCTCGACGCGGCGACCAAGGCGGAACTGGCCGCGTATGACAACCCTGGATACAACGACCGTTGGGACGCCGCCGACCGAGGTGTGGAAGTCTCCAGGGACCTTCTCACTCAAGCCCAGTACATCCTCGCCGCATCGGCATCGCTGGTCGCCTCGGCGTTCGTCCTGACCGCTGTGCACCCGCTCCTGCTGCCGTTGCTTATCCTGGCCGCCCTACCGAAGGGCCTGGCCAGCGTGCGAGCAGCACGTATCAGCTACATCGCCTCGCTTGCCACGTCGAAGGATCGGCGGCTGCTGGGCATGCTGCGCTGGTACCTGGTCGACAAGCAGACCGCCGACCAGGTCCGCTCGGGCACCATGGCACCGTTCCTGCTCGACAAGTACCGCACGGCCGGGGCGCGGATCGACACGACGACTGACCAGGCCACCTGGCGCTCTGCCAGGATCTCCCTGGTGGGTGGGGCCGCGGGAGGTCTCGCCCACGCGGTTGTGTGGGTGGCCCTGGCGCTGTTGGTGTCCGCCGGGCAGATCTCGGTCGCCGCCCTCGGCACCGCGTTTCTCGCCCTGGGCCGCGTCAGCGCAGGACTGGACGGGATCGTCGGCTACGGAGCCCAACTCTTCCGTACCGGCATGTACTTGGACGACTGGGCGGACTTCATCGACGAAGCCGGCGGCCACCGCATCGACCGCGGCCCCCGGGCGCCGGCCGCGCCCACGGTCGTACGCGCCGAGAACATCACCTTCCAGTACCCGAGCGCCGACCGTCCCGCCCTCGACGACGTCTCTTTGGAAGTCCGGCGCGGCGAAGTCGTCGCACTGGTGGGTGAGAACGGCTCCGGCAAGACCACCCTCAGCAAGATCCTTGCCGCTCTCTACCTTCCCGATCAGGGAGGAGCCGTCACCTGGGACGGCACCGACACCAGAGACCTGGACGCGCATGCCACCTGGGAGCGTGTCGCCGTCGTACCGCAGTCCTACGCGAACTGGCCAATTTCGGCGAGGGAGAACATCACCCTCGGCCAGCCCACCGAGGACGGGGACGCCGCGGTGCTCGCCGCAGCGCATGCCGCGGGCGCCGATGAGGTCATCGACGGACTGCGCAGCGGCTTGAACACCCTGCTGGCCAAGGAATGGTGGGGAGGGCAGGAGCTGTCCGGGGGACAGTGGCAGAGGATCGCGCTCGCCCGCGCCTTCCACCGGCCAGCCGGACTGCTCGTCCTGGACGAACCGACCGCAGCCCTCGATATCTATAGGTCCAGCAGGTTGCGAGGCACACGAGAGGTCCCGCGGTGGGGCCCGTTGCCTCAGCAGTATCTGAGGGGTCATAGGTATGTCAGGTACGTTCGTGATCATGATCGGAAAGTACAGGGCGGAACGGGCGCTCTCGCCAGTTGATGAGTCGGTGGCGTGGGTGGTCGTGGACGAGGCGTTCGCCCTGCACATGGAAGCGTCGTCGTTCCTCGCGGAGCTGAGGTCGGCTGGGCGCTCGCCGAACACGGAGCGGGTGTATGCGGGCAGGGTCGCGCTGTACCTCTGCTGGTGCGCCGAGCACGGCGTGGACTGGTCCCAGGCAGGAATGCTGGATCTGGGGAGGTTCCTGCGCTGGCTGGTGGCGGAGCCGCTGCCGTCGCGCGGGCGAGGGCCTGCGCTGGAGGCGCGGTATCGGCGGGAGTCGACCGCGAACGCCGTGATGACCACGGTGTGTGAATTTCTCCGGTTCGGGGCTCGGAACGGCTGGGTTCCGACGGAGATCTCCGCGTCACTGTCGGAGCCGAGGCACCTGTCCTACCTCCCCGCGGGCTACGACCCGGGCGAGGACGGCCAGTTCCGCACGGTGCGGGCGAGGAACTTGAAATACGCGGTCGCGGTGGAGGGCTACGAGTGGCTGACCTACGAGCAGGTCGACCTGCTGGTCGCGGCCACACGCCGGGCTCGGGACCGCTTCCTGGTGGGAATGTTGAGTTGCACGGGGATGCGGATCGGGGAGGCGCTGGGGCTGCGGCGTGAGGACATGCACCTGCTGTCGCATTCCGGTGCGCTCGGCTGCCAGGTGACTGGGCCTCATGTGCACGTGCGGCGGCGACGCAACCCCAACGGGGCATTGGCGAAGTCCCGCGTCTCGCGGTCGATCCCGGTCACCGAAGAGGTGGTGGCACTGTATGCCGACTACCTCCATGAGCGTGGGGGCGTCAGGGAGGCGGAGGACTGCGAGATGGTCTTCGTCAACCTCTTCCGCGGGCCGCTGGGACGGGCGATGACCTATGCCTCGGCGAAGGATCTTTTCGACCGGCTGGCCAGGAAGGTCGGCTTCACGGCCCGCCCGCACATGCTGCGGCACTCCGCCGCTACCCGCTGGGTACGTGCCGGGGTGGACCGCGACGTGGTCCAGACTCTGATGGGCCATGCCTCGGCCTCGTCGATGGACCCGTACCTGCACGCCAGTGACACGGATCTGCGGGATGCCGTCGAGCGCGTCGGTGCAGCCCAGGGAGCTCGCCGATGACCCTCGCGCTGATTCGCGACGACACCCCTGCTCTGCTCGCAGGTGTGGACCTGGCGTCCTGGACCTGCTGGCTGCAGGACGCCATCGTCCCCGGCTGGCGCCCAGGGGAGTGGGATCCGCAGGCCCTGCTGTTCACCGGAGATCCGAACAACTCCCGTACCCGCGCGAACTTCTGCCGCACAGCGGCGTGTTCGACGGTCGTGCACACCCGCAGCTTCTGCAGCGGATGCGTGAAGGCACTCTCGGTGAGTGGCCTGGACGCCGAAGCGTTTGCCGGTCAGTACCTCCCGCAGCGGATGGCCGCGACGTCCGGGCAGTCCCCGGCGCGGTGCGAGGCGCGACAGGAGGCTCGGCGCTGCGGTTACCCGGTCTCGGCGCGGGGCGTGTGCAAGGACCACTACGCGTTGTGGCAGCAGTGGAAGCGCAAGGGCGGACTGGGCGGAGACGATCCCGGCCCGTGGCTCGCGTCGGCTGATATCCGGGTGGGGGTGGAGGAAGTCCCGATGTGTGTGGTGCTGGGCTGCCCGACGGCCCAGGACTCCGGCTTGCCGCTGTGCGCGTACCACCGTCGGCGCCGCACCGCTGACGCGCGGACGGGCAACGCGGGCCAGGACGCGGCCTCGTGGGCTGAGGGGCAGGTCCCGTTCCTGCTGCAACACCAGTTCTCCTTGCGTCAGTTGGCACCGGTGCTGCGGCTGGAGTTTCTCTACGCGGTCCAGCAGCGGGATCAGCGCGGGGCCAAGCTCGACACCCAGTGCGTACGCCACCTGACCCGGGCCTTTGCCGGGTACGGGAGTCTGCTCGAAGTCGACCGGCCCACTGCGCTGGCCATGGTGGAGCGGGCCTCGAACAACACCCGAGCACATGTGAAGGAGTTCTTCCGGCATGTGCAGGCAGGCTACGAGCAGGCGGGTGGCAGTGGGCCCCGGGATTCGGAGGTCTGGGACGCGGTCACCGCCAAGATAGCCTCCCGCTACAGCCGCTCGGGGCGCCGCTACAACCAGGGCACCGTCGACTTCGGCCGGATCTCCCAGCTCTGGCTGCGCGAGAGCGTGCTGGCCTGGGCGCGGACCACCGATCCGGACAGCTACGCGCTGAACCGGATGATGAACTCCTGCGTCCGGGCGTCCCAGGCGCTGGACGCTCGCCCCGGCGGCGGCCAGGACGAGGCCGAGTTGGCCTTCACGGACATCGACGCCGTGGTGGAGGGGTTCAGGGACGCGCGCAAGCCCGACGGTGAGCGATACTCCAACTCTGTGCGCCGGGACCTGTTGGCGAAGTTCTTCCAGATGCTCGACTTCGGCCGCAGGGCCGGGCTGCTGGACCGGATGGCCGGCGGCTTCGCCCGCCAGCAATCCCACAGTATTCCCGGAGACGAGGACAACGAGGACGAGATCGGCAAGGCGATCCCCGAGTCGGTCATCGCCCAGCTCGACACCCACCTCGACCGGCTGGGCAACGGCTTCCCCTACGGCGAGATGGCCCCGCAGGACGTGCGGCTGATGTTCCGCACCGCCTACACCGTGTTGCGCGACACCGGGCGGCGGCCCATCGAGGTCACCTCACTCAAATCCGCCTGTCTGGAGGCGGAAGGCGGGGAGTTCACCCTGGTTTGGGACAACCACAAGAAGAAGCGGTACCGCCGCCGACTGCCGATCACTAAGGCCACCGCGACCGCGATCCAGATCTGGCAGCAGCGCCGCCAGCAGATCGGCGGACCGGCTCACAGCCGGTCCTACCTCTTCCCTGCGATCTCCGAGGACACCGGGGTGCACCACCTGCTGGCCGGCAACCTGGCCCGGGCGATCCGCGCGTGGGCGGACCACCTGCCTGTGTTGGACTCCGAGATGCCCGGTCTCGACGGTTTCCCGATGCCGTTCGATTCGACGCTGGTGTTCCCGTACGCGTTCCGGCACTCCTACGCCCAGCGGCACGCCGACGCGGGGGTGCGGCCCGACGTGCTGCGCGATCTGATGGACCACCGGTCCATCGACACGACCATGGGCTACTACAAGATCTCCCTGGAACGGAAGAGGTCCGCGGTGAACACGCTGCGGCTACAGGTCGTGGACCGGGCGGGACGCCCCGCCCCGATGCACTCCGCAACCGCGTACGAGGCCCGATCCGTAGCGGTGCCCTACGGCAACTGCACCGAGCCTACCAACGTCAAGGCCGGCGGGAAGAGTTGCGCGCTGCGATTCCAGTGCGCCGGCTGCGGCTTCTACCGCCCCGATCCCTCCTACCTGCCCGCCATCGAGGAGCACCTGCACGCGCTGCGGGCCGACCGCGAGACCGCCGACGCGATGGACGCCGTGCCGTTTGTCCTGCGCAACCTCACCGACCAGATCGACGCCTTCAAGGACGTGTCCGACACCCTGCACCGCCGCCTGGCGGACCTCCCCACCGACCAGCGGGCGGAGATCGAGGACGCTAGCCGGATCCTGCGTAAGGCCCGCGCGGCCGAGGGACGTGCCCTGCTGCCCCTGACAGTGATCCACCGGGAAGACCGTGGGGCATGACGGCGGCCACGCGCACCCCAGGCGAGGTGCTGCGCGAGGCCCGGCGCAAGGACAGCCGGGCCAAGCGAGCCAAGGTCGTGGCCGTCGTGGACGCCATGCTGACCAGCGGTGACCTGATCACGTTCACCGGGGTGGCCAGGGCAGCCGGCGTGTCCAGCTGGCTCGTCTACGCTGACGGCGTGCGCGAGCACATCGAGGCGGCCCGGACCAGGCAGCAACGCCAAGCGGCCAGGGCCACGCAGGCACACCCGCCGGTCGGCGCTGCCAGCCTGCAGACCGAACTGGAGCTCACCCGCGCAGACAATGCCCGGCTGCGAGCCGAACTGTCCCAGGCGCGGGCCGCCGTCCAGCGGCAACTCGGTCACCAACTCGACCAGTTGGGCTCCGCCGACCTGACCGCGAGGGTGGAGGAACTGACCCGGCAGAACCGCGAACTGCGCTCGGAAATCGACGGACTGAACCAAGTGAACAAGAACCTTGAACGACGCCTGGCCGAGACCGGCGAGGACCTCAACGCAGCCCGCACCAGCCTGAGACGCATGATCCGCGCCGAGAACCAGAGAAGCGTCGTCGACTGACAGTCGGACATCGGTTCCGTCTTCGTCCTGGGAGCAGCAGGTTGCCCGACATCACCCCCGGGCAACCCTCTACGTACCTCCTTGTGTAGTTCCTTGAGGCGATCCAGTGGAACCGGTCTCAGCCTGCCCGGATTCTACTGTTTGCGCATCAGCAGATGGCCTCGGCGGAACCGCTCCTCCTCGCCCGGCTCGCGCAGCATCCGGCCGACTTCGTCGATCGGCCAGCGGTAGGTCGGCGCCACCTTCAGGTCAGGCGTCGCCCAAACGTTGAGAGAGCGTGGCTCGGAATTCCGGGACGTTCAGGCCGCACTCGCGCAGCAGCGTGACGCTGTCCTTGTCGTTGTCCAGGATCAGGGCCAGCAAGTGGCTCGATGTGAAGTGCTTCTTGGTGTAGCTCTGGGAGAGCTGGAGGATGTGCTCCATCGAACTGGACCACGGGAGCTCTCGCTTGTTGGTCGGCTTGCTGGCCGGTTGACCGGCCGCCTGTGCCGCGTGCAGGGCCGCGTACTCGACTCCCGCGGCCTTCAGCAGGCTGCTCGCATCGCTCTCATGGTGAGCGACGCAGAGGAGCACGTGCACGGGGAAGACTTCGTTGCGGTGCAAGGACCGGGCTTCGGCAGGGGCCTGTGCAAGGTCTCGAACTGCATCCTCTGACATCAATTCGGGCATGTGCTCAGTATTCTGTCGCGTCGAGTTCGTCGTCTACCGGTCTGTGAACAATGGCTGAGGTCTGCTGACATCATTCCTCTGCATCTGTCTCCCGCTCGCGCGTTCCCTGTGCGATGACGACGCCTGCACCCACCGCGAACAACGTGAGAGCTACGAGAGCTGCGGTGACGTTGCCGTCGGCGGTCAGCGGCCATACGAGGGCGCCGCCACGGGACTGACCGCTGGAACTGGCCAAGGTCAGCGCGGCGATCGCCATGCTGATCGGCGCGATCCACGCGAGTCGGCCCCCGACGATGCGGCTGGCGATCAGCCCCAATCCTGTGAAGCCGACGACATTGCGGACTGCGGCGACGTCCCCGGGTGAGCTGGGCAGTGTCGGTTGGGCGATGGCTGCCCATGCCGCGGCCCACAAGACCATGCCGAGGAGCAGGGCCGCGCGGGGGCCCCATAAGTTTCTGGACGCCAACTGCTCCTGTCGGAACAAGCCACTGCGTGCTGAGGCCGCGATCAGACTTCCTGACATGGCCGGCGCGAGCGTGGCATAGGGGACTCCCGCGCCGCTTCCGACGCGGAGGTCGATGAGGTTTTCGCCGGCCAGCAGTGAAACTGCGCTCACCGCAGCGATGACGGCGAGAGAGGTTCCGACGCTGCGTGCCCGGAGAAAGGAAAGGTAGCTGCGTGAGGAGAGGCGGGTCACGAAACCGTGTCGAAACTCTGGGGGGACAGTCCGCACGTTCTGAAGTCGTTGACGTGCTGGCCGAACCACTCGCGTCGCTTCTCTTCGGTCGCGTTGCGGAATTTCTGCTCGGTGTCCCGGAACCGGGAGGGGAGGCGGATTTGGGTGTCGAGAAGCCAGGCGCTCACGACTTCTGTGTAAGCCCGTCCCTCGATGTCTTTTCTGCGGCCGCACGCGGCCTGATCGACCAGGTCCGTCACGAAGTAGCTGCGGGCGAGGTCCGTGTAGCCGGGTGCCTCGTCGTCAAGTGTGACTCTGAGGGTTCCCTTGGGGAGGGGAGAGAAGTCTCCTGTGGCTCTCTGCTCCAGGCGGTCGAAGGCCAGCGGAGACGTTCCGAAGCGTGCGGACAGCTCGTGGAATGCGTTGCTCACGGGTTGAGCCGAGTCCTGGAACGCAGGGTGGACACAGACCGTCGGGCTCTGACCCTTGCATACAGGTTTCGGACGCGCGAACCCACCGGCGAAGACGTATCCGTCATAAGACTGCATCATCAGGCCGAAACACAGGGCCAGCGCCAAGCTGGTGCCGCCCGCCGCGAGGTAGATCTTCCTGGGCACGCTGGAGATGGCGCATAGTGCGGCGAGGAGGACCAGGACGCATGCGAGCCAGGCGCCTTGTGTGAGGAAGATGTTGGACTGCCACTCGACGAAGACGCTAGGGCGCTCGCTGGTGACCGGCGCGAGAAGGTAGAACCAAGAACCTGGGTAGTCCAGGTTAAGGACGATGTACACGTAGGCGGCCAGCGCGACGATCGGCGCGACGACAGTTCGTGGAATGAGCCAGCCGGCTAGGTATCCGAAGGCTGCGTGGACTGCTGCGCCCATGCAGGCCGAGAAGAGGGCGCTCACCGACACACTGCCGTATCCGCCGACGTAGATCGTCTGAATCGCGAGTGCTGCATAGACGAAGAGCACGGCTCCGACCGTCCACGTGACGGCAGAGGCTAGCTGTACGACCGGCACGAGACCGTTTCGGTCATCGGAGAGTATCCGGAGATACGCGAGGCGCCGCTGCCGCTCGCGTTGTGCGATCCAGCAGGAGATGCCGGCGGCGACGGGGCCGAGCAGCTGTATGCCGCTGAGGATTGCCAGGGAGTTGGCGTCCCAGGCGTTGACGCCAGGGATGAGCGAGCGCCATGCGGCCATTCCGCACAGGAAGATGAGGATCGGAAGGGCGTAGAGCATTGGGCTGCGCCGAACCTCGGTGAAGAACACGCTTCTCACGACGGCTCACCCTCTCCGATCAGGGCTGCATAACCGCGTTCGAGGGGGGACTGCCCTTCGCCGATCATGTCGCCAGCTTGCGCCAGTTCCTTGGTATCGCCGCTGAACATGACCGCTCCGTCCTGAATCACCAGAACGTCCTTGCAGGTGGCGGCGATATCCTCGATGAGGTGGGTGCTCAGAAGGACAGTGCTCGTCTCTCCCAATCCCTTGATCACGGTGCGGAAGTCCAGGCGCTGCCGTGGATCCAGCCCGACGGTCGGCTCGTCGAGGATGAGGATCTCGGGAGAGTTGACGAGGGCGGAGGCGATGCCGACTCGGCGGATCATCCCGCCCGACAGACGCCCCATCGGCTGGTCAGCCTTCTCGGTCAGCGAGACGTACTCGATGGCGTCACTGACTGCTTGATCGATCCGGGCGGATGGTATTCCCTTGAGCCACCCCGCGTATCCTACGAATTCCTTCACAGTGAATTTCGGGATGTATCCGAACGACTGCGGAAGGAACGAGCTGCGTTGGCGTATTTCCTTCCGCTCCTGACGGCGGGTGGGGTTCAGCCCAATGATGGACATCTCCCCACCCGCCGGTTGCATCAAGGTAGCCACGGTGGAAAGCAGCGTGGTCTTTCCTGCACCGTTCGGCCCGACGATCCCGGTGATCCCTTTACTACGCACCACCAGGTCTAAATTATTCAGCACGACCTTGCGGCCGTATCGCTGGACCAAGCCTTTCGTCGCCACTGCAGGTTCCACTACTCTCCAACTACCCTTCTGCATGGTGCCCGATTCACGCCCCGGAGTCGCTAGCAGGCGCGAATGTCCCGCGGATTCGAGTCGTGGTAGTCACTTCCCGTGGTCCAGAAGGTCCTTCCGTAGTACCCCCTGGTGTTGCCGTTGTCGCAGGTGGCCACGAATCCGTGCCAGTTCGTCCTGCCTGACACCGTCCTCGAAGCCACGAGCGGGTCCGGAGAAAATGCCTTGTCCCACTTCACTTCGGCTCGGAAGTAGCGAAGTGCCGTGATGTCGCAGGAGCCGAAGCCCTCGCCGTAGACCCGTCCGTTGTCCGTGAGACCTACCGTTGTCTTGGTTGCGTCGCAGCCGGCTGGGTCCGCCGCCGCCATCGTTGCGGCCCCGATACTCAGGCCGAACGACGCGACAGACAGCGCCACGACGCTGGCCATCTTTCGTGTGCCTCTCATGCTTCTCCTTTGCGGGTTCCGCATTAACATCCGACGGTCAGGTCACGGTGAGTTGAGTCGTGATAGTCCGATCCGGATGTGAAGAAGCCGCGCGAGTAGTACTTGCGCGTATTCTGGTTGTCGCAGGTGCGGTGCCCTGCGTCGTACGCGTCATAGTCATGGTCGGTGTAGCTCGACGTGAGTGGGTCCGGCGCGAAGTTCTTGTCCCACTTGATTTCACCACGGTAATATCTGCTTCTGTCGACGCTACAGAATGCCGTAATGCCGGCGGAAAGTCTCGCGTCGCTCGACAGCGTGATTGTTGGCTTGAAGCCGTTACAGTCGGCTGGATCTGCTACCGCTTGCGGCGCCGCGAAAATGCCGGCACTCAAGGCCGTACTGGCGACAAGTAGCCAGCCCGCCTTTCGTTTTACTCCCATTCCGAGAGTCCCCTTTCGTAGGAGTGATGAGTCTTCCGGGCGGTGCGACTTCAGCGGCAGCGGAGAATGAGCCATTCCCCTTCACGTGTATGCATTCCAGAGTTGAACTCCGTAAGTTTTCACTCGTCGGAGTCGAATACCGCTCCTGACCTGCACACATCAACAATGCAACGTGCGTGGCGCGCGATGCGGGGTCGGCTGACTGCGACGCATGAACATCCGCGGCGTTGAACGATCATGGCGCGATCCGCACGGCGCCTTCGATCACTGCATGCAGGCCGAGGGGCTCACGGAACTCGCGGCCAAGTCGTCGGCGTGCCGGGCACCACCATGTTCAGCGGCACCATCGGAGGCGCCCCGCAACTGTGGCTAACCCGCCGACTCGCCGCACTCGTCACGCCGGCCCACGCGGCCGACGGCCGACAACTGGGAGCGGGCGACGCAATGCACACCACCGGCCCGGCCGAGCGGCGAAACATCGCCTTCAGCCTGCTGGCGCAGCACTCCTGGTCGACGGCTGGCACAACTCCGTACCGGTCCTCGCAGACCTCGCCCCGACGTCGTCACCTCGATCCGGGAAGTCGTTTTCCAGCACCTCGGCCTGGACAATTGACGCTCGCGGGGCAGCCAGCACGCAAGCGGCCACCCCGGGGCTCTTCGCTCCCTGGGCGTCAGTCACACGGCGGACACCACGAGTTCAACCTGAGTAACCCCGCCTATCTCCGCGATAGAGGGTCTGGTCGATGTCCTGTCACACACCGTGCCTCACATACCTGAGGAGCTGATTTCGCCCTGACCTGCTCAAGCGGCTTGACAACCCTAGATAAAGATGGACCCGAGGGCCGAGCACCGCATCTTCACCGGACTACGCCGCCTTGCCGCAGACCGTGCAGTCGTCCTGGTCACCCACAGGCTTACCAATGTGTCGATCGCCGACCGCATCGTGGTCCTCAAGAAGGGCCGCGTCATCCAGCACGGCAGCTTCGCCGAGCTGCTGGCCGACCGCGGCGGCTTGTTCCGCGAGTTGTGGGACCTGCAGAACGAGCGGACGGGTCAGGTTCCTGCCCCCGCTTCGTCCGGCGACGATGTGGCGCCCAACCAGCACGCCCTGTTCTAACGCCTCGGAGGAGCGAGAGGAGAAATGACACAAACCACCATACCGGCCGAGGCCGCAGACTGGGCCAGAATCCATGTGGGCCGGCATGCCGCCTGGGCCCTGCCCGCCGATCTCAGCGGCACCCAGTCGTGGCGCATGTCCTCGCCGCAAGGGCTCATCGACGTCCGTGTCACGCGAACTGATGAGGACTTCGGCCGCGAGGTCTACGCGCATCGGAACGCCATCTGTCGTCTCGGCCCCAGCCACGGCCCTCGACTGCTCGCCAGCGAGCCCCGGCTCAGGAGCTTGCTGACGGTGCAGCCCAGGGCATGGCGCGTCGAGAACGCAGCTCTTCAGTTCCTGCCACGCGTTCACGAGGACGCCGGTCAACTGCTGCGTGTACTGCACGCCAGTGTCAGCCGGGTGCGTGAAGCGAAGCCACGCGCTACGCGGTCCACCGTTTGCTATGCACGGCGCGTCCAAGGGATGGCTGACCAGATCGCTGCGGTGGCTCTTCCGGAGCAGGCCCAGGCCCTTCGACGATCGGCGGCCCTCGTGCTGGGGCACGCCCGGGAACTGCCGCCCGCGTTCTGTCACGGCACGTTCGGTCCGGCCACCTGGGAGTGGCAAAGCCAGTCTCAGACCTTGTCCTTCACCGGGTTCGGACGGTCCCAGATCATGGCTGCCGTCGTTGACCTCGCGCGGCCGGCGCTGTTGTGGGCCATGCAGCCGCACCTGCGTGATTGGTTCTTCAAGGGTTACGGCCGCACGCTCTCGGAACATGAGCTGCTCATTCTCGGCCCCCTGTCGGTGCTTGCCTGTGGCGAGGACCTGCTCCACGCGATCCATCGCCGCGACAAGGAATCGATCTCAGCAGCAGCCGCTGCCCTCAGTCAGGCCATGGACCAGAACGGGATCACGCTCGACAGCGACTCGACGGCACCCGTTGACGGGCAGGAGAGGTGGTGGTAATGAATCCCGTTCTCGCCGCTGACTCGCCCGTGCCGGGCGGCATGCTCCCTGCAGCCCGTGCCGCACGCGCTCCGGATGCCAGGCCCGGCCGTGCGATGGCTTTGCGCTCACCACATCCAGATCTACGCCTCCACGCTCCTTCCTGGGCCTCTGCAGGTCTAGGGGTATCGGGAGGCTGTCCGCTCGTACTCGCTGGCACGGCAGTGCGGTCACGACGAATCCGAACTGCCGAGCGGCGTACCGATCATGGTCGTGCTCGAAGAGTCGGTCCTGCACCACCACGTGGGCGGGAGCGATCTCATGTCAACGCAGATCCTCCACGTACTGGGGCTGCTCGCGTTCGAATCGGCCGTTTCGGTGGCGGTGATTCCTCTGCACGCGGCGCGGTCCACGAGGCAACTGCCCATGGAGCCCTTCGTGATCATCGACGGACACGAAGTGCTCCTCCCGATCGCTCCCGTGCCGCTCCTCGTGGAACACCGCGACCGAGTGGGCCGCTACTCCTCCGCGTTCCACCGACTACGCCAGATCGCGCTCACCTGCCTGGAGGCTCACGAGTACCTGGCGCGTCTTCTGCCTCTGCCCGCTCCCAGACCCCTCGACGATCAGTTGGAAGGAAGGAAGCTCTCATGCGCAGTAACCGTGTGACCGCTGCCGCGCTGTTCACCCTCGCGGGCACCGGCCTCGCTCACCTCGTTCTCAGTGAACGCCGGCATCGCGATCGAACCGTTCTGGAGACCGCACGCATACACCAGCAGCTGCTCGCCGCTCAGGTGGAACGACCCGGTCTCCGCGCGATCTGGGGAAGCCTGACACCGCTCGACTCGACCGAGCGCCGCCTGCACATGTACCGCAATGCCTGGGTCTCCGCGTGGGAGGCGATGTACCGCGTCGGCGCCCTATCCCCTGCCGGAGTGGACGGTGGCGCGCGCGCCCTCTTCGCCACACCTGAGGGCCTGTGCTGGTGGGCCCGTGTCCGTGAAGAGCGGGCCAGGGCCGCGGCCGGCACACGCGCGCGCCGGTTTCACGCCCTGATGGACACCGCCTACCAGGACGAGACCGGAACCGTCTTGTCGCCGACTCTCCCGCAGCGGCAAGACCTCAACTTCGCATAGGGCGTCATCGCGCGGCCGGCACCGACAGCCACGCGGCCTCTGTCATTCAGGCCCGCGTGACGTTCGGCCATAGGAGGCCGTCGAAGCGGACGGCCCATCCTGCGCACTTCATCTGTCCAAACCAAGGCCCATGGACCAGGCAAGGAGCCTTACCGGTGGGATACACCACGCCCGACGAGTGGGACGCGCACTACATCAGCGGCAAGACCTTTCGGCACCTCGGCGACGCCGAGCGCCAACTGCTCGCCGTACACGCCCCTGCCCCCGACGGCGGCCTCGCCCTCGATGTCGGCTGCGGACTCGGTGAACTCGCCTGCTATCTCACCGAAAGTGGCTACACGGTCGACGCCATCGACTACGCTCCCGCCGCCCTCACCCACGCCGAAGCCCACAACACCGTTACTTCGGCGGTTACTTACCAGGTGTGCGACATCGAGCGGGATGGTCTGGACGACCTGCCCCACTCCGCCTACGACTTGATCATTTTCCGCCTCAGCTGGGCCTTCATCCGCGACCGCACCCGCGTCATGAGCCGCCTGCGCGAACACCTGCGCCCGGACGGCACCGTCTGCGTCATCACGCCCATCACCACCGCTGTGCCGGACGGCCAGCGGGACATCGCCCTCGACGACGAGGAGATCGGCCTGCTGTGCGCGGGCTGGACGATCGCCGAACGCCACGACGCGGACGACCTCGCGTTCATCGTCCTGCGCGGTCCCGCCCCCGCCCCGGTCGAGTGCGCTGGCAAGGGGCGGCCTTCCCCGCACGCCCTGACGGGTGCTGGCGTCGTCGTCACCGACCCCGTGGGGCGGATCCTGCTGGGCTGGTCGGAACGGCGCGGGGTCTGGGAGCTGCCCGGCGGCAAAAATGACGCTGACGAAAACTTCCTCGCGGCGGCCGTACGGGAGCTTCAGGAGGAGACCGGTCTGAAGGCCAACCCTGCGGGCGCGCGGCTGCTGGCCCTGCTGATGGACTCCACCCACGGCATCCCGCGCATGACGGCCGCCGTACGCGTCGCCGCCTACAGCGGCGAAGTGGCCGTCACTGAACCGGACTTGATCCGCCGCTGGGAGTGGCACGAGGTCTCCGACCTGTCCCACCTTGCCCAGCCGCTCTTCACGCCGAGCGCGCACGTCATCGATACCGTCTGGCCCGGCCTGCTGACCGGCCTGCCTCCCGTCCAGCGTTACCCGATCACACCCGCCGAAGTCCCCGAGCCAGCCCAACAGGCGGCCGAGGCCTCCGCGTTGCGGAAGGCGATGGCCGACCGGCTGATCGAGGACGGCTGGATGGACGCGGGCAGCCCGATCGAGGCCGCCGTCCGGTGCGTCCCCCGTCACCGCTACCTGCCCGGCAGTGAACTCAAGGACGCCTACGACCCGATGCAGGCGCCCGTCACCAAGCGCACCCCCAGCGGGAAGGCGACCAGCAGCGTCTCGGCCCCCTGGCTGCAGGCCGTCATGCTCCGCGACGCCGACCTCAACCCCGGCGACACGGTGATCGAAGTCGGCTCCGGCGGCTACCACGCCGCCCTCGCCCAGGAACTCGTCGGCCCACGCGGCACCGTGCTGAGCATCGACATCGACCCGTTCGTCACCGACCGCGCCCGCCGCCACCTCGACGACACCGGCTACCACCAGGTCCGCGTCCACCTCGGCGACGGTGAGCAGGCCCCGGCCCAACTCGCCAAGCCCGCAAGCGTCGACGCCCTGATCGTCACCGTCGAGGCCCGCGACATCCCGCCCGCCTGGATCGACTCTCTCGTCGAGGGCGGCCGCCTCGTCGTCCCGCTGCGCATCCACGGCTACACCTGGGCCATCCCCTTCACTAACCGCGACGGCGTACTGATCGCGGACAGCTACACGGTGTGCGGGTTCGTCCCGCTCCAGGGGCCCGGCCACCGCGCGGACCACGTCACCCGGCTGCGCGGCGGCGAGATCACCCTACGGTTCGCCGACGGCACCCCCGTCGGCACCAGCCGCCTCGACGCCGCCCTTGACATGCCGCGCATCGAACGCTGGACGGGCGTCACCATTCCGGGCAACGTGCCCTTCGACATGCTCATGCTGTGGCTGGCGACCCACATCGAGGGCGGGTTCGCCCGCCTCGCCGTCGACGCCGACCTCGACACCGGTCTCCTGCACCGCCCCGGCGGTTGGGACGCCGCCACCCTCATCCGCGACGACTCCCTCGCCCACCTGCTCACCCGCAAACTCCCCGACGACGAATCTCGCCCCAGCCTGTGGGAGTTCGGCATCCACGCCCACGGCCCGCAGGCCGATGCCCTCGCCGACACGATGGCCGGCCTCGTCACCGCCTGGGACCGCACCGCCCGCACCACCAGCCCCCAACTGAGGGCGTATCCCGCCGCAACCGTCGACCGAGACCTGGCCGTAGGGCATGTCCTGGACAAGCCGCACCGCCGCCTCGTCTTCACCTGGACATCCGAGACACCCTGAACAGGCCCGCGGCGCGAAGCCATGCAGCACCCTCACCACGCCGTCTCGCTTCCGTCCGCCGACACACCCCCGCACGGGGTCGTGAGGCTCCCCTGCGTGATTTGGAGAATCCCATGCCAAGTGCGCCTCATCACCTACAACACGCTCTTCGGCGGCCGGGACGACTTCTGCCTTGGCAATGACACCCGCTGGAAACCAGCCGCCCCGTTCCTGAAGTCTCTGGAAGGGGATGTACGCGCTGCAGGAGGGCAACTTCTGGGACGTGCTAGGAAATCGGCGTCTCCAGCAGGCCCGCGGCGATCTGGGCGCGAGCAGCGCCTTCCTGGCCAAGGCCAACACCACCGGCCACCGCTTCCACACCGCACTGTTCTTCAACCATCGCTGGAACGTCGTCGGCGAGGGCGCGGAACGGAACAAGTACCACCACGTCCTCGGCTGGGCCACCGCCCGCCTCGACAACCACCCCGCCGAGTGGAACTTCCGTAACCTCCACCTCAGCCCGATCTCCCCCGCCCACCGGACCTTGGAAGTCGAGCCGCTGCAGACGCTCGCCGCGCCGGGGGCCGCCTCTCCGTGCTCCTCGCCGACGCCAGCACCCTCGGCATCGGACACCCCGAACCGGACTGGAGCCCGATGCCGCCGACCTGGCGCCGCACCCACCTCGTCCGCGGCAACAACGGCGAGTGGATCGTGAACCGCGAAACGATGGATGTGCTGGCCGAGGCGGGTTTCGTCGACGCCGCCGACCACCTGGGCGACCACCGGCTCACCGCAGGCTTCGGGAAAGCTGATGTCCCTCGCCGCCAGGATCTGTTCCTCCTCAGCGCCGCACTCACCGACGCCATCGGTACCCAACTCCCCACGCACGAAAGCGAGTTAGAGGTGCCGACGCTGTCTTCCCGACCGCAGCCCAAAGTGGGTGTGCCGTCATCGGCGGCCGGGACGACGGCACGTGGCCGGTGACGCCGCCCGGGGCGATGGAGAAGGTATAGATCGCGGCCCTGCGCACGCTGTCGCAGGTTTCTCCGGTGGTGCGAGCGAAGATGGGGCCTGTCGATGAATTAGTGGGTTTCTTGCGGTAGTTGGGCTCGTTGATGCGGTATGGGTCGCTTCGATGAGTTGATCGGTTCGT
>NZ_JACTVI010000029.1 GCF_014495685.1 Streptomyces sp. TRM68367 | reverse complement strand
AGCCCTGTCTGGCAAAGGGGAAGGAATCTGCCAGACACCAACCTCCCAACCAGACACACCGTAATTAAGCAGCGACACACCACTAGACTCCAGCCTCATGACGTACTTCTTCCACCTCCGTTAGCAGCCGTCGGCGAAGCGAGGAAACCCCGTCGCCGGCGAGGCGGGGCAGCGGAGCGCTGCCCCGATGCTGACGTGGGAGAAGTACCGTCACCATGCACACGCCCCTCGTGGCGCGCTGCCTGCGCGGCCTGGAGCACCTGGTCGCCGCCGAGATCCTGGAGTCCGGCCTCGGCGCCGTCACCGCCATCCACCACCGCGAAGTCCGTTTTCACGCGTCGTCGCCGACCGCACCCTGGCCACGCACCGCGGACGACACCTTCCTGCTCACCGCCGAACGCCCCGACATCGGCCCGGCCAAGCGAGACCTGCGGCTCCTGGCCGAGCTTGCCGACCTCATCGATGCCGACCAACTCCTGGCGTACTGCCGTGAGTTGACGGTGCCGGACGCCCGCGAGCTGCTGGTGCCGGACAGCCGTGACCTGACGAGGCCGGGTCGTCAGGACCCGGGGGCGTCGGACCGACGTGACCCGACCGCCCCGGACTGCCGCGCCCCCCAGGCGCCGGACCGGCGTGACCCGGCCACCTTGGACCGCCGGGATCCTCCGGCGTCGGACCGGCGCGACCTCACGACCTCGGACCGCCGTGCCCGGACAACGCCGGACCACACCACCGGCATCGACGTCTCGGCGTCCTTCCTCGGCCGCCGCTCCTTCACCCGGTACGACGCCGAGGACGCCGTCGGCCAGGCGCTGGCGCTGCGGCTCGGGGTGGCGTATCACCCGCGGCGCACAGGGGCCGCGGCCCCGCCGGGCTCCTTGGGCTGGCGGCTGACCCTGGACGGCACGCGGGCCACGCTCATGCTGCGAATCGCCGACCGCCCGCTGCACCGCCGTGCCTACAAGCACCGCACCATCCCGGGCACCCTGCACCCGCCGCTCGCCGCCGCCATGGCGACCCTGGCCGGCATCCGCCCCGGGGACGTCGTCCTCGACCCGTGCTGTGGAGCCGGCACCCTCCTGATCGAGGCCGCGCTCGCCCACCCCGGCGCCCGCTACCACGGCTTCGACCTCTCCTCCGAGGCGATCACCGCGGCCCGCGCCAACGCCGCCGACGCTTTGTCCGACGTCCGCAGTGTCCCACCAAACGCCGCCCACGCCCCGTCCGGCGTCCGCAACCTCCCACCAAACGCCGCCCACACCCTGCCCGACGCCGCCGACGCCCCGTCCCGCACTCGCAACCTGCCCAACGCCCGCGACGCCCGGCCCACCCCCGGCGACACCGCCCCGCCCCTCACCATCCACCGCTCCGACGCCGCCCACCTCCCCCTCCCCGACGCGAGCGTCGACCGCGTCCTGTGCAACCCGCCCTGGGGCACCCAGGCCCCCGCCCGCGGCCTGCTCGCCGCCGACCCCTCCCGCTGGTGGGCGGAACTGCGCCGCGTCCTCGCCCCGGACGGCACGGCCGTACTCCTGCTCCCCGACGCCCAGGCGCTCACCGGCGCCCTCCGGCACGGTCTCACGCCCGTCCACCTGAGGCGGGTCCGTCTCTTCGGCGCCCAGCCGCTCCTCGTCCAGCTGACGTCGACGGACGCCGGCCGTGACCGGCGCTCAGCGCAGCGACGAGCGACGACCACGGCAGGAGGCCCCCGCAACAGGACCCGCTGACGCACCCCCACCGGCGGCGCGAGGACCACCGCGTGCGCACGGGGCCGCACCCGGCCGTGCGGCCCCGTGCGCCAGGCGTTTACAAGCGACGCGGCTGGCGGTACCTTCCGCTCCAAGCGGGGTGGGAGCGCTCCCATTTCGGGTGGACCGGAACCTGCCCGCGAGGGTCCGCCCCACCCCGCACCTCGCACACACGCGCACGCGCACCCGCACGCGCATCGGCACGTCCACTTCCGCACGGCCGTACCCGAAGGAACGGACTGATCTGTCATGATCCTGGCAAGAACTTCCGGCTCCCGTCGATTAGTACGTCCAGTACGCCCCACCCGCGCGAGAGCCCTCTTCCTGGTCCTGGTCTCCCTCCTCGCCACCATCCCCGCCCTCGCCCTGGTCATGACCTCCGGCGGCGAGGCGGAAGCCCACGGCACGCCCATGAAGCCCGGCAGCCGCACCTTCCTGTGCTGGCAGGACGGCCTCACCGACACCGGTGAGATCAAGCCGGTCAACCCCGCCTGCCGGGCCGCCCAGCAGGTCAGCGGCACCACTCCGTTCTACAACTGGTTCTCCGTGCTGCGCTCCGACGGCGCGGGCCGCACCCGCGGCTTCGTGCCCGACGGCGAGCTGTGCAGCGGCGGCAACACCAACTTCACCGGCTTCAACACGCCCAGCAAGGACTGGCCGCTCACCCACCTCACCTCGGGTGCGACCGTCGACTTCTCGTACAACGCCTGGGCGGCGCACCCGGGTTGGTTCTACGTCTACATCACCAAGGACGGCTTCGACCCGACGAAGACGCTCACCTGGAACGACATGGAGGAGCAGCCCTTCCTCTCGGTCGACCACCCGCCGCTCAACGGTTCCCCGGGCACGGTCGAGGCCAACTACTCCTGGACCGGCAAGCTCCCCGCCGACAAGTCGGGCCGCCACATCATCTACATGGTCTGGCAGCGCTCGGACAGCCAGGAGACCTTCTACTCCTGCTCCGACGTCGTCTTCGACGGCGGCAACGGCGAGGTCACCGGCATCAAGCAGCCCGGCAACCCGAGCGAACCCGCCCCCGGCGAGTGCTCCGCCACCCGCCGCACGACGGGCACGTGGAACGGCGGCTACCAGTCCGAGGTGACCGTCACCAACACCGGCACCGTCCCGATGCTCGGCTGGATGGTCGACTGGACGCTCCCGGCCGGCCAGAAGGTGGAGAGCCTCTGGAGCGGCAGCGCCACCTACAACGGCCAGTCCGTCATGGTCCACAACGCCAACTTCAACGGCTCCCTGAGTCCGGGTCAGAAAGCGACATTCGGTTACGTCGTCTCGGGCTCCGGTGGCGACAGTTCGACGACCCTGCCCTGCCGGGTCGGCTGAACCACGCTGAGGGGCGGGCCCGGTGACACGGCGCACCACCGGTCACCGGGCCCGCGGGGGGCCGAGACAGGACGCTCCCCCACGGTCCGGCTCGCCCCGGGCTTCCACGGTCAGGGTGACCGCAGCGCACGCGTCTCCCCTTCCGGCTGCGGTGCTGGTGGCAACCCGGCACCTCATGCACAGCGCCGCACCCGGCGTCGAGGTGGTCGGCGAGGCCGGCGACGGAGCGGAAGCGGTGCTGCTGGCCGCCGAGACCGGCCCCGATGTGATCCTGATGGACATCCGGATGCCGGGCATGAACGGCATCGAGGCCACCGAACGCGTCCTCGCCCGCGCCGCCGACCCCGCGCCCCGCATCCTGGTGCTGACCACCGTCGACCTCGACGAGTACGTGTACGGGGCACTGCGCGCCGGAGCCTGCGGGTTCCTGCTCTGAAGACCCACCACAACCGCACGATGGCCAAGCTGGACCTGGACAGCAGGGCACAAGCGGTGGTGGTGGCGTACGAGTCGGGGCTCGTGCCCCCGGCGGACAGCGCCAGGTGCCCGCCGGGCGAGCGTCGGCATCAACGACCGTTCACCGCGCGCCGCCCTTCCACACAGAACCGGTTGCCTTCGGGGTCGGCCAGCACGACGTACGGCTGCGCTCCGGGAGGCAGGCTCTCCGGATAGTGCGGCCAGTCGACGTGCCGCGCCCCGAGCGCCACGAGACGCTCCACCTCCTCGTCGAGATCGCGCTCACCGGCGTCCAGGTCGAAGTGGATGCGGGGAAACTCCTGCACGGGGCTCTCGCTCACGTCCATGGAGATGGCGGCCCCGGGCACGCCCGGCGGCGGTTCCAGCACGATCCAGTCGTCACCCTCGAAGCGCGGAGGCCGCCGCACGTACCCCAGTGCCCGTTGCCAGAACTCGCCCGCCCGCCGGTCGTCCTGCACGCCCAGCGAGACCTGTTTGATGGTCGCCATACCGGCACCGTAGGGCCCTTCCGGCCGTGCCGTCTCCGGCCGGACAGGCCGCGGTTACAGTGGGCCGATGCGCCACGTCGAGATCACCTGCGCACCGCAGGTACCGGAAGCCACGCTCCGCGAACTCGCCGCCATACTCCCGCACTTGGTGTCCCAGGCCGTGGAGTGCCCCGAGGAGCCCTACCACGGCGACCTCCAACCCGGGGACGTGGAGCTGCGGTTCCGGCGGCTCGGGCCGTTGGACCGCAGTGGCCTCGACGTCGTGATCGAGGTGCGGTCGAAGTGGTTCGAGAGCAAGGCGGCCAACCGCCAGGAGCGGGTGGACCGGCTGCACGACCGCATCGGCGCCGCGACCGGGCTGCAGGACTTCGGCGTGTATCTGTCGCTTCCGGTGGCTGCTTGGTCGCAGGGGGAGTGAAGCCGGGTGCTGACGAACTCCGGCAGCGCGTCCATGACGACGCCTTGTGCCTTCCCAGGCCCGGCCTCTACGGCCGCCCCCACCGGGCCGGCCGCGCTCCATACGACGAGACCGGCGCCCGGGACATCGCCGTCGCCCACGACGCGCAGCGCGCGGGGGAGCGGCCCCGTACCGGCGACGCATTCCCGCAGCAGGCCATCACCCACCTGACCGCGCCCCCCGACTCGGTCGCCCGAGCGCTTCACAGCCCAGCCCGCACACCGCCGACGCCCTCGGCCGGCGGCTGACCCGCACAGAAAGCCGGACGCCCACCCATGCCTGACAGACACACCGCCCGCCGGCCCACCGCCGTCGTCATCGGCGGCAGCGTCGCCGGACTGTTCGCGGAGGCCGCCCTGACCGACTTCGCCGAGGTCACCGTCGTCGAACGTGACGGCCTCCCGGACGGGCCCGCGCCCCGCCGCGGCGTCCCCCAGGCACGTCACGCGCACCTGGTGTGGAGCGGCGGCGTACGCGCCTTCGACGCGCTGCTGCCCGGCCTGGCGGCGGAGATCGTCGCGAGCGGTGCCCGGCTCATCCACGTCATGGGCGACATGGTCTCCCGCGCCCCCACCGAGGTCTGGTTCCGGCGCTTCACCGCCACCCACCACCGCAACCTGGTGTGCTCCCGCGACCTGCTCGACGCGGTCATACGCAAGCGCGTCCTCGACGACCAGCGCATCGCCCTCCGCCCGCGCACCACCGCCCTGGCCGTGGAAGGCGACGCCACCCGCGTCACCGGCGTACGCGTCCGCGCCGGCGACGACGAACTCACCCTGCCCGCCGACCTCGTCGTCGACGCCTCCGGCCGCGGCTCCCACGCGCCCCGCTGGCTTACCGACCTTGGCCTGCCCCCGGTCACCGAACGCGAGATCAACGCGGGCATCGCCTACGCCACCCGCCTCTACCGCGCCCCCGGCACGACCGCCGACATCGGCTTCCCGCTCGTCAACGTCCAGGCCAACCCTGCCAAGGCGCCCGGCCGGGGCGGCATCATCCTGCCCGTCGAGGAAGGCCGCTGGATTGTCACGCTTTCCGGCACCCGCGGAGCCGAACCCACCAACAGCCCCGATGCGTTCCGGGACTTCGCCCTCACCCTCGGCGACCCCGTCATAGGAGAGCTCCTCGAGCGCGCCGAGCCGCTCGGCGGCATCGTCACCACGCGCAGCACCGCCAACCGGCGCCGCTACTTCGAGAAGCTGCCGCACTGGCCGGACGGCTTCACCGTCCTCGGCGACGCCGTCGCCGCCTACAACCCGGTCTACGGCCATGGCATCACCGTCGCCGCCCAGGGTGCCCTCGCCCTCCGCACCGTCCTGCGCTCCACCGCCCTCACCGCCCCCGGCACCGCCCGCCGCCGGCAACGCGCCGCCACGCGCCCCGTTGCCGCCGCCTGGGACCTGGCCGTCGGTCAGGACGCCTTCTACCCCGGCGCCGCCGCGACACCGCCCACCTGCGCCGCCCACGCGCCGCGGAAGGCGTCCTCGCCGAGCCGTACGACGTGGAACAGGCCGTACAGCAGCCCGCGCCCGCCGGACGCCGTGACCGTCGTCGTGCCGTCCGTCCGCGCGCAGGCGAAGCCCTCGTCGCCGAGGCCGACGGAGGCGAGGCCGGTGGAGGGCCAGGTCGAGCACCAGGTCGCACGGTGCGTCGCCCGTCTCCCGCACGACCTCGCCGCCGAACTGACCGCAGGCGGCGGCCACTTCCTCGTACACGGTGTCGACGAGCGGTAGGGTCCCGCGGACCGGCGTGCGCCTGCTGCCGACCGCGCGGAAGGCGGCGGACGGCAGCCAGGCCGGGTCTACGTCCATGCCGTCGGCGCCCGTTCCGTCAGGCGACCGCCGCGCCGGTGCCCCGCGCGGCGCCGATCAGGTCGGAGTGGCCCGACGCGTCGTAGACGGAGATGTCGACGGAGGCGCCCTCGGGGATGTCGAAGTCCTTGATCCTCTTGTCCACGACGGCCGACGTTCCCGGCGGGGAGAAGGTGCCGAGGTCGTGGTAGGAGCCGCCGGAGAAGTAGCCGACGGAGACGAAGTACGTGTCGCCGTCGTTCTTCGTGTCGTAGATCCAGAGCTTCTCGTCGTTGGGATGGAACTCCACCTTGCCGACGAACCAGCCGTCGTCGACCAGCTCCATCTTGACGGCGTAGCCGCCCGCGTCCTTCGCGAAGGTGGTGCCGTCGAACGGGTCGGCGAGAGTGCCGCCGCTGCACGGGCAGTTGTCCGTGTCGCGGTAGTACTTGTTGAAGTCGGGATTCGGGCTGTACGCCTGGGCCGGTGCCGCCGTGCCGATCAGCGCCCCCACCGCGAGCCCCGCCCCCGCGAGCAGCCCCATGATCCGTCGTCCGATGCTCATCCGTGTTTCCCCCTCCATGGATGTGCCGCCCGGTGTTCACCGGTGACCCGGTCATTCTGGTAGACGGGGCTCCTGCGGGGTACCTGTCGTCCCGCGGCACTGGCGGGATCAGGCCAGCAACTCCACCTCCGCCAGGGCGGCTTCGCCGTCCAGGACCAGGCGGCAGTGCCAGTACCTGCCCGGCTCCGGGAGCGAGAAGGCCCGGGCCTGCCGGTCCCACCGGAAGGGTCCGCCGGAGCGCCGGTCCAGGTCCGTCCACGTGGTGCCGTCGGCCGAGCCCCGCACTCTGCATCCCGTCGGCGCCCTGGCCCGGCCCCCGGACGTCGGCGTGTACTGCACCGCAACGGAGTCGGGTCGTCCGCCTCGAAGGAGGACGCGAACGCCCGGCCTGGCGCCGCGGGCGCCTCCGGCGGCGCGACCGATACCCCCCTATGCCCCGGACAACGTTGTCGGATTCGATGCGCAAGGATCAGTTGCGGCTCAAGTGGGTAATGATCTCAATCGTGCTGACTGTGGCGTCCAGGGGAAATGGCGGTGGTTTTTCCGTCAGAGAACACGCAGTCCGCTCATATTTCCGGCAGGTCTCAACTCGGAAAAGACCCTCGGCCAACCTTGTGTTCGATCTTGCTCCGCTGACGGGAAGTGGACTATACCTGTCGGCACCTCACACGTCCTGCACGACCCTGCTTGACCCGACCGCGGTGCCGGGGAGGATCCGGTTCACCGCCTGAGTCCTGTTCAGAAGGCGAGGACTTGAGCATGGGATCCACGTCCGCAGACAGCAACGGCACGCCCGGCGTAGGCCGCCGCGATCTGATCAAGCGCTCCACGGCGCTCGGTCTGATCTCCGTCCCCACGATGAGCTTCCTGTCCGCCTGCGCGAGCAGCGGCGGCGACGGGGGCGAGAAGGCCGAGGCGGGCGAGAAGACCGCGAAGAACCCGCTCGGCGTAAACAACACCGCCCCGATGGAATTCGTCCTGTTCGACGGCGGTTTCGGCAAGGAATACGCCCAGGACGCGGTCAGGATCTACGAGAAGAACTTCCCCAAGGTCAAGGTGAAGTTCTCGGCCACACAGAAGATCCAGTCCACCCTCCAGCCCCGCTTCAACCAGGGCACCCCGCCGGACCTCATCGACAACTCCGGCGCCGAGCAGATGGACATGGGCGTCCTGGTCGGCAAGAACCAGCTCGCCGACCTCACCCCGCTGCTGGACGCCCCGTCCTACGGCGACCCGGCCAAGAAGGTCCGCGACACCCTGCGCCCCGGCATCGTGGAGATGGGCCAGTTCGACGGTGAGAAGGTCTGGATCCTGTACTACGCCTACACCGTGTACGGCGTGTGGTACTCGCAGAAGGCCCTGAACGCGCTGGACGAGCAGTACCCCGAGACGTGGGACCAGATGCTCGCCGTCTGCGAGAAGGCCAGGAAGAAGGGCATGGCGGGCTGGACGTACTCGGGCAAGCACCCGTACTACATCCCCTTCTCGCTGTACCCGATGATGGCCAAGGTCGGCGGCGTGGAGGTGCTCGACGCCATCGACAACCTGGAGCCGAACGCCTGGAAGCACCCGGCGGTCAAGGCGTGCTTCGACGCCTACTACGAGCTCTTCCGCAAGGGCTACATCCTCAAGGGCACCCCCGGTCTGGACCACATCCAGTCGCAGACCGCGTGGGCCCAGGGCAAGGCGCTGTTCATCCCGAACGGCTCCTGGGTGGAGAACGAGTCGGCCAACGTCATCCCGAAGGACTTCGACCTCGCCGTCTCCGCGCCCACCGGCATCGACTCCTCCGACAAGCTTCCCTTCGGCACCATCTGGGCCTCCGGCGGCGAGCCCTTCGTCGTCCCGGCCAACGCGAAGAACACCGCGGGCGGCATGGAGCAGCTGCGCATCATGCTCGGCGAGGCGTCCTCGAAGAACTTCACGTCCAAGGTGAAGTCGCTGACCGCCTACGACGGCGGCACCGACGGCATCAGCCTCACCCCAGGTCTGAAATCGGCTGTGGGGGCGCTCGACAAGGCCGGGGAGAACATCGTCAATCCGCGCATCCAGGACTGGTACGTGCAGTTGGAGAAGGAGAGGATCGGGGTCGCCGGACTCGGCGAGATGATGGCCGGGCGGCTCACTCCGGCCGAGGCCATCAAGAAGATCCAGCAATTCGCCGACGAGGCCGCCAAGGATTCGTCGATCAAGCACTACAAGCACCAGTAAAGGCACCGGTGGAGCGATGCAGCACGGCAAGTACCGGTTCATCGTGGGCTTCCTCGCGCTGCCCCTGGGACTGTACGCGCTCTTTGTGGTCTGGCCGTTCATCCAGTCCATCTACTACTCGTTCACGGACTGGACCGGCCTGAGCCCCGACTTCAAGATGGTTGGCCTGGACAACTACCGGAGGATGCTGGACGACGAGATCTTCTGGAAGTCCTTGCGGCACAGCTTGTTGTTCGCGATCGTGCTGCCGCTGGTGACGATCAGTCTGGCGCTGTTCCTCGCCTTCATGATCAATGTGGGCGGACGCCGAAGGAGGGGCGGCCCGGTCATCTCCGGTGTCCGGGGCTCCTCCTTCTACAAGATCGTCTATTTCTTCCCGCAGGTGCTGTCGATCGCGATCGTCGCCCTGCTGTTCGCCTTCGCCTACAACCCGGACAGCGGCGCGATCAACTCGATCCTGCGGGCGATCGGGCTCGACAGCATCCAGCCGCTGTGGCTGGGCGACCCGTCCCTCGCCCTGTGGGCCGTGATGGCGGTGCTCGTCTGGTCCACGGTCGGCTTCTTCGTGGTGCTCTTCTCCGCCGGCATGGCCTCCATCCCGGTGGACCTGTACGAGGCCGCCCTGCTGGACGGCGCGGGCCGCGCCGCCACGTTCTTCCGGATCACCCTGCCGCTGCTGTGGGACACCGTGCAGTCCGGCTGGGTCTACATGGGCATCCTCGCCCTCGGGGCCGAGTCGTTCGCGGTCGTGCAGATCATGACGACCGGGCCCGGCGGTCCCGACTACTCGACCACCGTCCTGGTCCTGTACGTGTACCAGAAGGCGTTCCGCGACGGGCAGGCCGCCTACGCCACCACCATCGGCGTCGCCCTGCTCGTCGTCACGCTGGCCTTCGCCGCCCTCGTGATGCGACTGGGCCGGCGCGAGCGGCTGGAGTACTGATGAAGACGACCGAGACCCCCGCCCCCGTCCCGGCCGAGTCCGGGGTCACCGTCCGCAAGAGCGGCGCCCCGCACGACGGTCCGCGGGAGAAGAAGGAGGGAGGCGTCCTCAACGTCTTCTCGCACGGGATCCTGGTCATCTGGGCGATCATGGTCGTCATGCCGCTGGTCTGGGCGGTCATGACGTCCTTCAAGGACGACCGCTCCATCTTCTCCTCGCCCTGGTCGCTGCCGGACACGCTGCACTTCAGCAACTGGTCGCGGGCCTGGACCGAGGCCAACATGAGCGACTACTTCCTCAACACCGTGCTGGTGGTGGGGGGTTCGCTCGTCGGCACGCTGGTGCTCGGCTCGATGGCGGCGTACGTGCTGGCCCGCTTCGACTTCCCCGGCAACCGGTTCATCTACTACCTGTTCATCGGCGGCATGAGCTTCCCGATCATGCTCGCGCTGGTCCCGCTGTTCTACGTCGTCAACAACATGGGGCTGCTGAACACCATCCACGGCCTGATCCTGGTGTACATCGCCTACTCGCTGCCGTTCACGGTGTTCTTCCTGACCGCGTTCTTCCGGACCCTGCCGACATCGGTGGCGGAGGCGGCGTTCGTCGACGGCGCCTCGCACAGCCGGACGTTCTTCCAGATCATGCTGCCGATGGCCAAGCCCGGCCTGGTCAGCGTGGGCATCTTCAACTTCCTCGGCCAGTGGAACCAGTACATGCTGCCCACGGTGCTCAACACCGACCCGGACAAGCGCGTCCTCACCCAGGGTCTGGTCCAGCTCGCGGTCAGCCAGGGATACAAGGGAGACTGGTCGGGACTGTTTGCCGGCCTGGTGATGGCGATGCTGCCGGTGCTCGCCGCGTACATCGTCTTCCAGCGGCAGGTGGTGCAGGGACTGACCGCGGGCGCGCTGAAGTAAAGCGCTGAAGTAATCGGTGCGGTAACCCTGCGGAACCGCACGAAAACACGCCGTTCCCGGCGCGGGGCACGGCGTGCTCACCCCTGCCCAGGGGCGCGGATGCGGTTCAACCTCTTGACGGGAGGCGACCCGAACAGCTCAGCTTGGAGTTCACTAGTTGGAAACGGACGGGGCCCATCGAGGCGGTCCCGCGCGCGGGAGGTCGTCGTGGAGACTCCGGGGTCGCAGTCGTCGCTGCACCGAGCCAACCTGGAGCGGGTCGTACGAGCCGTGCGGCTGGCCGGATCCCTCACCCAGGCCGAGATCGCGCGGACCACGGGCCTGTCCGCGGCCACGGTCTCCAACATCGTCCGGGAGCTCAAGGACGGCGGCACCGTCGAGGTCACGCCCACCTCGGCGGGCGGGCGCCGGGCCCGCGCGGTCTCGCTCAGCGGGGACGCCGGCATCGTCATAGGAGTGGACTTCGGCCACACCCACCTGCGGGTCGCGATCGGCAACCTCGCCCACCAGGTGCTGGCCGAGGAGTCCGAGCCGCTCGACGTCGACGCCTCCTCCACCCAGGGCTTCGACCGGGCGGAACAGCTGGTCATCCGGCTGATCGAGGCGACCAGCGTGGACCGGGCCAAGATCGCCGGGGTGGGCCTGGGTGTCCCCGGCCCGATCGACGTGGAGTCCGGCACGCTCGGCTCGACCGCCATCCTGCCCGGCTGGACCGGCACCAAGCCCGCCGAGGAGCTGCGCGAGCGGCTCGGCGTGACCGTGCACGTGGACAACGACGCCAACCTCGGCGCCCTCGGCGAGATGGTCTGGGGCAGCGGCCGGGGCGTGCGCGACCTGGCGTACATCAAGGTCGCCAGCGGTGTCGGCGCCGGCCTGGTGATCAACGGCAGGATCTACCGGGGGCCCGGCGGCACAGCCGGAGAAATCGGGCACATTACACTCGACGAATCCGGCCCCGTCTGCCGCTGCGGAAACCGGGGCTGCCTGGAGACCTTCGCGGCCGCCCGCTATGTGCTTCCGCTGCTCCAGTCCAGCCACGGCACCGACCTGACCATGGAAGGCGTCGTACGGCTGGCGCGGGACGGAGACCCGGGTTGCCGGCGGGTGATCGCCGACGTCGGCCGCCACATCGGCAGTGGAGTCGCCAATCTGTGCAACCTGCTGAACCCGAGCCGGGTGGTCCTGGGTGGTGATCTCGCCGAGGCCGGTGAGCTGGTGCTCGGGCCGATCCGGGAGTCCGTCGGCCGCTACGCCATCCCCAGTGCGGCGCGCCAACTGTCCGTACTCCCCGGGGCACTTGGTGGCCGTGCGGAGGTGCTCGGAGCGCTCGCCCTCGCCCTCAGCGAGATGGGTGACTCCACGCTGCTGGACGGATCCTCGGCCGGCACGCTGGCCGCGGCCACGCCTGCCTTCACCTAGAGAACGGATGGCACCGTTGCCATCTCGTTAAGTATTTACTTCTTGACGTCGCACGTGTGGCCGAGTTGACTTCCAGCCACCTCGGCCGCGACGACGCGGCCACGTCAGGGAGGTATCTGAAGTGAACACGCGTATGCGTCGTGCCGCCGTAGCCGTCGCCGCCGGTGCGATGGCTGTTTCGCTCGCCGCCTGCGGCAGCGCCGAGCAGGCCGGCGGCGACAGCGGCTCCACCGGTTCCGCGGCGAAGGGCGACAACATCAAGGTCGGTCTGCTCCTGCCGGAGAACCAGACCGCGCGGTACGAGAAGTTCGACAAGCCCTTGATCGAGAAGAAGGTCAAGGAGCTCACGAACAACAAGGGCCAGGTCGTCTACGCCAACGCCAAGCAGGACGCCAGCCTCCAGAACCAGCAGGTCGACACGATGGTGACCAACAAGGTCGACGTGCTGATCGTGGACGCGGTGGACTCCAAGGCCATCGCCGGTTCGGCGAAGAAGGCCAAGGACGCGGGCATCCCCGTCATCGCCTACGACCGTCTGGCCGAGGGGCCGATCGACGCCTACACCTCGTTCGACAACGTGACCGTCGGCAAGACCCAGGGCGAGGCCCTGCTGAAGGCCCTGGGATCCAAGGCCAAGGACGGCCAGATCGTCATGATGAACGGCTCGGCCACCGACCCGAACGCCGCGCAGTTCAAGAAGGGCGCCCACTCCGTCCTCGACGGCAAGGTGAACATCGGCCGCGAGTACGACACCAAGGAGTGGAAGCCGGAGAACGCCAACTCCAACATGGAAGGCGCCATCTCCGCCCTCGGCAAGGACAAGATCATCGGCGTCTACTCCGCCAACGACGGCATGGCGGGCGGCATCATCACCGCCCTGAAGGCGGCCGGCATCGGCAACATCCCCGTCACCGGCCAGGACGCCGAACTCGCCGGTGTGCAGCGCATCGTGGCGGGCGAGCAGTACATGAGCGTCTACAAGCCGTACCCGCGGGAGGCCGACGTCGCCGCCGAGATGGCGGTCGCCCTCGCCCAGGGCAAGTCGCTCGACTCCATCGCCAAGGACAAGGTCGACAGCCCCACCACCAAGGGCGTGCCCTCGGTCCTCGTCCCCGTCTACTCGATGACCAAGGACAACATCAAGGACACCGTCATCAAGGACGGCATCTACACGGTGGCCGAGATCTGCACCGGCAAGTACAAGGCGGCCTGCGACAAGATCGGCCTCAAGTAGGCGCGGTCCCGAGTACCTCGGCGGTCGATGAGCAGTCCTCAAGTCCCTTGAGCCGTACGGGAATCCACGGGTTCCCGTACGGGACCGACTGCCACCAGCTTTCTGTACACCCTTCCGCCGGGTCAGGCGGCGAAGGAGATGGTTCACGTGTCCGCTACGCCCGTGCTGGCGTTGCGCGGGGTCTCCAAGCGGTTCGGTGCCGTCCAGGCGCTCACCGACGTAGAGCTTGAGGTCCACGCCGGTGAAGTTCTCGCCCTGGTCGGCGACAACGGAGCCGGAAAGTCCACGCTGGTCAAGACGATCGCCGGCGTGCACCCCATCGATGAGGGCGTCATCGAGTGGGACGGCAGGTCCGTCCAGATCAACAAGCCGCACGACGCCCAGGACCTGGGCATCGCGACGGTGTACCAGGACCTCGCGCTGTGCGACAACATCGATGTCGTCGGCAACCTCTACCTGGGCCGGGAGATCCGCAAGCGCGGCGTCCTGGACGAGGTGGAGATGGAGCGCCGCTCCCGCGAGCTGCTCGACACCCTGGCGATCCGCATCCCCAGCGTCCGTATCCCGATCGCCTCGCTCTCCGGCGGCCAGCGGCAGACCGTGGCCATCGCCCGGTCCATGCTCGGCGAGCCCAAGCTGGTGATCCTCGACGAGCCCACCGCCGCGCTCGGCGTCGAGCAGACCGCGCAGGTCCTCGACCTCGTCGAGCGGCTGCGCGAACGCGGTCATGCCGTGATTCTGATCAGCCACAACATGGCTGACGTGAAGGCTGTCGCGGACAAGGTCGCCGTGCTGCGCCTGGGGCGCAACAACGGCGTCTTCGAGGTCAAGTCGACCTCGCAGGAAGAGGTCATCTCCGCCATCACGGGCGCCACGGACAACGCCGTGACCCGTCGTGCGGCACGCACCAACGGGGAGATCCAGAAGTGAGCATCGACAAGACCTCAGCGCCCTCGGGGACCCCCGAGGACCACGTCGTGGAGAACCCCGAGGCGGCGTCGGCGGCGGTGACCGTCGTCGACCCCCGGGTGCTGGTGCGCGAACAGGGCCTCGCGGGCTACCTCGCCGAGTTCAAGCGCAAGATGAAGGCCGGTGACCTGGGGTCCATCCCGGTCGTCCTCGGGCTGGTGATCATCTGGCTGATTTTCCAGAGCCTGAACTCCAACTTCCTCACCGCGGGCAACCTGACCGACATGTCCGTCGCTATGGTCGGCACGGGCATGATCGCCGTCGGTATCGTCTTCGTGCTGCTGCTCGGCGAGATCGACCTGTCGGTCGGCTCGGTGAGCGGTGTCGCGGGCGCGACGTTCGCGGTGCTGAACGTCACCAACGGGATGAACGAGTGGCTGGCGTTCGTGCTGGCCATCCTCACCGGCACGGTCGCCGGTGCGCTGCACGGGTTCTTCTTCGCGCAGATCGGTGTCCCGGCGTTCGCCGTCACCCTGGCGGGGCTGCTGTTCTGGAACGGCTTCATGCTGCAGATCCTGGGCAGCAACGGCACGATCAACCTCGATCCGGACGGGGTCGTCGCGCAGCTGACCAGCTACTACTTCACCGACATCGCCGCCGCGTACGGACTGGCGATCGTGGTGACCGGCGGGTACTTCCTCAGCTCGTTCCTGGGCAACCGGCGGCGTGAGGCGGCGGGGGTGCCGTCGCGGCCGCTGAGCGAGACCATCGTGCGCACGGTGTTCCTGGCCGTCGTGATGTTTTCCGTCGCCATCGTCTTCAACGAGTACAAGGGGCTGCCGCTGGCCGTGGTGATCTTCATTGCGGTGCTGCTGCTCACGGACTTCGTGCTGCGCCGGACGGCGTACGGGCGGAAGGTGTTCGCGCTCGGTGGCAGCGTGGAGGCCTCGCGGCGAGCCGGTATCAATGTGGTGCTGGTGCGGATCTCGGTGTTCGCGATCTCCGGGACGTTCGCGGCGGTCGGGGGTCTGTTCATCGCCTCCAAGATCGCGTCGGCGAATCAGGGCGCCGGCGGGGGTGATCTGCTGATGAACGCGATCGCGGCTGCGGTGATCGGCGGGACGTCGCTGTTCGGTGGGCGGGGGCGGACGTGGAACGCGCTGCTCGGTGTGCTGGTGATCGTGTCGATTCAGTACGGGCTGGCGTTGGAGGGGATCGCTTCGCCGGTGCAGTACATGATCACTGGTGGTGTGCTGTTGGCCACGGTCGTTATCGACGCCGTCACTCGTAAGACGCAGAAGACGGCGGGTCGCGCCTGAGCGCCGTTGACAATCATCTGTGGTCGGCTGCGGGTTGTGCGTGGTTGGGCGCGCCCACGCGGCGGAGCCGCATATCGAACACAACCCGCGCCCCTTCAGGTGGGTCACCATGCCCGGCACTGAAAACGTGCCGGGCGTGGTCTTGTCGTTAGACTCGACGGGCCCGGCAACAGCTCTACTGCAAGGAGGCACGGGTGCCGCTGCTGACCCGTATCAGGGGACCGCGTGATCTGGACCGGCTCAGCCTGGAGGAGCTGGACCAGCTGGCCGAGGAGATCCGGACCTTCCTCGTCGACGCGGTCTCCAAGACAGGCGGCCACCTCGGCCCCAACCTCGGTGTGGTGGAGCTCACCATCGCCCTGCACCGGGTCTTCGACTCGCCCACGGACAGGGTTCTCTTCGACACCGGTCACCAGGCCTATGTGCACAAGCTCCTCACCGGTCGGCAGGACTTCTCGAAGCTGCGCGGCAAGGGGGGCCTGTCCGGGTACCCCTCGCGGGCCGAGTCCGAGCACGACGTCATCGAGAACAGCCACGCCTCGACCGTGCTCGGGTGGGCCGACGGTCTGGCGAAAGCCAACCAGCTGCTGAAACGGGACAGCCATGTCGTTGCCGTGATCGGCGACGGGGCGCTGACGGGTGGTATGGCCTGGGAGGCGCTGAACAACATCGCCGACGCCAAGGACCGGCCGCTGGTCATCGTCGTCAACGACAACGAGCGGTCGTACGCCCCGACCATCGGCGGCCTCGCCAACCACCTGGCGACGCTGCGGACGACGGACGGGTACGAGCGGTTCCTCGCCCGGACCAAGGAGGTGCTGGAGCGCACCCCGGTCGTCGGGAAGCCGCTGTTCGACACCCTGCACGGGGCCAAGAAGGGGCTGAAGGACTTCATCGCCCCGCAGGGCATGTTCGAGGACCTGGGCCTGAAGTACGTCGGGCCGATCGACGGGCACGACATGGAGGCGCTGGAGTCGGCGCTGGCGCGGGCCAAGCGGTTCGGCGGGCCGGTCATCGTGCACTGCCTTACCGAGAAGGGCCGCGGCTACGAGCCCGCCGAGCAGGACGAGGCCGACCGCTTCCACGGCATCGGCCCCATCCACCCCGACACCGGCCTGCCCATCAAGGCCGCCGCCGCCAGCTGGACCTCCGTGTTCGGCGACGAGATGGTCAAGCTGGGGCAGGAGCGCAAGGACATCGTGGCCATCACGGCCGCCATGCTCCAGCCGGTCGGGCTGAAGAAGTTCGCGGACGCTTTCCCGGACCGGATCTACGACGTCGGCATCGCCGAGCAGCACGCCGCCGTCTCCGCGGCCGGCCTCGCCACCGGCGGGGTGCACCCCGTGTTCGCCGTGTACGCCACGTTCCTCAACCGCGCCTTCGACCAGGTGCTCATGGACGTGGCCCTGCACAAGTGCGGGGTGACGTTCGTGCTCGACCGGGCCGGCGTCACCGGCGACGACGGTGCCTCGCACAACGGCATGTGGGACATGTCGATGCTCCAGGTCGTGCCGGGCCTGAGGATCGCCGCCCCGCGCGACGCCGAGCAACTGCGCGCCCAACTGCGCGAGGCCGTCGACGTCGACGACGCGCCGACCGTGCTGCGCTACTCCAAGGGCGTCGTCGGCCCCGCCGTACCCGCCGTGGGCCGCGTCGGCGGCATGGACGTGCTGCGCGAGCCCGGCACCGACACCCCGGATGTCCTGCTGGTCTCCGTCGGCGCGCTGGCGCCGATGTGCCTGGAGGTCGCCGCGCTGCTCGACAAGCAGGGCATCTCCACCACCGTCGTCGACCCGCGCTGGGTCAAGCCCGTCGACGAGGCCCTGGCCCCGCTCGCCGAGCGGCACCGCGTGGTCGCCACCGTCGAAGACAACTCCCGTGCCGGCGGCGTCGGCTCGGCCATCGCGCAGGCCCTGCGGGACGCGGGCGTCGACGTACCGCTGCGCGACTTCGGCATTCCGCCGCGCTTCCTCGACCACGCCTCCCGCGCCCAGGTCCTGGCCGAGATCGGCCTCACCGCGCCGGACATCGCCCGCCAGGTCACCGGCCTGGTCGCCCGGATCGACGGCCTCCCCCACGCCCGGCTTCGCTCGAGCGGGGGGACCCCCACCGCGCGGACCACGGCCGACGCGGTCGACTCGGTGGAGCGCGCCCGCGACTGATGCTCCGGATGGGCCGGTCGCACCCCTGTGAAGAGCGGTGCAACCGGACCATTCGCGTGAACCCACCCGCGCCGGGGCATACGCACTACGCCCCTCTGATGGACAACGCGGGCTGGCAGATGCCCGAGGCGGGCCCGGTGGACGGGAAGGCGCCGAGGGCTTCGGCTTCGACATCCTCGCCGCCGGGCTGGTGCCGGTGCTCACCGCCATCCTCGTCCTCGGCACGAAGCTGTCCGCGCGGATCACCTCCCTCGTGGTGGCCATCAAGGTGACCGTCGTCCTCGTCGTGATCATCGCGGGCTCGCCGCGACGAGGAGACCGGGGGCGGCGAGGTGTTCCACCAGAAGCCCGGCAACGCCGAGTAGTCACACCGCTGGATCCGTCCGGTCCCGTATGCCCCGCTTCGCCGGGACTGCGGGGCCGGATAGCGTCCCTCCATGCTCGCCGAGCTCCGCACCCCGCCACGATCCGTAGTCAACCCGCGTACGGGGTACTGGAGACGCCTGCTCCCCCTCCTGGCCGCGCTGGCCTGCGTCACCCGGATCCCCTCCTTCACCCGCCCCCTGTGGAACCCGGACGAGGGCTATCTCGCCGTCCAGGCCCGGATACTGGCGCAGGGCGGCGAGCTGTACGAGACGGTCGTCGACCGCAAGCCCCCGCTCGTGCCGTGGCTGTACCAGGCGGCGTTCACGGTGGCGGGCTCGGACTCGCTGACCTCGGTACGCCTGCTCGCGATCCTCGCCCACCTGGTGACCGCTGTCCTGCTGGCCTCCCTCGCCCGCCGCCGCTGGGGCGACGGCGCGGGCCGCACGGCCGGCGTGCTCTACCTGCTGATCTCCGTCGGGCTCAACCCCGAGGACGCCCAGGCCGCCGCCTTCGAGGCGTTCATACTGCCCGGCACGGCGGCCGCGATGTGGTGCGCGGACCGACGCCGGTGGGGCGCTGCCGGAGCGGCGGTCGGTTGCGCCTTTCTGGCCAAGCAGACCGGCGGGGCGGTGCTGGTGCCGGTGCTGTGGCTGTACGCGGCCCACCGGGGCGGCGGGCTGCTGCGGCTGGGGGTGGGAGCCGTGCTGCCGGTCCTGGCCGCGGCATGGGTGACCGATCCGGCGGGCTTCCTCTTCTGGACGGTGACGGGATCCGGGACGTACGCCACGGTCACCGGTTCGGAACTGCACGTACTCGCCCGGGCGTTGGCCAACACCGGGATCCTCGCGGTGGCGTGCGCGGGTCTCATTCCTGCCCTGCTACGACTGTCGCGCGCCCCGCGCACCGGGATGCCGGACCTCTGGCTGTGGCTGGCCTCGTCGGCCGGAGCGGTCACGGCGGGCTTCCACTTCTTCGGCCACTACTACCTGCAACTCCTCCCGCCCCTGGCCGTCCTGACGACGGCAGCGCTCCACTCGGCATGCCGCACCAGCCGCCGGACCGCCCTCCTCACCTCCGCCTGCTGCTGCGCCCTGTTCCTGACCTGGGGCCTGCTCGCCCCCCGCCCCGACCTGGACCACACCCACCGCCTGGCCGCCGCCGTGGCCCACCGCACCGCGCCCCACGACCCCATCCTCATCTGGGGCATACACCCGGAAACGTACTGGCTCGCAGGCCGCCCCCCGGCCACCCGCTTCCTCACGGCCGGCTTCCTCACCAACTACAGCGGTGGCAGAGACGGGCCCCAGGTCGGCGAGAAGCACGCGGTCGAGGGAGCCTGGCCGGCATTCCGGCAGGAGCTGACGGACCACCCGCCGGCGCTCGTGGTCGACGACTCCCGGGGAGAGCCGTACGGAGTGCACCGCCTGCCCGCCCTGCGACGCCTCCTGAAGGCGACGGGCTACGAGGAGACGGGGCAGGTGGCGGGAGCGGTGCTCTACACACGACAGACCGCACCCGGCGCCGACGCGCAACCGGCAGCCACGTCCTGGGCCACCGTGCGACCCTGACCGTATGACGGACAACGCCCCCCTCCTCCTGATCGTCGACGCCGCCAACGTCGTCGGCTCGGTCCCGGACGGCTGGTGGCGTGACCGCAAGGGCGCAACCGAACGACTCCGCGACCACCTCGCGACACACGGCCTGCCCGGCCACACCGGCCCCCTCGAGATCGTGCTCGTCGTAGAAGGCGCAGCCCGCACCGTGGAGTCCACGCCAGGCGTACACGTGGACCCCGCCCCGGCCGGCGGCGACGACCACATGGTCGAACTGGTCGCAAGGACACAGCACAGAGCCGTCCTGGTTGTCACGGCGGACCGCGAGCTACGGCGCAGGGTCGAGGACCTCGGCGCGGACGTGACGGGCCCGAAGACCGTACGACCGTGAACCACGCGCCGACGGTGGGGCCGGGGCCCACTTCACACCACCGCCCGAATAAAGTGAACCGGTGAACGGCGACTGGCTTCTCCGCGGCCGCGACGGCCGCCTTACCGTCTACCTGCCGTCCGGCGACGCCGTCCTGTGCCGCGCGGAACGCACCCCAGCCGGCGCCTGGGACGCCCCTCGCAAAGTCGGCGGCACCCAGAAACTGCACCCCGGCCTCGCCGTGGGCCAGGGCACCGACCGCTACGCCCACCTCGTCGCCTGGCGTCCCACCGTGCCCGGCCAGTCGGGCCTGGTGCACTCCACCCATTACCGCCCCCTGCTGGCCCCCCTGGACTGGATCCCGATCGGCCACCCCGACAAGAAGGGCGACCGCACCGGCATGCCGGCCGTCACGGTCGACGCCCAGGGCCGTGCGCACGTCTTCGTCCGCAACCAGGCCGGCGGCGTGAGCATGCTCGGCCAGAAGGAGAAGGGCGGCTGGGGCCCGTGGCGGGACCTCAAGGGCACCGACGTGCACGACGAACTCGCGGCGGTGACCGGCGAGTCCGGCCTGGTCGAGCTGTACGCGGCCGCGCCGGGCGTCGTCCTGCACTGGCGCCAGGAGGGCCCGGGCCACGTCCCGGTGCTGGAGGAGGAGATCGAGGTGTCGGCCCACCCAGGCACCCTGCGCGCACTGGCCACCTCCGCCGCGCACACGACCTTGTTCTTCACCGACGACTCCGGCGACCTGTGCGCCTGGCGGCCCGGCGACAAGCCCGTGCCGCTGCTCGCCTGCGCCGGGCCCGGCCCGGTCTCCGCCGTGCGCTGTGACATCGAGGGCCACGACTGCACGGTGCTCGCCCAGCGCTCGGCGAGCGGCCGGGTCGCCTTCGCCGCCTACCCCACCGAGCAGGAGCCGGCCGGCGCCTGGTGGACCGAGTCGGGCCCCCAGCTCCCCGCGGACGCCGAGATCTCCCTGGCCCTGGACGAACACGACGAGGTCGTGGCCGCCACCCGCTCCCCGGGAACCGGCCGCCTCCTGTTCACCCGCCGCAAGGACGAACCGGGCCTCGCCCTCCAGGCCTGGCGCGAAGTCTGAGACACCCGCCATCGGAGCGCACCCATCAGCGCACCGCCGAACTCCCCGCCCCGCACCGACGAACTCCCGCCCCGCGCCAGCGACTTCGGCACCGACTCCGGTATCTCCCCGTCCGCACGGATCGCCTCCCACAACCGGCTCGCGTGAGGCTCGGCCGCCACCACCCGTGGCGGGTCCGGACGAACTTCAGCGCCCCTTCACCGTCCAGCCGGTGCGTCCCGGCGTCGAGCTTCAGCTTCCCGCCGAGCGGCTCGTCCAGGGAGACCGGGTCCTCCTTGAGGTTGCCGTCCTGCTCGCCGGCGGGGATGCGGGGTGGCTCATGTCGCTTCGCTTCTCGATCGGTGCATCCGTCAGAGACAGGGGTGACGTGAGACACGCAGGATGTGCCGAGGGTTGTACGGGTGTGTGCGTGACAAGGCGCACCGTGAGCGGCCGTGGTTAAAAGGTGAAGGTCTTGTTAGCCTCCACGGACTTGTTCGAATTTGCCTTGGGGGGCCGACGGCAGCCTGCGTCTGGCCGGGGCCGTGGCAACGGGGTTGGGAATGATGTCGTGAGTAGATCCTCCACGGTGGATCTTGTCGTTGTCGGACTCGGTTACGTGGGGCTGCCGCTGGCTCGCTCCGCCGCGGCGGCCGGTCTCAAGGTGGTCGGTCTCGACCGCAGCCGTACCGTCGTGGACGGCCTGAACACCGGCCGCTCCCATGTCGACGACATCTCGGACGCCGAGGTCGCCGCGATGCTCGGCCAGGGCTTCGAGGCCACGGTCCGGCCCGAGGCCATCGCGGACACCGCCGCGATCGTCATCTGCGTGCCGACCCCGCTCACCGAGCACGGCTCCCCGGACCTCGGCGCGGTGCACGCCGCCGTCGGGGACATCGCCGCCCACCTCGGGCCGGGCACGCTCGTCGTGCTGGAGTCCACGACGTACCCCGGCACCACCGACGAGGTCGTCCGCCCCCGCCTGGAGGCCGGCGGTCTGCGTGTCGGCCGGGACTTCCACCTGGCCTTCTCCCCGGAGCGCATCGACCCGGGCAACGCCTCCTTCGGTCTGGAGAACACGCCCAAGGTCGTCGGCGGCGTCACCGCCGACTGCACCAAGGCCGCCCGCGCTCTGTACGAGCGGTTCGTCACGCGCGTCGTGGAGGCCAAGGGCACCCGCGAGGCCGAGATGGCCAAGCTGCTGGAGAACACCTACCGGCACGTCAACATCGCCCTCGTGAACGAGATGTCGATGTTCTGCCGCGAGATCGGCGTCGACCTGTGGGACGCGATCCGCTGTGCCTCCACCAAGCCGTTCGGCTTCGCGCCCTTCTATCCCGGCCCGGGCGTCGGCGGGCACTGCATCCCGATCGACCCCAACTACCTGTCGTACAAGGTGCGTTCGCTCGGCATCCCGTTCCGGTTCGTGGAGCTCGCGCAGGAGATCAACCAGCGCATGCCCGTGCACGTGGTCAACCGCGCGGCCGACCTGCTCAACGACGAGGGCAAGGCCGTACGCGGCTCGCGTGTGCTGCTGCTCGGCGTGACCTACAAGCCCGACATCTCCGACCAGCGCGAGAGCCCGGCCCTCGCCGTGGCGGAGAACCTGCGCGCCCGCGGCGCCGAACTCGTCTACTTCGACCCGCGCGTCGACGACTGGACCGTCGCCGGTACGCCGGTCGAGCGCGCCGCCGACTACCTGGCCGCCGCCGCGGAAGCGGACCTGACGATCCTGCTCCAGCCGCACCGGGAGATCGACCTGGGGCTGCTCGCCGACCGCGCCCGGGCGCTGTTCGACACCCGCGGCAAGTCCGCCGATCACCCACGGGTGGTCAAGCTGTGACGACCGACGATACCTACATACCCGGGGCCGTCGACTCCGGCGGACGCCGGGCGCACCGCAAGCGCCGGCATCTGAAGGTCTCGTACCTCGTCTTCCTCGGCCTCGCCGCGCTGATCGCCACACGGCTCGACGCCGGCTCCCTGCACCTGTACTCGATGGGCGCCATGGGCCTGCTGGCCCTGAAGATGTTCGGCGCCCTGTTCTACCGTCCGGCCAAGGCCGGGCGGGAGGAGCTGGAGTATCTGGAGGACGCCTGGGTCACCGCGGTCATCCCGATCTACAACGAGGACCCGGTGATGTTCGAGCAGGGCATGCGCAGCCTGCTCGCGCAGAGCCGGCTGCCCAACGAGATCCACATCATCGACGACGCCAGCGCCGACGACTCCGGCATCAGGGCGGCCAAGAAGATGCGCCGCGAGTTCGAGGCCAAGGGCGTCAAGTACACGGTCAGTGTGCAGCCGGAGAACAAGGGCAAGCGCGAGGCGCTGGCGCTGGGCTTCGAGGCCGCGCCGTACTCCGACATCTTCCTCTGCGTCGACTCGGACACGGTCCTGTCCCGGGACACCGTCCGCGAGTTGCTGCTGCCGCTGGCCGACGAGCGCATCATGGCGTCCACCGGCATGGTGCTGGCCCTCAACCACGACAGCAACATCTTCACCCGCCTCCAGGACCTGCGCTACGGCAACTCGTTCCTGTTCGAGCGGGCCGCCTACTCGCGGCTGAAGTCGGTGCTGTGCTGCTGCGGAGCGCTGTCGGCATACCGCGGCACGCTGGTGCGCAAGTACCTGCCGGACTTCCTGGGCCAGCAGTTCCTCGGCAAACCGGCCGTCTTCGGCGACGACCGCCGCATGACCAACTACTGCCTGATGGAGGGCCAGGTCGTCTTTCAGGAGACCGCCGTCGGCTACACGGCCGTCCCCGAGAAGCTGCCGCACTTCCTGCGCCAGCAGGTCCGCTGGAACAAGTCGTTCTTCCGCGAGTCCCTGTGGGCGTTCCGGCACCAGAAGAAGTACCGGCCCGCCTTCTGGCTGACCTGCATGGAACTGGCGCTGTGGCTGGTGTTCGGCTCGGCGATGTTCTACTCGATGGTCATCCTGCCCATCCTCAAGCCGGAGCAGTTCGTCAACCACATCGGCGACTACCTGGTCTTCATGGTCCTCATGGGGTACCTGCGCAACGTGCGGTACCTCGACTTCCCGCGCCGGGGCATGGGCTTCATCAAGCGGTTCGGCATGTTCCTGCTCGCACCGGTCTACGGCGTGATCCAGCTGACCCTGCTGACTCCCCTGCGTTTCTACGCCCTGTTCACCCTGCACAAGGGCAGCTGGGGAACCCGCCAGGGCGGCGTCGAGGTGTCCGTGGCCGGCGACCACGAGTCCGACGTGACGGAGATCTTCGAGGAGGAGGACCCGTACTCCGACAAGAAGGTCACCGAGACGCTCCAGCTGATGCGCCTCGAAGGCGTGGCCCTGCGCACCCGGCCCCGCCTGGCCGGTGCCATCCCCACCCAGCCGCAGCCGCTGCCCGGCTACGACCCGCAGCAGCATCCGAACATGCCGCAGCAGAACGTCAGTTGGGGAACTCCGGCACCGGTCGGCCGGCCGCAGTGGCAGGGCGGCCACGCCGACCCCTACCAGCAGCAGCCGTACCCGTACGACCCGCAGCACCAGCAGGGCGGCTACCCGGACCCGTCCTGGCAGCAGGGGAACAACGGGCAGGGCGGCTGGTAGGCCGCAGCACGGTGAGCGGACAGGGGCGGCCCGCCGGGCCGCCCCTGTTCTCGTTGCGTGTGTTCTCGTTACGTGGCCTCACGTGTAGTGGGCCATCGCCTCCTCGACCGTCAGCACCGGGATGTCCCGCTCGTCGATCGCCTTCATCAGCGCGGTCAGCCCCGCCGTGGCGATCTCCGTGCTGGTCTTCGGGGCGCTCTCGACGACCTTGTGCAGACACAGGATCAGCCAGTCACCGCTGTCCACGCACCGGTCGAGCCGCCCGCCCGGGCCGGTCACCTTCGACAGCGCCGTACCGCCGATCCCCGTACCGTCGTTGATGCCGGTCAGCGCCTTCAGCCGGTACGGCATCGCCGGGGCGAACGACTCGATCGTCTCGGAGACGATCGACCGGGCCGTGGCGAAGTGCCGGCCGGCGATCAGGTCGACCGGGACACCGTCCGTCGTCTTCTGGAACGCGCCGTGCGGATAGGCGAAGTGCTCGCTGGTGAAGCCGTTGGACACCAGCCACTCGCGCAGCTTGCGGAAGTCGTCGTCGGCCTGCTCCGCGGTGAGCTTGGGGTAGCTGGCGGTGTGCGTGGCGTTCGCGTACGAGTGCCCGGCCATCTCCCAGCCGGAGAAGTTCTGCATCGACCGCATCTGATTGATCGTCAGGAAGCTTCCGGTGCCGACGACGTCGGCGATGTTGTAGACCGTGCCGGGGAAGCCGTAGGCGTCCATCACCGGGCGGGCCAGGTCGTGGACCGACTTGTGCGAGTCATCGAAGGTGATGGAGACGAGGCCCTTGGGGAAGACCGAAGCGGTGTCCGGTATCAGCTCCACGGCCTGGAGCCGGTACGTCACCGGCCCGCCCGCGTTGTCGTACACCGCGAACGACATGTCGGTGAACCCGGTCTTCGTGGACGGCTTCCCGTCGGCCCCGATCTTGTACGTGCCGGCCGCGCTGGTGACATCCGCCCACTGGAGGTGGACCGTCACCCACTCCCCGGACTGGACGTAGTTGGCACCCGTGGCGGAGTGGACGTGGAACGTCCAGGCGAAGTGGTTCGCGAGCGAGCCGCTGCCCAGGTAGAAGACGAGCTTGGACAGGTTGGCCACGTCGTCGACCCGGAGGACGAGTCTGATCATCTTGCTCTTCAGGTTCAGCGCGCCCATGCCCGTCCTGCGGACGTACGACTGCTTGCCGGTGGCGTTGGTGGTCACCCGCACCGCCTGCGTGCCGCGCGCGAAGACGGTCCTGTCGTTCGCCTCGGCCGACGCCGTGCCGGCGCCGCCGGGGGTCCAGCCGTGGCCGGCCTGTAACTGCTGGGACCAGGTGGCCCGGCGGTACCTGGGGCGGCGCCCCGACGGGGCGTAGGCCGGGGGAGTGGCGAGGCCGCCGATGGCCGCTTCGACCGCCGGGGCCGCCGCGGGCTGGGCCGCCACGTTGCCGAGCCAGGCACCGCCGCCCGCCAGCGCGACCCCGCCCGTGCCGCCCATGAGCAGCGCCGAGCGGCGGCTCACCACTGGTTTGTCCCCGTCACCCCCCGCAGCCGCGTGACCGGGTGCACTGGACCGCCTTTTCCTCACCGTGACTCCTGAACCGTGTCGAAAAAGTTCATGCCGTGGCCGGCGAAGCCCTCGACTTCGGCCTGGACTTCCTTCGCCGGCAACGCGTCGTTCGCGTTGTAGTACAGCCAGTCGACCTTCATGTCCCAGGCGCGTTCGCCCAGAGACGGCAGGTCGATGAACCAGTGGTTGAAGTTCACCGACATGTCCGCGCGCGGGGCGTACTTGCCGCGGCTGGAGAACAGCTTCTTGCCGTCCACGCGATAGGTGACCGCACCGTCCTCGACGGTGACCACCACGGTGTGCCAGCCGTCCAGGCTCTTGTTCGTGGTGGTGTAGACGCGGTCGTTCGCCTTGTGGTCGTACCAGCTGACGGTGTCGAGTTTGGGGCCAAGCCTGCCCCAGCCGCCGTTCGGCAGGTACTCGTTGTCGAGTTCGCTGTACGTCTTTCCGCTGCCGCCGATGGTGTAGAACGTCTGGTTGACGTGGTCGCCGTTCTCACCGGTCGTCGGTTCGTCGCTGAAGTGGATGCGGGCGGCGTACGTCCCGGAGCGGAACTTGCTCTTTGCGGTGCCGAGGCTCGCCTGCGTGGTGCCCGCCTTCGTGCCGTCGGTGCTGGCGCGCAGCTGGAGCACCTGCCCGTCGTCTCCGGCGCCCTCGGCGGTGGGGAAGGTGACACCCTCGGCCGACCAGGTGCTGTCGATGCCGGGGCCGCCCTTGCTGGTGCGGACCAGCCAGCCGTGCTTGAACAGCGCGGGGTCCTTGGCGTCGACGTAGTCGAAGTCGTCGAACAGCACCCCCTCCGGGGCGGCCGGCACCGGCTCGGGCGCCGCGGCCTTCGCCGACGCCTTCTTGTCGTCGCCCGGCTCGGTGCCGTCCGGCTCCTCGCCCCAGGCTAGAGCGCCGCCCTTGTAGGCGGTGATCTGCTTTGCCTCCTGGTAGCTGGTCATCTCCGCGTCAAAGGAACGGTCGTCGGACTGCTTCAGCTCCTTGTGGTCGGTGCGGTACAGCTGGAGGTCGATGCCCTTGCTGTTGGCGCCCGGCTTGAGGGTGCCCGCGTCCTCGGTGAAGCGGATCTCCAGGTAGCGGTCGGCGGTGTCGGTGGGCTTGTCCAGCTCGACGACGCGGCCGGCGATGTGCGAGCAGCCGACGGCGGCGTTGACGCAGTTGAAGGCATACCCGGAGGCGCCAGTGGGGCCCGTGGCGTCGTTCGCGGTGAAGTAGTACCTGAGGGCCACGTCGCTCAGCGACAGCGGCTTCTTCGTCTCGTTGAAGACTTCGAGCGACGGCTTGGCCGCCGCGGCCGCGGCCGGAGTGCTGGTCCGGTACCGGACGACGAGGTCGGGCGGATCCGGGTTCGCCGCCTTCCACACGGGATAGAGCGCCGTGGCGCCGGCGGCGATGACGGCCACGAAGAGCAGCAGTCTGATCTTGGGCCAGACCCGCCGTCGGGGTGGGCGGCGACGGGTGGACGCCACGGAGACTCCTCAGAAGGAAACAACTGTGTGAATGAGTGGTCAGATCGTGTGGAGATCCTATCGTTTCAGGTGTGACAAAAGGGGGTGGGGCACATGGATCGTTACCATGCACCCCACCCCCTGCCCGGGGTACGGACGTTACGCCGGGACGCTCGCCACGCCCGGGGCCAGGAACCGCTTCCCGTTCACACGCTCGGAGACGCCCTCACGGTCCAGGTACGGCGTGATGCCGCCCAGGTGGAAGGGCCAGCCGGCGCCCGTGATCAGGCACAGGTCGATGTCCTGGGCCTCGGCGACCACGCCCTCGTCGAGCATGAGCTCGATCTCCTGTGCGACAGCGTCCAGGACGCGGGAGCGCACCTGCTCCTCGGTCAGCACGCTGTCGCCCTGCTTGAGCAGCGCGGCGACCTCCGGGTCCAGCTCCGGCTTCCCGCTGTCGTAGACATAGAAGCCGCGCTTGCCCGCGTCCACGACCGCCTTCAGGTTCGGGGAGACCTTGAAACGGTCCGGGAACGACTTGTTGAGGGTCTCGGAGACGTGCAGGCCGATCGCAGGGCCGACCAGCTCCAGCAGGACGAGCGGGGACATCGGCAGGCCGAGAGGCTCCACCGCCCGCTCCGCCACGTCGACGGGGGTGCCCTCGTCGATGACGTTCTGGATCTCGCCCATGAAGCGGGTCAGGATGCGGTTCACGACGAACGCCGGGGCGTCCTTGACCAGGACCGCGGTCTTCTTCAGCTTCTTGGCGACGGCGAACGCCGTGGCCAGGGAGGCGTCGTCGGTCTGCTCGCCGCGGACGATCTCCAGCAGCGGCAGCACGGCCACCGGGTTGAAGAAGTGGAAGCCGACGACCCGCTCGGGGTGCTTCAGCTTCGAGCCCATCTCCGTCACGGACAGCGAGGAGGTGTTGGTGGCGAGGATCGCGTGCGCGGGCGCGACCGCCTCGACCTCCGCGAACACCTGCTGCTTGACGCCCATCTCCTCGAACACGGCCTCGATGACGAAGTCCGCGTCCGAGAAGCCCTCGGCCTTGTCCAGGACACCGGTCACCAGCGCCTTGAGACGGTTGGCCTTGTCCTGGTTGACGCGGCCCTTGAGGAGGAGCTTGTCGATCTCCTCGTGGACGTACGACACACCCTTGTCGATGCGCTCCTGGTCGATGTCGGTCAGCACGACCGGCACCTCGAGGCGGCGCAGGAACAGCAGGGCGAGCTGGCTGGCCATCAGACCGGCGCCGACGACACCGACCTTGGTGACCGGACGCGCCAGGTTCTTGTCCGGGGCGCCCGCGGGACGCTTGCCGCGCTTCTGCACCAGGTTGAACGCGTAGATGCCGGCGCGCAGTTCCCCGCCCATGATCAGGTCGGCGAGCGCCTTGTCCTCGGCGTCGTAGCCCTGCTGGAGGTCGCCGTTCCTGGCGGCGGCGATGATGTCCAGGGCGCGGTAGGCGGCCGGGGCGGCGCCGTGCACTTTGGAGTCGGCGAAGGCGCGGCCGCGCTCGACGGCCTGGTCCCAGGTCTCGTCGCGGGCGATCACCGGGCGCTGCACCTCGATGTCGCCCTTGAGGACCTGGGCGGTCCACAGCAGCGACTGTTCCAGGAAGTCGGCGCCCTCGAAGATGGCGTCGGCGATGCCGAGCTCGTGGACCTGCTTGCCCTTGAGCTGCTTGTTCTGGTTGAGGCTGTTCTCGATGACGACCGAGACGGCCTTGTCGGCGCCGATCAGGTTCGGCAGCAGCGTGCAGCCGCCCCAGCCGGGGACCAGGCCGAGGAAGACCTCGGGCAGGGAGAAGGCCGGGAGTGCCTTCGAGACGGTGCGGTAGGTGCAGTGCAGGCCGACCTCGACGCCGCCGCCCATGGCGGCGCCGTTGTAGTACGCGAAGGTCGGGACCGCCAGCTTGGACAGCCGCTTGAAGACCTCGTGGCCGCCCTTGCCGATGGCGAGCGCGTGGTCGTACTCCTTGAGGATCTCCACGCCCTTGAGGTCGGCGCCGACCGCGAAGATGAACGGCTTGCCGGTGATGCCGACGCCGGCGATGTCGCCGTCCGCGGCCTCCTTCTCGACCTGGTCGATCGCGGCGTTCAGGTTCGCGAGCGAGGCCGGGCCGAAGGTGGTCGGCTTGGTGTGGTCCAGGCCGTTGTCCAGGGTGATCAGGGCGAAGCGCCCCGCGCCCTGCGGCAGGTCGAAGTGGCGTACGTGCGCCTGGGTGACGACCTCGTCCGGGAACAGGTCGGAGGCCTGCTTCAGAAGCTCGGCGGTGGTGCTCACTTGTCCCCCTCGAAGTGCGGGTTCTCCCAGATGACCGTCGCGCCCATGCCGAAGCCGACGCACATGGTGGTCAGGCCGTAGCGGACGTGCGGCTGCTCCTCGAACTGGCGGGCCAGCTGCGTCATCAGGCGGACGCCGGAGGAGGCCAGCGGGTGGCCGAAGGCGATGGCGCCGCCGTACTGGTTGACGCGCTCGTCGTCGTCGGCGATGCCGTAGTGGTCCAGGAAGGCCAGCACCTGGACGGCGAAGGCCTCGTTGATCTCGAACAGACCGATGTCGGAGATGCTCAGCCCCGCCTTGGCGAGGGCCTTCTCCGTGGCCGGAATCGGGCCGTAGCCCATGACCTCCGGCTCGACGCCCGCGAAGGCGTAGCCCACCAGGCGCATCTTCACCGGCAGGTTGTGCTCGCGGGCGAAGTCCTCGGACGCGATGAGCGAGGCGGTGGCGCCGTCGTTCAGACCGGCCGCGTTGCCGGCTGTGACCCGGCCGTGCACGCGGAACGGGGTCTTCAGGCCCGCCAGGTTCTCCAGGGTCGTCCCCGGGCGCATCGGCTCGTCGGCGGTGACCAGGCCCCAGCCGGTCTCGCCCGCCTCTTCATTGGTGCGGCGTACGGAGATCGGCACCAGGTCGGCCTGGATCTTGCCGTTGGCGTACGCCTTGGCGGCCTTCTCCTGCGAGCGCACCGCGTACTCGTCGGCGCGCTGCTTGGTGATGTGCGGGTAGCGGTCGTGCAGGTTCTCCGCGGTCATGCCCATGAACAGGGCGGACTCGTCGACCAGCTTCTCGGACACGAACCGCGGGTTCGGGTCGACGCCCTCGCCCATCGGGTGGCGGCCCATGTGCTCGACACCGCCCGCGACGGCGACGTCGTACGCGCCGAAGGCGATGGAGCCGGACACGGTCGTCACGGCCGTCAGGGCGCCCGCGCACATGCGGTCGATCGCGTAACCCGGGACGGACTGGGGGAGACCGGCGAGGATGCCCGCCGTCCGGCCGATGGTCAGGCCCTGGTCGCCGATCTGCGTGGTCGCGGCGACGGCGACCTCGTCGATCGTCTTCGGGTCGAGACCGGGGTTGCGGCGCAGCAGCTCCCGGATCGCCTTCACGACAAGGTCGTCGGCGCGGGTCTCGTGGTAGATGCCCTTCGGGCCCGCCTTGCCGAACGGGGTTCGGACGCCGTCGACGAAGACGACGTCCCTGACGGTACGAGGCACGATGGCTCTCCTCCAGATGCGGGATGCTGAGCGCTTGCTTAAGACGCCATGCTACTTATCAGTAACGTAGCTGCCCAGTCCTGGTGGGCCGAGCGGTGAAGGTCACACCTGCGGGTGAGTCTCCAGTGCAGCGCTGGCCGACTACCCGCGGGGCGCTGCCGTAGACCCTCTGGGCGTCAGTACCGGCGTAGGCACCGGATGCGACATCACCCCTTCCTCCATGATCACCCCGAACAGCGTACGCGCCGCATCCGCCCCGAACCCGTGCACGTCATGGCTCATCGCCGACAGCGTCGGATGCGTCAGCCGGCACAGCTGCGAGTCGTCCCAGGCCAGCAGCGACACGTCCTCCGGCACCCGCAACCCCATCTCCGCCGCCACCGACAGCCCGGCCACCGCCATGATGTCGTTGTCGTACACGATCGCCGTAGGCCGGTCCGGCGGCGCGGCCGTCAGCAGCGACCGCGTCGCCCGCGCGCCCGCCTCGCCGGAGTAGTCCGTGGCGACCTGCCGGGCCCCGCCGAGCCGGAGCGTACGCGCCGCCTCGTCGAAGGCGGCCGCACGCATGATCGTGTGGCCGAGCGCCGCCGCGCCGCCGACCCGGGCGATCCGCCGGTGCCCGAGCGCCGCCAGATACCGCACAGCCTCCGTCACGGCCGTGGCGTCGTCGGTCCACACGGAGGTCAGGCCGCCGGTCAGGGAGGGGTGCCCGACGGCGACCACCGGCATCCCGAGCCGTTCGACCGCGGCCACGCGGGGGTCGTCCGCGCGGAAGTCCACGAGGATCGAGCCGCCGATCTGCCGCCCCCGCCACCACGACTCCTGCAGCCCGATCTCCTCGTCCAGATTCCGTACGAGCCGCAGCAGCAGCGAGCAGGAGTGGTCGGTCAGGACGCTCTCCACGCCCGAGATGAACTCCATGAACCAGGGCTCGAGCCCGAGCATCCGCGCCGGCCGGCAGATCGCCAGCCCCACCACGTCCACGCGCGACCCCGCAAGCGTCCGGGCAGTGAGGCTCGGCTCCCAGCCCAGCTCCCGCGCCGCCCGGAATATCCGGTCCCGGGTCGCCTCCGACAGGCCCGGCTTGTGGTTGAAGGCGAGGGACACGGCACCCTTGGACACGCCGGCGCGCGCGGCGACGTCCTTGATGGTGACGCGCGGACCTGAGAGTCCTGTCATCGGTGGGGCTCCATGCAGTACAGGGCTGATCTTGCTGTCCGGGCATCCGGAGTCTGCCAGCCGCGCACCCCGATGGTGACCTGTTCGCCGGGCAGCAGCGTGGCCAGCCCCCGGTCGGCCCGCGCCTCCGGACCGAGCCGGTCGGCCTGGAGCAGCAGGTCCCGTACGAGAGTGCGGGCGGTCACCGTGATCCCGCCGGGCGCCGGCGCCACGTCGAACTCCGGCCGGGGATACGGGATATCCCGGTCCGGCACCGGGAAGTGCAGCGCGCGCAGCCCGTCCGCGTCGGCGACCAGGAACTCCTTCGGCCCGTCGGGCGCCAGCTCGTCCGGTACGCGCACCACGCCCACCGCCCGCCGCTCCACGGACAGACCGGTACGCGTCTCGCCGAGCACCTCGCCCTCGACGGACATCCGGCGCAGGGTCAGGGCGGCGCCCCACTCGCCTGCCGACTGGTTCACGGCGGCCAGCACCAGCCTGCCGTCCCGCACCTGGAGGCTGAGCAGCCGGTCGGCGTACAGCCGCCGCAGCTCGTGGTACAGCGGCTTCTCGCGCCCGTCCCCGTCGATCGCGGCCCAGCTCGTGACCGGCCAGCAGTCGTTGAGCTGCCAGACGACGGTGCCCGCGCACACCGGCCAGTGCGACCGCCAGTGCTCGATCCCGGCGGCGACGGCACGCGCCTGGTTGACCTGCGTGAGGTAGTGCCAGCGGTCGAAGTCCCCCTCGGGGAAGGCGAAGTGCCGCTCCAAGCCCCGCCTGAGCTTGCCGTTGCCGTCGTCCGCCTTCTGGTGGTGCATCATGCCGGGGGAGCCGGGCGCGAACTCCTCGCCGGGCAGGGCGCGCCGCAGCGTGGCGAACGCGGGCGGCGCCTGCCAGCCGAACTCGGCGACGAACCGCGGCACGCTCAGCCGGTAGTCGGCGTAGTCCTCGCGGTTCCACACCTCCCAGGAGTGGTGCGTGCCGTGCGCCGGGTCGTTCGGGTGGTGGGCCCACGACCCGGACCACGGACTGCCCGCCGTGTACGGCCGCGTCGGATCCAACTCGGCCACCACCCGCGGCAGGACGCCCAGGTAGTACCCCTCGCCCCACGAGTCCCCGGCCAGCCGCCGCTCCCAGTCCCAGTCGCGGAAGCCCCACAGGTTCTCGTTGTTGCCGTTCCACAGCACCAGCGACGGATGCGGCATCAGCCGTACGACGTTCTCCCGGGCCTCGGCCTCCACCTCGCCCCGCAGCGGCTGCCCCTCCGGGTAGGCCGCGCACGCGAACGGGAAGTCCTGCCACACCAGCAGCCCCAGCTCGTCGCAGGCGTCGTAGAAGTCCTTGCTCTCGTAGATCCCGCCGCCCCAGATCCGTACGAGGTCCACGCCCGCGCCGGCGGCCTGCGCGAGCCGCTCCCGGTACCGCTCGCGGGTGATCCGGGACGGGAACACGTCGTCCGGGATCCAGTTGACGCCCCGCGCGAAGAGCCGCTCGCCGTTGACGACGAGGGTGAACCCGGTGCCGTGCGCGTCGGCCGACGTGTCCAGCTCGACGCTGCGGAAGCCGATCCGCCGCCGCCACCCGTCCAGCGCCTCGCCGCCCCTGTGCAGCAGTGTCAACTCCACGTCGTACAGCGGCTGTTCACCGTACCCCTGCGGCCACCACAGCGCGGCGTCCGGCACCCGGAGCCGTACGACCCCCCGCGTCCCGTCGATCTCCGCGCGCGCCCGCACCCCGCCGACGTTCGCCTCGACGGCGAGCGGCGCCTCGACCCGGGTCCGCTCGACGTCGACGTGCAACTCCACGACACCGGTGCGCTGTTCGAGGGTGACGAGCGGGCGCACCCGCGCGATCCGGGCCGTCGACCACTGCTCCAGCCGTACCGGCCGCCACATCCCGGCCGTCACCAAAGTCGGCCCCCAGTCCCAGCCGAAGGAGCAGGCCATCTTGCGGATGTACTGGTACGGCTCGGCGTACGCGGCGGGCCGCTCGCCCAGCTTGCCGCGCACCACCTCGGCCTCGGCGTACGCGGACACGAACCGCACCGACAGCCGCCCCGAGAGACCGGTCACGTCGAAGCGGTACGAGCGGTGCATGTTCCGCACCCGCCCGAGGAGCTGGCCGTCGAGCGTGATCTCCGCGGCGGTGTCGAGCCCCTCGAAGACGAGGTCGGTCTGCTCGTGCCGGGACGCGGGCCCCAGCTCCCGCTCGTACGTCCACTCCCGCCGCCCCACCCACGCCACCTCGGTCTCGTTCTGGCCGAGGAACGGATCCGGGATCAACCCCGCCGCCAGCAGATCCGTGTGCACACAGCCCGGCATCGCGGCCGGGAGCGCGTCCGCGGCGTCCTCAGGGTGTCGCAGGGTCCATCCGTCGGCGAGCGGTGTGGCCTCCAGCATGCGCACTCCCTAAACCGGTCCAGCACAGAACTGAGCGTCATGTTCGCATCGTTGGCGGGAATGGGACTTTACCGGTTGAGAAAGCGCTGACAGAGTGCCGAAACCAGCCAACCCGCACGTGCTCTTCCGTCCGTGACAAGAACGGAGCTGATGCACATGAACCGCCGTACTGTCCTGGCACTCGCCGTGGGAGCCGCCCTGGTGGCCGCCGGCTGCACCGGAACCTCGCGCGGGACCGAGGGCGCCGAGGCCGAGGCGCCCACCGACCCGTCGAAGGTGAGAGGGACCATCACGGTCCTCACCGTGCGGACCGACCTCGTGCAGGACGGCACGATGGACCGGTACGCCGCCGAGTTCAGGAAGACCTACCCGAAGGTGAAGGTCGAGTTCCAGGCCCTCACCAACTACGAGTCCGAGATCAAGATCCGGATGAACACGGAGGACTACGGCGATGTCCTGCTGATCCCCGCGGTCATCGAGAAGGACGACTACCCCAAGTTCTTCGCCTCACTGGGCACCCAGGCCGAGCGCAGCAAGAAATACCGCTTCACCGACTACACCACCGTCGACGGCAAGGTCTACGGCCAGAGCCCGGTCGGCGTGATACCCGGCTTCCTCTACAACAAGAAGGTCTGGCGTGAGGCCGGGGTCACCGAATGGCCCACCAGCCCGGCCGCGTTCCTCGACGCCCTGAAGGCCATCAAGGACAAGACCGACGCGACCCCCTTCTACACCAACTTCGCCGCCAAGTGGCCGATGACGCAGTGGACAGACGTCCGCGGCGCGGTCAACTGCGACACCCAGGCCACCACGAAGCTCGCCGAGGGCGACCCGTGGGCGAAGGGCTCCGAGTTGCGCGTCGGCGACACGCTGCTGCACGACATCGTCAAGCAGGGGCTCGCTGAGAAAGACCCGACGACGACCAACTGGGAGGAGTCCAAACCGCGTCTGGCCCGGGGCGAGATCGCCACGCAGTGGCTCGGCACCTGGGCGATCATCCAGTTCCAGGACGCCGCGAAGAAGGCCGGCGTGAACCCGGACGACATCGGGTTCATGCCCTTCCCGGCGAAGAAGAACGGCACCTTCTGCGCGGTCGCCCAGCCCGACTACAACCAGGCCGTCAACGTCCACTCCAAGCACAAGGCGGCGGCCCGAGCCTGGATCGACTGGTTCACCGACAAGTCCGGCTACGTCGAGGACAACCTGGCCGTCTCCCCGCTCAAGGACGCGGCCCTACCCGCGGTGCTGAAGCCGTACCAGGACGCGGGCGTGAAGATCATCGAGGTGGACGACACCGCGGGCGCGAAGCTCAAGAAGCTCGACAACGCCTCCGAGGTCGGCATCTACCAGCCCACCTACCGCCAGAACCTGGTCGACCTCGCCCGCGGCGCGAAGAAGGGCAGCCTGGCTGACTTCTTCGCGGACCTCTCCAAGAAGTGGACCGACACGCAGGCGAGCCTGGGGTCCTGATGACGGACACCACCGAGAAGGCGGCCGCCTCCCGGCCTCCGGCGCCACCGGGCCCGGAGACGGCAGTCGCCGAACCCGCGCCGCGCAGGGCCCGCCTGCGGCGGGTCGTCACCCCCTGGCTGTTTCTGCTCGCCCCGCTCGCCCTCCTGATCACCTTCACCTACGCGCCGATCGCCAACATGGTCGCGTACAGCTTCACCGACTGGGACGGCGTGAGCCCCGAACTGAGCTACACGGGCGCCGGGAACTACGCCGAGATCTTCACCCGCGAGGACCTCTTCCAGGTCTTCTTCGTCAGCGGTTACTACCTGGTCGCCTCGGCCGTGCAGATCGTCCTCGCGCTGTACTTCGCGACGGTGCTGAGCTTCAACGTCCGCTTCCGGAACTTCTTCAAGGGCGTGCTGTTCTTCCCGTACCTGATCAACGGCGTCGCGATCGGCCTGGTCTTCCTGTACTTCTTCCAGGACGGCGGCACCCTCGACTCGGTGCTGAGCCTGTTCGGCGTGCACACCGACCACACCTGGCTGGGCACGCCGTCCTCCGCGAACACCTCTCTCGCGGGCGTGTCGGTCTGGCGCTACCTGGGCCTGAACTTCGTCCTCTTCCTCGGCGCGATCCAGTCCATCCCCGGGGAACTGTACGAGGCGGCCGACCTGGACGGCGCGAACCGCTGGCACCAGTTCCGCCACATCATCGCGCCGGGCATCAAGCCGGTCCTCACGCTGACGGTGATCCTGTCCATCTCCGGCTCGCTGGCGGTCTTCGAGATCCCGTACATCATGACCGGCGGGGCGACCGGCACCGAGACCTTCGTGATCCAGACCGTGAAGCTGGCCTTCCAGTTCAACAAGACGGGCCTCGCCTCGGCCGCCGCCGTCGTGCTGCTGCTGATCATCCTGACGGTGACCTGGGTGCAACGCCGGCTCGTCCCCGACGACAGGGTGGACCTCGTATGACCCGCCGAGCCGTTGCCCGCATCCTCATGTACCTGTCGCTGATCGCCGCGACGGTGATCGTCCTGCTGCCGCTCGGCGCCGTCCTCCTGACCTCCCTCAAGTCGGAGGAGGAGATGGCCAAGGGCAGCGGAGCCCTCTCGCTCCCCGAGGACCCGCTCAACTTCGCCAACTACGTGACGGCGTTCCAGGACGGCCGGATGCTCTCCGCCTTCGGAAACACGGCGATCATCCTGGTCGTCGCCATCGGGGGCACCGTCCTCATCGGCTCGATGACGGCGTACGCGATCGACCGGTTCACCTTCCGTTTCCGGAAAATCGTCGTCGCCCTGTTCCTGATCGCCGCCCTCGTCCCCGGCGTGACGACACAGGTGGCGACCTTCCAGATCGTGAACAGCTTCGGCGCGTTCGACACCCTCTGGGCGCCGATCCTGCTCTACACGGGCACGGACATCGTGTCGATCTACATCTTCCTGCAGTTCATCCGCTCGATCCCACTGTCCCTCGACGAGGCGGCGCGCCTGGACGGCGCCAGCGCCTTCACGATCTACCGCAGAATCATCTTCCCGCTCCTGAAACCGGCGATCGCCACCGTAGTCATCGTCAAAGGCATCACCACCTACAACGACTTCTACATCCCCTTCCTCTACCTGCCGTCCCAGGACCATGGCGTGATCTCAACGTCCCTCTTCCGCTTCAAGGGCCCGTTCGGCGCGCATTGGGAAACGATCTCGGCAGGAGCGGTCCTGGTCATCTTGCCCACACTGATCGTCTTCCTCTGCCTGCAGAGGTACATCTACAACGGTTTCATGCGAGGAGCGACGAGGTGACCCACCTCTAAGGGGCGCGGGGAACCGGGCGACAAGCCACTAGAACCCGCAGCCGCCGTACGACAAAGACTCCTACGGCGGCTAGGCACCCCCAACAGCCAGCGCACCCAGAAGCACCGGCGTCACCAGCTCGACCTGCCACACCCGCGCACCGTAACCGGCCAGCGCAGCCCCCACGGACTCGGCACTCAAGACCTTCGGCGGCTCCCAGCAAACCCGCCGAACCGTATCCGGCGTAATCAAGTTCTCCTGCGGCATATTGAGCTGCTCGGCAAGCGCCGTCACCGCAGCCCGCGCCGTAGTGAGCCGCTCCGCCGCAGCGGGATCCTTGTCGGCCCAGGCCCGCGGCGGCGGTGGCCCCGTCACCGGCTGCCCCGGCGCGGGCAACCGCGCATCGGAAAGCCCCTTGGCCCGATCCACCGCGGCCTGCCACTGCTCAAGCTGACGCCGCCCCATGCGATGCCCGAACCCATTCAACGCCGCCAAAGCCTGGACGTTGCCCGGCAGGGCCAACGCGGCCTCCACAATGGCGGCGTCCGACAACACCTTGCCCGGCGACACATCCCGCCGCTGCGCGATCCGATCCCGCGTCTGCCACAACTCCCTTACGACAGCCAGCTGCCGACGCCGCCGCACCTTGTGCATCCCGGACGTCCGCCGCCACGGATCCTTCCGCGGCTCGGCCGGCGGCGCAGCCGCAATCGCCGCGAACTCCTGCCGCGCCCACTCCAGTTTCCCCTGCCGGTCCAGCTCCTTCTCCAGCGCGTCCCGCAGATCGACGAGCAGCTCCACGTCCAGCGCCGCATACCGCAGCCACGGCTCGGGCAGCGGCCGGGTGGACCAGTCGACCGCGGAGTGGCCCTTCTCCAGGACGTAGCCGAGCACGTTCTCGACCATCGCGCCGAGCCCGACCCGCGGGAACCCGGCGAGCCGCCCGGCCAGCTCGGTGTCGAACAGGCGGCTGGGCACCATACCTATCTCGCGCAGGCACGGCAGGTCCTGGGTGGCCGCGTGCAGCACCCACTCCACGCCGGACAGCGCCTCGCCCAGGCCGGACAGGTCGGGGCAGGCCACGGGGTCGATCAGCGCGCTCCCGGCGCCCTCCCGGCGCAGCTGGACGAGGTAGGCGCGCTGGCCGTAGCGGTAGCCGGAGGCGCGCTCGGCGTCGACGGCGACGGGGCCGGAGCCGGCGGCGAAGGCGGCGATCACCTCCGCGAGGGCGGCCTCGTCAGCGATCACCGGGGGGATGCCCTCGCGGGGTTCGAGCAACGGGATCGGCGCCTCCGTAGCAGAAGATCCGCCGTCGTCCGGAGGAGCGCCTCCGGTGGTTCGCAGTGAAGTGTCTGCTGCGGTCTCTTGGGCGTCGGTCACCTGTCAAGGGTATCCGGGGATGGACGGCGCCCGCCGACGGAACGTTCCGTCGACGGGCGCTCAAGGGTCGTAAACCAGTCAGGCGGGTGCCCTGCCGGGCTCACGGGGCGGGCCGGACCTGAGCCGGGCCAGCGGCCGGGCCCGTTCACGTCGGCGAACAGGGGTGGGAACAGGTGGGGGTGCGGTCAGTGGATGATGCCGGTGCGCAGGGCCACCGCGACCATTCCGGCGCGGTCGCCGGTGCCGAGCTTGCGGGCGATGCGGGCGAGGTGGCTCTTGACGGTCAGCGCGGACAGGCCCATGGAGACGCCGATCGCTTTGTTCGACTGGCCCTCCGCGACCAGTCGCAGCACCTCGACCTCGCGGCCGGACAGTTCGCGGTAGCCGCCCGGGTGACTCGGGGCACCCGGGGGGCGGCGGTGCAGACGCGCGGCGGCGGCGCCGATGGGGGCGGCACCCGGCCGGGTGGGGAGCCCGACGTTCGTACGGGTGCCGGTGACGACGTAACCCTTCACGCCGCCGGCGAGGGCGTTGCGGACGGCGCCGATGTCGTCGGCGGCGGACAGGGCGAGGCCGTTGGGCCAGCCGGCGGCGCGGGTCTCCGACAGCAGGGTCAGGCCCGAGCCGTCGGGCAGGTGGACGTCGGCGACGCAGATGTCGCGGGGGTTGCCGATGCGGGGACGAGCCTCCGCGATGGACGAGGCTTCGATGACATCGCGCACACCGAGCGCCCAGAGGTGGCGGGTGACGGTGGAGCGGACGCGCGGGTCGGCCACGACCACCATGGCGGTCGGCTTGTTCGGGCGGTAGGCGACCAGGCTTGCGGGCTGCTCAAGTAGAACGGACACCAGGCCTCCTGGGGTGCGGGACGGGGCCGGCTCGTGGGGGTGAAGCCGGGACGAACCGTGCTTTCAAGGTCACAGTGGTCTTCGGCAGCAAACCCGGCGTCCTTTAGAGAATGATCACGATTCAGTGAGTAACAATCTGTGCAATTCGGACACGCGATCGATCGCCCGACGAACGAATCGGTTCGGTCGGGCCCGATTGGGTGGCTGATTTTTTCGGAATGTGTCCGTATCGACAAAGTGATCGGTCGGATGGGGTGCATGAGCGGGTCACAGGGTTGACACAGGGAAACAGGGCGGGAACCCGACGGGAACCGCAGGGAACGGCGAACGGGATCAGCAGGACTGCGGGCCGCGCCGCTGGGGCAGCGTCACCACCGACGCGTCGCCCGGACCGGCCGGCGGCAACCCCGCGACCTGGGCGAGCAGATCGCACCAGGAGGCCAGGTGCGCGGCGGTGTCCGGAACGCCGCCCAGGCCCTCGCGGGGCGTCCAGGACGCCCGGATCTCGATCTGCGAGGCCGACGGACGCTCCGCCAGCCCGCCGAAGTAGTGCGAACTCGCGCGCGTGACGGTGCCGCTCGGCTCGCCGTACGTCAGTCCGCGCGCCTGGAGCGCGCCGGTCAGCCAGGACCAGCACACGTCGGGCAGCAACGGGTCAGCGGCCATCTCCGCCTCCAGCTCCGCGCGCACCAGCGTCACCAGCCGGAAGGTGCCCCGCCAGGCGTCGTGCCCGGCCGGGTCGTGCAGCAGTACCAGGCGGCCGTCCGCCAGGTCCTGGTCGCCGTCGACGACCGCGGCCTCCAGCGCGTACGCGTACGGGGCGAGCCGCTGCGGTGCGCGGGTCGGCTCCACCTCGATCTGCGGCCGCAGTCGCGCGGTGCGCAGCGCGTCGACGGCGGCCCGGAAGGGCAGCGGGCCCGCGCCCGCACGCCGACCCTCTTCCTCGGTGTCCTTCGCTTCGTCCATTCCGCCAGCGCCGTCCGACAGTCGTCCCTGAGCCGCAGCCATGCGGGAAGATTAAGGGGAACCGGGCTATGGCGCTGGGCTAGACACCCTATGTGGGCATACGCAGCTGAGGGCAGCCGTGGCTCCCCCAGTGCCCTGAGGCCCAGGGAGGCACCCCACAGGCGTGGGCGAGCGACCCCGCCCCGGGCAACCCCCGCGCCGGGCAACCCCCGCGCCGGGCAACCCCCACACCGGGTAAGTGACCGGCGACCGTCATGCGAGACTTGCCGTCGTGAGTGCCAACGGAAGCCCCTCGGGCCAGCAGCCGACCGCGACGTACGACTCTCCGTTCCTCAAGGCGTGCAGACGCGAACCGGTGCCGCACACGCCCGTGTGGTTCATGCGGCAGGCCGGGCGCTCCCTGCCGGAGTACCGCAAGGTCCGCGAGGGCATCCCGATGCTGGAGTCCTGCATGCGGCCCGAGCTGGTCACCGAGATCACGCTCCAGCCGGTGCGCCGGCACAACGTGGACGCGGCGATCTACTTCAGCGACATCGTCGTCCCGCTCAAGGCCATCGGCGTCGACCTCGACATCAAGCCCGGCGTCGGCCCGGTCGTCGAGCGCCCCATCCGTACCCGCGCGGACCTGGCACAGCTGCGCGACCTGACCCCCGAGGACGTCTCCTACGTCACCGAGGCCATCGGCCTGCTCACCCGCGAACTCGGCACCACTCCGCTCATCGGTTTCGCGGGCGCCCCGTTCACCCTCGCGAGCTACCTCGTCGAGGGCGGTCCGTCCCGCACGTACGAGAACGCCAAGGCGATGATGTACGGCGACCCCGCGCTGTGGGCCGACCTGCTCGACCGCCTCGCGGACATCACGGCCGCCTTCCTCAAGGTCCAGATCGAGGCGGGCGCGTCGGCGGTCCAGCTGTTCGACTCCTGGGCCGGCGCCCTCGCCCCCGTGGACTACCGGGGATCCGTGCTGCCCGCGTCCCGCAAGGTCTTCGAGGCCGTGGCGGCGTACGGCGTCCCGCGCATCCACTTCGGCGTCGGCACCGGTGAACTCCTCGGCCTCATGGGCGAGGCCGGCGCGGACGTCGTCGGCGTCGACTGGCGTGTCCCGCTCGACGAGGCCGCCCGCCGCGTCGGCCCCGGCAAGGCGCTCCAGGGCAACCTCGACCCGACCGTCCTGTTCGCCCCGCGAGAGGCCGTGGCGGCCAGGGCCCGCGAGGTCCTGGACACGGCGGCGGGCCTCGAGGGCCATGTGTTCAACCTCGGTCACGGCGTACTGCCGTCCACCGACCCGGACGCGCTGACCCGGCTCGTGGAGTACGTCCACACGGAGACCGGCCGCTGACTCACCACGGGTGCCGGGGCCGGGCCTGCCTGCCGAACAGCAGGCCGGGCGGCTCCGGCGGCGGTGTCGTGCCGCGGCGCAGCGGCCAGGCGATCAGCATGCCGGTGGCGAAGCCGACGACGTGTGCCACGTACGCCACGGTGCCCGCGTCGGTGACGGCCTGGCCGGAGGAGTACACCGCCTGGAGCACGAACCACGAGCCCAGCACGATCCAGGCGGGCAGCCTGAGCGGCAGGAAGACCAGGAAGGGCACGAGGACCCAGCCGCGCCGTAGGATGCAGCAGCAGATAGGCACCCAGGACGCCCGCGATCGCGCCCGAGGCCCCGAGCATCGGCTGGCCCGAGCCGGCGTTGAGCAGTGCGAAGCCGTACGCCGACGTGTAGCCGCAGACCCCGTAGAACAGCGCGAAGCGGATGTGGCCCAGGCGGTCCTCGATGTTGTTGCCGTACATCTACGCCTGAGGCATATGTGCAGGTCAGAGGCACGATGTTGGGGTCCTGGTCAGCAAAAGGCGGCCGAGAGGAGTTGCCAAGCACCGCCTGTCATGGCCTCCACCGTGTGATTCCGAGACAACGGGGACGTCCTTGACAGTGGATTGGGAGTTGCTGCTCCCACACCCGCCAGTCGTAGCAAGACACTGATGTCGCTCCGGCCTGCGCCGCGCCCTACGGCGCCAGCGCCCGACTGGAGCAGTCGGTGTTCCAGCACGGCGGTGCCGGCGGTTCTTGCCGTGGGAGGGGGAGAGCCGACGGTACTCCATGGAGCCTCGTTACGGCATGGCGCTTCGCTACGACCCGTCGCGCACCGTGCAGGTGACTTCCGGGCCCTCGGCCGGTCCCCTGTTGTCGTCGTAGGTCCGCAGACGCAGCCGCAGCGACTCCGTCACTTCCCTCACCTGGTCGGTGACGGTGGGCACCGTCACGTCGATGCGGCGGGTGCCCTCCGGTTCGAACCGCAGTCCGAAGGCGTGACCGCTTGGCGCTGCCGGACACTTCGGGTCGTCCGGCAACTGGGCAGTCCGGAGCAGTTCCCCTTCCAGGGGGTCGTCGGCGGGTTCCAAGAGGGTGATCCCCCAAGGCAGCAGCTGTCCCTCGGTGACCTGGTCGGCGACCGGCATCACGGTCACCGTGGGCTTGGGTCGTCGTTCTCCACGGTGATTCCGCCCCGGAAGGAGCCGACCACGGCGCCGCGCACGGTCTTGACGGACACCGGGTGGTCGACATCGTCGCCGTAGCCGGTGTTGCCTTCGACCGTCACCGGGATGTCGACGCGGGTTTCCGGCCGGACCGTCACCGAGCGTACGACCGGGTAATCGCTGCCCGGCCTGCCCACGAACAGCCGGACCTCGCCGCTGCCCGAGCCTGACACCCTGACCGGCACGCGGTAGGTGCGTGTGCCGGAGTCGCCCTCCTTGACGGTCAACCGGCCGACGTCCACGCGCGTCGGCTTCGTGGGCTCGGCCGCGGGGGTGCCGGGGCGCCAGCCGTAGGCGTCCATCAGCCAGGCCTTCCCGGACACGTTACGCGGGGTAAGCCGCAGGGTCTTGACGTGGGTGAGGTCGATGCGGGCCCTGGCCGCGGCGGACAGCGGCACGCGGACCTCGCGCGCCCAGTAGGAGGAGGTCCGGCTGGTGCCCGGCAGGCCGTCGACGCGGACCTGACCGAGGGAGGCCTGCTTGCCGGAGGTGTCGGTGAGGGCGACGTCCAGCTTCGTGCCGGTGGTGTTCGGCGGGACGATCACGCGCAGGGTCAGCGCCTCGGCGCCGGACAGGGACACCGGGCGGGCGGGGCTGAGCCGGGTGGCGGTGCCGGGGCGGGTCCAGTTCATGGCCAGTGCGTAGCGGCCCGGCTCCTTGGCGGTCACCATCCTCCAAGGCGCGAAGTGGGGAGAGGCGGATTCGAGGCCGGAGGGCAGGCAGGAGACGCTGGGGCTCGGGTTCACCTGGGAGCACAGCCGGCCGCCGCTGATCGTGGTCGAGGAGTCCGGCCGGAACGCCCCGGAGCGGGCGGCGCCGACGGCGTGGGTGGCCACGCGGGCGGGGCCGGCGGAGGCGGCGCGCGTCGGCGCCCCGTCGAGCAGCAGGCGGACCCGGTCGTCACCGGCGACGAACAGCCTGGCCGCGGCGGCTATGTACGTCGAGCCCGCTCGCTGCTGCTGCCCGGCGGTCAGCCGGCTGGCGGTGCCGGGGGAGCACAGCGGGTCGTGCTCGTCGCCGCCGTAGGAGAAGTCGTCGTCGGCCGGGGCGGTGGCCTGGCCGGGGGTCCACTCGCTGTTGAAGTAGTTGTGGTTCGCGCCGATCATGTAGACGGCGCTGTGCAGGGCCCTGCCGCGGCTGACCCCTCGGGTGCCGTCGACGTAGATCTCGCCCTGGAGGTCGAGGACGTCGCCGTCGCAGCCCGGCAGGATCGTCATGGACGGCACGTCGGGTTCGGGGTTCTGGCCGAAGGCCGTGGGGCCGATCAGGACGGTTCCGCGTATCGTCCAGCGGGTCTGGCCGTGGTAGCCGTCCTGGAAGGCGGGCGGTGGGGTGAGGCTGTCCAGCGCGGCCCGGTTGACGCCCTCGCCGCCCCGGGAATGGCCCACCAGCAGGACTCGGCCGAGGTCGGCCCTCGGCGCCTTCCGCGCGATCGCGGGGGCCGTGGCCGGGTCGGCTGCCCAGTCCGCCCAGCGCGCCAGGTGCAGCCGTACGAGCGAGGACCGGGCCTGTGCGCCGGCGTCGTCGGGTCTCCAGTCCTGGGCGTTGATACCGTTGGCCGAGATCGAGACCGTCAAATAGCCCTGGGAGGCCAGGAGTTCCTGGTCGTGCAGGTAGCCGCGGTGGCTCGGCACCGGCTTCGCGCCCGTCGGGCACGGCCATTCCATGGACAGGTCGTCCAGGTCGTCGCCCTTGAAGCAGGTGGCGTGGCGGCCGTGCAGGAACAGCGCCAGCGGGCGCCGGCCCGGGGCGCCCTGCGGCGCGACGACCTCGGCCCGCATCTCCACCTCGGCGTCGTAGCCGGGCAGGCGCACCGACGGCAGGGAGTACTCACCGCTGACGGTGCGAAACGGGCCGGCGACGCCGGGATCGATGTCGCTCACGGTCGCCGTCAGCGGCAGGGGGCCGGGAGCTGAGGCACCGTCACTTCTCTGGCGGTCGCGCGTGGTCTTCACTCCGGCCGCTTCCAGGCGGCGTCCCGCGGCAACGACCCGCAGGTCGTCCGTCTTGCCGAGGCGTACCCCGGCGAGCGGAAGCCGGAAGGTGCGCCCGTCCGCAGAAGGTTCCGGGGTGCCCAGCGGGCGGTCGCCGCTGTGGAACTCGACCCGGGCATCGCCCGCCGGCACCCTCTCGGGCGAGCGCCACACCAGCTCCCCCGACTGCCAGGAGCCGGTGATCCGCCAGCCTTCTGGAAGGCCCGGGGACAATGGAGTCGACGGCCGCCCGGGCTCCGGTTCCGGTGCCGCCCGCCCCGGCCCCGGTAACCCAGCAGCCACCGCGAGGGCCACTGCCACGGTGGCCGCCGCACGCGGGATACGGATCACTTCTGGTCCTCCTCATGGTCTGTCGGCCCCGGGCAAACCCAGGCCCGGGCTCTCCTGGCGTTTCTCAAGGCGCGCACGGCCGCAGGGAGTTGACCGGTTCGGTGCGGCCGACACTGCCGGTCGGCGGCGATATCGCCGGGTTAACGGGGCTGGCGATGCTGATGGCCCTTCGTTTCCGATCCGGAAGCGTGCCGTTCCCTCACACCCACTGGAGGTAGGCGTGCGCCGCCGTCACATCGCTCCGCTCTTCGCCGCTGCACTCGCACTGCCGGCCGTGCTGCTGTCCGCCGCCGACGCGAGCGCCGCGCCGGTGGACAAGGCACAGGTGCTCAGCTCCTGGACGCAGACCGACGCCGGGAGCTACGCCGCCTGGAACACCGCCCGGGAGAACCAGGCCGCCTGGAGCGCCTACGGCTTCGACTGGTCGACGGACTACTGCACCACGTCCCCTGACAACCCCTTCGGCTTCCCCTTCAAGAACGCGTGCGCGCGCCACGACTTCGGCTACCGCAACTACAAGGCGGCCGGCGCCTTCGAAGCGAACAAGTCCCGCCTGGACAGCGCCTTCTACGCGGACCTGAAGCGGGTCTGCGCCACGTACAGCGGAGCATCCCGCTCGACGTGCGATGCCACGGCCTGGACCTACTACCAGGCGGTCTCGGCCTTCGGTAACTCGGCCGCCGTCGACGGTTCGGCCGTTTCCTGATCCCGTTCGTCGATCAACGGCCCGGGTGTTTCCCGACCTGGGAAGCATCCGGCGCCCCGGACGATTCGCGGAGCATTTCGGCGACACGAAACGCCAGATCCAGTGACTGGCTCCGGTTGAGCCGGGGATCGCATGCCGTCTCGTAACGACGGTGCAGCTGGTCGACCTGAATGTCGTCACTGCCCCCGACGCATTCGGTCACATCGTCGCCGGTGAGTTCCACGTGTATCCCCCCGGGTGCTGTGCCCAAGTCCCGATGGACTTCGAAGAATCCCTCCACCTCGTCCAGGATCGCCTCCATATGGCGGGTCTTGCGGCCGTCCGGAGCGGTGAACGTGTTTCCGTGCATGGGATCGCACACCCAGCCGACCCGAATGCCTTCGGCAACGGTCTTCTCGATGAGCGGGGGCAGCAGGTTCCGGACGTTCGCCGCGCCCATGCGCACCACGAAGGTCAGGCGGCCGGGCTCCCGTGCGGGGTCGAGCCGCTCGACGTAGCCGAGGACCTCGTCGGGCGTGGCCGCCGGTCCCAGTTTCACGGCCACCGGGTTGGCGATCCGGGAGAAGAACTCCACGTGCGCGCCGTCCGGTTCCCTGGTGCGTTCGCCGATCCACAGCAGATGTCCGCTCGTGGCATAGGTTTTCCCGGTCGTCGTGTCCCGCCGCACCAGAGCGCGTTCGTAGTCGAGCAGCAGGCCCTCGTGACTGGCCCACACGTCCGTGGAGCGGGTCGCGCCGGGGTCGACGCCGCAGGCGGACATGAAGGCCAGCGCGCGGTCGATCTCGGCCGCGAGCGCGGCGTAGCGCGAGCCGCCGGGCGAGTCCGCCACGAAGCCCTGGTTCCAGGTGTGGGCCCGGTGCAGGTCGGCGTCGCTGCCGGCGAAGGCGCGCACGAGGTTGAGCACCACCGCCGACTTCTCGTACATGGTCAGCAGCCGCCGCGGGTCCGGCGTACGGTCCTTGGCGGTGAAGTCCAGCCCGTTCACCGCGTCACCCCGGTAGGAGGGCAGCGCCGTCCCGTCGCGGGACTCCACCGCGCTGGAGCGCGGCTTGGCGAACTGGCCCGCGAGGCGTCCCACCTTCACCACAGGGACGGACGCGCCGTAGGTCAGCACCACGGCCATCTGCAGCAGTGTCCGCAGCTTGCCGCGTATGCCGTCCGCGGTCACCGCGCCGAACGTCTCCGCGCAATCCCCGCCCTGCAGAAGAAAGGCCTCGCCGCGCGCGACGGCGGCCAGCTGGGCGCGGAGTTGCTCGCACTCGGGACCGAACACCAAGGGAGGAGCCGCCGACAACTGAGCGACGACGGCACTCAGGACCGACGCGTCCGGCCAGCCCGGCTGCTGTCTCGCGCGTACTCGTGGCTGTTGCTGCGGCTGCATGATGGACGATCAGTCCTTCCCGATAAGGCGACAAGGATTTCCGCTGCAGGGATCCGGGAAATCCGGCGTCCACAGTGAATCCGCATTTCACACCGGCGGGCAAGCGCCGCAGCAGTGGTCCGTATCCGTGCCGCGGAAATGGTCTGGTCCCGTACGACACCGCGGTGATTGTCTGAAGCGCATTCCACCGGACCGAATCCCCGGATCGCGTCCGGGATTCCCGTCGGCCGTCCGGCACCGAATCCGCGAAGGAGCACCATGCACACGTCCGTGCGCACACCGGGCCACGACCCCTTACTCGTTCCGTTCGCCGTGCGGGTCGTCGAGGCCCGGCTGCCGCACCACTCCCCACTCGACCTCCACGCCCTGCTGCGCCGCGAACTCGGCGCCCGTGAGGTGTTCCTGTTCGAAAGCCTGGGCGGGCCCGACGAGCAGCGCGGCCCGACCGTCCTGGGTGTCGGCCGGCTCGCGGAGATCCGGGTCCACGCCCGGCACGTGGAGATCGACGGCCCCGCGGCCCTGACCGAGGCCGTCGCCCGGTGTGCCACCGACGCGGGACTGACCGCCGAACCCCCCGGCGGCGACGGCATCCTGCGGTTCGCGCTGGACGGACGGGACCGGGTGTGGCGCTTCCTGGAAGCCGTCCCCGGCCTGTTCGCGGTGGACACGGCGGTGCCCTCGTCCTCGTACGCCTTCGGATTCCTGACCACCGTGGCCTACGAGGCGGCCCGGCACATGGAGGAACTGCCCTTCGGTGACGGGACGGCGGGCGTGCCCGATCTCGCCCTCACTCTGTTCCGCGACACTGTCCGCTACGCCGAGGGCTCCGACGGCGTACGGCTGCTGCGGGCCGAGTTCCCGGACGGCCCGCTCCTCCCGCCGTCCCACCCGCTCGACCTCGTGGCACTGGCCGAACAGGCGGCCGCCGCCAGGCCGACCGATGTGCCCGAGGCGCCCCGCCCCCGCGCCGTCCGGGACTCGGTGCGGCGCGAGACGTTCCTCGAGCGGGCCCGCACCTGCCTGGACCACATCGGCGTGGGCGACATCTACCAGATCCAGATCGGCCACCGCATCGAGGTGGACAGCGCGTTGACGCCGACGGACGTCTACCGGAGGCTGCGCAGGCGCAACCCTTCGCCGTACATGTACCTGCTGCCGTGCGGCGACGGGGAACTCATCGGAGCGAGCCCCGAACTGTTCTTCCGGATCGCGGGTGACCGGATCACCATGCGGCCGATCGCGGGCACCACCCGCCGCGGCCACAGCGCGGAAGACGACGAGCGGCGCATCAAGGAGATGCTGGCCAGTTCCAAGGAACAGGCCGAGCACATCATGCTGGTGGACCTGTGCCGCAACGACATCGGCCGGGTGACACGGCCGGGCACCCTCCCCGTGGACCGGCTGATGACGGTCGAGGGCTTCTCCCACGTCTTCCACCTGGTCTCGACGGTGACAGGCCGGCTCGAACCCGCCGCCACCGTCTGGGACGCCCTGCGGGCCACGTTCCCGGCCGGCACCATGAGCGGCGCGCCCAAGCTGCGCGCCATGGAGATCATCCATGAGCTGGAGGGGGCGCCGCGGGGCAGCTACGCCGGAGCGGTGGGGCTCGTCGACGTACGAGGATGGGCCGAACTCGCCCTGTGCATCCGGACCATCGTGTACGACGGGCGCACGTACGCGACGCAGAGCTCGGCCGGCATCGTCGCCGAGTCGCGGCCCGAGGCCGAATGGGACGAGACGCTGGCGAAGATGGGATCGGCCTACTGGGCCCTGACCGGCGAGGAACTCGTCGACGACGGCAGGAACGGGGTGTGCGCGGCGAGTGGGGAGCGGCCGGCGTGAACGTACTCATCGTGGACGCGTACGACAGCTTCACCCACATCATCGAGCGGTACGTCCGGTCCCTCGGTGTGCGCACCGACGTCGTGCGGTCCGGTACCAGGACACCCGACGAGCTCGTGGCCGGCCGCCCCGACGCGGTCATCCTCGGTCCCGGCCCCGGGCACCCCGCGGACTCCGGTCACGTGGAACTGGTCCACCGATTCGCGGGCGAGGTCCCCGTGCTGGGGGTGTGCCTCGGGCACCAGGCCGTCGCCCTCGCCTTCGGCGGCCGAGTGCAGGTCGCGGACCACCTGATGCACGGCCGCACGAGCCCCGTGCGGCACAACGGAACGGGGCTGTTCTCCCGTGCTCCGCAGACCGTGGAGGTCACGCGCTACCACTCGCTCGTCGTGGCCGAGCCGCTGCCCACACCGTTGCAGGTCACGGCCCGTTCGCAGGACGACGGATACGTCATGGGGCTGCGGCACCGGGAACTGCCCGTCGAGGGCGTCCAGTTCCACCCGGAGTCCATCACCACCACCGGCGGCCTGGCCATGCTCGCGGACTTCCTGGCCGCGGCGCGGCGCTGACCGGACCTGTCGGTGCACCTGCGGTGCGGCCGGCCGCGGACGCCGGCCGCTCAGGCGGACCGGGCCACGCCCCGTACCGCACCCGGCAGCGCCGCCCGGATCCGGCCGAGTTCGGCGAGGGCGTCGAGCAGAGCCGTGGTGGGCAGACCGGCGTAGCCGATCACCAGGGCCGGTTCCAGCGGCCGGGGCAGCGTGGTGAACTCCCTTCCCCCGCGCACCAGGACGAAACGGCGCAGGGCCTCGGCCACGAGCAGCGCCTCGTCGGTGTGCGGGGGAAGCCGCAGATAGGCGTGCAGGCCGGCCGCGGAACCGAGCAGTGCGGCGCCCGGCAGATGGCGGTGCACTGCCTGGGCGAGCGCGTCCCGCCGGGATCGGTAGCGCGACCGCAGCCGTCGTAGATGACGGTCCAGGGCGCCGCCGTTCAGCAGCTCGGCGAAGGCCAGCTGGGTCAGGGCCTCCGAGCCCAGATCGTGCCGGCTGCGCACCTGCTCCAGCACGGGCATCATGCCCCGCGGCGCCACCAGCCAGCCGAGCCGCAGGGCGGGGACGAGAGCCTTGCTGGCCGTGCCCGCGTACACCACACGGTCGGGCGCCAGCCGCTGCAGGGCCAGCGGATGCGGCCGGCGCTCGAACCAGAAGTCGCCGTCGTAGTCGTCCTCGATGAGGTAGCCCCCCGTCTCCCTGGCCCAGTCGACCAGCGCCGCGCGCCGCCGCGCGGACAGGGTGACGCCGGTGGGGAACTGGTGGAACGGCGTGATCAGCGCCGCCCGCACCCCGCTGCGCGCCAGGGCCGCGACGTCGATGCCCTCCTCGTCGACCGGGACGGGCACCGCGGACAGCCCCGCCTCCCGGACGAAGCGGTGCTGGCGGATCAGGCCCGGATCCTCCACCGCTACCGTCCCGATACCGAGCCGCGGCAGTGCCGAACAGAGCAGGGCCAGCCCGTGCGCGAAACCCTGAACCACCATGATCTGCTCGGGAGTCGCGCGCACCCCGCGCACGCGGCCCAGATAACGCGTGAGCTCCTCACGCAGCGCCCGCACGCCGGACAGCGGCGGATAGTCCAGCTCCGCCCGGCCCACGGTGCGCAGCGTCCGCTGGTAGGCCACGGCCCACTCCCGGTGCGGGAAGTGCCCGGTCACCGCGCCTCCCGTGCGCAGGTCCCAGCGCACCGCGGGAACGCGCCCCTCGTCCAGTAGCGTCGGCACCACCGGCACCGGCGCGAGATGGCCCGCCACCCGGGTCCCCGAGCCCTGGACCGCCTCCAGGAACCCCTCGGCGATGAGCTGGCCGTACGCCTCGACCACCACGCTGCGGGAGACACGCAGATCCTCGGCGAGGGCCCGGCTGGAGGGCAGACGGGTGCCCGGGCGCAGCACCCCCTCCCTGATCTCGCGCTTGACGGCCGTCTGGATCTGACTCGTCAGCGGTTCCGACGACGCGCGTGACACCTTGACGGAGGCCAGCCACACCATCGTCAACTCCCTTCTCTACCAGGACAAGTGGACCGGTGAAGACGCCTCCGACTGGTCTGGCCCGGCCGCTGCGGCGGCTCCCAGACTGATCGGGACGGTGGCCCGGCGGCACGACCGGGCGTGACGACGGGAGGGGACGATCCGGTGACGGCGGCGGAGCGTGACTGGCCGGGCCTGCTCGAAGCGGTCCTGGGGCGAAGAGACCTGACGAGCGAGGACACGGCCTGGGCGATGGAACAGGTCATGCGTGGTGCGGCGAGCCCGGCCAGGCTGGCGGGGATGCTCGTGGCGCTGCGCGCCAAGGGCGAGACCGTCGAGGAGGTGCGCGGGCTCGTCGACGGCCTGCGCGCGCACGCCGTGCCGCTCCACGTGCCCGGCCCCACCCTGGACATCGTCGGAACGGGTGGCGACGGCGCCGACACGGTCAACATCTCGACGATGGCGGCGGTCGTGGCGGCCGGCGCCGGCGCCCGCGTGGTCAAACACGGCAACCGCTCGGCGTCCTCGGCCTGCGGATCCGCCGACGTGCTGGAGCGACTGGGTGTCGTCCTCACCCTGCCGCCGCGCGCCGTCGCGGACGTCGCCGAGGAGGCCGGGATCACGTTCTGCTTCGCACCGCACTTCCACCCGGCGATGCGGCACGCCGCCCCGACCCGGCGGGAACTCGGCATCCCGACGGTCTTCAACCTGCTCGGCCCGCTGTCCAACCCGGCCGCACCCACCGCCCAGGCGGTCGGCACGGCCGACGCGCGCACCGCCCCGCTCATCGCCGGAGTGCTGGCCCTCCGCGGTACCGCGGCGCTGGTCTTCCGCGGCGACGACGGACTCGACGAACTGACGGTCACCACCACCTCCAAGGTCTGGTCCGTGCAGGACGGGACGGTCCGCGAGGAGACGTTCGATCCGCTGGACGCCGGCATCGCCCGGGCCCACCGGGACGAACTGCGCGGAGGCGGCGCCGAGCACAACGCACAGGTCGTACGCGCCCTGCTGGCCGGGGAGCGCGGCGCGGTACGGGACGCCGTGCTGCTGTCGGCCGCGGCGGGGCTGTCGGCGCTGCGCCCGTCACCGCTGCCGGTCGCCGAGCGGATCGCCCGGGAACTCGGCCCGTGCGCCAAGTCCATCGACTCCGGAGCCGCCGCGGACGTCCTGGAGCGCTGGGTTGCCCTCACCGGCAAGCACGCCGCGGCCGCGGACGCCGCCCCCGGGCCGCCCCGCGGCTGAGCCCGCGGCCGGGGCACACCGGTCAGGGCAGGCAGGCCGCCGCCAGGGCGCGGACGGCTTCCGCCGGCCGGCCCCCGCGCACCAGCGCGGTGCCGACGAGGACGGCGTCCGCGCCCGCGGCCGCGCAGGCGGCTACGTCCTCGGGACCGCGGATGCCCGACTCGGCGACCCGCACCACCGTGTGCGGCATCCGGTCCACCAGCCGGGCGAAGGTGCTCCGGTCCACCCGCAGCGTGCGCAGGTCCCGGTTGTTGACGCCGATGACCTCCGCCCCCGCGTCGACGGCCCGGGCGATCTCCTCGGCGTCGTGCACCTCAACCAGCGGGGTCAGGCCCGCGGCGCGCGCCTCGGCCACCAGCGCCGGCAGCCTCGGGCCGTCCAGCGCGGCCGCGATCAGCAGGACCAGGTCCGCGCCGTGCGCCCGTGCCTCCCACACCTGGTAGCGGGTCACCACGAAGTCCTTGCGCAGGACCGGAATGCGTACGTGCGCGCGCACCGCGTCCAGGTCGGCGAGTCCGCCCCCGAACCGCCGCTCCTCGGTCAGCACGCTGACGGCCGCCGCGCCGCCGTCCTGGTAGGCCCGGGCCATGGCTGCGGCATCCGGGATGTCCGCCAGCAGCCCCGCGGACGGACTGGCCCGCTTCACCTCGGCGATCACCCGTACCTCCGCATCAGCCCGCAACGCCCGCACCCCGTCCAGCGCGGCAGGCGCGGCCGCAGCCCGCTCCCGCAGCTCCTCCAGGGGCACGCGTTCGCGCCGCACCGCCAGGTCGGCAAGCACACCGTCCACGATCGACTCGAGCACGCTCATGGTGTTCCGCTCCTCAGCGACGGGGCACGGGGACAAGCCCCGACAACCGCAGAACCAGGTCCTTGACTTCGGTGACGTGCCAGCGTTCCCGCTCCGGTGCGGGATCGGAGCACAGCAGCACGGGGGCGTGGCGCGGGTCGTCGGGCAACCGCCCGTGGGTGCCGCGCACCACCGAGGCGTCCAGCGGCACGACCGTCATGGGAGCGCGCATCCCGGCCCGCTTGCGCAGCAGGGTCAGCGCGGCCCGTGCCCGTACCCAGCGGTCGTGCGGATCGAAGAAGAGCTCCGCCGGGTCGTAGCCGGGTTTGCGGTGGATCTCCACACCTCGGGCGAAGTCCGGCGCACGGGCGTCGTCGAGCCAGTAGTAGTACGTGAACCAGGCGTCCGGCTCCGCCACCGCGACCAGCTCCCCCGAGCGTTCGTGGCCGGCGCCGAGCGCTCGCTGCGCGGCCCGGTCGAGGACCTCGTCCACGCCGGCCAACTCGTGCAGCACATCCCGCACCCGCGGCACGTCCGCCGGGTTGGCGACGTACACGTGGGCCACCTGGTGGTCGGAGACGGCGAACGCCCGCGAGGTGTGCGGGTCGAGGTACTCCATGCCGCGCTGGGCGTACACCGACAGCAGCCCCGCACGCCGTAGCGCCAGGTTGATGTCGACGGGCCGCCGGGCCGCCGTGATGCCGTACTCGCTCAGCGCCACCACCGTGGTGCCGCGGGCCCGCAGTTCGTCCAGCAGGGGAGCGAGGGCGGCGTCCGCCATGCGGGCGGCACGGATCGCCTCGGGGCCGTCGGGTCCGTACCGCTGCAGGTCGTAGTCGAGGTGCGGGACGTAGACGAAGGACAGGTCGGGCGCGACAGTGCGCACCACCAGCCGCGCGGCAGCGGCGATCCACTCGGTGGCGGCGATGCCCGCGCCCGGGCCCCAGTACCGGAACAGCGGAAACGGCCCGAGGGCATCGGTGAGGGCGTCGCGCAGTCCCGCGGGCCGGGTGTAGCAGTCGGGTTCCTTGCGGCCGTCGTAGCGGTAGACCGGCCGTGGGGTCAGCACGGTGTCGACGTCTGCGCCCATCGCGTACCACCAGCACAGATAGGCACTGCGGTGCGAGGGGTCGAGCGTGCGGGCGGCCTGCCACACCTTCTCGCCCGACACCAGAGCGTTGTGCTGCCCCCAGAACCGCACTTCGCCCCGGTCCCGCGCGTACCAGCCGTTGGCCACGGCGCCGTGTTCCCCGGGCGGCAGCCCGGTGATGACACTGGCCTGCACGGTGGAGGTCACCGCGGGAAACACCGTGGTCAGCGCGGCGGTGAAGCCCTCCTCGCCGATCGCGCGCAGCCGCGGCATGTGCGGCAGCAGGCTCGGGGTCACTCCGACCGTGCACAGCACCGCCACGGATCGCCGCGCGCTCACCGGTCCTCCTCCTTCATCGCGAGCTGTGCGAACCGCCCACGCGCCCAATCGAGTTCGGCGGCGATGCCTGCGCTCAGCGCCGTGGGCCCCGACGGCCGCCGGCCGGGCGGCAGCACCTCCCAGGTGTACGTCTCGACCTCGATGTGGTCCGTGACGGCCGCTGAGCGGCCCAGCAACCCGGCGAGCACGGCTTCGAGCACCGGGCGGGTGGACCGCAGCGGGGCCGGGGGATCGGCGTGCAGCGGCACGTGGAAGTGGACGCGCCACGGACCGCGGCCCGGCAGCCCGTCCGGCCCGAGAGCGTCGTCCAGGTCGTCCCGGGCCAGCGGCAGGCCGCTCGTCGCCTCCCTCGTCTGGTGCAGGAACCTCGGCTCACCGAACCCCTTCAGCCGGGCCACCGCCTCCGGGTCCCGCGGGTCCGGGACATGCAGGGCACAGGACGCCTGGAGTTTCACGACGGACACGCCGGACTCGGACAGCCGCGCCAGCACCCGATCGGGCTCCTCGAAGGCCACGGCGAGATGACAGGCGTCCAGACAGACGCCCAGCACGTCCGGATCACGTCCGGCGAGCAGCTCCACCGCCTCCTCGGTGCGCTCCACCACGCAGCCCGGCTCGGGTTCGAAGCCGACGCGGACCGGCCGGCCCTCCTGCGCGGCCACCGCGGCGAGCCCTTCGGCGAGCCCGTCGACAGCCGCCTCGGCATCGGCCTGCCGCCGAGGGGACCACCAGGAACGCCAGCCCAGAGGAAGCGTGGAGATGCTGCCGCGGGCGGCGTCGTCCGGCAACAGCCGGGCCAGGATGCGCGCGAGATCGAGGGTGTGGCGCAGCCGCGCAGGGTCCGCCCAGTCGGGGAGGTAGACGTCCCGCTTGACCGTGGGCGCGTGGAAGCCCCGGTACGGAAAGGCGTTGAGGGAGACGGTCTCCAGACCGCGCACGGCGAGCGCGCGGCGCAGCCGGGACACGGCCGTAGGGTCGGCCGTCAGCTCCTGCGCGGCCTGCCGGGCCAGCCACAGCCCCACGCCGAGGCGGTCCACTCCGAGGCGCTCCCGGACTGGGACGGCATGGCGGTCCAGCTGGGCGACGATCCCCGCCAGCGACTCGGCGGGATGCACGTTGGTGCAGTATGAGAGGTGGACGGCGGTGCCGTCGGGGTGCCGGAACCGCATGGTGCTCAACTCCCCCCGCGTGCTATGGAGTTGCCCGCGTGCGTGACGGTCGGCAACTGATCCGGGACGAGTTCGGGCACGAGCCGCCCGCTCTGTCCGTAGAAGGCGACCGGGTTGCGCCACAGCACCTGGTCCACGTCGTCCTCGGTGAACCCGGCCGCGAGCATCGCCTCGCCTGTCGCCCGGGTGAGCAGCGGATCGCTGTGTCCCCAGTCGGCCGCGGAATTCACCAGCACGCGCTCGGTGCCGTACTCCTGGAGGATGCGCACCATCCGCTCCGGGTCCATCTTCGTGTCGGGGTAGATCGAGAAGCCCATCCAGCAGCCCGCCTCGGCGACCTGGGCGACCGTCACCTCGTTCAGGTGGTCCAGCACCACCCGGCCTGGGTCGATGCCGCAAGCGGCGATCAGCTCCAGCGAGCGCGCGGTGCCGGCGGCCTTGTCGCGGTGCGGAGTGTGCACGAGGGCGGGCAGGCCGTGGTCCCGGGCGAGGGAGAGCTGCGAGGCGAAGGCCTCCTCCTCCTGCGGCGTCCCGGAGTCGAAACCGATCTCGCCGACGGCGACCACCGAGTCATTCGCCAGGTAGCGGGGCAGCAGGTCCAGCACACCGGCGCACCGCGGATCGTTGGCCTCCTTGGGATTGAGCGCCAGCGCACAGTGATGGGCGATGCCGAACTGGGCGGCCCGATAGGGTTCCCAGCCCAGGAGCGTGTCGAAGTAGTCCGTGAGGCTCCCCACGCTCGTCCGGGGCTGCCCCAGCCAGAACGCGGGCTCCACGACACAGCGCACCCCGGCCTCACGCATGGCGCGGTAGTCGTCCGTGGTCCTGGAGATCATGTGGATGTGGGGGTCGAGGATCCGCATCGGGTACCACTCCTGGTCGGGGGGAGGACGGAGGCGGCTGAGAGCAGCGCCAGGGCGTCGGCCGGAACCGCCCGGCCCGCGGCCTGACGCTCCCGCACGAAGTCGCCGACCATCCGCACCAGCTGTGCGTCGCGGCGACGGTCCAGATCGGCGACGGCGGCGAGCGGCACCCCGACGAAGAGGCACTTCAGCACCGCGTGGCGCCACAGACGGGGGCTCAGATGACGCGCCGCGTACGGACCCAGCGCGGCCGCCAGCAGCCGGCTGTCGTTCGTCCGCAGCGCGTCCTCGGTGAGCTCGACCGCGTCCGCGCCGAGGCCGAGCAGCGGCAGCGCCCGCAGGACGGACCGCCGTTCAGCCGCGTTGCCGTACCGGTAACAGGCCACCGTCTCGGCGAGGCGCCGCCCGCCCTCCGCCTCCACGGCCAGCAGCAGGAACACGCGTGCCGCGTCCCCGGCCGTCCAGTCCGCGAGGCCGGGCAGCGGCCCGTGCCCGCACGACCTCCCGGCGGCCGGAAACAGCGCGCCGAGCGCCCCGGCTGATGCGGCGACACGCTGCTCGGCCGTCTCCAGCCAGGCGGCGCCGCCCTCGGTGAGGACCGCCTCCAGTGCGCGGCGCAGGTCCGCGAGGGACGGTGGCGCCTGTCCGGAGCTCACGTCGGCGACACCCGTCGCGCCAGGCGCCGCGCCAGGGGCAACGCGGCGGAGAGCGCTATCGCGGGCAGGGGGGCACCGGCGCGAGCGGTGAGCGCCGCCTGGAGCGGCACCATGGCGTGGATGCCCGCGCCGACGGACTCCCTGATCCGTTCCGCGGTCGGCTTGCGGACGGCCGCCGCTTGCAGGGAGGCGAACCGACCGGCGTACCAGCCCGCCAGGGCGAGCTGAGCAGCCCTGGCCGACCGGGGCCCGCGACCGCGAGGGGGGAGAGCGGTCGTCGCGGCGACCACGGCGGTGGCCAGGAGCGTCGAACGCGGCAGCGCCGCGGGCGCTCCGTGCACCTCGCCCCGGCTGAGCCGGGTCACCGCGGCCGTGTGCGCCGCCATCACCGCGGCCGGGAACAGCGCTCGGACGACACCATCTGCGCCGCCCGCCGCGGCGCCGAGCAGGACGTCGAGACCGCGGGCCGCGGCCATCACCGCCGGGCCGTACGGCCCCGACTTGAGACCCAGGTCGTACGCCCACACCGCCGCCGCGAGAGGCAGGGCTACCGCCAGCGAGCGGCGGCCGCCGCTCGCCGCCGCCAGCCCGAGCCCCGCCGCGGTGCCGCCGACGGCGACCGTTAGCGCGGTGCCCGCGCGGACGCGTCCCGAGGGGACCGGGCGATGGGACCGCTCATGGGCGTCGACGGTCCGGTCGGCGTAGTCGTTGAGGGCCATGCCCGCCCAATACAGACACACGGACGCGGCGGCCGTCGTGGCCGCGGGGCGAAGGGGGAGCCCCGCGGCCAGGGCCCCGGCCAGCGTGTCGCCGGGCACCGTCAACACGGCCGGTGCGCGGACCAGTTCGTACAGCGGACCGGGCATCACGAGGCCACCGAACCGGCCCAGTCGAGCAGAGCCCGGTACTGCGCGTCGAGCCCGTGCTCCGGCCGGGCGAGCGGCTCTCCCGCCGGGGTTGAGCCGGCCACGAAAGGGTCCTTGAAGAAGAAGCCGAACTGGGTCTGCGGGCCGCTCGCCCCCACCCGGTGCGCCGCCGCCATGAGCCGGACCAGATCGAGGACCAGGGGCGCCGCGAGCGCCGAGTCACAGCCCTGCCACGTGAACTGCATCGTCATCCGCACACCGAGGAACCCCTCGAAGCCGATGTGGTCCCAGGCGGTCTTCCACTCCCCGAGGTCAGGCACGTCGTCGATGTGGGTCTCGCCCTCCACGGCGTGGCCGAGGACCTCCTCCAGCACCCGGCTCTTGGACTCCGTCTTGCTCCGCGCGGCCCCGGGTTCCCGCAACGTGGCACCGTCCCCGCCGCCCAGCAGGTTGGTGCCGGACCAGGACCGCACCCGCAGCGCCCGCTGCGCGAACATCGGCGCGAGCACGCTCTTGACGAGCGTCTCACCGGTCTTGCCGTCGCGCCCCGCGTACGGCAGTGCGCGGTCGGCGGCCAGGGACTCCAGCGCGGGCAGCCGGATGCCGGTGGACGGCGTGAAGTTCACGTACGCGCAGCCGGCCTCCAGTGCCGCGTAGGCGTACAGCGAGCTGGGCGGCAGCACGTCCGAGCGCTCCGCCAGCGCTCGCCGCAGCTCCTCGCGGGTGCCGGGGATGCAGGACGGGTCGACGGCCGGTTCGGTCGAGGACAGGTTGACCACGACCACGCGGTCCAGGCCGTGACGCTCGCGGAAAGACCTCAGGTCGGCGGTGAGCGAGTCGGCGTGCCGTGCCTGCGGTGCGCCCTCGGCCGGCCGGGCGCCGGAGCGGATCTCCCGGTCGGCCGTGTCCAGGGCCGCGTCCAGCTGGGCGGTCACCCAGGCGGGCAGCACACCCGCCTCGACGAGCTGCTCCGCGCGCTTGCGCAGGGGCAGGGGCACGATGTCGTGCCCGCCGAAGACCAGTTCGTCGAAGCCGGGAAGAGGCAGCCGGTCCAGCGGTCGGGTCGCCGTGACGCAGCCGGTCGGCCGCGCCAGCCCGGCGGCGAGCGCCGCCGCGCCGGCCACCGTGGTGGTGGCCACCGATCCCCGGGCGCCCACTAGCCAAACTCCGGTCTGCTGCCTCATGGTTCCGCCTCCGGTCGTCGTGCGTGGTTCGGTGTTGCCGGACCAGCATGGGAGGCGCCGGTATGCGCCCGGCAACCCGCCGTTATCGCGCGATCAACCGGCCCCCTCGCCGCCGCCCGGCGCGGGAAAGACACCCGTTGCGAACGCCGAGGCGAGCATGGGCCGCCACGAGTCCAGTGGGCCCATTCCCGCCCGCGCCCAGCCGGCGTGGCTAGGGACGCTCCAGGCCGGGCGCGGCGCGGGCCGCGGGTAGTGCGTGGAGTCCACGGGTCGTACCCGTGCCGGGTCCAGCTCCCGTACAGCTTTCTCGCCCGCGGCCTTGGTACGGCCGTAGGCGTTGAGCGGGGCCGGCGGGGTGTCCTCGGACCAGGGCGTGGTCCCGTGTCCCGGGAAGACGTAGTCCGTGGACACGTGCAGCAGCCGGGCGCCGTGGCGCGCGCAGGCGGCGGCCAGGTGCCGGACGCCGGTGGAGTTCACGGCCGTCGCCGCCGCCTCGTGAGTCTCCGCCGCGTCCACATCCGTCCATGCGGCTGCGTTGATCACGACGCTGTGTCCGCAGACCGCGTCCAGTACCGCGTCGGCGTCCGTGACGTCCAAAGCGTCGCGCCCGAGCGCGGTGGGACGGGCGTCCTCGCCCGCCGCGCGCAGCACGTCGACGAACTCGCGGCCGAGCAGGCCGGCCGCTCCGATGATCAGCCAGCGCGTCATCGGCGCAGGCCCGCCAGCCGTACACCTCGTCCGTGGAGACGTGCACGAACCGGCCGACGCGGTGCTTGCGCGCCGCGTCCAGCAGTGTCTGCGTGCCGAGCACGTTGGAGACGACGAAGTCGCGGGCACCGATGAGCGAGCGGTCCACGTGCGACTCGGCGGCGAAGTGCACCACGGCGTCGTGGCCCGGCATCAGCGAGTCGACCAGGTAGGCGTCGGTGATGTCGCCTTGCACGAAGGTCAGCCCCGGGTGACCGGAGACGGGGGAGAGGTTCGCGAAGTTGCCCGAGTAGGTGAGTTTGTCGAGGACGGTGACCCGGACGTCGGGTGGGGAGAGCAACGCGCCGGTCAGCGTGGCGCGGACGAACTGCGAGCCTATGAAGCCGGCGCCACCGGTGACGAGGATTCTCATGGCTGCCGGAGCTCAGCCGAGCGAGCAGCCCCCGGGGGGCGGCGGCCGTCCGCGCCTAAGCGCCCCCTAAGCGCCCCCTAAGCGGTCGCCTGCACCATGGCTCGCATGCGCGGAATCATTCTTGCAGGGGGCACCGGATCCCGGTTGTGGCCCGTGACGAAAGCGGTGTCGAAACAGCTGATACCGGTCTTCGACAAGCCGATGATCTACTATCCGCTCTCCACGCTCCTGACGGTGGGGGTGAGCGACGTACTGATCATCACGACCCCGTCGGACCAGGCACACTTCTGGCACCTCCTCGGCGACGGCTCCCAGCTGGGGATCAGCATCGAGTACGCGGTCCAGGAACGCCCCGAGGGCCTGGCGCAGGCCTTCATCATCGGCGAGAAGTTCATCGGTGACGGACCGGTGGCCCTGGTGCTCGGGGACAACATCTTCTACGGCACCCGACTCGGCCGCAGCCTGGCCGAGGGTGCTCCCGAACGGGGCGGCCGCATCTTCGCCTGCCCGGTGTCGGATCCCAGCGCCTACGGCGTCGTCACATTCGACGAGCGGGGTCGCGCGGTCTCCATCGAGGAGAAACCGGCCCGCCCCAAGTCCCGGTACGCCGTGCCCGGCCTCTACTTCTACGACAGCCGTGTGGTCGACATCGCCCGCTCCCTCGTGCCGAGTTCCCGCGGCGAACTGGAGATCACCGACGTCAACAGCGTCTACCTGGACCGTGGCGAGCTCCAGGTCACCGTCCTCGACCGGGGCACGGCATGGCTGGACACCGGCACCTTCTCCTCGCTCGTGCACGCCTCGGAGTTCGTCCGGGTTGTCGAGGAGCGCCAGGGACTGAAGATCGGCTGTGTGGAGGAGGCGGCCTGGCGTGCCGGCCGTATCGACGACGCCCGGCTGGCCGACCTCGCGGAGCCGCTGGTGAAGAGCGGCTACGGCACCTACCTGCTGGAGCTGCTGGCAGCCGAACGTGGAGGAACACTGTGAGGATCACCGAGCTCTCCGTCCCCGGGGCCTTCCGGATCTCGCCCTCCCAGCACACCGATCCCCGGGGGCTGTTCCTCGAGTGGTACCGCCCCGACCTGCTCGCCGACGCCCTGGGTCACCGGCCGCCGCAGATGGTCCAGGGCAACCTGTCGGTCTCGGCACGGGACGTCGTGCGCGGTATCCACTTCGCTCAGGTGCCGTACGGCAGGCGAAGTACGTGACCTGTGTCAGCGGTGCGGTGCTCGACGTCGTCGTCGACCTGAGGGCGGGGTCGCCGGACTTCGGCCGCTGGGAGGCCGTACGGCTCGACGACGTGGAGCGGGCCGCGGTGTACCTCCCCGAGGGGTTCGGGCACGGCTTCTGCGCACTGAGCGAGACCGCCACGGTCGGCTACCTGGTGTCCCGCCGCTACGAGCCCGAACGTGAGCACACGGTGCACGTCCACGACCCGGAGCTGGCCATCGCCTGGCCGACGCGGACGGCGCTGCTGTCCGCCCGGGACCGGCGGGCGCCTTCCCTCGCCGAGGTGCGGGCCCGCGGGCTGCTGCCGGAGTACGACGACTGCCGTGCGCTCACGAAGGACCGGTGACCGACCAGGACCTGGCCGCTTCCCCCACGGCCGCGGACCGGGCGAGGGGGATCCGCCAGACGCCCGGCCGTACCTCCACCGCGCCGTCCGTGCCCTCGGCGAACCCGGCCGCCACCGCGCGTCCCGCGCGCCGGGCGTAGGCCTCCAGCCGTCGGTCGGCCAGGGCCACGGCCGCCTCGCCGCAGGCACCGAACAGCTCCGCGGCCTGGGCGTGCCGCCCCTTGGCGAGGGCGAGCAGCGCACGGCAGCGGAGCACCTCGAAGCGGGCACGTTGGTCCCGGTCCCGTCCGGCTGCCTCCTCTGCCTCGGCGATCAGGAACGGCACGTCGGCATCCGCGCCGTGTTCCAGAAGCAGGTCGGCCAGCCCGGTCAGCGAACGGGCCGCCTCCGCGGCGTTGCCCGACCGGCGCGCGGCTGCGAGCGCCTGCCGGTAGCGGTCGATCGCCTCGTCGAACCGCCGTTGCTGCCAGGCCAGATCACCGAGCGAACGCAGTGCCCGGGCGCGCTCCGCCTCGTCGCCCGCCTGCTCGGCGGCCCGCAGCGCCGATCGCTGCGTGGCCGCCCACTCCTCCCAGGCCATGGTGGCCTCGAAGAAGTCGCCGACGGCACGGGCCAGGCGCAGGACCGGGCGCCACTGCTCGGCCTCGGTGGCCGCACGCACCGTCCACACCAGCGCGGCCCGCTGCTCGGTGAGCCAGAGCGGCGAACGCGGCGGCACCAGGCGGCTGCCGCCGCGCAGCCGCTCGGCCGTCCTCGTGTACGCCTCGCACAGCCGCCCGAGGGCCGCGTGCCGCGGGCCGGGGGGATCGTCCGCGACGAGCCGCAGGGCCAGGAGCCGGTGCAGGTCCGGCAGCCGGAAGAGCCCGCGGTCCTGGGCGATCAGCAGTCCGCATCCGGTCAGACGCTCCAGCACGGGCTCGGCCCGGCCCGGCGCGGTGCCCAGCACGGCGGCGGCGGACTCCGTGTCGAAGACGCCCGGTGGCAGCAGGGCCAGCAGCCGGAAGGCGTCGCGTTCGGGCCGGGCGCACTCCTCGTAGCCGCGCAGCAGGGCCGGGCACACCTCGACACCGCCGTGACGTAGCTCCTCCAGCCTGGTCGGCTCCGCCCGCAGCCGCTCCGCGAGAGCGGCGGCCGAGCCGTGCGCACACGCGGCCAGCAGCGACCCCGCGACGCTCAGGGCGAGTGGAAGACGGTCGCACAGGTCGGCGATCTCCTCCAGGACGCCCTGCCCCGCCTGTGCGGCGTCCCCGCCGGCCGCCGTCAGGATTTGCACGGCCTCCGCCCGCTCGGGCGGGTCGAGTGCCAGGGTGGCCGTCGGGCGCAGACCTCTGGGCGGGCACACGGCGGTGACCAGCACGGCGCTGCCGGGCAGCGCGGTCTGCAGCTCGGTGAGGTCGTCGGCGGGGCCGGCGTTGTCCAGGACGAAGAGCATCCGCCGGCCGGCGGTGAGCCCGCGCAGCAGCTGCAGCCGCGCCGTCGGGCTGTCCGGCGGGCGGGCTCCGGCGGCACCGAGCAGGAGCTCGGTGACGTCGCGGCGCTCTGCGCCGGGCGGGATGCGCAGGTCGACCAGGACGCGGCCGTCCGGGAAGTCCTCTTCGAGGAGGTGGGCGGCGCGCCGGACCAGTGCGGACTTGCCGGTGCCGGGTCCTCCGGTGACCAGCACGGTGGCGGAGGGCCGGCCCAGCAGATCGCGGAGGCGGTCCAGTTCGGCGGCCCGGCCGGTGAACCGGTCGTCAGACACGGGCAGTGGGGCGGGGACCTGAGCCGGCGGGTTGTGGGTGGCTGTGATCTGCTGCCGGTGCTGGGCCGGACGCAGCAGCTTGGGGTCGCCTGCCAGCAGGCGCTGCTGCAGGCGCTGGAGGGAGGGGCCGGGCTCGATGGCGAGTTCCTCGACCAGCGTGCGGCGCAAAGCGGTGAACGCCTGCAGCGCCTCGGCCTGTCGGCCGCAGCGGTAGAGGGCGACCATGAGGTGGGCGTGGAGCTCCTCGCGCAGCGGATGCTCCGCGGTCGCGGCCCGCAGTTCGCCCAGGAGATCGTGGTGTCGCCCGAGTTGCAGGTCTGCCCGGATGCGGTACTCAAGGGCCGCCACGCGCATCTCCGACAGCCGGGCCGCCTCCGTCGACAGCAGCGTCCCCTGGGGGGTGTCGGCGAGGAAACGTCCCCGCCACAGGGCGAGCGCCCGGCGCTGCAGGTCGGCAGCCTCCGCGTGCTGCCGTCGCTCGGCCGCGGCCACTCCCTGTTCGTACAGCCGTCTGAAGCAGGTGAGATCCAGCTGCGTGGGGTCGACCTGGACGAGGTAGCCGGGGCGCCGGGTGACGATCGCCTGCTGCGTTCCGTCCTCGCCGGCGAGGAGCTTGCGCAACTGGGAGATGTACACCTGGATGGTCGTGGTCGCGGTGCGCGGCGGAGTCTCTCCCCACAGCTCGTTGGCCAGCGTCTCCGTCGGCACGGTCTCGCCCGCGCGCACCAGGAGCGCGGCGAGGACGGCGCGTTGCTTCGCGGCACGTGGTGTGGCGTCGGTGGCCGACGGTTGCGTGGTCCGGACCTCCATCGGCCCGAGCAGGTGGTATCTCATGGCGATTCGGACTTTCCTCGGTTTCCTCTGCGGCTCTCGGACCGGCGGTGCTGTCCGCGCGGTAGGAGGCCGGGGGCGACAGTGGGGGTGGGGTGTCGGTCAGAGGTCCTGGTGGACTTCGGCCGTCGCCTCGACGACGGCTCGTCCTCCCTGATGGACGGTCAGGACGACGGGCGCACAGGGATGCCCTCGCTCGTCGAGCTGGAGCGTCCCGGGCACCGCGGTGATGTGCAGCTGTGCGCCCGCCACCGCGGAGCCGCGGCGGCGGACGGTGAGGGCGGTGGTCACGCTGCGCTGGGGACGCAGGCCGCAGGTCAGCCGGGCGCACAACAGCGACGCCTGCCGTACCGCCTCCACCAGCGTCAGGTCGGACACCTCCCGGTCCGGGCGGGCGCCCAGCCGGGGAAGGTCTTCGGAGACGAGTACGGGCGAGGTCAGACGTCCGTACGACGAGAGCACGGGGGTGCCGATCAGGACGGACTCCGGTTCGGTGACGCCCACTTCGGCGGGGGCGACGGGGAAGGCAGGGCCCGCGGGCTCCGGTGCGGACAGCGGCACGGACACGCGGAATCCGAGGACCGCCGTGACCCGGGCGCAGGGTACGGAGTTCAGCGAGGCCGCGCCCTCGATCTGAAGCCGGTGCGGAGCCCGGTCCGGGAGCTGGTCCGGACGGACCCGCAGGTCGACGGTGAAGGACGCCGGATCCTGGCCCGCGTGCCAGGCCGCGGGGTCGTGGGCGTCCAGCTCGAACACGGAGAGCCGGGCCGGGAGGTAGGACGGGATGCCGAAGTACCGGTGGCCGATGAGGCCGCCCGTGTGGAGGACGAGCTCCGTGAGGAACCGCGTGTCGTGGAATTGCCCGGTCCGCCCGCCGGCCGGTGCCGTCCCGGCGGGCAGCTCACCGGAGACGGTGAACAGTTCCTCGTACCGGGACGGTGCGTCGACCGCGTAGTACTCCCACGAGGGGGAGCGGTGGACCAGGTGGAACGCGGGACGGGACGGGCGCAGCAGGCAGTTCGGTATGACGCCGTTGTCCACAGCTGCGTGCCCCCGCTCCGGCAGTTCGACCCCAGGCACTCCCCAGGGTGGCCGCCCGTGCTGGTCGAAACCAGTCGACCGCGGTGGCACGAACCTGCATGTCCGCTTGTACCGTCTCGCCCTAGCGGCTTGCACGTCCGCGAGCACCGCCTCGTCCGGGTGGCTCAGACAGGGCCGACCAGTCCCCGGACCGTGGCGTGCACTCCGGCCTGGAAGCGGCTGGCGGCCTTCAGATCCGCGGTGATCTCCGCGATGTGGCGCCGGCAGGTGCGGACCGACATACCGAGCCTGCGGGCCACGAACTCGTCCTTGTGCCCCTCCGCCAGCAGGCGGAGGATCGCCTGTCTCACCTCGTCGATGACCGGTCTGTCCTCCGGGGCGTCGGACTGAAAGGGGGCGGCGGTGCGCCACAGCAGGTCGTGGACCGAGTAGAGGTAGTCGACCAGGGCCGGCTCGCGCACGACCACCGCGCCGCTCGTGGCGGTGGACCTGCGCTGCGGTACGAAGGCGACCTCGCGATCGATGACGATGAGGCGGTCGACGACTTCCCCGGTGGTCCGGAACTCCCCGCCCTTGGCCGAGACCTCGCGGACGAGGCCCTGTGTGCCGGCGTCCGAGCGCGCGGTGTGCTGGTAGATCGTGCGCAGGGTGACGCCGCGGGCCAGGATGGCCAGGCAGCTCTCCTTCGCGGACTCCAGGACGTGCGGCGGACGGGCCCCGCCCGGCTGGACGGTCAGGACCTCGAAGCGGCTGCGCTTGATCAGCGAGTCGATCAACGACTGGATGGTGGCGGGATCCGTGAGGGTGTCGAACGCCTCCACGTGGTTGCGCAGCCGCCGCCCCTCGAAGTAGACCGGCTGCAGTGCGGCGAACTGGTTGCGCAGTCGCGCCATGTGCTGCTCCATCTGTCCCCTGTGCTGTTCCATAGGCCCCAGCAGCTCCGACGACGCGGCCTCCGGACTGACCGGCGTCAGCCTCCGTGGATCTCCGGGCGTGGGGTGCAACAACCGCATCACCCGTAACACCCGCTCCGCCCGCTTGACGTCCTCCGGGGTGAGGTTCAGTTCGGCGGCGATCGCCTCGGCCCTGAACTGCCCTTCGAGCACTGCCAATCGGTAAGCCTCTGCGCTCATGTCGTCGAGCTGGTCGAACTCGGAATCGACGGCGTCCTGCTCCACGGCCCAGCCTCCCCCTGATCATGTGCAGTTGCTGCAGTGCAACTATATGCCAGGGGTCATCCGCCGGGAGATGAGTAACGATGAGAGACGAGAACGCACAACGCCCAGTTGGCGTTCAATCATTCCCATTGTGCTTGTCGAATTGGAGAGAAACGTGCAGCATTCCAAGGCCGCGAACTCCGTCGTCGGCTCCGGGGGCGGGAAGGCACGCGTGCTCCTGGGGGCGGCGGCGGGGACACTCCTCATCGCGGTATTGAGTGGGCTCTTCGGAGCTGTGACCTCGACCGATGCGTCGTATCGGACAGGTGGGCCGACCGATGTCCGATCGATCGCCGAGGAGGGTGAAAGGGACCCCATCTGGGACTGACCGCCTGCCGCCTCGATCGGACGTAACGGGCCCGCCGCATCCCCCGACGGCGGGCCCGTTACTCGTGCCCGACAACGGAAGCCTGAATTCCGCATGAATGCGCATGCGGCCTTCTCCCTCGCGGGTTGCCGCAGCGGTATCCCGTAGTCATTACCGGTTGCTGGTGCGAGCGTGAATCCGCACTCGTTCCGGCCACTTGGCTCGATCATTCGGCCACTTCGCCTGTTCGTCGAAAGCGGCGGCGGACGTCACCGCAGACGGGCCGGCTCCGGCCAGAGCGTGGCTCGGGCATCCAGCCTGCGGGTCCTGCCTCCGCGTTCGGCCAGCAGGGCCACCGGTTCGGTGGCCGTGGTCACCTCGCCGATCACCGCGGCCCCAAGCCCGTACGGATGGGCCCGCAGGGCGCCTCGGACCGTGTCCGCCGCGTCGGCCGCCACGCGCAGACACAGACAGCCCTCGTCGGTGACGTGCAGCGGATCGATACCGAGCAGCTCGGCCGCCGAGTCCACCTCGGGCTGCACGGGCAGTGACTCCTGCGCGACCCGCACCGTGAGGCCGGCGGCGACCGCCTGGGCTTCCAGCACCTTCGCCAGGCCGCCGCGCATGATGCGGCGAACCTGGCGCACTGCGCCCGGTCTCACGGAAGCCACGACATCGCGCAGCATCGAGTGCAGCGGCCGGCACCCGCTCGGTACCAGGGTCTCCAGCCCCAGCCCCTCCCGCACGGACAGCAGGTGCACGGCCCAGCCCCCCAGGGGTGAAGTGAGCAGCAGGAGATCCCCGGCAGCGGTGTCCCGGGGGCGGGGGAGCGGCCCCCGCCGGATGCCCAGCGCTGTCGTGTGAGCGAACAGCCGCTGGGCTTCGCCCGGGCGTACGACCCGGGCGTCGAAGCCGTGGACCCGGACGCCCGCCTCGCTCGCGGTGTCCCGGACCGACATCAGCACCCGGCGCAGCAGCGCGGTCGGCAGCCCCGCCTCGACGGTCAGGCCCAGGGTGATCCAGACTGGCTCCGCGCCCTGTGCGGCGAGATCGTTGACGGACCCGCACACGGCCAGTCGGCCGATGTCGCCGTCCCCGAAGAACGGCGGGTCGACCACGTACGAACCGCTTGCGACCACCGGATCCGCGGCCGGCCCCGCCCAGTCCGCCACCGCCGCCTGCCCGGGCAACTCGCCCAGCACGTCGGCCGCCAGGCGGTCCAGACAGCCGGACGCGTCGTCGTCGAGCGTGATCTGTCCGTTCTCGAGACTGCCTTCGCGCCTCATCCTTCGTTCCCCCCTCCGGTGCCGGACCGCCGTCGGACGACACAGATCCGGTCACATGGCCAGTCTCCCCGTATCGAGTGGCTCCGGCAGTGGGATCGCGTCGTGCGGTCCGCGATCCGCGGTCCGCACAAAGGTCCCTTTAGGTGCCGGGTGTTACTCATGGATGTGGTTGAGCGGCGAGGGTCTCGCCGCTCGTCGAACGGGGAGGCCATGTCTTGAACACATCCATGGCACAGAACACCGGAGAATGCGCTTTCCGCCTGCTGGGACCGATCGAGGTGTCCGTCGGCGACCGGGTTCTGGAGCTGCGGGGACTCCGTCAGCGGGCCCTGCTGACCCGTCTCCTGCTGGCACAGGGCCGGGTCGTTTCCGTGGACGCCCTCGCCCATGACGTATGGAGCGGCAACCCGCCGAGAAGCGCCCGCACCCAGGTATCGATCTGCGTCGCCGCGCTGCGCAGGCTCTTCCGCGACGCCGGCGCGAGCTGTGACGTCATCACCACGGTGACGCCGGGATATCGGCTCGAACTGACGTCCCATTGGACGGACATCGCAGAGTTCTCCGCCAGAACCGAGAAGGGGTACGACCTCGCGCGCCGAGGACTCACCGAGCAGGCGGCCGAACAGCTGCACCGTGCCCTCGCGCTCTGGCGCGGGCGCGCCTTCGGTGACCTGACCTCCCACTTCACCGAGCTGGAGGCCGCCCACCTCTCCCAGCAGCGGATGCTCGCCACCGAACAGCTGATGATGCTCCGTCTGGAGCTCGGCGAGCACCGCTCCCTGGTCGGCGAACTGACCGCGCTGGTCGGCGCGAACCCGTTGCGCGAACAGCTGCGCGCCTGCCTCATGCTGGCGCTGCACCGCTCGGGACAGCGCGCCGAGGCCCTGCGTACCTTCCGGGAGGGCCGCGCCCTCACCGTCGACGAGCTCGGCCTGGAACCCGGCGCCGACCTGCGGGCCGTGCACGAGCAGATCCTGCACGACGAGGCGGAGCCGTCCGCCTCGGCCGACGGGCACTGCGCGAACGCGCCGTGGCAGGCCGCGCCGCCTGCCCAACTCCCCTCGGACAGCGCTGTGTTCTGCGGCCGCCGGGAGGAGCTGCGACGCCTGGACCAGGTGCTCGGCACCGACACATCCGCTCGTACCGCACCCGTCGCCTGCGTCGTCGGCCCGCCCGGCACCGGCAAGAGCGCGGTCGTCGTGCACTGGGGCCACCGTGCCGCGGCCCGCTTCCCGGACGGGTGTCTCTACGTCGACCTGCGCGAGACCACGGGCGATGATCCGGGCCGCACCGCCCAGGACGTGCTGCGGCGCTTCCTGCGCGCACTCGGCGTACCACCGGCCTCGCTCCCCGACGGACTCGAGGAGTGTGCCGCGCTGTACCGGAGTCTGATCGCGGGCCGCCGCCTGCTGATCGTGCTGGACCACGCCCGGTGCTACGACCAGATCCGTCCCCTGCTGCCCGGTGACGGGCTGTGCCGTGTGGTGGTCACCGGCTGCGAACTCCTCATGGACAAGGGCACCGCCGAGGTCGTCCTCCTGGGCGGCCTCGCCCAGGGGGAGGCGGTGCGGCTGCTGGCCGAGACCGCGGGCGCCGACCGGATCGCCGCCGACCCGATCGGCGCCGCCACACTGGTGGGACTGTGCGCGCGGCTGCCGGTCGCCCTGCGCGCCGCCGGGGCCCGGCTCGCGCGCAAGCCCCACTGGACGGTGGCCGACCTGGTGGGGCGGATGTCCGACCGGAGCCGTCGGCTGGACCTGCTCAGTCAAGGTGAGAACTCCGTCCGTGCCTGCTTCGACCGCGCACTGCACACGCTGCCGTTCGAAGTCGCCGGCCACTATCGGGCGCTCGGGCGGCTGTCGGCCTCCGCCTTCAACACGGGGATCGCAGCCGACGTGCTCGGGCTCGGTGGCGGCGAGGCCGAGGACGCACTGGAGCGGCTGGTGGATCTCCACCTGCTGGAGGTGGTGGGCCGCGACCCCCGCGGAGCACTGCGCTACCGCTTCCCGGGACTGCTCGCGCTCCACGCCGCCGAGGCGTACGCGGCTCGGCCGGATGCGCCCACCCGCCGCGGCGAACTCGCCCTGGCGGCGCCCCAGCGCCGTCACTCGGCGATCCAGCGGCACGGCGCGGACCGAGATGCAACGGGCTCCTGACAGAGCTCACGGGGAGGACCGAACGTGATCAGAATCCACTTCACCGCGCAGGACCTGACCCGGATCAGGCTCCGGCCCACCCTTGGCCCCATCGCCGAGACGGTCTTCGCGCTCGGCATGCTGGGACACAACGGCAGCCGGTCACAGGCCCGCTGGCGCAACCAGCTCAGCCGGCACCTGCGCCACCCCACCCCGCTGGCGCAACTGCTGACAGCGGCACAGCGCCGGGTCCAGGCCCCTGACGACCTGCTCTGCCTGATCGACCGGTCACCGGGCGCGGACGATGCGGCGCTGCGCTCCGCAGGGCTGAGCCGCCGCGACGCCGCCGCGGAGATCACACAGGTGTGGCGGTCGGCTCTGGAGCCGTACGCGCATCGGATGCACACGCGGCTCACCACCGAGTGCGACGCCCGGGGCAGGATCACCATGACCGGCGGCGTCGACGGGCTCTTCTCGACGCTCCACCCCCGGATCCGCTGGAACTCGCCGGTGATGGAAATCCCGGGGCCGTCCAGCGAGGTCTTCCTCGACGGCCAGGGCCTGCTGCTCGTACCGTCGCTGTTCCTGCCGCAGAGCAGGCCGGGCGTGCTCATCGGCGCCGAGCCGGAGACCGGGCAGCGGGCGCTGGTGTTCGCGGCACCGTCGGAGGCGCCCGCCGACGCCGGTCTGTGGGACACCCCCGACACCTCGCCGCAGGCCCTGAGTGCCCTGGTGGGCAGGACCCGGGCCGCCGCGCTGCGCGCGCTCACCTCCTCGTGCACCACCAGCCAGCTCGCCGACCTGCTGGGCATCTCCTCCGCGGGGGCGAGCCAGCACACCGCCGTCCTGCGCGAATCCGGGCTCATCACCACCATGCGCAACCGCAACACCGTGGTGCACACGGTCACCCCGCTGGGCATGGCGCTGCTCGGTGTGCCGTCGCCCGCCGAGCGGTCCGCGCCGCCCGCGTCGCAGGAGACGCGCCGGGCCGTGCCCGCGATGTGACCGCATGCCGCGGCATCTCGTGCCGCCGGCGTGCGCGGAGAGAGGACACATGACACAAGTGGACGGAATCCGGCTCGGATACGGCACCAACGGCTTCGCCAACCACCGTCTCGACGACGCTCTGCGCACCATCGCCGACCTCGGCTACACCGCGGTGGCGCTGACTTTGGACCACGCCCACCTCGATCCGTTCGCCCCCGACGCGGCGGCCGAGTCCGCCCGCGTCGCACGGCTGCTGTCCGCACTGGGCCTGCGCTGCGTGGTGGAGACCGGCGCCCGGTATCTGCTCGATCCGCGTCGCAAGCACCACCCGACCCTGGTGTGCGACGAGCCCGGGGCCCGCATCGACTTCCTGTGCCGTGCCGTGCGCGTCGCCGCCGAACTCGGCGCGGACTGCGTGTCGTTCTGGTCCGGCATCAAGCCCTCCACGGTGGCTGCGGACACGGCCCGGGAGCGCATGAGGTCGGGCGTCGGCCGGGTGCTGCAGGAGTGCGAGCGCCACGGCGTGCCGCTGGGGCTGGAGCCCGAACCCGGCATGTTCGTCCAGCATCTGCAGCAGGCGCTGGACCTGCGGACACAGCTGGGTGAACCGGACCTGCTCGGCATCACGCTCGACGTCGGCCACTGTGTGGCCGTAGAGCCGGTGGACGCGGCGGCTTGCGTACGCCGTGCCGCCGCCGGGCTTCTGGTCAACGTGCAACTGGACGACATGCGGCGGGGGGTTCACGAACACCTCGAATTCGGCGAGGGCGAGCTGGACCTGGCGGGCACGCTGAGCGCGCTGCGGGAGACCGGCTACCGCGGCGTAGCCGCGGTCGAGCTGCCCCGGCACAGCCATGCCGCTCCCGAAGTGGCAGGGCGGGCGCTCAGCGCGTTGCGCGCTGCCCTGCCGTCCGACGCCGTGGGCTGACCGCCCCCTCGGGCCGGGACGCTGCGGACGACAGACTCACGGTGCCCCGGGACACCCCCGCCTCGGCGGGGCGGGGGTGTCCCGGGGCACCGTCATCACAGGGCCGCTCGGGCGCCGGTCCTGCGCAGGGCCATCCGGGCCGGCAGGACACTCGAGGCCAGGGCGAGGGCCAGGCACAGACCGATCGTCACCAGCATCGTGGACCAGGGCAGGTTGAGGTGCACCTCGGTACCGAGCTGGGAGGACAGTCCGGACCTCATGCCCAGCAGGGCGATCAGCGCGATGCTCAGACCAAGTCCGGTGCCGATGCCCACCGAGAGGGCCGACTCGGCGGCGACGATGCGCAGCACCTGCCGTCGGGTCGCCCCGGACAGCCGCAGCACACCGAAGTCCTCGGCCCGGTCGGCGGTCGCCATCATGAGCGTGTTGGCGATGGCGAGGCAGGTGTAGCCGAGCGACATCCCGATGAGAATCACCAGGAAGATCTGCACCAGCCGGTCGTCCTCGGCGTCCGTCCGCGACGCGTATTCGGACGTGCTCATCGACTCCGCGCCCAGCGACGCCGGCAGGTCGGGGCGCTGCTTCCCGGAGACGTAGACCACCGGGGTGAGCGCGGAGGGAGAGTGGGCCCGCACCGCCTCCCGGGTCAGCAGCACACTGGCCGTCGACGAGTCGTCCGTGATCTCGGCGACCACCTTCACCTGCACGGTCCTGCCGTCCTCGAAGGTGACGGGGACCGTACGCCCCGACGTCCAGCCGAGCCATGCCGCCGTGGACGACCGTACGATCATGGTGTTGTCGCCCTTGAGGGCGTCAAGGGAACCGGACTTGACCGTCATCTTGTCCCGCGCCTTGGCGATGGCGCCGTCACTCACGCCGACCGCGCCGATGTGGTCGGTGCCGCCAGCGTAGAGCTGGGTGGGCAGCAGCGAGGCTCCGTCCGCCACGTCCGAGACCGCGGCGTCCGACAGGCCCGGTGTGTCGTGCGGGGTGACCACGGAGACGGCCTCCTGGGAGACGGTCTCCTCCAGTGCGTAGCCGCTCGCCCTGAGCTGGAACATTCCGGCGATCAGTACCGCGAAGCCGACGGTGACCAGCACCGGTGCCGCCGTCGACGCGGTACGGCGCACCGCCGTCAGCGAACTCTCCCGGGCGACCATGCTGGTGGCCCCGCTCAGTCGGCCGAGCGGCCACCAGACGGCCTTCACCACCAGCGGGATGACCGCCGGGGCGAACAGGGTGAGTCCCACGATGAGGGCCATCGCCGCATACAAGGCGTTGTTGATCATCTCGTCGGAGGAGCTGCCAGCCGCGACGAGGACCAGGAGCAGTCCGAGGCCGGTGAAACCGATGGCACCGATCCACCGCCAGCGCGTCATCGGGCGCTTCTCCAGCGCAGCCTCCCGCAGGGCTTCCAGCGGAGCGATCCGGGCAGCACGCCGGGAGGCGGACCAGACACCGGCCAGGGCGACGACCAGGCCCAGCGCGAAAGAGCCGAGCAACGGCAGCGCCTGCATGCGGACGGTGAAGCCCGGGGGCTCCAGGCCTCCGTCCACCAGCAGGCCGCCCAGCACGGGAGCGAGCGCACTGCCGAGGACCACGCCGGCCACACCGGCCGCGACGCCCACGGTGAGCGACTCGCCGTACATCATCCGGCGGATCTGGCGGGGGGTGGCGCCGATCGTACGCAGCAGCCCGAACTCACGGCGCCGCTGCACGATGCTGAACGCGAAGGTCGACGCGACGACGAAGACGGAGACGAACGCGGTGAGGCTGGCCATGGCGATCAGGATCTGCAGGCCGATCCACCGGGTCTTCGCCGCGGTCTTGGCCTCCAGGTCCTTCACGCTGTCGCCGTGCAGCACCTTGCCGTCCTTGCCCACCACCTTCGCGGCGGCGCTCGCCACCGCGGCGGGGTCCGCGCCCTTGTCGGTGACCAGGCCGATCACCCGCACCCCGGGCGACAGCGCTTCGGCCGCCGCGTCCGGGAGGTAGAACGACGTGGAGTCGACGGTGCCGGACACCGTGTACGCGGCGGGGCCCGTGGCGGTCAGCAGGGTCACCCGGTCACCGGGGTCGAGGCCGAGCGAGGCGTCCAGGGCGACCTCACGGCCGCCGGTCGGGGCCTGGCCCGCGGTGAGCTTGTCGGGCGCGAGCGCTGCGCTGGACCAGGGGTGTCCGCGTAGCTCCCCGCCCGGATTGTCCACCGGCCGGCCGTCGATGACGACCTGGGCGTAGAAGGACCGGTCGGGGACCGCCGCGGAGACGCCCGGAACCGACCCGAGCTGCCCGACGAGTTCCCGCGTGCGCTCCGGCGACCACGGCCGGTTCTCGGTGAACGTGCCGTCCGACTGGTCGACGGCGGGGCTCTGCACCAGCACCGCGGTGCCCGCATACCGTTCCGGGGCCTCGGGCTGGGCGGAAGTCAGCACCAGGGCGGTCATGCACAGGATGGTCACGCCTAGGCACAGGGCGGTGAAGGTCCCGACGAAGGACGCCCAGCGTCGGCGGATCGTGGCGAGACTCAGCATGCGAGGGCCTCCAGGGACGCCATGCGGGCGGCGATCGTGTCGACACTGTTACGGCCGCGCAGTTCGTCCACGATGCGGCCGTCGGCGAGCAGCAGCACACGGTCCGCATAGGTGGCCGCGGCCGGGTCGTGGGTGACCATGACCACCGTCTGCTGGTGGCGGTCGACGACTCCGCGCAGCAGCGCCAGCACCTCGCGCGAGGTCTTCGTGTCCAGCGCACCGGTCGGTTCGTCCGCGAAGAGCACGGCCGGCTGGGTGATGAGCGCGCGGGCGATGGCCACGCGCTGCTGCTCACCACCGGAGAGTTCGCTGGGGCGGTGGCCGCCCCGATGGCCCAGCCCCACCTCGGTGAGGGCGGCGATCAGGGCCGACCGCTGCGGGCGGCGTCCCGCGAGACGCAGCGGCAGGGCGACGTTCTGCTCCGCGGTGAGCGCCGAGACCAGGTTGAAGGCCTGGAAGACGAACCCGACGCGGTCCCGGCGGAGCAGGGTGAGCGCGGTCTCGTCGAGATCGCCGAGGTCGCTGTCATCGATGATCACTTTGCCGTCGGAGACCCGGTCCAGGCCCGCCGCACAGTGGAGCAGCGTGGACTTGCCCGATCCCGACGGTCCCATGACCGCGGTGAAGGTGCCGCGGGCGAACGTGGTCGTGACGTTGTCCAGAGCGGTGACGGTCTGGGCCCCGGAGCCGTACTGTTTGGTCACGGACCAGAGCTGGACGGTGTCAGTCGAATTCGTCATGCTCCAAGCCAATCGCTGAAGTGGCATGCGGCGCAGGGGCGTTGAATGGAGACTTGGGGTAGAGCCAGCTGTAATAACGCGGCTCACTTCTGCGCCCGGTGCCGGAAGGCGGCGATGCCCGCCGCGGTGAACGCCAGTGCGTAGCCCGTCAGGGCCAGGACGCACAGCCACGGCTGCACGTGGGGGATCGACGGCACCAGCGCGGCCCGCACGCCCTCGGAGGTGTACGTCAGCGGGTTGAGGGCGCTGACCACCTGGAACCAGCGCAGGTCGTCCAGGGACACGAGGGGGTACTGGGTGGCACCCGTGAACATGAGGGGAGCCATGATGAGGGCGAACATGATGCTGATCCGGTGCGGCGGGACGAGTGTGCCCACGGTGATGCCGATGGCGGCGCCGGCCCAGGAGCCGAGCGCGAGCACGAGCAGCAGCAACGGCATCCCGGCCGCACGCCAGGGCGCGTCGCCCAGGACCAGGGCACCGAGCGGGAAGATGCACGCCGAGGCGACGAGCCCGCGCAGCGTGGCCATCAGCAGCTTCTCGACGGCCACCAGGTGGACCGGGAGAGGAGCCAGCAGCCGGTCCTCCATCTCCCGGGTGACACCGAACTCCATCACCAGCGGATAGGCGACGCTCTGCAGCGCGGTGAGGAAGGCGGCCAGGGCCGCGATGCCGGGCAGCAGCAGATCGCCGAACTCGGGCCGGACGTAGTTCAGCGTGCCCAGCACCTTGGCGAAGATGAACAGCATGAACAACGGCGTGAGCGCGATCTGGACCAGCAGGAGCCCGAACTCCTTGCCCGTCACGAAGGCGTCCCGCCAGAGAATCGCGAGGAACACCCGGCCAACCGAGGGCCGGCCGGGCCTGGACACTTCCAGACCCGGCCGGCCGGCGTTCTCGGGCAGCTCCGTACGGTGGGCTGTGGTCATCGCAGTCCTCTTCCGGTCAGTTCTATGAAGACGTCTTCCAGGCTGGGCTCGCGGAGGTGAACGTCGGCCAGCGCGGCGCTGCGGGCCTCGAGGACGGCGACGACCGGCAGCAGCACGGCGGCCGGCTGCTTGGCCACGTACAACCGCATCAGCACACTGTCCGGGCGCTCCCGGCCCCCGTCCGCAATGTGCTCGGCGCGTTCGACGTCGTCGAGGGCGGCCAGCGCCGCGAGCAGGTCGGCGCCCTTGTCCCCGGGGCCGGGGACAGCCGTGATCTCCAGCACCGAGTGGCCGGCGACGCCGCGGGTGAGCACCTCCGGCCGGTCCAGCGCCAGCAGCCGTCCGTGGTCGACGACGCCGACCCGGTCGGACAGATCGGCCGCCTCGTTCATGTCGTGCGTGGTCAGCACGACCGTCACGCCCCGGTCGCGCAGGGCACGGACGCGGTCCCACACGAACAGGCGGGCCTGCGGATCGAGGCCGGTGGTCGGCTCGTCCAGGAACAGCACGCGAGGCTGGTGCATGAGTGCCCGCGCGATCATCAGACGCTGGGCCATGCCTCCCGAGTACCAGTCGACCTTGACGTTGGCCTGCTCGGTCAGCCCGAACTCGTCGAGCAGCTCGGCGGCCAGGGCCCGACGTCTGGCCCGCGGGAACCCGTGGTAGGCGGCGTGGAACAACAGATTCTGACGAGGTGTCAGGTCACGGTCGAGATTGCTTCCCTGGGGCACCACGCCCAGTTGTGCCCGGGCGCACACCGGATCGCTGCGCACGTCCACACCCGCGACGCGCACGGTGCCGGCTGTGGCCCGCACCCTGGTGGTGAGCACGCCCACGGTGGTGGTCTTGCCCGCTCCGTTCGGGCCCAGGAGCCCGAACACCTCACCGGAACCGACCGTGAACGACAGACCGTCCACGGCGTTGACGTCCCGGCGCGGGTAGCGCTTCACCAGTTCATGGACCTCGACGGCCGGATTCACCGCACCTCCCCTTCCTTTCGGTCACCGGTGGACCAGGACCGGTACTGGCGCAGCCCGTAGAGCAGAGGCCGGAGCGGGCCGCTGTGATAGGTCTCGATCCGGAACACCTCGCCGAAGACCACCGTGTGGTCGCCGACCGGCAGGATTCGCTCGACGCGGCAGTCCGCGACGGAGTGAGCGTGGTCGAGCAGATGGGGACCCGCCGCGTCGCCGTCGTCCCGCCAGGCGACGCGGTCGAAGCGGTCCGGGTCGCCCGAGGCGAACAGTTCTGCGGCCGGCCGGCCCTCGTGGTGCAGCAGGTTCACCGCGAACGTGGCGCACTCCAGCACCGCGGACAGGGTGGGACTGCCGCGCCGCAGGCTGACCAGGAGGGTGGGGGGATCCGTGGTGATGCTGGTCACCGAGGAACAGGTCATCCCCCAGGGGCGGCCGTCCCGGCCGGCGGTCGTCACCACGGCGACGCCCGTCGGGAAGGTGGACATCAGGTCCCGGAAGTCCGGGGCCTCGGGGCGCGCCGCCCCGGGCTGGTGAGGTGTCACGTCGAGCAGCGGCTCCGTCATGGCCGGGTCGACTCCTTTTCCCTGCGGGCCGTCGGTTGTCGCCCGGGGTCCGTCGCCTGTTTCCCGGGGGGAGCCGCCACGCGGGCGCCCCGGGCGGCGCGCGCCTCGACGAGGGAGTACACGGGCCCGGTCATCGTCGTCGTCACGAGCGTCATCACCACCATGGCCAGGAACAGGTCGGAGGTGAGGATCCCCGCGCTGAAACCGGCCTGGAGGACGACGAGTTCGGTCAGACCCCGGGTGTTGAGCAGGACGCCGAGACGCAGTCCGTCGACGTGCGACGCGCCGCCCATCCGGGCCCCCGCGTACGTGCCGCCGAGCTTGCCGACGACGGCCAGGAAGACGGTGATGGCCGTCGCGGCCCAGGGCAGACCGTCGAACTCACGAGTGAACACGGTCAGACCGGTCGTGACGAAGAACACCGGCACCAGGGCGCGGCCGACGCCGGACACGGTGTGCACCGCGCGCGTCCACGGCCAGTCGGGCCCGTCCGTCGGCACGGCCACGCCGATCAGCAGGGCCCCGAGAATCTCCGGCAGATCCCACTCGCGCAGCACGGCCGCTGCCCCGGCTGCCAGTACGGCGATGCCGACCGCCGCCACCCGGGGGTGGCCGGCCGCCGCCCGCCGCGCCCACCGGCCGCGCAGCGTCGTGCGCAGCACGGCGAAGACGGCGGCCGACACGCACACGACCAGCAGCAACAGGGGCACGTTCCCCGTCCCGCCCGAGGCCAGGCCCACAGCGACGGCGAGCAGGACCCACGCGGCGATGTCGATCAGCACCGCGGACGTCATGGACAGCCGTCCGACGTGTGTCTCGAGTATCCCGCGGGACACCAGGATCCGTGCCAGCACGGGAACGGCGGTGACCGAAAGCCCCACCGCGATCAGCAGCACCAGGGCCGGGGCGGGCGCGTGGCCGCGCAGGGACGGATCGTGGGTGGACAGCACCCATGCGGCGAGCAGCCCGCCGCAGGCCAGCGGGACGACCACCGCTCCCGCGGCGGTCGTGGCGACCATGCGGCCCCGGACCGATACGGACGGGCTCTTGAGCTCGTGGCCGACCCCTACGAGGAACAGCGCGAGGCCCGCGTGGCCGACGTGGTCCAGCCCGGTGTGGACGTCGGCGGGCACCAGCAGGTCGAGCGCGCCCGAACCGCCGAGCCGCAGCACCAGCGGCCCGGCGATCATGCCCAGTGCGATCTCGGCGACCACGGCGGGTTGCCCGAGCCGCCGGGCCAGGGCGCGGGCCGGCGGCGCGCCGGCCAGCACCACGGCCACGGCGATCGCCACGTGCCCGGTCAGGGCCGCCCAGTGAGGGAGGCTCATCGGGCCCGGGCGGCGCGCCGTTCCGGCGGCAGAACCTGCAGATGGGCGAAGTACTCGTACTGCGAGGGCAGTCGCTCGACCAGCCGCGCGGCCTGCTCCCGCACCAGCGCCATTTCCCGGACGGCCGCCGTGTCGTCGAGCAACGCCAGGGTTGGCGGGGCCTGCACGTCGAGACCGCCGAGACCGAGCAGCATCGCAATGTACGAGTACGACTCGAAGCCGTGGTAGTGCGGGTAGACGCTCTCCGAGTCCGGGAGCTTGGCCTGCCACTGCTCGATCCGCTCGGCGAGGGAGTCGGGCAGCGGCCGCTTCTTCGTGTCCCTCCAGTACTGGTTGTCCTGGCGGGCGGCCGCGTAGTAGTGCAGCACCAGGAACTCGCGCACGCCGTCCATGACATGGCCGACCTGGCGGTTGTAGGAGCGGCGCAGGTTCTCCCAGTCGGCCGTGCCCTCCCCGGGGAAGTGCTTGACCAGCTGCTCGATGGCGTTTTGGATGAAGAAGATGCCGGTGGACTCCAGGGGCTCGACGAAGCCGCTGGACAGGCCCACCGCCACGCAGTTGTTCACCCACGAGCGCTCGCTGCGCCCGATACGCATCCTGATGTGGTTGGCCTCCAGGTCCGCTGCCGCGGGCCCGACGAACTCGCGCAGCGTGCGCTCCGCCTCCTCCGGGCCGGCGTAGTCGCTCGCGTAGACGTAACCGGTGCCGATGCGGCCGAAGAGCGGGATGGTCCAGATCCAGCCGGCGTCCTGTGCGGTCGCGGTGGTGCAGGGCCGGATGCCCCGTTCGGCCATGTCCACCGGGACCCGCAGGGCCACCGCGCTGTCGTTGGGCAGTGTGTCCTGGTAGGACAGGAACGGTTCGGCCAGCGCCTTGTTCAGCAGCATGCTGCGGAAACCGGTGCAGTCGACGAACAGGTCGCCGTGCAGCTCGCCGTGTTCCTTCGTCACCACATGGCTGATCCAGCCCCGCTCGTCGAGCGAGACATCGAGCACGTCGTCGAGCACGTGCCGTACTCCGCGGTCCGTTCCGTACTTGGTGAGGTACCGGGCGAGCAGGCTCGCGTCGAAGTGGTAGGCGTACGGGAACTGCGTGTTCTGCTCCGCGAGCGTCGTGCGGAACGTGCGCTCGCCGCCTTCCTCGCGGAAGTCCTGCTCGAACAGGGTGCCGTCGAGGTAGCGGGGCGAGCGCATGGCGTCGCACAGCGAGGCGATGACGAAGCAGTCGTTGTCGAAGCGGTCGCCGGTCTTGCTGTGCAGCCACCAGTCCGTCAGCGGGAACCCGTCGACGACGCGCAGCCGCTCGAACGGGTGGTAGAAGTGATGGCCCTGGGCGCGCCAGTTCTCGAAGCGGATCGCCAGCTTGTACGTCGCCTGGCACTCGGGCATCCACTCGCGCTCGTCGAGCCCCAGGTAGTCGAAGAAGTGCCGGACTGTGCTGAACGTCGCCTCGCCGACACCGATCGTCGAAACGTTCTTGGATTCCACCAGAGTGACGTCGATACGGTCGCCGAAAGCGGCCCGTAGGTATGAAGCGGTCATCCAGCCGGCGGTTCCGCCGCCTACCACGACCACGCTCTTAGCCATATTCCATCCTCTGTCTCGGCCTGCCGCTGGGAATCGGGAATGTGGCGCCAAAGAATTCCGTGGCAGGATATTCAGGCGATGCTTCCGGGGTGCCACGTTGCTTCTCGAAGCCCCTCCGAGCTGCTCATATGTCCAGCTCCAGGAGGGCTCGCAGCAGGCTACCAGCGGCCGCACGGCAAGGTCACCATGGTTAAGCGGGCACCTAAAGACGCAGCTGGAATGAGCGCCGGAGTAGTTATATGTGCGCCTGTCAAAATCGATGCTTGACGGGGTTGTTGATCCGGGATAGCTTCCCTGGGTCAGCGCTTCGAGACGAATGTCAAACAGGTCCCCGCGGTTATTCTCTGGGTCAGGGCCGGTGAGTCGGAGCCGACGGTCGTGTTCCGGTGACGTGGATTCTCGCAACGGAGGAAACGGCGTATTGTGATCAGCCTCATTGACCAATCGAACGCGGTGCGCGCCTTACGCCGCCATGTGCTCGAACGGCCCGATCAGGACGCCGTGATCCAGGTGCGCGACGCGGACCGGGGGGATGCGCGGCACCGCTCCTACGCCACGTTCGATGCCCAGGCGCGGCGCATCGCCGCCGAACTGCAGCGCAGGTATCCGCCGGGCTCGCGGATCCTGCTGCTGTATCCGCCGGTCGAGTTCATCACCGCCTTCGCGGGCTGCCTGTACGCCGGCATGGTGGCCGTACCCGCCCCTTTGCCGGGACGCTACGGACACGAGCGCCGACGGGTGCGCGGCATCGCCGCGGACGCCGAGGTGGCGGCCGTGCTCACCGACACCGCGAGCGGGCCGGCCGTCGCCGACTGGCTGGACGGCGAGGACCTGCCCGCGCTGGAGGTGCTGGCCACCGACGCGGGGGAGTGGGCCGACCCCGACAGCTGGCGCGAGCCGGACCTCGGGCACGAGGCACTCGCGCTGCTCCAGTACACCTCGGGGTCCACGGGAGATCCCAAGGGCGTCATGGTCAGCCACGGCAACCTGCTCGCCAACGCGACGGCCCTGTACCGGGCGCTGGACGTTCACGAGCACACCCGCTTCGGCGGCTGGGCCCCGCATTACCACGACATGGGGCTGATGGCGCAGACGCTGCCCGCCCTCTTCCTGGGCACGACCTGTGTCCTGCTCAGCCCCGTCACGTTCATCAGACAGCCCTACCAATGGCTCCGGATGATCGACCGCTACGACGTCGGCTGGTCCGCGGCCCCCAACTTCGCCTACGAGCTGTGCTGCCGCAGAGTCAGCGACGAGCAGCTCGCCCGGCTGGACCTGTCCCGCTGGACCCACGCCGTCAACGGCTCCGAGCCCGTGCACGCGGCGACCGTGGCGCGGTTCGCCGAGCGCTTCTCCGCCGCGGGCCTGAACCCCGAGGCGATGTCGCCCTGTTACGGGCTGGCCGAGGCCACCGTCTTCGTCTCGGGCGCGGCTCCCCGTCCGTCCGCCCCGACCCGGGTCGACCCCGAGCAGCTCGCCCGCCACGAGTTCCGGGAGGTGCCCCACGGGGGTACCGGCCGGGAGCTGCTCGGCAACGGCCGGGCTCCGGACTTCGATGTACGGGTGGTCGATCCCGAGACCCACGAGGTGCTGCCCGCCGGCCGGGTGGGAGAGATCTGGCTGCGCGGCGCCAGCGTGGCGCGCGGATACTGGCGCAACGAGACGGCCACCCGCGAGACGTTCGCGGCACGCACCGCCGACGGCGACGCCGGCTACCTGCGCACCGGGGACCTCGGCACCGTCCGGGACGGCGAGGTCTTCGTCACGGGCCGGCTCAAGGAGACCCTGATCCTGCACGGCCGCAACCTGTACCCGCAGGACATCGAACATCATCTGCGCGCCCGGCACGGCGAACTCGGCGCTGTCGGAGCTGTGTTCACCGCGCCGCTGTCGGCCGGCCCGGACGGCGCGGAGGACGCCGAGGAGGCCCTCGTTATCACCCACGAGGTCACCGGCCGGCCGGGCGAGGCCACGCTCCGGGCGCTGGCCTCCGACATGCGCAGGAGCGTCGTCGAGGAGTTCGGCGTCCGCGTCTCGGAGGTGCTGCTGCTCCGCCGCGGCCAGGTGCGGCGCACCACCAGCGGCAAGATCCAGCGCGCCGAGATGCGCCGACTGCGCCTGAGCGGAGAGCTGCGGCCCGAGTACGCCGGCTGACCGCCGGCGCCGACTACCACCACCGCAGTCGCGAACACCCCCGTCACTTCCGCCCGTTGGACCGGGCCGTGGAGAGGAGCTGGTCCGAGATGACCATGCCGGAAAGCGTCCAGGACACCCGCCGTCCGCGATCCGCCGACGCTCTGCGGCAGTGGATCGCGGCGCACGTGGCCGGCCAGGCGCGACTGCCCGAGACCGAGATCCTGCCGGACACACCGCTGGCGGACTACGGACTGGACTCGCTGTACGCGGTGACCCTCGCCGCCGACCTCGAGGACAGGCTAGGCCTCCCCTTGGAGGACACGGTCGTGCTGCAGCACCCGACCATCGGCGAACTCGTCGACTTCCTGTGCGACGAACTCGAGAAGGAGCGGACGGAAGGTGTCTGACGTGCGTGAGGTGGGCCGACGCCCCGCGACCGCCGCCCAGGTCGGCGTCTGGGTGGCCCAGCAGTTGCAGCCCGGAGAGCCGCTGTACAACTGCGCTGTCCGCTTCGACATCGACGGGGACGTGGACGAGGCCGCCCTGCTCGGTGCGGTGCGCACAGCGGCCCGGGAGGCCGAGGCCGTCCGCATGAGCTTCAGCGAGGACGCCGACGGTCTGTGGCAGACGCCGTCCGACGCCGAACCGCCGCTTCACCTGGTGGACCTGCGGCCGGCCGGCGATCCGGCGGACGCCGCCGAGCAGTGGATGCGGGCCGATCGCGCCACGTACGCCGACCCGTCCCGCGACCCGCTGGTGGTTCACGCCCTCCTGCGCACGGCCGACGACCGGTACACGTTCTACCTGCGCTACCACCACATGGTGATGGACGGCTGGGCGCAGACCCTGTACTGCCGGCGTATCGCGGAGCTCTATACAGCCGGGATCGAGAGTCGCGAGGCCGCGCCCGGTTCCTTCGGCCGGGTGGACGATGTGCTGCGGGCCGAGGCCGCCTACCGCGACTCCGACCGCTACGCCCGCGACCGGGCCCACTTCGCACGGGAGTTCGCCGACCGGCCGGAACCCACCGGCATCACCGGACGCCAGGCGCCGGCGGCCCCGAGCGCCCTGCGCCACACCGTCCACCTCGACGGGCCCCGGGTGGCCGCCGTGCGCGAGGCCGCGCACCGGGCCCGTAGCCGCTGGCCGGTCGTCGTCATCGCCGCCATGGCCGCCTATCTGCACCGGCTGACCGGCCGGCACGACGTCGTCCTCGGCCTGCCCGTCGCGGCGCGCACCGGGCGCCCCGCACGGACGACGCCGACGATGCTGTCCAACGAGGTACCGCTGCGCGTCCCCGTCAGGCCCGAGGTCTCCTTCGGCGACCTGCTCGCCACCGTCGCTCCCCGGGTGCTCGCAACCGCCGCGCACCAGTGCTACCGGGGCGAGGAGCTCCACGGCGAGCTGGGGCGCTCCGGTTCGGCAGCGCTCACCGGGCCGGTCGTCAACGCCGTCACCTTCGACCAGGCCGTGCACTTCGGCGCGCAGCGGGTCGTAGCCCGGCAGCTGTCCACCGGGCGGGTCAAGGACCTCTCCGTACACGTGTACGCGACCGCCGACCTGGCGGACGGGATCCGGGTCGACTTCGACGCCAACCCCGCGCTGTACACGGAGGCCGAACTGCGCGCTCATCGCGACCGGTTCCTCGGCTTCCTCGACCGGCTGCTGACCGCACCGCAGCTTCCCGTCGGCCGCGTGGAGCTGCTCGACGCCGGCGAACTCCGGCGCGTCCTCACCGAGTGGAACGGCCCGCGAGCGGAGGTCCCCGACGACCCGCTGCCCCGGCTCTTCGCCGAGCAGGCCGCGCTGACACCCGACGAACCCGCCGTCGAATGCGCCGGTTCCGTGCTGTCGTACGCCGAACTCGACGCCCGATCCGACCGGCTGGCCCGTGTCCTCGTCTCCCGCGGCGCCCGCCCCGAGAGCCTGGTCGCCGTCGCCCTGCCGCGCGGTACCGACCTCGTCGTGGCGCTGCTGGCCGTCCTGAAGTCGGGCGCCGCGTACGTCCCGCTGGACCCGGACCACCCCGGGGCCCGCATCGCCACCGTGCTCGACGAGGCCCGGCCCGTCCTGCTGCTCACCGACGCCGGCACCGCACCCCGGCTGCCGGCGACCGAGGAGCCGGTCGAGCGGATCCTGCTGGGCACACCGGATGCCGACGTACCGGCCGACGGACCGCGCGAGAGCGAACTTCCGGACCTTTCGGGGGCATTGCGTCCCGAGCACCCCGCATACGTCATCTACACCTCGGGTTCGACCGGCCGCTCCAAGGGCGTAGTGGTCGAGCACCGGGCGCTCACCGACTACGTCCTGCGGGCGCGCGACGAGTACCCGGCGGCTGCCGGAACGTCACTGCTGCCCTCGCCGGTCACCTTCGACCTCACGGTGACCGCGCTGTACACCCCGCTGATCAGCGGAGGGTGTGTGCGCATCGCCGACCTTGTGGAGGAGGACCTGGTCGGCGCGGCGCAGCCCACGTTCATGAAGGTGACGCCGAGTCACCTGGAGCTGCTCCTGACCCTGCCGGACGAGGCGTCCCCCGACGGCTGCCTCGTCCTGGGCGGCGAGGCCCTCTTCGGCCCGGCGCTCGAGCGCTGGCGGGCCCGCCACCCCGACGCGGTGGTGTACAACGCCTACGGCCCGACCGAGGCCACGGTCAACTGCCTCGACCACTGCATCGCCCCGGGAGCCCCCACCCCGGAAGGCGCCGTCCCGATCGGCCGGCCCTTCCGCAACACGCGGGTGTTCGTGCTGGACGGGGCGTTGCGGCCGGTGCCGGTGGGTGTGCCGGGTGAGTTGTATGTGGCGGGTGCGGGTCTGGCGC
>NZ_JACTVI010000284.1 GCF_014495685.1 Streptomyces sp. TRM68367 | reverse complement strand
GAACCGATCAACTCATCGAAGCGACCCATACCGCATCAACGAGCCCAACTACCGCAAGAAACCCACTAATTCATCGACAGGCCCCGGGCAGCCGATGAAGTACCCGAGTACCTACGAGCTGTTCCAGCGTCTGGCGAAGAAGGCCGGGTTCGCTGCCCGCCCCCACATGCTTCGCCACTCCGCCATCACCCGCTGGCGCCGTGAGGGTAAGCCCGACTACCTGATCATGGATATGGCCGGGCATGTGTCGCGGCAGTCCATAGACCAGTACACGCACGCCAGCGACCAGGAGAAACGCGACGCCGTGAACCACGTCGCCGCCCTCGGGAAGGCCCGCACGTGACCGTCGCAGTCTTTCCGGCCCAGCCCCGGCAGCTGGACCGCCGTCCCGACGACGCCCAGGTCGTTGCCGCATGGTCCGAGTGGCTCCGTGGAGAGCTCAACCCTGACTGGCGTCCCGGCGAATGGAACGCGGACGTGCTGCTGTTCGTCGGTGATCCGCAGAATCCGCGGACCAGCGTCTCGCTCTGCCGGATCGCCGGGTGCGGGGCAACCATCATGTCGCCGGGTTACTGCAAACCATGTCTGGACGCATACCGCCGGAGCGGTATGGCCAGGGAGGAGTTCGAGGCCACGTACACGCGGCAGTTCCGTCGTATCGCCGCGCATCGTGACCTGGCAGCCTGCGCGGTGCCCGCATGCACCAGGAGCGCATACTCGTGGAGTCTTTGCATGGTTCACTGCCGCGGGTGGGCGAAGGCCAGGAAGCGACCCGACATCGACATGGAGGCGTGGATAGCGCGCCAGAAACCGTTGGGCGACGCGGAACAGTGCCGGGTCCCGGGATGTTCAAGGGAAAAGGCCCAGAGCAACGGCCTGTGCCGCACGCACCAGAGGAAGTGGCGGCTCCAGGCCGCCCCGCACGCCGGAGTTCCGCAGCAGAGGTAGCGGCATAGTCGCTGGAAATAGGGTTTGACCTGCGAAAACACAGCATGGCCCGGTGACGTGGCGT
>NZ_JACTVI010000283.1 GCF_014495685.1 Streptomyces sp. TRM68367 | reverse complement strand
ATCGCTGCCAGTTGAGGTGATCGGTTCATCCCGTTTGTCCGGGCCAGTGCCGGGTGGGATCTTCGCGTGTCGCTGCGGCTGCGCCGGGCTTCCACGGTTCCCGGGGGTTTGCTCCTTCCTGGTCTTCGTCGGAGTGGTGGCGCCCGGTTCATGGGGCGGCGGGCAGTGCGCCGAGCCGTCGCCAGCGGGTGGTGAAGGCGTCGGCCCAGGGCCAGGTGGTCTCGGTCCGCAGCCATCGGCGGCGGGCGTGCTTGGCGAGGCGGGCCGGGAGGTGGTAGAGCCGGTAACGCATGGTGTCGGGCTCTGCGTCGGCGAGTTCGCCCTGGTCGTGCAGGGACAGCAGCCGCAGCCAGGCGTCCAGGTCGGCGGCGAGGTTGGCGGTCAGCATCCACGCTTCGTTGATCGTCCAGGACTTCGACGGCAGGTTGTGCAGGCCCATCGCCTTGTTCGTGCGCACGTGGTCTTCGACGACGGCGTGGTGGCGGTGCAGGGCGTCCAGCCACTGGATCTGGTGGGAGCCGCGGATCCGGGTCATCTTCGAGATGTTCGTGGCGGTGATCGAGTACTTCCAGCCTGTGCGCTTCTCGAGGGCGGTGAGGTCCTTCATGTGCCGGCCGGACGGCTTGACCCGGCGGACGATCAGCCGCATGCCCTTGATCCAGCCCTCCCGGCGGTTCAGCCCGGTCAACTCCGCGACGAAGTAGCCCTCCTGAACGCTGCCGTCCTGATTGATCGAGATCTCCCAGGCAGTCTCAGGGAGGCGGGCGATGGCCTTCTCGTCCTCCTCGGTGATGGTCCAGCCGGTGGTGAAGCGCACCGTGCGCCGCCGCGTGTTCAGATCCCGCAGGTGCTCGTGCAGACCGTGGGTGGCCCCGGCGCCGTCGACGCGCACCAGAATCTTCGCCGTCGAGGCGCCGGGCATCTGGACCAAAGCGTCGGCCAGTACCTTCAGGTGGTCGGCGACCGTGTTCGAGCCGGCGCTGCCGGTACGCAGCAGCATCGCCAGGCACTCGTG
>NZ_JACTVI010000282.1 GCF_014495685.1 Streptomyces sp. TRM68367 | reverse complement strand
CCCGCGGTCGAGCGGCCGGTTCTGCCATTCCGCCATGCCGTCCATCACCTTGTCGGTGATCGTACTGATGGTCGTCTTGGACACGTCCGCGCCGTAGACCTCGGCCAGATGCGCGGAGATCTCCCCGTGCGTGGGGCCCTTTCGCGGACAGCGAGAGGACCATCTCATCCACGCCGGTCAGCCTGCGCTGCCGCTTCTTGACGATGGCCGGCTCGAAGGAGCCCTCCCGGTCGCGGGGCACGTCGATCTCGACTGGCCCGATGTCCGTCAGCACCGTCTTGGAACGGGTGCCGTTGCGGGAGTTGCCGCCGTCCTTGCCCGCCGGGTCGTGCTTGTCATAGCCGAGATGGTCGGTGATCTCGCCTTCCAGGGCGGACTCAAGAACCGTCTTGGAAGCTCCTATAGATCGTCAAGTGGTCGGCTGGAGCCGTTGAGGTGTGATGTGGGGGCGCGGCAGGTGTTTGTAGACCTCCCGGGCAACGAACCGTTTCAGACAGCGGATAATGTCCTTCTTCGACATGCCTTGGGCGGTGCGGCGGGCAACGTACTCCTGCGTCCGGCGATCGTGTCGCATGCGGACGATGACGATCGTGTGCAGAGCCCGGTTGGCCTGGCGGTCGCCTCCGCGGTTGAGCCGGTGCCGGTTCGTGCGGCCAGAAGATGCTGGGATGGGTGTGGCCGCGCACAGATGCGCGAAGGACGCCTCGGACCTCAGCCGCTCGGGGTTGTCACCAGCGGTGATCAGGAGTTGTCCGGCAGTCTCGGGGCCGACACCCGGCAGAGCAACCAGCTGCGGTGCGGCCCTCGTGACCAGGGGCTTGAGCTCAGCGTCCGTGTCGACAATCTCTTGGGTGAGTGCCCGGTAACGGCGGGCGAGGCGCCGCAGAGCTGTCCTGACAGCGCAGGCCGGATCCGCTAGATCGCCGGCGGGGCGGGAGCGGGTCAGGTGGTCGATCAGTTCCACCGTGGGCAATCCCCGGAACTGCTCGCGCACTTCGGCAGGGGCGGTGATGAGCAGGGTCCGGATCTGGTTGATGGTCTGA
>NZ_JACTVI010000281.1 GCF_014495685.1 Streptomyces sp. TRM68367 | reverse complement strand
GGGACCAGTCAGTCGAGGGGACCCCTTTACATGATCACGACCAGGGACATCGCCGAACGTCTCGGAGTCTCCGTGTCGACGGTGGGACGGGCGCTCGCCGACGATCCGCGCATCAGCGAGGAGACCAAGTTCCGCGTCCGGCAGGCCGCTTCCGAGATGGGTTACGTCGGCAACCGTGCGGCGCGGATGATGCGCGGCGCGTCCAGCAACGTGGTCGCGCTGGTGATCCCGGACATCCGCAACAGCTTCTACTCGACGATCGCGCACGAGCTGTCGAAGAACATGCAGGCCGAGGGTTTCCAGCTGATGCTCTCGGAGACCGACGACGACCGGATGGTGGAGCTGCGCCACCTGCGGGAGCTGTCCGCGAACCGTGTGGCGGGCGTCATCATCGTGCCCACCGCGCGCCCGCACAACGAGTCCGTCAAACTCCTGCGCGCCGTGCCGCACTTGCAGTTGCTGCGCCGGCACCCGTCGCTCGGTTCCCAGTGGTTCGGCGTGGACGACCACGAGGCCCTGCGCCAGGCCACCGCCCACCTGGTGGCGCAGGGCCACACCCGCATCGCCTACCTCGGCGGCCCCGAAGAACTGCCCACGGGCGCGGAGCGTCTGCGCGGCTTCCGCAGCGCCCTGCGCGAAGGCGGCCTGCCCGACGATGCCGGGCGCGTGGAACTGGGACCGCCGTCGTCGATGGACCACGGCCGCGAGACGGTGCGCCGGCTCCTGACGGGACCGGATGCGCCCACCGCGCTCGTGCTGGGATCGATCCAACTCACCCTGGGAGTCCTGGAGGAGCTCTCCCAGCAGGGCGTGAAAGTACCCGGGGAACTGTCCGTGGTCGGCTTCGGGGACGAGCCCGGCTTCTCCTGGTGGGGCCCCGGACTCACCACCAACGGCCTGCCCATCCAGGAGATGGCCACCGGCTGTGCACTGTGGCTGCTGCGTCGCCTGAAGACCAGGCCGAGCAACGACGGCCCGTACACGTCGGTCTCCCCCGGATCGCTGGTCCTGCGCGGCAGCACGGCACCCCCTGACGGAAGGGCTCCGTCCAGGTCCACCTGAGT
>NZ_JACTVI010000280.1 GCF_014495685.1 Streptomyces sp. TRM68367 | reverse complement strand
TCGGAGCACGACGAGCCGGTCGTGATGTACCTGCGCAAGCAGGGCCCGGGTCTGGTCACCGCCGCCGACATCGCGCCGCCGGCCGGTGCCGAGGTGCACAACCCCGACCTCGTCCTCGCCACACTCAACGGCAAGGGCAAGCTGGAGATGGAGCTGACGGTCGAGCGTGGCCGCGGTTACGTCTCCGCCGTGCAGAACAAGCAGGTCGGCCAGGAGATCGGCCGGATCCCGGTCGACTCGATCTACTCGCCGGTCCTGAAGGTCACGTACAAGGTCGAGGCCACGCGTGTCGAGCAGCGCACCGACTTCGACAAGCTGATCGTCGACGTCGAGACCAAGCAGGCGATGCGTCCGCGTGACGCCATGGCCTCCGCCGGTAAGACGCTGGTCGAGCTGTTCGGTCTCGCCCGCGAGCTCAACATCGACGCCGAGGGCATCGACATGGGCCCGTCCCCGACGGACGCCGCCCTCGCCGCCGATCTCGCCCTGCCGATCGAGGAGCTGGAGCTCACCGTCCGCTCGTACAACTGCCTCAAGCGCGAGGGCGTCCACTCCGTGGGCGAGCTCCTGGCGCGCTCCGAGGCCGACCTCATGGACATCCGTAACTTCGGTGCGAAGTCCATCGACGAGGTCAAGGCGAAGCTGGCCGGCCTGGGCCTGGGCCTCAAGGACAGCCCGCCCGGATTCGACCCCACCCACGCTGCCGACGCCTTCGGCGCGAACAATGACACGGACGCCGGTTTCGTGGAGACCGAGCAGTACTGAACGCTGTGCTCGTGCAGACCGTGCCAGATCACGGCGATGGGCTGGTTGGCTCCAAGCCCGGCGTGTTTACGAGTCGCATTCACCGACCCAGGCGGCGACACACCTGGCGCTGTCGTCGTAGTTCCAGGCGCTGAGGGTGAGGGCGCCGGGGTGCCGAGGCCGCCGGGAGGTACTGGGGGCAGTCCCAGCCCTCGCCGGCGCTGCCGACGGACTCCTTCGTGCGCGCGTCGAGGGACCCCAGCAGGTCGAGGTCGAAGCGTCGCGGCCCCAGCCTCACGAATTCACGGCACCAGGAGCTTCAGTGACAGCCAGTCACTTCATGGAGGAAGGGTGCTTCCGACCTGCGATGATTCAG
>NZ_JACTVI010000028.1 GCF_014495685.1 Streptomyces sp. TRM68367 | reverse complement strand
ACTGGACGTACTTGGGCTTTCGGCCGGTGCGGCGAGAGGGCGTGCCGGGCGTCGCGACGGGGCGAACGTTGCCTGCCGGGGCACTAGCATTGGTGCCATGACCTGGCGACATTGATCCCGCAGCCATGCCTCCCGAGGGCCGCCTCGGACGCCGTACCTCCGGTGTCCGATTCGTCCCTGCGGGAAGGCCCCATGACACTCTCACCCACGCGTGTGCCCGCCGCCGGTCTGCGGCGCCTGACGGCCACGCTGTACGGCTACGCGTTCCTTGACGAGTTCGTCCTGCTGTACCCGGTGTACGCGCTGCTGTTCGCCGACACCGGTCTGTCGCTCTGGCAGATCTCCTCCCTGTTCGTCCTGTGGTCGCTGACGGGCCTGCTCGTCGAGATCCCCTCCGGTGCCTGGGCCGACGCCGTCTCCCGGCGGACGCTGCTGTGGCTCGGGCCGCTCCTCGGCGCCGCCGGCTTCGCGCTGTGGGTGCTGGTTCCCTCGTACTGGGCGTTCGCCGCCGGCTTCGTGCTCTGGGGCGTACGGGGAGCCCTCGGCTCCGGCGCGCTGGAGGCGCTGGTGTACGAGGAACTCGACCACCACGGCGCGGCCGGCCGGTACGCGCGCGTGATGGGCCGGGCCCAGTCCGCCGGGCTGCTCGGAGTCGTGGCAGCGATGGCGCTGGCCGGGCCGGTGCTCGCGGCCGGCGGTTACCAACTGGTGGGACTGGCCAGCGTGCTGGCCTGCCTGCTGGCATCGGCGGTCGCCGCCGGATTCCCCGAGCACGGCGACCGGCGCGCGGACACCGGGGGCGACGGCTGGGCCGTGACGCTGCGGGCCGGCCTCGCCGAGGCCCGCGGTAACCGGTACGCGGCGCGCTGCTGCTCGTCCCGGCCGTCACCGCCGTGTGGGGCGCGCTCGACGAGTACACCCCGCTGCTGGTCCGCGACACCGGCGTCGCCGACGGCACCGTTCCGTGGTTGCTGCTGCTGATCTGGGCCGGTGCCACGGCCGGCGGCCTGCTGGCCGGGGCCGCCGAACGCCTCGGCCCGACCGGGCTCGCCGGCCTGCTCGCGGCCTCGGCGCTGGCCCTCGCCGTGGGCGCGGCGGCCCGGACACCGGCCGCCATCGCGCTGGTGGGCCTCGCCTTCGGCGGCTTCCAGCTGGCGAGCGTCCTGGCCGACGCCTGGCTGCAGAAGCGCATAGAGGGCACGGGCCGGGCCACGCTGACCTCGATCGCCGGAGTGGGCACCGAGCTGACCACCCTCACCGTGTACGGGCTGTACGCGGCGGCCGGCTCGACGACCACGCACGGCACCGCGTTCGCGCTGTTCGCGGTGCCGTATCTGGTGACGGCGCTGTTGCTGGCGGCCAGAGCTTCGGCTGCCCGGGCACGACCCCGAAGTGGCCGGTGCCCTGCTTGGCCTTCTCGAAGGGTGCCGACCCGAGCCGGTCCCGGTGGCCGAGGTCTCGCCGTCGGCGTCGTGGCCCCACTCGAAGGTACCGGTCGCCTTCAGCGGTTCGTCATTGTCCTTCGCCGCCAGGTGCGCGTCGAAGGAGAACGTGATGTCGTCCCCGGCCGAGCGGTACAGCCTGGCCGTGCCGGTGAGCGCGGCGGCCTCCCGCCACAGCGGTCTTCGTACGACGGTTCATGACGGTCCTTTCGGCTGGCCAGGCGGACAGTCCGACTTGGCGAAGCGGGCGGTCACCACTGTCCGGGCGCCCGTCCCGCGCCACATCGCGCTGAGGACGTCACCGCGCCTCCGCCGCCCGGCGGGGGAACCCGGCCCCGCCCTGCGCCTCAGGGCGGAGTCGGAGTACGAGCGGAAAAGGGGCGTGCAACGAATCGCCGCCCAGCCCGCGCCGAACGCAACGCTCGGCTCCCCGGCGCGCAACGGCTCCGTCTTGTCCGGCCGAACCGGCCGACCGTACCGTCGATGCGACCCCCGAAAACCCCCGCGTACCGGTGAGGAACACGCATGCGCACCGCCCTACTCCAGAGCTCCGGCCGGCCCGGCTCGACCGTCGGGCTGGCATGGCAGTGGTCGCGGGTGCGACCGTGATGGGCCCGCAGGCAGCCCAAGGCGCAGGCGGCCGCTCTCACCGGGTATGGGCTGGCCGCTTGATGTCCCGCATAATCGAAATAGCTGGTGATGGCCATGAAGGAACTGTCCGACTTCTTGAAAGAATTTGTAACGCCCAGGCTGAAGCCCCTTGGCTTCAGAAAGAAGGGACAGGTATACAGACTCGACGGCGACTCTGGAGATGTTGCCTTCATCCACTTCACGCCCATGCGCATTGATCCTCATGCAGTGGTTTTTCATACCCAGTGTTCGTTCGTTCCGGAGCCTCATTGGCAGTTCTTGAACCGGCAGTACATGGTTGCCGGAGTTCCCGAGGTCAAGGAATCGGGGGCCCTGGCGTCCTACTCTTTGATGCCGCCGGATTCGGCGGCTCATGACCCTGCTTCGTCGGGTGTCTTCCGTACGAGATGGGCCTTTGGCGACAGGAACCGCGCCGAGGTGGGGAAGGTACTTGGCGAAGCGCTGGTGGCCGAGGTTCCAAGGATCCGCCAACTGCTCGTCCGAGAGAACCTTCTCGCGGCGATCCAGTCGCCGGAAACGCCGTCGATGCGTCGTCGCGGGGCGCTCCAGTCGGAGTTGCTGCTCATGGTTGACGACTACCCTCCAGAGAGGGTTCAGGGTCTGCTCTCCAGGATGGGCGAAAACGATCCGTTCGTTGAACTCTTCACCCGCTGGGTCGATATGAGACGCGGTCTTCAGTCCTGACAGAGTTGACGACGGTGCCGGTACTCGTGGACCAGGACTGGCAGGCCGCACCTGTGAGTCACGCGTGATGGTCCCGCATCGGTAGCCGCCGTGCCCGCTGACCCGGACGGTAACGTCCCATGCATGCGGGTCGTGACTTGGAACGTCTGGGGTCGATTGGGGCCGTGGCGGGAGCGCGCGCTACGGAGGTTTTGTCATGTGGGTGGGCCTTCTTCTCCGTGCCACAGGTCGTGACGCGCGGGGTGCCGCGCAGCCCTGGGCGGCGATCGAAGCGTGAGCTGGGGACCGAACTGCCCAGTGACTACAAGCAGTTGTACCAGGCGTTCGGTGCCGGCGAGTTCTCGCAGGTGGTGTCGGTGCTCTGCTCCGACGAGACCCACGTGACGGATCTGCTGAGTATGTGGCGCGCTCTGCTGGCGGACGACGACCCTTCAGGCGGCCCGTGGGCTCCCTACCCGATCCATGTGCCCGGGACCACAGGAGGGCTGTTCCCCTGGGGAACTACGCGTGCGGCCGACATGTTCTTCTGGCAGGTCACAGACGGCGCCGGTGGACGCATGGCGGTCCTCGCCAAGATGAAGGACTCCGAGTACTGGCACCGTTACGAGATGACCGCCACGGAGTTCCTGTACCGGATCCTCACCGATCCCCTATTCCGGCCGATTCCGTGCCCGAGCCGTTCTTCGAGCCCGCCTGAACCTCGATCCGTCAGCTGGGGCTTGTCGTTTTTCGTCTCGGCGGTTCGCCCGTAATGTCCTCTGCTGTTCGAGGGCGGGCCGTCGCGTGACGCTGCGGGGTGCGCCGGGGTTTAACGTCTCCCGGGGTGGTGCGGTCCTCTCCTCCCCGGTTCTCGTTGGGGCGGGTGCTGGTGGGTCAGGTGGCGGCGGGGAGGTCGGTCAGTCGCCGCCAGGCGGTGGTGAACGCGTTCGCCCAGGGCCAGGTGTGCTCGATCCGTAGCCATCGGCGGCGGGCGTGCTTCGCGAGGCGGGCCGGGAGGTGGTAGAGCCGGAACCGCATGGTGTCCGGCTCGACGTCGGCCAGGCCGGGGTGATCGTGCGGGGTGAGCAGGCGGAGCCAGGCGTCCAGATCGGCGGCGAGATTCGCGCTCAGCATCCATGCCTCGTTGATCTGCCAGGACTTGGCGGGCAGGTTGTGCAGGCCCATCGCCTTGTTCGCTTTCACCGACCCGCTCAGGGGCACCCCCCTGTTTCACGGATCAGACCATGATCATTCCTTAGCGTTCAATCCATCAGCATTACCGGCGGGACCCCTGGACGGCGGGCTGGGCCGAGGGCGCCGTCCAGACCGCGCTGAACGCGGTCTGGGGCGTCATGCACCACCTCGGCGGGGCGACCGACCCGGCCAACCCCGGCCCCGGTGACGTGTACGACGCGATCGCGCCCGTCGAGCTGCCGGAGGACTGCCCCCGGCCGGGGCTCAGATCCCGGCGGCCCGTGCCGCCTCGTACAGCTCGGCGGCCACGTCCTTCAGCTCCTGGGCGTCCCGCACCGTGCCCTGGAGCTCAAGGAAGAACTCCGGGAGGCCCGTTTCGTCGGCGTGTTCCTTGAGGTCCGACACGATCTGCTCGACGTTCCCCTGGAACGCGGCACGGTCCGCGCCGTCGTATGCCTTCGCGGAGTACTGCACGTTCGCCCGCACCACCGAATCGACCGGAGAGGTACGGCCGCGCTCGGCGGCGAGGTCCTGCACCTGCCGCCACTGCGTGGCGAGCTGGCCGGCGCCCATGGCGATCGGCATCCAGCCGTCGGCGCGGTCGACGAGCCGGGTCATCGCCTTCTTGCTGTTGGCGGGCAGCATGACGGGGATCGGCCGGGCGGGCTTGGGCCCGATCACGGCCGACGGGATCTTGGTGATGCGGCCCTCGTACGCCACCGGGTCCGGGCCCCACACCGCCCGGGACACGTCGAGGATCTCGTCCAGGACACGGCCGCGCTCCTCGAAGGGGGCGACCCCGGCCGCCGCGTACTCGTCGACCGACCAGCCCGTGCCCAGGCCCACGACGACCCGGCCGCCGCTCGCCGCGTCCAGCGTGGCGAGGGACTTGGCCAGCTGGAACGGGTTGTGCAGCGGGGCCACCAGGACGCTCGTGCCGAGCCGCGCCCGCTCGGTGGCCGACACGGCCAGCGTCAGGGTGACCAACGGTTCGGGCACGCCCCTGTACATCTCGGGCCAGGGCAGGCCGGGGACGCCGTACAGGCCCTGGGTCTGGGGCTCCGGGAACAGGGCGCGCTCGTAGACCCACAGGCTCTCGTAGCCGATCTGCTCTGCGGCGCGCGCCACGTCCGGGACGTCGCGTCCGATGTCGTACTGCCGCGCTTGGGGGAGACTCAGTCCCAGCCGGATGGCCATGCGTACGCTCCTTTGCGTCGGTTCGCCTCAGGCGATCCGTCCAGTTCACCTCAGACGGTTCAATCGTCAACATAACTCGGGTGCCCGGCTGCAGCAGGTCTACGGCACGGCGTGGCCGAGATCAGTCCGGCAGCGGCGTGAGCAGCATGCGCCCCGCGAACCCCACCGCAGCGTCCAGCCGCTCGGTGAACTCCTCGGTGAGGTCGGGCAGCCGGCGCAGCGCCCACAGCGCGCGGGCCGTGGACCACGTGGCGTCCCGGGCGCGCTCCAGGCTCCAGGAGCCGAGCAGATGGGTGAGCGGGTCGGCGATCTGGAGGAGGTCGGGGCCCGGCATCAGATCTTCGCGGATGCGCTCCTCCAGCGAGACGAGGAGATCGCCCACCCGGTCGAACTCGTCCTCCAGATCGGCGGGTTCGCAGTCGAGGCTACGACAGGCGTCCACGACGGCGAGCGCCAGGTCGTGGCCGATGTGCGCATTGATGCCCGCCAGCGCGAACTGCAACGGCCGTACGCCGGGATGGCGGCGGTAGCGCAGCAGCGGCCGCCAGCAGGCGGGTGTGCTCCGCTCCTCGCGGGTGGCGTCGACGGCGGTCAGGTAGCGCTCCGCGAAGCATACGTCCAGCGTGATCGCGGCCCGTGCGTCGGGGAACCGCCCGGCGTCGATGCGCCGGTCGACCGCCTCGGTGACGGCGAGGTAGACGCGGTTGAACACCGCGACCCCGTCCCGGGCCGGCAGGGCCGCGTCGAGGGCGCGCATCCGGGAGACGACGGCGTCGACGGGGGTGTCAACAGGGCCGGCGGAGGTGTGAACGGGGGCGTCGGGGGTGAGGATTTGTTCGCATTGCGCCATACGGTGCAGAGTCGCACCTTCGGGGTGGCGGGACTACCGGCGGGCCCGGCGCTTCCCCGGAACGGGGTAACGCGCCCGCCGTGGGGGAGGGGGGAACAGCACCGTGTCAGGCATGCGTGCCCGGCGTCTGGCCGCCCGCAGGGCGGAGCGCCGACGGGCCGCCCGGCGCAGGGCGATGCTCGCGGCGCGGCGTCCGTCGTGGTCGCGGTCGGCACCGCGACCGGCACGATGTCCGCGCTCGGCGAGGGACGGGGCTCCGACGAGGCCCGGCCCCGGGTGACGCGCTCACCCACCACCCTGGACGCCCTGGCCGTCGAGCCGTCCCCGTCCCCCTCGGTGAGCACATCGGCCTCGCCGTCGCCCACTGCGGAGAAGAAGAAGGGCGCTCATAGTGCAAGGACCCTTAGGGCCGATGCCGAGGAAGCCCAGCACCAGATGATCGGGGCTTCCTGGCGTGAGCGCGCGCTGAACACCGAAGAGGCCCTCAAAGCCGCCCACGCCGAGATCGCCAACCAGCGCGAGCGCATCGCCGAACTCCTGGGCCAGATCGCCGAGCTGCTCGGCCACCAGCGCCTCCATCAGCTGGGCCCACGCCGTAAGGCACTCGGCCCGCACCTTGCGGATCGCCGGGCAGGCGACCGAGCGCCGCCCCGACCGGCCGGTACCGCCGGGCTCGGGGCGGTCGTGCATCTGTCGGCCGCCGCCATCGAGGAGGGCCGGGCCTGTCCTCGATGAGCGGCATGCCGGCCAACACGGCTTACCGTCCGCTGGTGGCCTGACGGCCCGGCCTCACCTCAGGTGCCGGGCGAAGAACCGGGCCCCGGCGTCGAGCTCGAACTGCGGGACGCCGGTGTGCCCGCCGAGATTGGCGTGCAGGGTCTTCTCCCTGGAGCCGAAGGCGTCGAACAGGTCCAGGGCCGCCTGCCGGTCGTTCCCTTCGTCGTCCCATTGCAACAGGACATGCAGCGGAATGGTGACCTGGCGGGCCTCCTCGAACATGGCGGCGGGTACGAGACTCCCGGCGAAGAAGCCGGCGGCCACGATGCGCGGCTCGACCACCGCAAGGCGGACGCCGATGGAGATCACTCCCCCCTCGTACCCGACCGGGCCGCCGATCTCGGGCAGCGAAAGGAGTGCGTCCAGGGTCGCCTGCCATTCCGGGACCGCCTTTTCGACCAGCGGGAGGATGAGGGCGTCGACGATCTCGTCGCCGACCGGCTCGCCGGCCTCCATCGCCCGGCGCAGGTCGGCGCGGGCCTGCTCGGCGGCGGCCCAACGGGGCCGTTCACCGCTCCCGGGGAGCTCGATGGTGGCCGCGGCGAAGCCGTACTCCGCCGCGTAGTACCGGGCCCGCCCCGCCAGCCGGGGGTACATCTTGTGCAGTCCGAGCGGGGGGTGGCCGATCAGGATCAGCGGCGCCGGTGCGGATGCGGGCGTCCACAGGATGCCGGGGATCTCGCCGAGGGTGAATTCGCGCTCGAGGACGCCGTCGTCGAGTCGCTGTTCAGAAGTGAATTGCATGGTCGTGCCTTTCGGGAGTGCTCATGTACGGCGCTCCCGGACGACCTATCGCCCGACCGTGACCCCGGAGGAGAGAACCCATGTCGATACGTTCACGGGTACCACCTCCTGGTTCTCTCGCACGGCCTACGGAAAAGTAGCAGTGGTCGCCGTGTTCCGCCACGGGTTTTTGCGGAGGCTCCGTGGCCGGATGCCACGGAGCCACTCGCCTTAAAGGCCGAGGTCGAGGCCGTGTAGTTGAGGGCTTCGGGCCTGTGACGTGATCGCAGCGTGGCGAAATCGCACCACTACGCAGAGCTACTTCGGTCTCATCGCAGCCGCCACGAGCGGTGACGACCGCGACTTCAGCGGCCGAGGACTTGAGCGCGGTCATCGACGCCAGCCGCAACGGCAACGGCGCACCGGCCGACGGCGAGTGGTGCGACCCGGCGGCCGCAGGATCGGCCGGACACCGACGCTGCACACCGGTGAGGAGCGGATCGACGCCTATCTGTGGGTGAAGCTGCCGGTGGAGTCGCACGGCTGCAAGGGGGCACCGGGTACGTTCACACCCTCGTGCGCCTACGACTTGGCGCGCTGAGCCGCGCCGTCGCCCTCGGTGTCGTAGGAGCTGGAGATGCCGTCCTTTCACTGCGGTCCTCGGCTGCAAGCGCCCCAGCGGGTAGCTCTCTCGGCCTGATCCTCTGGTCCAGGGAACAAGCCAGGTAGCTGGGCACCAGGCCGCGGGTCGCGAGCAGGAAGGCGACGGAACCCGACGCCCGACACGGGGACACGCTGCGCCCGGCGCCGTGGAGCGAGGCGTTCAGGGCCGCGGGTCGGGAACCGTTGCGTCCGGCCGGCTGACCTTCGGCCGGTCGCGGTCGCCCGCGCGCAGCACACCCGCGAATGCCACGAGGCCGCCCGACAGCACCGTCACCAGGCCGAACGACACCACCAGGCTGGTCGCCTGCGCCAGCCCGCCGATCGCGCTCGGCGCGATCAGGCCCGAGGTGTAGGTGATGGTCGCGACGCCCGCGATGGCCTGGCTGGCGTTCGGCCCGCTGCGGCCCGCCGCCGCGAAGCACAGCGGCACGACGACCGCGATGCCGAGCCCCAGCAGCGCGAAGCCGGTCATGGCCATGGCCGGGTGCTCCGCGAGCACGATGAGCAGCCCGCCCAGCACGGCGAGGGCGCCGCTCGCGCGCACCGTGCGCACGGATCCGAACCGGTCCACGACCTTGTCGCCGGCGATCCTGGCGATCGCCATGGTGAGCGTGAACCCGGTCGTGCACGCCGCCGCGAGACCGGCCGAGGTCTTCAGCTGGTCGCGCAGATAGACCGCCGACCAGTCCAGGCTCGCGCCCTCCGCGAACACCGCGCAGAACCCGATCGCGCCGATGAGCAGCGCCGAGCGGGGCGGCAACGCGAACCTTGGCGGCGGCTCCTCGTCCTCGGCGGGTTGCAGGTCGAGCACCCAGCGGCAGGCCGCCACGCCGATCAGGGTGAGGGCCGCGGCGGCCAGCGCGTGGTGCAGCCGGGCGTCCGAGCCCAGGTGCGCGGCGAGTGTGCCGGCCGCCGAACCGATCAGGGCGCCCGCGCTCCACATGCCGTGCAGGCCGGACATGACCGAGCGGCCGAGGCGGTTCTCGATGTCGACGCCGAGGGCGTTCATCGCCACGTCCGCCAGGCCCGCGGTGCCGCCGTAGACGAACAGGGCCAGACACAGGGTGAGGAAACTCGGGGCGAGGGAGGGCAGGACCAGGGCGAGGGTCCACAGCGCGATCATGCCGCGCAGGGCGGTGCGGGCGCCGAGGCGGTGGCTGATCCGGCCGGCGAGCGGCATGAAGAGGGACGCGCTGAGCGCCGGGAAGGCGAGCGCGACGCCCAGCTGGCCGGGGCTCACCCCGGCGTGGTCCTGGATCCACGGCACGCGGGTCGCGAACGAGCCGGTGACGGCGCCGTGCACGGCGAACACGGCGGCCACGGCGTACCGGGCACGCTTCACCTCGCGCTGCTCGTAGACCACTGCGCTCATTGTCGCCCCCTTCTGCCGCACCCCGGCCCCGGCTGAGCGGTGCCGGCGTAAACTATCAGGAACCCTGCCTGATGGATAAGGGGATTAACAGGGGCCGTCAGCCGGGCGCCCGTCGGACGCCGGCCGGGTTCCGCTCGGACGACGGCGTTCGCGGTCGGACGATGGCCGGGAGCTGGCCGCATGCCGGCCAGGCCCTGGCCGGGCGTCGGCCAGGACTTGGCGGGGTGCTGATCGGACGTCGGCCAGGCCTTGGCCAGGCATGGGTCGGGCCTTGGTCCGGCGTTGAGCGGCCCCTCCGATCTGGGAGGATCCCGGCATGCCCGCATCCCCGAGCACCGCCCGGGCCATCAACGACCGGCTCGCCCTGCGCCTGTTGCAGGAGGAGGGTCCGTTGACGGCGGGGCAGCTGAAGCAACTGACCGGCCTGTCCCGGCCGACCGTCGCCGACCTCGTCGAACGCCTCACCGCCGCCGGTCTGATCGAGGTGGTCGGGGAGGCGGGGGAGCAGCGCCGCGGACCGAACGCGCGGGTATACGGCATCGTCGCCGGCCGCGCGCACCTGGCCGCGCTGGACGTGCGTACCGAGGGCGTCGCGGTGGTGGTGTCCGACCTGCTGGGCCGGGTGCTGGCCGAGGCCTCGGTGCCGATCGGCGACGAGGCGGGTACCGGGCCCGCGGTGGAGCAGGCGGTCGCGCTGGTCGAGCGCGTGGCCAAGGATGCGGGGGCCGACCGGCTGCACACCGTCGGAATCGGGGCGCCCGGTCTGATCGACCCGGGCAGCGGCGAACTGCGCGTCTCGACGGGGTTGCCGGAGTGGCACCGCCGGCTGGTGGCGGCTCTCCAGGAACGGCTGCCCGAGGCCCGCGTCAGCGTCGAGAACGAGACCAACCTCGCGGCCCTGGCGGAGCAGCGTGACGGCGCCGCCCGGGACCGCGACACGTTCGTCCTCCTCTGGCTCGGCCACGGCACGGGCGCGGCGGTGGTCCTCGACGGCACCCTCCGCCGGGGCACCTCCGGCGGCACCGGCGAGATCGGCTTCCTGCCGGTCCCGGGAACACCGGCCCTCCCGTCGGCGACGGACTGCGAGGGCGGCTTCCACTCCCTGGCAGCGGCGGCCGCGGTGGCCGACCTGGCCAGGAGCCACGGCATATCCGCACCGACGACACGGGAGCCCGCGGCAGCGGAACTGGTGCGGCGGGCTGCGGCAGCGGTTGCGGCAGGGCCGGCTTCCGGGCCGGGGGACGACACCGCGACTGAGGCGACTTCGCTCGGCGCCGACTCGCACGGTGCGAGGATGCTCGGTGAGGGGGTTGCCAGGCCGGGCACGGGCGGGAGTGGGTCTGGTGGGCAGGGGGCGCTCGGTGGTGGCTCGGTTGGGTCGGTGCCTGGTGGTGGGTCCGGTGGGGCGAGGGTGCCCGGGTCGGGAGCGGGCGGGAGTGGGTTTGGTGGGCAGGGGGCGCTCGGTGGTGGCCCGGTTGGGTCGGTGCCCCGTGTGGGGTCCGGCGGGGCAAGGGTGTTCGGCGACGGAGCTGCCGGGGCAGGTCCGGTCGGTGGTGAGCCGCCCGGGTCCGGCTCGCACGGCGATGACCACACCGCGCCCGGACCACGTGGCGTCGGCCCCGTCCCGCCCGGCCCACCCGGCGTCAGCCGCGCCGTCCCCGTCCCACCCGACGCCCTCGCGCCCGCCCCGCCCACTGCCCGGCAGGCCGCCCGTTTCCTCGACGCGCTCGCCGATCGGATCACCGTCGGTGTCGCCTCCGTCGTGGCGATCCTGGACCCCGGGTGCGTGGTGCTCGGCGGGGAGGTCGGGCAGGCCGGCGGGGAGGAACTGGCCTCGCGCGTGGCGGCGCGGATCCGGCGGATGTCGCCGCTGCCCACGGAGGTGAGACCCAGCGCGCTGGGCGGCGCCGCCGTACTGCGCGGGGCACTGCTCACGGCCCGGGACCGCGCACAGGACGATCTGTTCGCCCCGCCGGAGCGCTAGCTAGAGCCTGTCCGACACAACCCCGTCTGCCCCGCGACGCCTGGCACGCAGGTGCCCGACACTGCGATCGCGAGGTTCCCGCCGCCGAGGTGGTGCAGCAGACGCTCGTTGTACGGCGGAACCACCGAGACCCAGCGGCAGTCCCAGAACACCTCCGGCAGCAGCATCTGCCTCAGCGCGAGCACCACCTGAGCCCCGGCCAACAGCCCCAGCCCCGCCCGCAGCCACCCCCGCCGCCCATGCCCCGATCGCCCGCGCCCACGCGTCAACGGCCCGCCGCCACTCACCGCCCGCTCACCCCCACTCACCCACGACCTCCCGCCCCGAACCGCCGGCTCATGTACTCCTCGAACGTGCCCTTGCCCACCGCCTGCTCCGGCGCGAGATGCCCGCCCCCGCGGAAGCCGCGGTACGCGGTGCCCCACAGCGGCACCCGCACGAGGGGACGCCGCCGCCCGGTCGCCGTCAGATACGCGCGGGCCAGCGACTCGAACGTGCGCACCTCCGGGCCGCCCATGTCCTCGACCCGCCCCGCGGGCGCGCCCAGGGCCAGCTCGCCCAGCCGGTCCGCGACCTCGGCCACCTCGACCGGCTGGTCCTTGACCCCGGAAGGCAGCAGCATCACGGGCAGCTTCGACAACGCCTGGAACACCGTGACCAGCAGATCGTGGAACTGCGTCGTCCGCAGCACGGTCCAGCCGAGCCCCGACTCCTCGATCAGCTTCTCCACGGCGAGCTTGGTCTCGTAGTAACCGAGCGGCACCCGGTCGACGCCGACGATCGAGATGTAGACGAGGTGGCCCACACCCGCCCGCCGCGCCGCCGCGATCAGATGCGCCGCCGCCTCCTCGTCACCGCCACGTGGTGAGCTCGCGCAGTGCACGATCGTGTTCACACCCTCGACGGCCGCGTCCAGACCGCTCCCGCCCTCACGCAGATCGACGGCGTACGGCTGCGCGTGCCGGCTGAGCACCCGCACCTCGTGCCCGTTCGCCCGCAGCCGCTCGGTGACGAGCCGGCCGAGCGTTCCGGTGCCGCCGGTCACCAGAATCGTGGTCATGCTGTTCAGCCCCTTCGGAAACCGGGCGCTCCCGGGTGGAACGCCCTTCGTCAACAGGACCGAGTAGCCCTTCTGAAATGTGACAGTCGGCCTACGGACGAAATCCCCAGATGGCTACGGACGGACCAGCTGACGGCGTACGAACTCCAGCTTGTCCGGGTTCACCACCGCCCGCACGCGTGTGATCAGCCCGGCATGCCAGTCGAAGCCGATCAGCCCGAGAAGCGTGTCGCCCGCCCACGCGGCCAGCGCGCCCGCGCCGCGCGAGGGCGAGAGGCCCGGCGACGGGCAAGGGCCGTCGTCACCGCCGCCGGGCCGCTGCGCCGACCCCAGTGAGGTCTAGACCATACGGCCAATAGGTGTGAACCAAGCTCAAGCCTGGGTGTGAAGGCGTGAGTTGGGGTGCCATGGCCCGCCCCGGATGTCCAGTGGCACGCCCTGTGAGGCACTCCACACCCTCCGCCCGAATGGACGTCGATCAGCCGTGGCACACTGGCCCTGTATCAGTAGCAGCGCACTCCGGGGTCGGTGAAAGTCCGAACCGGCGGTTAAAGTCCGCGACCCGGTCGCCTCCAGCGGCCGGTTGACCAGGTGAAACTCCTGGACCGACGGTGAAAGTCCGGATGGGAGGCAGTGCGCGGCGGGCGGGCATGCGTGCGCGCCGCCGTACCGGTTCGCCCGTGGGCGAGTTCCGTCCGGCGTCGTTCCCGGTGTCCTCGCTCGTATCTTTCTGTCGTCATCGACAGCCCCGGAGTCCGTGCCCGAAGAGGCAGGAGGACCCGGGAAGTGTTCACCGGAATCGTCGAAGAGCTGGGCGAGGTCACCGCCGTCGAGAACCTCGGCGACGCCTGCCGCTTCCGGCTGTGTGGCCCCGTCGTCACCGAGGGCGCGAAACACGGTGACTCCATCGCCGTCAACGGTGTCTGCCTCACGGTCGTCGACCACGAGGGCGACGAGTTCACCGCCGACGTGATGGCCGAGACCCTGAACCGCTCCAGCCTGGGCGTCGTCACCGTCGGCTCCCGCGTCAACCTCGAACGCCCCACCGCCGTCGGCACCCGCCTCGGCGGGCACATCGTGCAGGGCCACGTCGACGGCACCGGCGAGATCCTGGAGCGCAAGCCCTCCGACAACTGGGAGATCGTGAAGATCTCGCTGCCCGCGGACCTGACCCGGTACGTCGTCGAGAAGGGCTCCATCACCGTCGACGGCATCAGCCTCACCGTCGTCGACGCCGGCCCCGACTACTTCACCGTCAGCCTCATCCCCACGACGCTCGCCCTGACCACGCTCGGCCACAAGCAGAGCGGCGACCCGGTCAACCTCGAGGTCGACGTGATCGCCAAGTACGTCGAGCGGCTGCTCGCCGGGCAGGGAGCCGACCGGTGAACTGGCTCAACTCCGAGGCCTTCACGGTGTTCGGCCAGCACATCAAGTGGTCGGACATGATCGGCAACGTGATCGGTCTGCTGGGTCTCGCCCTCGGCTGGCGGCGCTCCATATGGACCTGGCCTGCCCAGTTCCTCTCCGGCCTGATCCTCTTCGCCGCCTTCGCCACAGCCCACCTCTCCGGCAGCGCCGGCAAGCAGATCGTCGTCATGCTCGTCGCCGGGTACGGCTTCCGGCAGTGGCACCGCGGCCGGCAGCAGACCCAGGACGGCTCCATCGCCGTACGGTTCGCCACCTGGCGCGAGCGCGGGGTGCTGGCCGGCGCCGCCGCCCTCGGCACGCTCGCGGTCGGCGGCCTGTTCACCGCCTTCCCGTCCCTGTCCTGGGACCCCTGGCCCGACGCCTACATCTTCGTCGGCACGATCGTCGCCATGTACGCCCAGGCGCGCGGCATGGTCGAGTTCTGGTTCGCCTGGCTGCTCGTCGACGTGGTCGGCGTGCCGCTCAACTTCGCCAACGGCTTCGCCTTCTCCGGCTTCGTCTACGTCCTCTACGGCGCGCTCGTCCTGTGGGGCCTGCGCGACTGGTGGCTGCGCTCCCGCGAGGCCGCGCGGCCCGTCATGGAAGGAGCGCCCGCATGACCGCCCACCCGTCTCCCGCCACCACCCTGAACGAGGCTCCCCCAGAGCGGAAGGCCTGGGAGGACACCCAGCGCGCCACCCCCTCGATCCCACCGGTCCTCTACAGCACCGACGGCTTCGAGGACCTCACCCTCGACCCGGTCGAGCAGGCCATCGCCGACATCGCGGCCGGCCGCCCGGTCGTGGTCGTGGACGACGAGGACCGGGAGAACGAGGGCGACCTCGTCGTCGCCGCCGAGCAGGCCACCCCCGAGATCGTCGCCTTCATGATGAGCGAGTGCCGCGGCCTGATCTGCGCCCCCATGGAGGGCGAGGAACTGGACCGGCTCCTGCTCCCGCAGATGGTCCAGGACAACACCGAGTCGATGAAGACCGCGTTCACGGTGTCCGTGGACGCCTCCGCCGCGCACGGCGTGAGCACCGGCATCTCGGCCTCCGACCGCGCCACCACGCTCCAGCTGCTCGCGAGCGGCACGGCCCAGGCCGACGACTTCGTGCGCCCCGGCCACATCTTCCCGCTGCGCGCCAAGCCCGGCGGCGTGCTCGCCCGCAACGGCCACACCGAGGCCGCCGTCGACCTGGCCCGGCTCGCGGGCCTGCGCCCGGCCGGCGCCATCGTCGAGATCGCCGACGAGGACGGCCGCATGCTGCGCCTGCCCGAGCTGATCCCGTTCGCCCGCAAGCACGGCCTGACGATCATCTCCATCGAGGACCTGATCGCCTACCGCCGGACCTCCGAGCCCACCGTCCGCCGCGAGGCCGAGGTCCAGCTGCCCACGTCCTACGGCGAGTTCACGGCGTACGGCTACCGCTCCACCGTCGACGGCGTCGAGCACGTCGCCCTCGTCCACGGCGACATCGCCGACGGCGAGGACGTCCTGGTCCGCGTCCACTCCGAGTGCCTCACCGGCGACGTCTTCCACTCCCTGCGCTGCGACTGCGGCCCCCAACTGACGACCTCGCTGGAGCGGATCCAGGCCGAGGGCCGGGGCGTGGTCGTCTACCTGCGCGGACACGAGGGCCGCGGCATCGGCCTGCTGTCCAAGCTGCGCGCGTACGAACTCCAGGAGCGCGGCCGCGACACGCTCGATGCCAACCTGGAGCTGGGCCTGCCCGCCGACGCCCGGGACTACGGTGCGAGCGCGCAGATCCTGGAGGATCTCGGCGTCCGCAGCCTGCGCCTGATGACCAACAACCCCGACAAGAGCGACGCACTCGTCCGGCACGGCCTGAAGATCACCGGCCGCGAGCCGATGCCTGTACAGGCGGGCGAGCACAACCTCCGCTACCTGCGCACCAAGCGGGACCGGATGGGCCACGACCTGCCCTGGCTGGACACGACCCCCGCGGCCACCTGCGGCAACCAGTAACAGAACACCGAGGAGACACGAGAACGTGAGCGGCAAGGGTGCACCGGAGCTGTCCGTACGCAATGTGGGTGACCTGCGGGTCGCCGTCATCGCGGCGCAGTGGCACGAGAAGGTGATGGACGGTCTGGTGGACGGCGCCCTGCGCGCCCTGCGCGACCTGGGCATCGACGAGCCGACCCTGCTCCGGGTCCCCGGCAGCTGGGAGCTCCCGGTGGTCGCCAAGGCCCTCGCCGGACGCGGCTACGACGCGATCGTCGCCCTGGGCGTCGTCATCCGCGGCGGCACCCCCCACTTCGAGTACGTGTGCCATGGCGTCACCCAGGGCCTCACCCAGGTCTCCGTCGACACCGGCGTCCCCGTCGGCTTCGGCGTGCTGACCTGCGACACCGACGAGCAGGCCCTGGACCGGGCCGGCCTGCCCGGCTCCAGCGAGGACAAGGGGCACGAGGCGGTGACGGCGGCGGTGGCGACCGCGGCCACCCTCCGCTCAGTATCCGAACCGTGGCGGTAGGCGGTCCGGCACACCGCGTAGAGTGGGCGCCACCATGTCCAAGAAGACGTTCGAGGAGCTCTTCACCGAGCTCCAGCACAAGGCCGCCCACGGCGATCCCGCCACCTCCCGCACCGCAGAGCTGGTGGACAAGGGTGTCCACGCCATCGGCAAGAAGGTCGTCGAGGAGGCCGCCGAGGTCTGGATGGCAGCCGAGTACGAGGGCAAGGAGGCGGCCGCCGAGGAGATCTCGCAGCTGCTGTACCACGTCCAGGTGATGATGCTCGCGCGCGGGATCTCCCTCGACGACGTCTACGCCCACCTGTAAGCCGCACCCGTTCCTGTACGAAACCACGCAAAGGAAGCCGACCTCATGCTGCGCATCGCCGTCCCCAACAAGGGTTCACTCTCCGGCCCTGCGGCGGAGATGCTGCATGAGGCCGGCTACCAGCAGCGCCGCGAGTCCAAGGAACTGCGGATCGTCGACCCGGAGAACGACGTCGAGTTCTTCTACCTCCGCCCCCGCGACATCGCGATCTACGTCGCCTCGGGGCAGCTCGACATCGGCATCACCGGCCGCGACCTGTTGATCGACTCCGGCGCCGACGCCGAGGAGATCCTTCCGCTCGGCTTCGCCCGCTCCACCTTCCGCTACGCCGCCAAGCCCGGCACCATCGGCGCCCTCGCGGACCTGACCGGCAGGACGGTCGCCACCTCCTACGAGGGCATCGTCGCGGGGCACCTTGCCGACAACAGCATCGACGCCTCCGTCGTCCACCTCGACGGCGCCGTCGAGACCGCCATCCAGCTCGGCGTCGCCCAGGTCATCGCGGACGTCGTCGAGACCGGCACCTCGCTGCGCAACGCGGGCCTGGAGGTCGTCGGCGAGCCGATCATGAAGTCCGAGGCGGTCGTGATCCGCCGTACCGGCACGGACGGCGAGGAGCCCAAGGTGCAGCAGTTCCTGCGCCGCCTCCAGGGCGTCCTGGTGGCCCGGACGTACGTGATGATGGACTACGACTGCCGCGTCGAGCAGTTGGAGAAGGCCGTCGCGCTCACCCCGGGCCTGGAGTCGCCGACGGTCTCCCCGCTGCACAACGAGGGCTGGGTCGCCGTCCGGGCCATGGTCCCGGCCAAGGAGGCCCAGCGGATCATGGACGACCTGTACGACCTCGGCGCCCGGGCCATCCTGACCACGGCCATCCACGCCTGCCGTCTCTGACCGGGATCCGGAGCAAGCCATGTCGGATCTGCCCACCCTGCCCGTCACGTTCCGGCCGGGCCGCACGCGTGCCGTGCTGCTGTCCGCCGGCGCCGCGATCTTCGTGGTCATCACCACGGTCGCGATGCTGCTGGAGCGGCTCAGCGTCGGCGAGCGCCTCAGCTTCGTGTTCACCGGCGCCCTGCTGGCCGGGGCCCTGCTCCTGCTGTCCCGGCCCAAGGTCGTCGCCGACGAGTCCGGCGTCACCGTCGTCAACATCGCCAGCCGGCGACGCCTCGACTGGGCCGAGATCGTCCAGGTGAACCTCCGCCCGGGCGACCCCTGGGTGTTCCTCAACCTCAGCGACGGCACCAGCCTGCCCGCGCTCGGCATCCAGCCGGGCATCGCCAAGCAGCATGCCCTCGCCGACGCACGGGCCCTGCGGGCGCTCGCCGAGGCACGCTCCACGGCGGACCCCGAGACCCGTCAGGGTTGACTCGGGGACGTCGGCCCTGCCGCACCGGCCCCTGTCTTGATTAATCTGGTGGCGGAGACGCGACCATCGCGTCTCCGCCCCTGCCGCCCGCCCGGTGCACAGGGGTTCCTGCTACGCGAGGAGTGACCCTCTCCGGCGATGGACGGATCGTCCTGTAGTACCTGCGCCGCCCCCTCCCGACATACCGCGGACCCCGTTTTTGAGGTACGCGACCATGCGGAGGCGGCGGCATCATGACAACCCCTCTGCTGCTCCTGGCAGCCGCGTTCCTGCTGATTCTCGCCAACGGATTCTTCGTGGCGGCCGAGTTCGGCCTCGTGACGGTCGAGCGGCCGGACGCCGAGAAGGCCGCCGCCGACGGCGACCGCCGCGCCCGCCGGGTCGTCGAGTCGCTCAAGGAACTGTCCTTCCAGCTCTCCGGCACCCAGCTCGGCATCACCATCACCTCCCTCGTCGTCGGCATGCTCGCCGAACCGGCGCTCGCGGAGCTGCTCGGCGGTCCGTTCCGTGCCGTCGGCATCCCCGAAGGCGGGGTGCCCGGCGGGGCCGTGGCGGTCGGCATGCTGCTGGCCTCCGCCGTGCAGATGGTGATCGGCGAACTCGTGCCCAAGAACTGGGCGGTGTCCCGGCCCCTGCAGGTCGCGCGCTTCGTCGCCGGCCCGCAGCACGCCTTCGCCCGCCTGTTCCGCCCGGTGATCGCCGGGCTCAACGCGGTCGCGAACCGACTGGTGCGCGCCTTGGGCTTCGAGCCCGCCGAGGAACTGGCCTCCGCCCGGACCCCCGGCGAACTGGTCTCGCTGGCCCGGCACTCCGCGCGGGCCGGCGCCCTGGAGCAGGACACGGCCGACCTCTTCGTACGGACCCTGTCCCTGGGCGAGCTGACCGCGCAGCACGTCATGACCCCGCGCGTGAAGGTCAGCGCCCTGCAGTCCTCGGCCACCGCCGAGGACGTGGTCAACCTGACCCGTGCCACCGGCCTGTCCCGCTTCCCCGTCTACCGGGAGAAGATCGACGAGATCGTCGGCATGGTCCACCTCAAGGACGCGCTGGCGGTCCCGGTGCACGACCGGCTGCGGACCCCGGTCGTCCGCATCGCCCGCCCGGCCCTGCTCGTCCCGGAGACCCTGCCCGTACGCCCCCTCCTCGCCCGGCTGCGCAGTGAGCAGCCCATCGCGGTCGTCGTCGACGAGTACGGCGGCACGGCCGGCGTGGTCACGCTGGAGGACATCGTGGAGGAGATCGTCGGCGAGGTCCGCGACGAGCACGACGGGCACGACCTGCCCGAACTCGCCGCCGCACCACCGGAGGACGGCAGGCCCGCGTGGGACGCCGACGGCAGCTGCCGGGTCGACATCCTGCAGCGCATAGGCCTCGACGTGCCCGAGGGGCCGTACGAGACCGTCGCCGGACTGGTCGCCGACCTGCTCGGCCGCATCCCGGCCGTCGGCGACAAGGCGGAACTGCCCGGCTGGCGGCTGTCCGTGCGCCAGGTCGGTCACTACCGCGCCGAGCGGGTCAGGCTGGTCAGGACGGCCCCGGTGACCGCGCCCTCCGTCGTGGAGGCAGCCCGGTGAGCTTGCTCCAACTCGCTTTCGCCGGACTGCTCGTGCTCGCCAACGGCTTCTTCGTCGGTGCCGAGTTCGCGCTCGTCTCCGTACGCCGCAGTCAGATCGAACCGCTCGGCACGGCCCGGGCCCGGCAGGTGCTGTACGGCCTGGAGCGGCTGCCGCAGATGATGGCGGCGGCCCAGTTCGGCATCACGGTCTGCTCGCTGACGCTGGGCGCGGTCGCGGAGCCGACGGTGGCGCATCTGCTGGAGCCGGTGTTCGAGTGGATCCACCTTCCGCACTGTCTGATCCACCCGCTCGGCTATGTCATCGCACTCGCCACGGTGGTCTTCTTCCACCTCGTCATCGGCGAGATGGTCCCGAAGAACCTGGCGATGGCGGCACCGGAGAAGGCGGCGCTGTGGCTCAGCCCCGGCCTGGTCTACTTCGCCCGCTTCTGCAGGCCGATCACCGTGGCCCTCGGCGCCATCGCCCAGGGCATCCTGCGGCTCTTCCGCGTCGAGCCCAAGGACGAGGTCGAGGCCGTGTTCACGAGTGAACAGCTCAACCGGCTCGTAGAGGACTCCGGCCAGGCGGGCCTGCTCGACCCCGAGGAGGCGGAGCGCCTGGAAGACGCCCTGGAGCTGGGCTCCCGCCCCGTGACGGACGTCCTGCTGCGGCGCGAGTCTCTGGTCACCGTCAGCCCCTCGGTCACCCCGGGCCGGATCGTCGACCTCACCGCCCGCACCGGCTACTCCCGCTTCCCGGTCGCGGCGGAGAACGGCGCCTTCATGGGCTACCTGCACGTGAAGGACGTCCTCGACCTGGAGGGCTCCGACCGCGCGGTGCCGCAGCACCTGTGGCGCCCCATGACGACCCTGCGCCCGGAACTCCCCCTGGACGACGCCCTGACCGTCATGCGGCGCGCCGCCACCCACCTCGCCCAGGTAGCCGACGCCTCCGGCAAGGTACTCGGCCTGGTCACCCTGGAGGACGTCCTGGAACTCCTGGTAGGCGAGGTACGCGACCCCGCACACAGGGAAACCCCGGAAGTAAAACTGACAGAACCAAGAGCAAGCGACGAACCGGAGGGCGCCCTGACAGCCTGACCCCACATGGCGCACCGCGTGCCTTCGGCTCACCTGGGGTCTGTTGCGAAAGTGGCGTCGCGCGGCAGGCGCCACTTGCGCAACAGACCCCAACTGCGGGCATGCGTGCCGCCTGAGGACGGCGCCCCATCCGGCAGCGGCGAACCCGAGGTAGCTGCGGGCAGTCGTGCCGCTGGGGGGGCGATGGGGGTGCCCGCGCGAGCTCGTTCGAGCGTGGGGGAGGCACCCCGCCGGTGCGGGCAAGCGAAACCCACCCCCGGCCGGCACCAGCGCCGGGCGCCGGACACAAGCGGTCAGCTGACGCATTCACCCCGCACCAACCCCGGTGCCCACCGCGCCAACGCCAATACTGCCGACAGCTACAGCGCCGACGGATCCTGCGGCCCCCTCCCCGACAGCACCTCCCCGTACGCCTGCATAAGATCCGGCAACCGCAACGTCGCCAGATCGTCCCGCGTCAACGTCCCCGGATACGCGGACAACCGCAGATCCCGATACGCACAACTCTTCTCGTACAGCGTCCGCAGAAACCGCCCGTTCCCCAACTCGTCGATCCACCCCTGATCCACCACATGCCCGGCGATCGACCGCAGCTCCTCCAGCGCCTCCTCGTCCCACAGATCACCGTTCTCGGCAGCAAGCACCTTGCCGATCTCGGTGAGTTCGAGGGGCCGGTACGAGGGAAAGTCCACACGGGTGGTGAAGCGCGACGACAGCCCGGGGTTGGCCGCCAGCAGCCGGTCCATGCCCTCCGGATACCCGGCCAGGATCACCACCAGGTGGTCCCGGTTGTCCTCGGCCCGCTTCAGCAGCACCTGCAACGCCTCGTCGCCGTACGCATCCCCCTTGCCATACCCGGTGTTGGACAAGGAGTACGCCTCGTCGACGAAGAGCACACCCCCGAGCGCGGAGTCGATGAGCTCGTTGGCCTTCACCGCCGTCTGCCCGAGATACTCACCCACCAGATCGGCCCGCTGCGCCTCCACCAGATGATCCCCGCCGAGCAGCCCCAACGCGTAGAAGACCCGGCCGAGAATGCGCGCCACCGTGGTCTTCCCGGTACCCGACGGCCCGGAAAAGACGAAGTGCCGTTTCGGCGGCTGCACCGGCAGCCCCTGCCCGGCCCGCAACCGCGCCATGTTCAACTGCGCCGACAGCGCCTTGACCTGCCGCTTCACCGGCTCCAGGCCCACCATGCGCTCCAACTCGGCGAGCGCCTCCTCGAGTAGCCCCGGATCGGTCGGCCCGGAGGGCAGTGACGGCACCGGCGAGATCTTCTCCCGCACCGCCGGATCCGTCACCGACGGCAGCGCACCCGACGGCGGCGGCTCGGGATCGGACAGCTTCAGGTCGCGCTCCTCGGTGCCGAACAGCGGATCGAGCCCGTCGGGACCGTCCCCGGCGTCCCCGGTCCCGGCCAGGGTGAACGCGGCGAGCCCGTCCGGGTCGTCGTACCCGTCGCCCTCGGAGATCGCCGCGAGCCGCGCCGAGGTGTCCATGAACGCGGGGTCGACCCGGTGCACGGCCCGGTACAACGGCAACGCGGCGGCACTGCGCCCCGTACCCTCGTGCGCCCGCGCCAGCCAATACCGCAGCTCCTTGCGCTGCGGCTGCTCACTGCGGCACCGCATCAGCGCCGCGGACAGCAGCGGTTCGGCCTGCCGGTACATCTCCAGCCGCACCCGTGCCATGCCGCCGAACAGACCCGTCTCGATACCGAGCATGGCGTCGTCGAGCAGCGGATCGGTGTGCCGGACGAGCTGCTCCCAGTCCTTGACGAGATAGGCACGGCAGGCGTGCAGGAACCGCACCTGCGGATCGGCGTCCACCGGCGGCAGCCCCGCGAGCGCCCGGTCCAGCTCGGGCACATGGCGGCCGTCCAGCCAGTGCGAGGCGTGCGCGAGCAGCAGATCCCGGGAGCTCTCCAGCACCGGCTGCACCCACCACCCCAGCCAGTACCAGGAGTTGAGTGGCCGGCGGTACCGCGCGCGCTGTTCGCCGAACCGCTCCCGGTGTCGGAACATGCGCAGCAGCGCGGTCGTCGTGTCGACCCGCAGCGCGTGCAGCCCGAGCCAGCCGTCGGCCATCCCCGGGTCCATCCGCACCGTGGCCCGGAACTCCTCCTCGGCCTGCGGATAGGCGCCCATCGTGTAGGCGTCCACACCCCGCAGCCAGGCGAGGTCGGCCGGGGCCTGCGGGCCCTGCGTGCCGAAGTCCATCACGTCCCCCACAAACCGTGCCCCCGTCGGTATGCCACCGGGCCGTCGCCCGCCGGCCGCCACGTCGAACCGCTGTTCCACGGACCGGAGTTGCAAGGTGCGCGCAGCAGAGCCGTCCAACAGGTCGCACCGAGGGCATCGTACCTGCGGGTCGGTCGGTCACCGAAGAGTGCCGTACCAGCCGTTTGGCGAGGTGGGAGCAGATGGGGCGCACGCGGCACGGTGACCGAGGGTGAGCGTTTGGCGGCGCTCGGCGCCCGGAAAACGTGACGTGGACAGAACGAAGCCCCCGATCACGGGGGAACAACCGGGGGCTTCGCGTCTGTGGGCGGCTCCGAATGGCCGCACATTGAGAACGTAAGTCCTGTACGGCCCGTCGGTCAAGCGGAGTTGAAGCACTCCGGCAAGTTCCCCCGCAAGAGCCTTCACGAGTTCAGCACATTGCCGATGGGTCGTCACCCTGAGTGAAAATGTGGTCCGGTCCAATGATGCCCATGGGTCCCGGTAGCACCTCATACCCCTTCTCGCTCTGTCGAACCAGGAGATCGGCGAACGGCCGCGAGGGGTCGTCGGCGAAGTGCCGCTGTTCCGCCCGGACCCATCCCTCCCAGAACTCCCGCTGCTCCTCACCGTCCCGGGAGCGGCCGCGCGTCCACGACTCCTCGTACGGCACCTCCATCCACAGCAGCAGCGCCAGATAGGGCCGCAGCGCGCGCCGTCCGGCGCCGACACCCTCGATCACGATCAACGGCGCGGGCGGCAGCGGGCGCGGGGGACCGAACCGGCCGGCCCGCCAGTCGTAGGGCGCGTAGTGCGCGGTCTCGCCGCGGGCGAGCGGTGCGATCACCTCGCTCACCAGCCGCCCGGTCCAGTCGAACAGCTCGTCGTGGCTGGCGATGTCGTCGAGGTGCAGCACCGGCGCGCCGCCCAGCCGCGCGGCCAGCTGCCCGGCGAACGTGGACTTTCCGGATCCGGCGTGCCCGTCGACGCCGATCAGCCGGACCGGGCCGCAGGACGGGCTGAGGCGGCGGATCCGGGAGGCGAGATCGTGAATGGCTGCGTCCTGGTACGAGGCGGACAGGGGTGCCAGCACTCTAACGGCCACGCACGCGCGCGCGGCCGTACCTCTGCGCCGCGCGCTGTCGGCCGCAGCCACTGTGCGCCCCGCGTTCGCCTCCGCGCCCCCGGGCAGTCCATGCCAGTGGTCGAGGCCAATATTGGTCAGCGTGGCACCCTCCGCAGTGCTGGCATGACCCTGTCGGGACCGTCCATAGTGGGCGCACAGCCGAGCAACGGACCCTGCCCGACTCCGGACACCCTGGGGGCCATCCACCCATGAGCAGAGCCGAACAGCCGTCCCGCAGAACCGTGCTGGCCGCCGCGGTCGCCGCGGCGATGGCGGGCAGCGCCGGCCCGGCGGCCGCCGCAGGCGCGGACGACACCGCCGACACCGCCGAAGCCCCGGCCCGCACGGTCGACAACCGGGCCTGGATGACGTACGGCGACTGGCGCGGCGGCACAGCGAAGGGCACCCGGGCCGTCGCGGGCGCCCGGCCGGGCGTGGCCCTGGCGACCCCCGCCGGGACGGCCGACTACCGCGACCCGCACACCGGCACGTCCGCGACCTGGGAGTACGCGACCTGGACGTCCCCCGTCCACCGGCTCGCCGTCCCCGCCACGGAGGTCATCGCCTCCTGGAACGCGCACACCCCGGGCGGCACCTGGCTCCAGGTCGAGCTGAAGGGCACGTACTGCGACGGCACCGGCACCCCCTGGTACGTCATGGGCCGCTGGGCGGTCGGCGACCGGGATATCCGGCGGACCTCCGTCGACGACCAGAGCGACGGGAAGAGCACCGTCTGGACGGACACCCTCTCCGTCGACGACCCGGCCTCCGGCCTGCGCATCGCCTCGTACCGGCTGCGCCTGACCCTCTACCGCAAGCCGGGCACCAGGCTCACCCCCACCGTGTGGCGGCTCGGCGCGATGGGCTCCGACGTCCCCGACCGCTTCACCGTCCCGGCCTCCGCCCCCGGCCTGGCCAAGGAGCTGACTGTCCCGCGCTACTCGCAGGAGATCCACAAGGGCCAGTACCCCGAGTACGACAACGGCGGCGAGGCCTGGTGCAGCCCCGCCTCCTCACAGATGATCATCGAGTACTGGGGCGGGCGGCTCACCCCGGAGCAACTCGCGTGGGTCGACCCGTCGTACGCCGACCCGCAGGTGTGCCACGCGGCCCGGTACACGTACGACTACCAGTACGCCGGCTGCGGCAACTGGCCGTTCAACGCCGCCTACGCGGCCACGTTCGACGGCCTCCAGGGCGTGGTCACCCGGCTCGGCTCGCTCACGGACCTGGAGACGCTGATCGCGGCGGGCATCCCGGCGATCACCTCCCAGTCCTTCGTCGAGGAGGAGCTGACCGGAGCGGGGTACGGCACCGCCGGGCACCTGATGACCGTGATCGGCTTCACCGCCGACGGCGACGTGATCGCGGGCGACCCGGCCGCGCCGAACAACGAGGCGGTGCGGCGGGTCTACAAGCGGCGCGAGTGGGAGAACATCTGGCTGCGCACCAAGCGGTACAACGCCTCCGGCAAGGTCGTCTCCGGCACCGGCGGGGTCTGCTACCTGTACTTCCCGGCCCGCCCGACGGCGCGCCAGCGGGGAGCGCTCGCGGCGGTCGGCGTGCGCTGAGCCCGCCCGCGTACGGCCCCCGGTGCCGCCGGGGGCCGTATCCGTGTGACCAACGTCTCGGCCGCAAGGGCCGCTCCGGGTGGCAAGGTGGACAGAACTCCGGGGGGAGTCCACCGCACGCCGACCACCAGCGAGAAACCATGACCGTGAACGCAGCCACCGCCACCCGCCTCCGTACCGGCGGCCCCGAGGGCGACGGCCCCAAGACCGCCGAGCACGCCCTGGGCTGGGTCCTCGTCGTGGTGTTCGCGATGCTCGTGACGCAGCTCGGACTGCTGTGACGTGAGCGCGAGTTGACCTGACATACTGCGGTTGTCTCCACCACCCCCCGCTGGATACCAGGTCCCGAAATTGAATATTAGTCAACAACCTGCCACCCGCCCCCGGGTGCGCGGCACCGAGCGTTCGCTGGCGCGCCGTGCCGAACTCATCGCCATCGGGCGGAGGTTGTTCGCCGACACGTCCTACGACGCGCTCTCGATGGACGACATCGCCCGGCAGGCGCATGTCGCCAAGGGGCTGATCTACTACTACTTCCAGTCCAAGCGCGGCTACTACCTGGCCATCATCCAGGACTCGGTCGCCGACCTGGTCACCTTCGCGGCGAGCGGTCTCGAACTGCCGCCCGTGGACCGCGTCCAGCGCACCATCGACAGCTATCTGCGCTACGCCGAGCACAACCAGGCCGCCTACCGCACGATCGTCAGCGGCGGCGTCGGCTTCGACGCCGAGGTACACGCCATCCGCGACGGGGTGCGCGAGGCGATCGTCGCGACCATCGCCGAAGGGGCGTACGGCCGCAGCGACATCGCCCCGCTGGCCCGCATGGGCCTGCTCGCCTGGGTGTGCAGCGTCGAGGGCGCCACCCTCGACTGGATCGACCGCCCCGACCTGCCGCGCGACACCATGTGCGAACTCCTGGTCAGAATGCTCGGCGGCGCGCTGCACGCCATCGAGGGGATAGACCCTGCCTATCCGGCTCCGGCACCTGCCCGCCGGGACACCTGAGCGAAGAGGCAGTACACGGTGTGGGGGAGAGGGGGAGTCCCGCGTCCGGTTGGCGTGAACGCGGTGAAACGGTGTGCGAACCCATGAGGACTAGACCATTGAGGTCAATGGCGCGGACCAATTTCGATGTTCGAGGGTTTCTTGAAGTGAGCGGTCGTTAACAAGTGACTTGCTCTGGTGGATCGGGCATACTCACAGCGCAGCCGCTGGTCAGCAGCTTCCGAGACCCGGGAGCGCACGGATCGGCCAGGCCGCAGTACGACCCGGCGGAACCGCCCCACCCAAGGCGCACGTCCGCCGATGTGCCCGACAGGGAGGAGAGCGTCGCCATGCCCGACCGCGCCCCGCAGCCGGTGGACCGTCAACTGCCCACGGACGAGGCACGGGACCTGATCTCCCTCGTCCGCGACATCGCCCAGCGCGAGATCGCTCCGCACGCGGCCGAGGAGGAGGACGCCGGCCGCTTCCCGCGCGAGCTGTTCACCCTCCTGTCGGAATCCGGCCTGCTCGGTCTTCCGTACGACGCCGAGTACGGCGGTGGCGAGCAGCCGTACGAGGTCTACCTCCAGGTCCTCGAAGAGCTGGCCGCGGCCCGCCTCACCGTCGGCCTCGGCGTCAGCGTGCACACCCTCGCCACCTACGCGCTGGCGACGTACGGCACCAAGGAACAGCAGGTCGAGCACCTGCCGGCGATGCTCGGCGGCGGCCTGCTCGGCGCGTACTGCCTGTCCGAGCCGTCCTCCGGCTCCGACGCCGCCTCGCTGCGCACCAAGGCCGTACGGGACGGCGGCGACTGGGTGATCACCGGCACCAAGGCCTGGACCACGCACGGCGGGATCGCCGACTTCTACACCGTCATGGCCCGCACCGGTGAGGACGGCCCGCGCGGGATCACCGCCTTCCTGGTGCCCGCCGACGCCGAGGGGCTGAGCGCTGCCGTGTCGGAGAAGAAGATGGGCATGAAGGGCTCGCCCACCGCCCAGATGCACCTCGACGGGGTCCGCGTGTCCGACAACCGGCGCATCGGCGATGAGGGCCAGGGCTTCGCCATCGCCCTGTCCGCGCTCGAGTCCGGGCGGCTGGGCATCGCGGCCTGCGCCGTCGGACTGGCCCAGGCGGCGCTCGACGAGGCGGTGGCCTACGCACGCGAGCGGCGGCAGTTCGGGCGGCCCCTCGCCGACTTCCAGGGGCTGCGGTTCATGCTCGCCGACATGGCGACCCAGATCGAGGCGGGCCGCGCCCTGTACCTGGCGGCGGCGCGGCTGCGGGACGTCGGTCGGCCGTTCGCCAAGCAGGCGGCCATGGCCAAGCTGCACTGCACCGACACGGCGATGAAGGTCACCACCGACGCCGTCCAGATCCTCGGCGGCTACGGCTACACCGCGGACTTCCCGGCCGAGCGCTACATGCGCGAGGCCAAGATGCTACAGATCGTCGAGGGCACCAATCAGATCCAGCGCATGGTCATCGCCCGCCACCTCGCGGGTCCCGAGACGCGCTGAACTGACCGAGCCCGCGCCAGGGTGCCGCCAGCCGGACCCACTCCGGGTCGTGGCGCCCCGGCAGGGTGCGGCCGCGGTCGGCCCAGGTGTGCATCAGATCGCGGTAGATCGGCGGGTCCGGGGCCTGCGGCGGCGCCAACGGAACCGATTCTGCGGGCGACGGCACGAACACGCGGCGCCAGCGTCCGGCCGCCGTGAAAGTGAGGGTCATACCAGGGCAACGCGGAGACAGGCGGACAGGTCACCGCATGACGGAATCGGGCGTGAGTTCACCGCCGGACCTGCACCACGGCAACTGTGAGCCATGGCGCAGGGCTGTTGCGGAGGTTGCTGAGCGACGCCGCCGAAGGCCGTCCTTCGAAAGCCGCTGGAAGAACGCTCTGAAAGAGCGCCGACTCAGGCGGCCTGGCGCCGCATCACCGGTACGCGGATCGGGCGGGAGCCCGGGCCGCCCACGTGCGAGAAGGGCTGCGTCCGCCAGTCGAGTCCCTGAGGGAGCGTCAGCAGTCGGGCGGTGTCCTGCTCCTGGGGCTCGACGGACTCGTCCGCGGGCCGGGCGTCGGAGGCGCTTCGGCCGGTGCCGGGGCAGACCGTGAGCCCGAACGGGTTCCACGGTGAGGCGCACAGCGCGTGCTCCGGCAGGACCTCCTCGTCCGCCAGCAGGGCGATGGGCTGTGCGCAGTCCGGGCAGATCACCCGGTACATCTCGAAGGTGTCGTACGCGTCGAGTTCCTCCTCGGCGACGGCGTCGGGTTCGACGCCCTCCGGCTCGGGTTCGACCACCGGCTGCTGCCGCTTGGGCACGGTACGACCAGGGCGCTTAAGACTCTGCATGGGTTAACTCCCCCTCGGGCTGGGCCGTGTAGGCGCTGCGGCCTCGACCACAGCAAGCACTTCCCGCCCCGTCTCCGGGATAATCACGGGGACATCACGGAGGCTGTTCGAGGCCTGTGGCGTTCGTCACATGTCATCCGCAGGTGCCGCGTGCGGTGCTTTTGTCACCCGGTCGGCTCACGGAGGGCTCTCGGGCACATCACGAACCGGGTATGACCTGGGCTCTCCGGTATCCGAGGAGATCAACCGCACTGTAGGTTCTTGCGCCATGGAGGAGCTGGACCGACAGATCGTGCAGCTGCTCGTCAAGGACGGGCGGATGAGCTACACCGACCTGGGCAAGGCCACCGGTCTGTCCACGTCTGCCGTGCACCAGCGGGTGCGGCGGCTCGAACAGCGTGGCGTCATCCGCGGTTATGCCGCGGTCGTCGACCCCGATGCCGTGGGGTTGCCCCTGACCGCCTTCATCTCGGTCAAACCCTTCGATCCCAGCGCCCCCGACGACATCGCCGACCGGCTGTCCGGTGTTCCCGAGATCGAGGCCTGCCACAGTGTCGCGGGCGACGAGAACTACATCCTCAAGGTGCGGGTGGGTACGCCGCACGAGCTGGAGGAACTGCTTGCTCGGCTGCGGTCGCTGGCGGGGGTGTCGACGCGGACGACGGTGGTGTTGTCGACGCCGTACGAGGCACGGCCGCCGCGGATCTGACTGCGTCGGCCGGGCCGGGTTCCGGGGGCCGTTGTCTGGTGTGGGCCGGGGGTTGGGTGCGGGGCGGGGACCGGCGTTGCATGCCCGCGGCTTACGGGCACGGTTGCGCGCCGTCGTCGGCTACCGGTCGTCGCCGGGTGCGGCCCGTGCTGGGGCTGCGCCCCCGGACCCCCGGTTCGGCTGGGTGGCCTCGTCCTCGAGCGCCGGACGGGCTGAGATTTGCTGGCCGGTGCCGACAAGCGCCGGCCCCTGGTGTCGTTCCGGTCGACCTGCGTGCCGACGTGTTCGGGGCAGGCGCGAGACTGTCGGGCATGAGTGAGCCGACCGCCCAGCCGAAGACCGTTCTCCTCCGTCGTGGAGAGGTGCACAGCCCCGCTGATCCGTTCGCGACCGCGATGGTTGTCGAGCGGGGGCAGGTTGCCTGGGTCGGTTCCGAGGGGGCTGCCGATGCCTTTTCGGACGGGGTCGACGAGGTGGTCGACCTGGACGGGGCGCTGGTCACCCCGGCGTTCACCGATGCCCACGTGCACACCACCGCGACCGGTCTGGCGCTCACCGGGCTGGACCTGTCCGACGCCTCCTCTCTGGAGGCCGCGCTCGCGCGTGTGCGGGAGTTCGCCGCCGCCCGGCCGGACGACCGCGTCCTGCTCGGTCACGGCTGGGACGCCGCCCGCTGGCCCGGCGCCCGGCCCCCGACGCGTGCCGAACTCGACGAGGTCACCGGTGGACGGCCTCTCTATCTCTCCCGCATCGACGTCCACTCCGCGGTCGTCACGACGGCTCTGCTCGACATGACGTCCCTGGGCCGGGTGGAGGGCCCGCTCACCGCCGACGCCCATCACGCCGTACGCGCCACCGCGTTGGGCGCGATCACGCCTGCCCAGCGCACCGACGCCCAGCGCGCTGCCCTCGCCCGCGCCGCCTCCCTCGGCATCGGCACCGTGCACGAGTGCGCCGGCCCGGACATCTCCTCCGAGGACGACTTCACCGGCCTGCTCCGCCTCGCCGCCGAGGGGCCGGGGCCGCGCGTCGTCGGCTACTGGGCCGAGCAGGCCGAGGAAGGGGTTGCCAAGGCGCGCGAACTGGGCGCGATCGGCGCCGCCGGTGACCTCTTCGTCGACGGCGCCCTCGGCTCGCACACCGCCTGTCTGCACCAGCCCTACGCCGACGCCGGCCACACCGGCACCGCCTACCTGGACGCCGCTGCGGTCGCCGCCCACGTCACCGCGTGCACCGAGGCGGGCCTCCAGGCGGGCTTCCACGCCATCGGCGACGCCGCCGTGACCACCGTCGTCGAGGGCGTCCGCGCCGCCGCCGAGAAGCTCGGCCTCGTCCGGATCCGCGCCGCCCGCCACCGCGTCGAGCACGCCGAGATGCTCACCCCGGACACCGTCACCGCCTTCGCCGACCTCGGCCTCACCGCCTCCGTGCAGCCCGCCTTCGACGCACTGTGGGGCGGCGAGGACGGCATGTACGCCCAGCGCCTGGGCGTCGAGCGGGCCCGCACCCTGAACCCCTTCGCGGCCCTGCTGCGCGCCGGCGTCCCGCTCGCCTTCGGCTCCGACAGCCCGGTCACGCCTCTCGATCCCTGGGGCACGGTCCGCGCCGCCGCCTTGCACCGCACGCCGGAGCACCGCGTCTCGGTGCGCGCCGCGTTCACCGCGCACACGCGGGGCGGCTGGCGGGCGGTCGGCCGGGACGACGCCGGGATCCTGGTGCCGGGCGCCCCCGCGGACTATGCCGTGTGGCGCACCGGCGAACTCGTCGTCCAGGCCCCCGACGACCGGGTCGCCCGCTGGTCGACCGACCCTCGCTCCGGCACCCCCGGCCTGCCCGACCTCGCACCGGGCCGAGACCTGCCGGTCTGCCTGCGCACGGTCGTCGGCGGACGGACGGTGTTCGTACGGCCGGGCGAGTGATCTACGGGGGTGGCGCGGCGATGATCACCCGGCGCCGCCTCGCCGCGCGACCTGCGCATCCTCCGCGCTGACCAGGACTTTGACGGAAGAAGAGCAGGTCAAACGGCTGTTGACAGGCGGCGGCAGGGGGCCGGTAGGTTCGGCCGGGTCCACCACTGGACGCCCGACCGGGGAACGTCCGTGCACTCGTCGCAGCGCCGCTGGGTCAGGGACGGTGTGCCGCACCGGGGCACCGCCACTGGGAGCCAGGCTCAGTGCCCGCGCAGCGCCGAGGGAACGTTCCGGCCGGTCGGGGAGGTGTGACCGGGATGGGGCCCGGGCGCTCAGTAGACAACGGCTTTCGGTCGATCCGCAGCCAGCGGGTCCCAGGTCGGCCCGAAGGGCGCCGGGCCCCCATCCGCCGTACATACAGTCCCGCGCCCCGGCCCACGGACGCGGAGCGCCTCTTTTACCCCGCTCTTGGGCAATCGACACCACCATACGAACGTCCTCTCGCGTCATCGCAGGCCGCGGCCACTATGGTGGACCCTGCGTACGGACATGAAGGGGCAGCAGTGAACGACGGCGACGGGACCCTCGCGGCAGGAGTCCAGGGGAGGAAGTTCGGCCCGCTCGGCACGGCCTTGGTGATCATCCCGACCTACAACGAGGCGGAGAACATCGAGTCGGTCGTCGGCCGGGTGCGCAAGGCCGTCCCCGAGGCGCACGTGCTCGTGGCCGACGACAACAGCCCCGACGGCACCGGCAAGCTCGCCGACGGGCTGGCCGCTGAGGACGACCACGTCCAGGTGCTGCACCGCAAGGGCAAGGAGGGCCTGGGCGCCGCCTACCTCGCGGGCTTCCGCTGGGGCCTGGAGCGCGGCTACGGCGTGCTGGTCGAGATGGACGCCGACGGCTCCCACCAGCCCGAGGAACTGCCCCGCCTGCTGACCGCCCTCAAGGGCGCCGACCTGGTGCTCGGCTCCCGCTGGGTGCCCGGCGGCCGGGTGGTCAACTGGCCCAAGTCCCGGGAGGCCATCTCGCGCGGCGGCAGCCTCTACTCCCGGATGGCCCTGGCCCTCCCCCTCCGCGACATCACCGGCGGCTACCGCGCCTTTCGCCGCGAGACCCTGGAGGGCCTCGGACTCGACGACGTCGCGTCCCAGGGCTACTGCTTCCAGGTCGACCTCGCCCGCCGCGCGGTCAAGGCCGGCTACCACGTCGTCGAGGTCCCGATCACCTTCGTCGAGCGCGAACTCGGCGACTCCAAGATGAGCCGAGACATCCTCGTGGAGGCCCTGTGGCGGGTCACCGCGTGGGGCGTGCGGGAGCGGGTCGGCAAGATCACCGGCCGTGGCGGCAAACCGTCCCAGCCGGAGTTGGGCCGCGGGGCCAAGCCGTCCCGGCCATAGGAGTACTGTCTCCGGCGTACGGCTCCCGAGCCGCGGAGCCGCGACCGCCCAGGGCCGCGGGAGTGTGCGGCCTCCCGGAGCCGCAGGCGCGGACACGCGGCCGCACAGGCGTTGCTGATCGCCCCCTTATCCCGCACTGAGCCGCGCCCAGGCACACTGGATGCATGACGACTGGCGCTCAGACTCCCAGGTACCCCGCCCGGCCCCGGCGCTCGCGGCTGCGCACGTTCCTGCCGCTGGGCATCGCCGCGTGGCTCGTACTGGAGATCTGGCTGCTCACGGTGGTCGCGGGCGCGTCGAACGGCCTCGTGGTCTTCCTGCTCCTGGCGGCGGGCTTCGTCCTCGGCTCGGTCGTGATCAAGCGGGCGGGCCGGCGGGCCTTCAAGAATCTCACCGAGACCCTGCAACAGCAGCAGACCGGCGCGATGCCCACGGCCCGGCCGAACAGCGAGGGCAACGGCCTGATGATGCTGGGCGGCCTGCTGCTGATGCTCCCCGGCCTGATCTCGGACGCGGTGGGCCTGGTCCTGCTGATCCCGCCGGTCCAGAAGTCGATCAGCCGCTACGCGGAAAGCACCTTCGAACGCAAACTCCGCGAGGCCGGCTCCGGCACGCTGGGCGACGCCTTCCAACAGGCCCGCATGCACCGCCCGGACGGCAAGGTCGTCCCGGGCGAGGTCATCAGGGACGAGCCGGGGGACACGCCTCAGGACCCGCGCCCGCCGCTGACCCGCTGAACTTCCGGGCACCGGGTGAACTTCTCAGCGCCGGTCAGGCTGACCAACTCAGCCCGCCCGGCGTTTGAGGACGAGGCCGCAAGGCCGAAGCGGGGGTCTGGGGGCGCAGCCCCCGGGAACAGTAACCAACCACCGACCCGCACCCGGCACGAATCGGCACCGCACGAAACGGCACCCCGCACAAAACCGCGGGCGCCGTACGTCAGCCTCACGTACGGCGCCCGCGATCAGTAACGTGCGCTGTCAATCCGTCCAAGCCCCGCAGGGACTACGCCGACTTGCGGCTGTCCCTGGGGTGAACCGCGATATTCATCGCACCGGAGCGCAGAACGGCCAGCCGCTCCTCAAGGACCTCTTCGAGTTCCTCACGGGTCCGCCGCTCCATCAGCATGTCCCAATGCGTACGCGCGGGCTTGGCCTTCTTCTCTTCCGGGCCGTCGCCGTCCACCAGGAGTGCCTGGGCCCCGCAGACCTTGCACTCCCACTCCGGCGGGATCTCCGCCTCGACCGAGAAGGGCATCTCGAAGCGGTGCCCCTTCTCGCATGCGTACTCCACGGCCTGGCGCGGAGCCAGGTCGATGCCGCGGTCCGTCTCGTAGCTGGTCACCACGAGGCGCGTGCCGCGAAGAGCTCGCTCACTCATGAATCGTGCCTCCCGGGCTTGTCGCCCACAGGACAGGTGTCGCTGTCGTCGTCATCCGGTCAACGTCCGGTCGGCGGTAAAGATTCCCGTTCCGAGTCCCGTTCCGGGTCATGCGTCGCCGTCGTAGCCGCAGCCTTGCTGACCAATGTCGTACCCACCGGCGCCCGGTTTGTCACATCTGCTAGCAGATGTGACCCAGCGTTTCGGCATCTTTGACGCGCAGTAACGGTACGCCTGGCAGGCCAAAGGCGTACACTACAGCCCTTTCGCGCCGAGTGCTAAATCCTGTCCGGTACCGGATTGCCCGCGTCCGCGATCGCCCGCCGCACCGGAACCCGTGCGAGCAGCACGAACCCGAGCATGAAGAAGGCCACCAGCGAGATGATCGCGTCACGGTAACTTCCGGTCAGCTGATAGGTGAGCCCGAACAGCAGCGGGCCGAGCCAGCTGGTGCCGCGGTCGCTCATCTCGTACGCCGCGAAGTACTCGGCCTCCTTGCCGGGCGGCACGAGCTGGGAGAACAGCGACCGGGACAGCGCCTGGCTGCCGCCGAGGACCAGCCCGATCCCGGCGGCCAGCACGAAGAACCACACCGGCGCCCCGGCCGGCAGGAAGTACCCGGCCGCCAGCGTCACCGTCCACGCCACCAGCGAGCCGAGGATCGCGCGCTTGGCCCCGTACACGCGCGCCAGCCGGCCCAGCGCCAGCGCCCCCGCCACGGCCAGCACCTGGACCAGCAGGACGGCGCCGATGAGCGTCGACTGCCCGAGACCGAGTTCCTCGGAACCGTAGAGCGAGGCCTGGGAGATCACCGTCTGGATGCCGTCGTTGTAGACCAGGTACGCCAGCAGGAAGGCCAGGGTCAGCGGGTGGCGGCGCATGTCGCGCACCGTCGCCGCCAGTTGCCGGAACCCGGGCAGGGTGGTCTCCCGAGCTGGTGCGTCGCGGTCGCGCAGCCGCCGCAGCGGGATCAGGGTGAAGGCGCCCCACCACAGGCCGGCCGACGCAAGGCAGATCCGGACGGCCGTGGTCTCCGAGACGCCGAACGTGTCGTGCGCGGTGTAGAGGACCAGGTTGGCGACCAGGACCAGCGATCCGGCCGCGTATCCGAAGGCCCAGCCCCGGGAGGAGACCGCGTCGCGTTCCTCGGGCGGGGCGATCTGCGGCAGGTAGGAGTTGTAGAGCATCATCGCCACGGACTGCGCGGCGTTCGCCACGATGAGCAGGAGGCCACCGAGCAGATAGCGGTCGCCGTCGAGGAAGAACATGCCCGTCGTCGCCGCGGCCCCCACATAGGCGGCGGCCGCCAGGAGGGGCTTCTTGCGCCCGCTGCGGTCCGCGGCAGCGCCCACCAGGGGCATCACCAGCACGGCCACGATCACCGACAGGGACACCGAGTACGCGAAGAAGGACCCCGCGCGCACCGGGATCCCCAGGGGACGCACGAACCCGTCCGCGTCCGCAGCCTCCTCGGCCACCGACGTCAGATACGGGCCCAGGAAGACGGTGACCACGCTCGTCGAGTAGACGGAGCACGCCCAGTCGTAGAAATACCAGCCGCGCTGCTCGCGCCGCCGTCCGGCGGCCTGGTCCGCAGCCGGTGTCCGCACGGTGCCGCTGTCCACCCGTGCCCTCGCTTCCCCGTGAACCCGCGGAGGGCGCGCACCGGAGGGGTCAGACCCAGACGCCGCGGTCCTCCATGACCTTGCGCAGTGTGTCGATGTGATCGGTCATGATGCCATCGACACCCAGGTCCAGAAGCCGGTGCATGCGCTCGGGTTCGTTGACCGTCCACACGTGGACGTGCAGCCCGCGCGCGTGGGCGGCGCGGATGAAGCGGTGGTCCACCACCTGGATGCCGGACTGCGTCTCGGGCACCTGGGCGGCGACCGCGGAACGGCGCACCGCGGCCGGCAGCCCCCACGAGCGCAGCCGCAGGTTCAGTACGCCCCGGGTGCCGTACGACGTGGCCAGGCGCGGCCCGGCCAGCCGCTGGGCGCGCACCACGCGCGCCTCGGAGAACGAGCCGAGGCAGATCCGGTCCCAGGAGTTGGTGCGCTCGACCAGTTCCAGGAAGGGGAGGAGGGCGGGCTCCGCCTTGACGTCCACGTTCCAGCGCACCTCGGGGAACGTCTCCAGCAACTCCTCGAAGAGGGGCACCGGTTCCTCGCCCCCCACGCGCGCGTGCCGTACCTCCTGCCACGGCAGGTCGGCGATCCGCCCCGCGCCGTCCGTCACCCGATCGAGGGTCGCGTCGTGGAAGGCGGCGAGCTTTCCGTCCCGCGTGGCGTGGACGTCGGTCTCGATGTACCGGTAGCCCGCCTCGACCGCGCGCCGGAACTGCCGCACGGTGTTCTCCAGGCCGTCCGCCGCGCCGCCCCGGTGGGCGAAGGCGATCGGGCCGGGATGGTCGAGGTAGGGATGACGTATCCGGGTGGTCACCTGCGCAGTATCGCTCCCCGCGGTTGCCTCCTGGCAACGACCGTGCTTCCCTCCGATGCCGACGGGAGGGCGAACACGCGCAGGAACAGCTGGGCGAGCGGGCCGATCGACACCGCGTACAGGAGGGTGCCGACGCCGATCGTGCCGCCCAGCACGAAGCCGGTGACGACGACCGCCACCTCCACGACCGTCCGCATCAGCCGGATCGAGCGGCCCGTACGGCGGTGCAGTCCCGTCATCAGACCGTCCCGCGGGCCCGGTCCGAACCGCGCGGCGATGTACAAGCCGGTCGCCACACCGTTGAGGACGATGCCGGCCAGCAGTAGGGGAATCCGTACGGCCAGGGAGTGGGCCTCGGGAACCGCGGCGAGTGTGCCGTCCATGGCGATGCCGACCACGAAGACGTTGGACACCGTGCCCAGGCCCGGGCGCTGGCTCAGCGGGATCCACAGCAGCAGCACCGCCGCGCCCACCACGATCGACACCACGCCGATCGACAGGCCCGTCAGCTCGGCCAGCCCCTGATGCAGCACGTTCCAGGGCTCCAGGCCGAGGCCCGCTTGGACGAGCAGGGCGGAACTCGCGCCATAGAGGGCGAGCCCGAGATACAGCTGGACCAGTCGTCGCGCGAGATGTCCTTGCGTGGACAAGACATGCCCCCTGTGGTGGTAGTGGCCTGATGCATGACACCCTGTGGCTTGATGGGAAACGCTATCCATGGCCAATTCGGGGAAGGTGGACTGATTTCCATGGCGCAATGGACCTCGGCTGTGGGAGCGGCGCAGCTCGCCCGGCTGCTCACCTCCCAGCAGGAGCGCCCGGCGGGCCCCGGCACGCGCCGGCCGCCCGCCTACCGCGCGCTCGCCGACGGCATCCGGCTGCTGGTGCTCGAAGGGCGCGTGCCAGTCGCCGCCCGGCTGCCCGCTGAGCGCGAGCTGGCCATGGCGCTGTCCGTCAGCCGCACCACGGTGGCCGCCGCTTACGAGGCGCTGCGCTCGGAGGGCTTCCTGGAGTCGCGGCGCGGCGCCGGCAGCTGGACCGCCGTACCGGCCGGGAACCCGCTGCCGGCGCGCGGCCTGGAACCGCTGCCGCCCGAGGCCCTCGGCTCGATGATCGACCTGGGGTGTGCGGCGCTTCCTGCCCCCGAGCCGTGGCTGACCCGGGCCGTCCAGGGCGCGCTGGAGGAGCTGCCGCCGTACGCGCACACGCACGGCGACTATCCGGCCGGGCTGCCCGCGCTGCGCGCGATGCTCGCCGAGCGCTACACCGCGCGCGGGATCCCGACCATGCCCGAACAGATCATGGTGACGACGGGGGCCATGGGCGCGATCGACGCGATCTGCCACCTGTTCGCGGGCCGTGGTGAGCGCATCGCGGTCGAGTCGCCCTCCTACGCCAACATCCTCCAGCTGATGCGGGAGGCGGGCGCCCGGCTCGTGCCGGTCGCGATGGCCGAGGGGCTGGCGGGCTGGGACATGGACCGCTGGCGTCAGGTGCTGCGCGACGCCGCGCCCCGGATCGCGTACGTCGTCGCCGACTTCCACAACCCGACCGGCGCGCTCGCGGACGACGACCAGCGGCGGCGGCTCGTGGACTCGGCGCGCTCGGCCGGGACCGTGCTGATCGCCGACGAGACGATGAGCGAGCTGTGGCTGGACGAGGACCTCGACGGCGACGCGATGCCGCGGCCCGTGTGCGCCTTCGACCCCGCCGGATCCACGGTGATAACGGTCGGCTCGGCGAGCAAGGCCTTCTGGGCCGGGATGCGCATCGGCTGGGTACGGGCCGCTCCGGACGTGATCCGCAGCCTGGTCGCCGCGCGGGCGTACGCCGATCTGGGCACGCCGGTGCTGGAGCAACTGGCCGTGAACTGGCTGTTCAGCACGGGGGGTTGGGAGCAGGCGGTGGAGGTCCGGCGCGGACAGGCCCGCGAGAACCGCGACGCGCTGGTCGCCGCGGCACGCCGAGAGCTGCCCGGCTGGGAGTTCGAGGTACCCAGGGGCGGCCTGACGCTGTGGGTACGCACGGGAGGCCTGTCGGGTTCGCGCCTCGCCGAGGCGGGCGAGCGGGTCGGCGTCCGCGTACCGTCCGGCCCACGCTTCGGCGTCGACGGGGCCTTCGAGGGGTTCGTACGGCTGCCGTTCACGGTGGGCGGCGCGGTGGCCGAGGAAGCGGCGGTGAGGTTGGCCGCAGCGGCACGACTGGTGGAAAGCGGCGCTTCCGGGGCCGGCGAGACACCACGCACGTTCGTGGCATGAGAGAAACTCGGTCGTGCTGTGGACGCGGTGCCCTATCCGGCGGCGGCTGTCCAAACCGCCGTAGCTGCGCCCACCCGTGCCGCTGGGGCGGCACGGGTGGGCGCAGCGGCACACCGACGGCGCGGGTGAGCGACCCGGCCAGGGCAACCCCTACGCCGGGCACCGCTCAAGAAGTGTCCGCCACCGCCGCCTTCGCCGGTACCGGCTCCGGTTCCGTGGGCTCAGCCTCCGCCTCCACCGGCGTCGGCTCCGAACGGACAGGCTCAGGCTCCGCGTCCGCCGGCGTCGTACGCGGCGGCAACAGGTCCAGCACCGCCTGCCGGTGGGTGTCCAGGGTCGTGTCGTCGTAAGGGTCCGGCGTGGCCGGGACCTGGAGGCGGTGGACGGGGCCCGCGCCGAGGCGGGCGTACCCGCGGCCGGGCGGGAGGTCGGCCGCCGGCGTGGTGCTCGGGGGCGCGCCCAGGACCGTCGCCAGCTGGTCGCGCGCCGCCGGTCCGAGGACAACACGCGCGCGTGTGTGCTGCCGTACCGCGTCGGACAGGACGTCCGCGCTGTCCAGCTGGTCGGCCACGACCACCGTCACGTTCGCCGCGCGGCCGTGGCGGAGGGGGATCTGGAGCAGCGACTGCGGGTCCTTGCCGTCGTCTGCGGCGGCCAGGTGGGCGAACGCGCTGGGCCGGTCGAGGAGAATCCACAGGGGCCGCTTCGTGTCGTCCGGCGGCGGCTGCCCCTCCTGCCGCGCGCGGTTGACGGCGATCAGCCGCCGCTCCGTCTCGGCCGCGGCCCACTCCAGGCTCGCCAGCGCCCCGCCCAGCGCGCACTCGACCGCCAGCACCCCGTCCCGCCCGGTCAGGCTGGCGTACTCGCCGGTGCCGCCGCCGTCGACGATCACCACGTCACCGTGCTGGAGCGCCTGGAGGGCGACGCAGCGCAGCAGGGTCGAGGTGCCGCTGCCCGGCTGGCCGAGGGCCAGCAGATGGGGCTCGGTGGAGCGGACCCCGGTGCGCCAGACGACCGGCGGCACGTCGCGCTGTTCCTCGCCGAGCGTGAGCGGAAGCGTGCGCTGCACCTGGGTGGGATCGGTGAACCCGAGAACGATCTCGCCGAGGGCCGTGACGAAGCGCTGGGCCCCGATGTCGGTGGGCAGCGGCGCGAGCACGGTGACTGTCAGCTGGTTGCCCTCCTCGTCCCACGCGAAGTGGTACTCGCGCCCCCGCCCCGCCTTCGCGGTGAGCAGGTGCTCGATCCGGGCCCGCGCCTCGGCCTCGCCGTCGGTGAAGTACGCCGGGTAGCGGATCACCAGGTGCGCGACGCGGCCGGTGCCGTCGAACCCGTACGTCGGGAATGCCTTCTCCCACGCACCGCCGTGCGCGTACAGGGGCTCCGGGTCCTCGGCCGCCGAGAAGTACGGCACCAGGGCTTCGTACAGCGACTTCAGCCGCTCGGTCTGCGGCGCATCCGGCCCCTCGGGCGCCCGCTCCTTGCGGTCCCGGCCCTTCCAGGCCGCCGCCGCCATCAGCGTGACGGCGGCGAGCAGCGGGCCGTACGGCACGAGCACCACGACCAGCAGCACCGAGGCCACCAGGAACAGCAGCGGTCCGCGCTTGTCCTTGGGGGTGTCGCACCACCTGCGTCGCCCGGCCGCGGCCAGCCTGCGCAGCCCACGGGTGATCGTGATCAGCGGGTGGAGGACGTCGGTGGCGCTGTCGGCCGCCGTCCGGGCCAGCTCCCGGCTCCGGGCGAGCTGCGCGCCGCCGCTGCTCAGAATGCGGGGGAGGGGGCGCCGGGCCACTGCTGCCTCCTGGAGGTGCACACGGGCGGGATGCGTACGGGGACGAGGGCTGTCAGAACTTGATGCCGCCGAGGAGGCTCGCGAGGCTTTCGCCTCCGGCCTTGATGCTCGGGGCGATGGCCGTGCTCGCCAGGTAGAAGCCGAAGAGGACACAGATCAGGGCGTGCGACGCCTTCAGCCCGTCCTTGCGGAAGAAGATGAACACGACGATGCCGAGCAGGACCACGCCTGAGATGGAGAGGATCATGTGAGTTCTCCTGGTTCGCGGGGACAGTCACCATGAGTACTTCCAGGCTCACAGGATGTATCCATACGATTAAAGGTGCAAATGGGTGGAATTCTGCCTATTTGCCCTGACTGGTCGAGTGGTCCCGGGTCCGGCCGAGCAGGGGGCTTGTGCCCGGCCGGACCTGTGGTGATCTTTACCTCGGGCACATCGGGTCATGTGCCGCGCGAGCCAGTACCCTGGCGAATCACCCGTACGGCCGCACCGCTCGCGGCCGTGCCGCACTGTCCCCAACGTTCGTAGCGAGAGGCGGTCAGGCCGATGGCTGAAGCCCCCGACCCCGAGGTCGTGGAGCTGGCGACCAAGATCTTCGATCTGGCCCGGCAGGGGCTCACGGAGTCGCTCGTGGCGTATGTCGACGCGGGCGTTCCGGCCAACCTCACCAACGACCGCGGCGATTCCCTCGTCATGCTCGCCGCCTATCACGGCCACGCCGACGCGGTACGCGCCCTGCTGGCCCGGGGCGCCACGGCCGACGAGGTCAACGACCGTGGCCAGACCCCACTCGCCGGGGCCGTCTTCAAGGGTGAGACGGAAGTGATCAAGGTCCTCCTGGAGGGTGGCGCAGACCCGGCCGCGGGCACCCCCTCGGCCGTCGACACGGCCCGGATGTTCGGCCGGACAGAACAGCTTCAACTGTTCGGCGAGCACTGAGCCGAACATCCTGACCTGGGAAGACACGGAAAACGGGGGAGGCGGTAAGAGGCCGCCGAAATTTCGGTCGCGGCAGGACGAACTGCCGAGTCATCATGACGACGTGGTTCACGGACGTGATGGCGGGGCAGGCGATGCCGCACCGCGCGGACCGTGACACGGTCCGCATGGGCCACCGACGAGAGGCAGAGGAAGATGGTCTACAGCAAGCAGGAAACGGCGGGCGCCCCGACGTGTTGTCACGCGGCCAGGTAGTGCACGTCCCCGGTTGCGTCGACGCTTGATGTGAGGCTGTTTCCCATGTTCGATCCGGTCATAGCGCCCAGCGGTACGCTGCTCGGCCTGCTTCAGCGGGGCCGTGGCGACGGCACGCTGCACGCGCTCACCGCCCCGCGCGCCGAGGCGCTCGCGGCACTGAACCACTGCGTGCTGCACGACCCCCGTCACGACTGGCAGGTGGAGAACCGCTCCCTCTACTACGCCCGCCTGCACCTCGACCTGCACGGCGAACTGGACGCGATCGAGGCCCACCTCTTCGACCCCGAGGACGTCCTCGACACCGACGAATCCCGCACCGGCCTCGCCCTCACCGTCCTCGGCCACCTCGCCTCCTACGGCAGGCGGGACGCGCTCGAACTGCTGCGCAGGTACGCCGCCCACGGCGCCAACTGGGCCTGGGCCCTGGACGAACTCGCCCTCAGGGACAGCGACGCGGGCCTGCGTGCCCTCGCCGCCCCCGTCCTCGCGCGCTTCCCCGCCGACCCGGAGGGCGAGGCCGAGCTGGCCGCCGCCGTGCGGGACGCCTTCGAGCCCCGGCCCTGGCGGCTGTGGGCCGAGGATCCGCGCGAATCCATCGCCACGCGCGTGCGTGCCGCCCAGGAGACCGGCTGCTTCGACCGCTGGCAGCGGCAGATGCGGCCGACCGGGCCCCGCCCCGGGTGGAGCGTGCAGGCGGTCTTCGAATGGGCCCAGCAGGGCATCGAGCGTGGCGCCGCGCTGCACGTGCCCGCCGCCCGATGTCTCACGGCCGTCGCGGGCCCCGAGGACCGGCCCGAGATCGTCCGGGCTGCGCAGGACGGCACCGAGGGAGCCCGGTGCACCGCCCTGCGCTACCTCGCCGACAGCAACGATCCCGACGCCCTCGACCTGATCGAGGGCGCCGTGGCCACCGGCTCGACGGTCGTCGTGGAGGCCGCTGTCGCCGCCTTCGAACGCCTGCGCAGCGTCACCGCCGTGGAACGTGCCCGTGGCTGGGCCCGGCGGCCAGACCCGCTCGGCGCCGCCGCCGGACGCGTCCTCGCCTGCCGCGGCGGCACCCGGGACCGCGACCTGGTCCTCGCGGCACTGCGGGAGGCGGTCCGGGGCGAAGGCCCCGACGCGCCGACCCTGTGGACCCTCGTCGACGGCACCGGACGCCTCGGCATCGTCTGCGCCGCACCCGTCCTGCGCCACATCTACCGGGAGACCGCCTCCTCCCACCTGCGCGGCCGCGCCGCCCGCGCCCTCGCCGCCACTGACCCCTCCTTCGCCACCGGATTCGCCGTCGAGTGCCTCTGGGACTGCGAGGAGACCACCCGAGAACTCGCCGCCCGGCACGCCGAGACCGGCGACAACCGCGTCGTCGAGCGCCTGCGCCGCCTCGCCGCCGACCCCGCCGAGGAGGTCGAGGTCCAGACGGCCGTACGCAGCCGGATCGGGCCGGAGGAAACCGCCGTGTGACAGCCCTTGGAGGCGAGTCGACAGCGGTGACGCAGGCCCGCCGGGTGAACGCCGGGTGACCCGCGGGTCAGGCGCACACGGCCGAAACCTGACCCGCTCGGGTATGCAGCGCAACGCTCATGGGACGTTAGTCCTCCGGAAAGATCCACGTTGACGCGGCCACGTCCGGTACGGAGACAACACCGGTATGCGTGTCGTCATCGTGACCGAATCCTTTCCTCCCGACGTGAACGGCGTGGCCCACTGCGCGCTCCAGACCGCCCGGCACCTCGTCGAGCGCGGTCACGCCCCCGTCGTCGTCGCCCCGGCCCCAGCTCCCGGCAGCAAGCTCGACGCCGGCCTCGCGCCGTGCCGGGTCGTCCATGTCCCCTCCCTACCGCTCCCCGGCTACCCCCAGGTCCGCGTCGCCCTCCCCAGCCGGCGCCTGGCCGCGGCGCTCATCGAGCACCGGCCCGATGCCGTCCACCTGGCCAGCCCCTTCGTCCTCGGCGTCCGCGGCATGGCCGCGGCTGCCCGGCTCGGCATCCCCGCCGTGGCCGTCTACCAGACCGACCTGGCCGGATACGCCCGCACCTACATGGGTGCCGGCGAGGCCGCCGCCTGGCGGCGCATACGCTCCGTGCACGCCGCCGCCGACCTCACCCTCGCCCCGTCCAGCGCCTCCCTGCACGACCTGGAGGCCCACGGCGTGCCCCGCGTCAAGCTGTGGCCGCGCGGCGTGGACACCGTCCGGTTCCGGCCGGACCGGCGCGACGAGGCGCTGCGCCGGGAACTCGCCCCGAACGGCGAGCTGATCGTCGGCTATGTAGGGCGGCTCGCCCCCGAGAAGCAGGTCGAACTCCTGGCCGGAGTGTGCGGTCTGGACGGCGTCCGCGTCGTGGTCGTCGGCGACGGGCCCAGCCGCCCCACCCTGGAACAGGCGCTGCCCGGCGCGGTCTTCCTGGGCCGGCGCACCGGCGACGACCTCGCCCGCGTCTTCGCCTCGCTGGACGTCTTCGCGCACACCGGCCCCTTCGAGACCTTCTGCCAGACCGTGCAGGAGGCCATGGCCAGCGGCGTGCCCGTCGTCGCCCCCGCCGCGGGCGGCCCGCTGGACCTGGTCGCCCACGGGCGCACCGGGCTCCTGGTCCCGCCGCGCGACGCTGCCGCCGTACGGGACGCGGTGGCGTCCCTGGCCGCCGACCCGGCGCTGCGGACCGCCTACGGCGCCGCCGCGCGCACGATGGTCGAGGGCCGTACCTGGGCGGCCGTCGGCGACCAGCTGATCGGGCACTACGCGGACGTGCTCGCCGCGCGGAAGCCGGTGGTGGCGGCATGACCGGCGAAACAGCGCGCAACGCGACCGGCCAGTCGCTGCGGATCGTCCGGCTCGCGAACTTCGTCGCACCCGCGTCCGGCGGCCTGCGCACCGCGCTGCGCGAACTGGGCAAGGGCTTCCGGGCGGCGGGCCACGAGCCCGTGCTCGTCGTGCCCGGGGAGCGCGCGAGCGACCGCGAGACCGAGCAGGGCCGGGTGATCACCCTGCCGGGACCGCTACTGCCCGGCACCGGCGGCTACCGTGTCCTTACCGACAAGCGGCGGGTGTCCCGGCTCCTGGAGGAGCTCGCGCCCGACCGCCTGGAGGTCTCCGACCGAACGACCCTCAGGTGGACCGGCAAATGGGCACGGCGCGCCCGGGTGCCCGCCGTGATGGTCTCCCACGAGACCGCCGACGGGGTCCTGCGCACCTGGGGCCTGCCGGAAGGGGCGGCCCGGCGCGCCGCCGACGCCCTCAACATCCGTACGGCCCACACCTACGCGCGCGTGGTGTGCACCACCGAGTTCGCCGAACGGGAGTTCGTGCGGATCGGGGCACGCAATGTCGTCCGGGCACCCCTGGGCGTCGACCTGGCCGGGCGGCACCCCTCGCTGCGCGATCCGGGTCTGCGGGCGCGGCACGCGGATGAGGACGAGACGTTGGTGGTGATGTGCTCCCGGCTTTCCGTGGAGAAGCGGCCCGGCACGGCGCTGGACGCCCTGGAGGCGCTGCGGCGGCGGGGCCGGCGGGCGGTGCTGGTGGTGGCCGGGGACGGTCCGCTGCGGGCGCGGCTCGAACAGCGGGCACGCGAGCGCGGGCTGCCGGTGACTTTCCTCGGCCATGTCTCTGACCGGGGAGTGCTCGGGGCGCTCCAGGCGTCTGCCGACGTGTGTCTGGCGCCGGGGCCCGCGGAAACGTTCGGGCTGGCCGCGCTGGAGGCGATGGCGTGCGGCACGCCCGTGGTGGCGAGCGCCTCGTCCGCGCTGTCGGAGGTGATCGGCTCCGCCGGGGCCGTCGCCGCGGACCACGGGGAGGCCTTCGCGGACGCCGTCGGCCTGATGCTGGAAGGTCTGGAGGCGGACCGGCGCGAGGCGGCACGCGCGCGTGCGGAGTGCTTCGGCTGGGAAACTGCCGTCAGGGCGTTCCTCGAGGCGCACGACGCGTCCACCCCGGTACGGCCCTTCGTGCCCGGGGGCGTGGCATGAGACCTCTGCGGTTCGTCGCCCTCGGCGACTCGCTGACCGAGGGCGTGGGCGACCCCGTCGGCGGCGGGTGGCGCGGCTGGGCCGCGCTGCTCGCCGCCGGGCTCGGCGAGCGGCCGTCGCAGTTCACCAACCTCGCGGTGAGCGGAGCGCAGACGCGGGACGTGCTGGAGCGGCAACTGCCCGCCGGACTGGCGCTGCGGCCCGACCTCGTGTCGGTCGTCATCGGCGTCAACGACACCCTGCGCTGCACCTTCGACATCCACGCCGTGGCCGCCCGGCTCGACCAGGTGTACGCGGCCTGCACCCGGCAGGGCGCGGCCCTGCTCACCGCCTGCCTGCCCGACCCCGGCGCGATGCTCGGCCTGCCGGGCGCCCTGGCCCGTCCGCTCGCGCGACGGCAGCGCGCGGTCAACACGGTCGTCCACGTGCTGTCCGACCGGTACGGCGCGGTGCACCTGCACGCGTGCGAGGGCGGCTGGATCACGGACCGGGTGATGTGGAGCGCGGACCGGCTCCACCCCGGCGAACGGGGACACCGGCAGCTGGCCGCGCACTTCCACGTGCTGCTGGCGGAGCGCGGCATCGCCACGGGGCCCGCGCCCTCGCCGGAGCCCGAGTTCCCCGCTCCCACGCGGTCGGCGAGCCTGTGGTGGCTGGCCACGGCCGGCACCGGTTGGGTGGCCCGCCGCTGCACCGACCTGCTGCCGCAGCTCCTGACGCTCGCCGCCGACGAGATGCGGCACCGCGCGCGGGGGACGAGCGCACGGCTCGACCTGCGGGCCTCGGCCGCGGTGACGGCGGCGCTGGCGGCCTTGTCGGTGGGGGAGCAGCAGCCGGGCGCCGCGTGACGCTCCGCCAGGAGGGCGGTGAGCCCGTCTGCGGCCGGACGTGCCCGCGCGGCGGAGCCGCATAGGTCGTGAAGGCGCGCGTCAGCGGCGGCGTACCGCCAGGAAGCGCACCGGAGTGCCCGGCACCGCCTGGGCGGCGGCCGGCAGGTCGGCGGCGCTGACCACTGCGATCACCGGGTAGCCGCCCGTCGTCGGGTGGTCGGCGAGGAACACGACCGGCCTGCCGTCGGGCGGCACCTGGACCGCGCCCAGCACCATGCCCTCGCTGGGGAGTTCGCCCGGGCGGGCCCGCTCCAGGGCGGGTCCCTCGGTGCGCAGCCCGATGCGGTTGCTCGCGGGGGACACCCGGTACGCGCGCGAGGTGAACGCCCGCAGGGCCTCCGGCGTGAACCAGTCGTCGCGCGGGCCCGGGGTGACCCGCAGCACCAGCTCGGCCGGGGGCGCCGGCTGCGGGGCGACGTCCACGCGCGCGTGCGTGTCTCCTCGCGGCCCGAGGGGGAACACCGTCCCGTCCGTGAGCGGCGCCGGTCCCAGCCCCGACAGCAGGTCCGTGGAGCGGCTGCCGAGCACCGGCTCCACGGCGACGCCGCCGGAGACGGCCACGTAACTGCGTACGCCGCAGAGCGCGGCTCCCACGTCCAGCAGCGCCCCGGCGGGCACGTGCACCGGCGCTCCCCAGGCGACCGGACGCCCGTCGAGCGTGACCGGGCACGGGGCGCCGCCGACCGCCACGGTGACGGTCGAACGGGGGCGTACGGCACAGCCGTTGAAGGTGGTCTCCAGGACGGCCGCCCCGGGCGGATTGCCGACCAGCCGGTTGACCAGCGCAGCGGCGGGCCCGTCCAGCGCCCCGGAGCGGGGCACACCCAGGTGCGCGTGCCCGGGACGCCCCAGGTCCTGCACGGTCGTCAGGGCACCGGCGCGGACGACGGCGAGCGCGCGGTCCGTCATGCCGCCGCTCCGATCGGGACGAACCGCACACGCGTGCCCGGCGCCAGCAGCGCGGCCGGCACGCGCGCGTGGTCCCACAGCACGGTGTCCGTCGTACCGATCAGCTGCCAGCCGCCCGGTGACGAGCGCGGGTACACGCCCGTGTAGGACCCGGCGAGTGCCACCGCACCGGCGGGAACGGCCGTGCGCGGAGTGGCGCGGCGCGGCACGTCGTAGCGCGGAGGCAGGCCGGTGAGGTAGCCGAAGCCGGGGGCGAATCCGCAGAAGGCGACGCGGAACTCGGTGCCCGCGTGGATGCGGGGCACCTCCCGCTCCGGCACGCCCCAGTGCGCGGCGACGTCGGCCAGGTCCGGGCCGTCGTAGCGCACCGGGATCTCCACCACCTCACGCCCGTGTGGCGGAGCGGGCGGCACCTCGGCCGCGGTCAGTTCGGAGGACAGCCGGGCCGGGTCGGCGAGTCCGTCGAGGAGGACCGTGCGGGCCGCGGGGACGATCTCCCGGACCGAAAGCGAGCCTTCCGCGCGGCGCCGCAGCAGCTCCGCGTGCAGCGCCTGGGCCTCATCGTCCGACGCCACCTCGACGAGCAGGGCCTCCTCGCCGACGGGCAGCACCCTCATGCGAAGGCCTCCACCCGGACCCCCGACTCCTCCAGGCGCTCCCGGACCCGGCGCGCCAGCTCCACCGCGCCGGGCGTGTCCCCGTGCAGGCACAGCGAACGCGCGCGTACCTCCACGCGCGCCCCGGAGCGGGAGACGACCTCGCCGGAGCGGGCGAGGCTCACCGAGCGCGTGACGACAGCCTCCGGGTCGGTGACCACGGCGCCCTCCTGCCCGCGTGGCACGAGCGTGCCCTCGTCGGTGTAGGCGCGGTCCACGAAGGCCTCCGTGACGACCGGCAGGCCGGCCTTCCCGGCCAGCTCCAGCAGGCGCGAGCCGGGCAGGCCGAGCACGGGCAGCGCGGCGTCCGCGAGGAGCACGCCGTCGACGACCGCGCCGGCCTGCTCCTCGTCGTGCACCACCCGGTTGTACAGCGCCCCGTGCGGCTTGACGTACGCCACGCGGGCGCCCGCCGCGCGCGCGAAGACCTCCAGGGCGCCGATCTGGTACGCCACCTCGGCGGCCAGTTCGGCGGGCGGCACGTCCATCGCGCGTCGCCCGAACCCCGCCAGGTCCCGGTAGGAGACCTGAGCGCCGATCGTCACGCCGCGCTCAACCGCCAGCTCGCACACCCGCCGCATGGTGGCCGCGTCCCCGGCGTGGAAGCCGCAGGCCACGTTGGCACTGGTGACGACGGACAGCAGCCGTTCGTCGTCGGTGAGCCGCCAGCGGCCGAAACCCTCGCCGAGGTCGGCGTTCAGATCGATCGAGGTCATGACTCCGTGGGTTCTCCTTGTCGGGCCACCTTCGGCAGGCGGCTTTCAGACGACGCGGTACTGGTCGTCGCGGGCGTCGGTCAGGAACATCTGACCCGGGGCGTGGGTGAGGGCGAACGGCGGGCGCGAGGCCGTCACGGCGGCCTGCGGAGTCACTCCGCAGCCCCAGAACACCGGGATGTCGTTCGGCTCGGTGTCCACCGGGTCCCCGAAGTCGGGGCGGCCGAGGTCGTCGATGCCGAGCACCGACGGATCGCCGCAGTGCACGGGGCTGCCGTGCACGTCCGGGAGCCGGCCGCTCTCGCGGATCGCCGCCGCCAGATGCTCCGGCGGCACCGGGCGCATCGACACCACCATCGGCCCGCGCAGCCGCCCCGCCGGACGGCACTGCCAACTGCTCACGTACATCGGCACGTTGCGGCCCTGCTCGACGTGGCGGAGCGGAACCCCCGCCTCGGCCAGCGCCCACTCGAAGGTGAAACTGCAACCGATCAGGAACGACACCAGATCGTCCCGCCAGTACGCGCGCGCGTCCGTCGGCTCGTCCACCAGCTCGCCGTCCCGCCAGACCCGGTACCGCGGCAGATCGGTGCGCAGATCCGCGCCGTCGGCGAGGACCGTGGAGAAGGATCCGGCGTCCGTGACGTCGAGGACCGGGCACGGCTTGGGGTTGCGCTGGCAGAACAGCAGCACGTCGTACGCCCAGTCGGCGGGCACGGCGATCAGGTTGACCTGGGCGTGGCCCGCCGCGACCCCGGCGGTGGGGCCCGTCAGTCCCTCCCGGAAGCGGGTTCGCGCCGTTTTCGGGCTCCACGCGTGCGCGTGCTCGTCGACGAGGGCGACGGGGCGGTCCTGGACGATGACGGGTCGGTCCTGGGTGCGGGCGCCGTTCACACCAGCTCCTTCCCGCGCGTCTCCGGCAGCCCGAGCAGCGCCAGCGCCGCCAGGCCGTAGCCGATCGCGCCGAAGACGAGGGCACCGCCCACACCCCAGCTGTCGGCCAGGAAACCGACCGCCGTGGGGAAGACGGCGCCCACCGCGCGGCCCGTGTTGTACGTGAAGCCCTGCCCCGTGCCGCGCACCGCCGTCGGGTACAGCTCGCTCAGGTAGGACCCGAAGCCGCTGAAGATGGCCGACATGCAGAACCCGAGCGGGAAACCCAGCACCAGGAGCAGGGTGTTGGCGCCGCTGGGGATGTTCGCGTACGCCAGGATGCAGATCGCCGACAGCAGCGCGAACAGCCAGATGTTGCGGCGGCGGCCCAGCCGGTCGGTGAGGTACCCGCCCGTCAGATAGCCGATGAAGGCGCCCGAGATCAGGAACGTCAGATAGCCGCCCGTGCCCACGACCGACAGGTCGCGCTCGGTCTTCAGGTACGTCGGCACCCAGGTGGCCAGCGTGTAGTAGCCGCCCTGGACACCGGTGGACAGCAGCACCGCGAAGAGGGTCGTCCGCAGCAGGCCGGGCTTGAAGATGGCAGCGAACGAGCCCTTCTCGTTGCTATTCTCACGCGCCGCGGCCGCCTCGGGGGCGTCGTGCACGCTGCGCCGCACCCAGACCACGAGCAGTGCGGGCAGCGCCCCGGTCCAGAACATGATGCGCCAGGCCAGGTCGTCGTCGGCCACCGAGAACACCAGCGTGTACACGATCACGGCCAGCGCCCAGCCCACGGCCCACGAGCTCTGGATCGCGCCGAGCGTACGGCCCCGGTGCTTGGCGCTGGCGTACTCGGCCACCAGGATCGCGCCGACCGCCCACTCGCCGCCGAACCCGAGCCCCTGGAGGGCGCGGAACACCAGCAGCGTCTCGTAGTTGGGCGCGAAGCCGCAGGCGACGGTGAAGACGGCGTACGTGATGACCGTCAGCATCAGCGCCTTGACCCGGCCGATCCGGTCCGCCAGCACGCCCGCGAGAGCGCCGCCGATCGCGGAGACGACCAGGGTGACGGTGGTGAACAGGCCGGTCTGGCCGCTGTCCAGGCCGAAGTACGCGGCCAGCGCGACCATGCTCAGCGGCAGCGTGAAGTAGTCGTACGAGTCCAGCGCATAGCCGCCGAAGGCACCCGCGAAGGCGCGGCGGCCCCGGGGGCCGAGCGCCCGCAGCCAGCCCAACGCCCCGTCGTCGGCGGTGCCTTCAGTCGATTGGGGGCGTGGGTCGGTGGTCGGGGCCTGCGGTGGAGGGGTCGTGCTCATGTGCACCTCGCAGAGGGAGGACGGAGAGTGCCTGGGGAGTGAGCCGTGCCGTGCGGAAGCGGTCGGCGCCGCGGGAGGGAGGCGACGCCGTGCGTAGCACCGTAGAGGATTGTTCAACGATCCCTCAATACCCCTGTTGTTTCGTTCTTGTCATCTGCGATTGAATTCCGGCATGGCAGAGCAGCTGAAGGACCTGGCCGACGACCGTGCCCTTCTCGGGCGGACCAGCACCGCCGAACGGGTCTCGGACATCCTCAGAAGCCGCATCGCCGACGGGTACTTCCCGCCCGGGACCCGGCTGTCGGAGGACAGCATCGGCGGCGCCCTGGGCGTCTCCCGTAACACGCTGCGCGAGGCGTTCCGGCTGCTCACCCACGAACGCCTGCTGGTCCACGAGCTGAACCGGGGCGTCTTCGTCCGGGTCCTGACCGTCGAGGACGTCGAGGACATCTACCGCACTCGGCGCCTCGTCGAATGCGCCGTCGTGCGCGGCCTCGGCGAGCCGCCGTACGGCCTCGACGCGCTCGCCGAGGCGGTCGAGGCGGGTCGGCGGGCGGCGCGCGAAGGTGACTGGAAAGCCGTGGGCACGGCCAACATCCACTTCCATCGGGAACTGGTAGCCCTCGCAGGCAGCGAGCGCACGGACGAGCTGATGCGCAGCGTCTTCGCCGAACTGCGCCTCGCCTTCCACGTGGTGGACGATCCACGGCGGCTGCACGAACCGTACATCGCACGAAATGTCGAGATACTCCAGGCTCTTCAGGACGGTGACCGCGAGAAGGCCGAGCAGCTGCTCGCGGTCTACCTCGACGCCTCCCTGGCGCGGATCGTGGAGGTCTACCGGCGCAGGGTCGGCGAGGAAGGCTGAGTAAAGCCGAGGGAGACCGAGGAAGGCCGAGGAAGGCCGAGGAAGATCAGGTACCGGTCAGTGCCGGTGTGACAACCGTGACGCGGGGTCGCTTCTGCGTCGTTTGGGCCGTTGTCAGACCGAGGACCTAGTCTGTGCACCGTGACTTCGCCTGCATCGACGGACAGTGTTCCGCCCCAGCTCAGCGCGGGGCCGCGGCCCGCCCCGGGCCCGGCCGCCGACGAGGGGCTGGCGCGGCGGCTGCGCGCGCTCGCCTGCACCGCGCCGCTGCACGACCTCGACGCGCGCAAGGCCAACCTCGCGGGCGAGTACTCGGTGTACGGCATGGCGGAGGTCGCCCTCGCCGCCATCGACCTGGTCACGCTCAACATGGACTTCGACACCGGCGCCGACCACGACCAGATCGTCGCCCGTCTCATCCCGCGTATCGCCGCCCAGGCGCCCCAGCGACCCGTCGCCGAGCACGAGCGCGTGGCCCGCTGGGTCCTGGAGAACCTCATCAACGTCGGCAGCGTCGACCGCGGCTTCCGGGCCGTGTACGGCACGTTCGCGCCGGACGGCACGTATGTGCGCCGTGACTACGACTTCAAGCTGATCGAGGAAGTACCCGGCCCCGGCGGCAGCGTCTACCTCCGTACGACGGACGAGGCGGTCAACGTCCTGGTCGGCGCCCTCGACACCGACGTAACCAGCGCGCAGATCGCCGCCGAGGTCAAGCTGGAAGTGCTGATCAGCCGGGGCCGGCTCGCTGACGCGCAGCTCGCCGCCGAGCAGGCCCGCTACCGGACCGTGCAGTACTCGGAGACGCTCCGCAGGGCGCTGGACGCGACCCGGCGCAACGTGCGCGCGGTGGACTGGCTCAACACCGTGCCCGACATGATCGCCGAGGCCCTGGACCACGTCGCCGACCGATACCGCCACGAGAACGCGATCCTCACCAACATCCGCAAGGCGCGTGACGAGTCCGAGGACCCCGAGCACAAGCGCCGCGCGGCCGAGCTGGTCGACATCGTGAAGGACTGCATCCGGCGGCATACGCAGTTGCAGTCGCGGCTGCTGGAGGCCGGGCCGTTGTTCCGGGCCGAGCAGGACCGGCAGGCGTTCGCCACGCCCATGGCGGCGTCGGGGATAGACCTGTACGGGCATCTTGTCGCGCCGGTGCTGCCGTTGCCGCTGGAGCAGGCCGTGCGGGTCACGGACGCGTTCTTCGCGCGCGGCACCGGGTTGCGTACGCCGGTGTCCGTCCGGATCGGTGACCTTGTCGACATACTGTTCACGCCGCCCGTGGAGCGGGAGCATCTCGGGGCGGAGATGCCGGAGCCGGATCTCATCGCCACGCCGGACGACAGCCGGTTCAGTGAGGAGCAGCTGGCGGCCGCGATGGAGTTGCTGGATCTACCGGCGGATGCGCCGCGGCGGCTCTCGGGGGTGTTGGCCGAGGCGCGGCGCCGAGACCCTGATCTGCCGTACCTGGTCGCTCTGCTGGCGATTCATGCGGCCAGTCCGCCGGTGGGGACCGCCTATCGGCAGGGCGAGGAGAAGCTGTTGTTCGCCGTGGATGACGGGACCGAGTTGGACGATCCGGAGTTCGGCGGGGCCGATCTGATTGTGGGGACGGCTCTGTTGGATGCGGCGGGGATGGCGGCCGGCAGGACGGAGGCCGCTTGATGGGTCTGTCGGTGGGCAGCTGCAGGTTCATTGTGGCTGGTCGCGCCCGCGCGGCGGAGCCGCATATGTCACAGCCCCGCGCCCCTTTCGGCGCACTGGCCAATCGACCTCGTTTTCAAGTTCAAGGAGTTGCAGTCGTGAGTGAGCACGCCGAGTGGGGTGAAACGGAGGGGGACGTCCCGTCGGCGTCTGCTGCCGTCACGCCTGCTGACGCCGCTGACGCGGCGCGGCTCGTCGCCTTCGGGCTGCAGCCCAAACTCCAGCCCGCCCGTGATCAGGAGTACGCGGATCTGCTGCGTCGGTACCGGGAGGATCCGGCGTTTGCGCGGCTCGCGGACGCTGTGGCCGCGGGGCTCGGGCTGGTTGTGCTGGAGGTGTCGCCGCGTGCGGGGATGGCGGTGACCGCCGCCGAGGACTCGGTGTTCGCGGTTCGCATGGGGGACTACGCGCGTCGTACGTCCGCCGACTCCGGGGACCGGTTCCTGCACGGGCTCGCTCATCTCGCCGTCGCCGCCATGGCGTTCCCGCGTCCCGAGGACCTCGCCGACGACGGGTACATCGGGCGCGTCACGGTCAACGGCGTCGACGCCTTCGTACGGCAGGCCTGCCGTCGACTGGAGGAGCGGGCCGCCGAGCAGGGCGAGAACACCGACCCGGCCACCGAGACACCCGGGCTGGAGGCCGCCTGGCGGATCTGGGCGAGACGCAGCGCGGCCGGTGCCACCAAGGACGCGCGCCGTCTCGCCGGTTCGACTACCGGCATCGTCGGCAAGGCCGTCGCGTTCCTCACCGACTCCGGGTTCCTGCAGCGCACCGGCGAGGACAACGGCGGTACCTATCGCACGACCGCCCGCTACCAACTCCAGGTGCGTGACATGGCGGGCAGCGCAGCCATGGCCGAGCTGCTGGAGCTGGGCGTCGTCCCGGTCACCGACGGCACACCGACCCTGCTGCCCGCCGAGGACACCGACGACCTGGAGCTGGTGGCCGATGCGGGACTGCCGTTCCACTCCTGAACCACCCCGACCTGCCGAAGACTGACGAGAGTCCGCCATGTACGAGCTGTCCCGGGTCCGCCTCTACTCCATCGGGCCCGCCGGTGCGCGCTACGCCGACACCGTGCTTGACCTGCGCGGCGTGGGCGAGCCCGTGCCCGACCCCGCGCCCACGCAGGCGGAGTTCTTCGAGGAGGAGCCGGTCGGCCCGCCGCGCCGGCCCGCGCCCGCCGGTGTGCTCTTCCTGGAGAACGGCGGCGGCAAGTCCGTCCTGCTGAAGCTGATCTTCTCGGTGATGCTGCCGGGGCACCGGAACACGCTGGGCGGTGCCAGCTCCGGTGTGCTGCGGAAGTTCCTGCTCGCCGACGACTGCGGGCATGTCGCGCTGGAGTGGCAGCACACACTGACCGGCGAGTGCGTCGTCGTCGGCAAGGCCAGCGAGTGGCGGGGCCGCCAGGTCTCCAACGACCCGCGGAAGTTCGCCGAGGCCTGGTACTCCTTCCGGCCCGGGCCCGGCCTCAGCCTCGACAACCTTCCGGTGGCCGAGTCCACCGCCGTACGGCCCCCCGCCGAGGGCCAGTCGGGGGCGCGCGGGCGCCGCCGCACCATGAAGGGCTTCCGGGACGCCCTCATGGAGGCCGGCAAGGCCTATCCGCACCTGGAGGTGCACTGGGAGGAGATCCACGACCGGTGGATCGAGCACCTCGGCGACCTCGGCCTCGACCCCGAACTCTTCCGCTACCAGCGGGAGATGAACGCCGACGAGGGCGAGGCCGCGGGCCTGTTCGCGGTCAAGAAGGACGCCGACTTCACCGACCTGCTGCTGCGGGCCGTCACGGACACGCGGGACACCGACGGACTCGCCGACCTCGTCAGCGGCTTCGGCAACAAGCTGGGCCGACGCGCCGAGCTGATCGCCGAACGCGACTTCACCGCCGGGTCCGTCGACCTGCTCGGGCGGATCGTCCACGCCACCGACTCCCGCACACACGCGCGCGAGATCCACACGGGCGCCGAGCGCCGTACCCGGACCCTGGCCCGCAGGCTGTCCGCGCGCGGCGTCGAGGAGCGGGTGCGGGCGGCCGACCTGGCGCAGCGGGTCACCGCCGCCGCGTACGCCGTCACGCACTCCGAGGCGACGCGCGAGCACAGCGCGCTGACCGCCGCCGAACTTGCCTACCGGCACGCCTCACTTGCGCTGGCCGCGGCCGAGAAGTCCGCCGCCGCGCAGAAGCGCGAACTCGCCGACGCGCGCACGCTGCACTCCGCCTGGCAGGCCGCCGAGGCCGTGCTGCGGCACCGCGCCGCCGCCGACCGCGTCGCGCGCGTGTCCGCCGCGATCCAGGAGGCCGAGCGGGACGCCGCCCCCGCCCTGGCCGCCCGCTCCAAGGCCGCCGTCGACCTCGTACGAGCCCTCCACGGGGCCGCGCAGAACGCCGAGGACCTCGCCAATGAGGAAGAGGAGCGGTCCGCGGGGCTCCAGGAGGTCAGCGACTGCGCCTACCGGGACTCCACCGCCGCCGCCACTGAGGCGCAGCGCGCCCGCAGCGAGGCCGGCCACCTGCGGCAGCGCCTGTCCGAGGTCGAGCAGGAGACCGCCGAGGCGGTGCGCGCCGGCTGGCTCGACGACAGCGCGCCCGACGCCGACCCGGCCTGCGCGGCCCTCGCCGCCAGCGACGCCGAGAAGACCGCGGTCGCGGCCTGGGACTCGGCCCGCGAGGCCTCCCGCCGCGCCACCGAGCACGCGCGCGAGGCGGCCGCCGCCGAGTCCCGCGCGGAACTGACCGCCGTCCGCGCCGCGGACGCGGCCACGGCCGCCGAGCGTTCCTACGAGGCGGAGCACCGCATCGCCGAGGCGCTGGCGGGGGAGGAGCGGCTGGCGGAACTGCTGAGCCTGCCGGGCGCCTCCGGCGCGGTACGCGGTGTCGTGCCGGGACCCCGGACCGGCGCCGACGGCTCGCTCGGCGCTTCGGGCGAGGCACCGGGCGAGCCGTCGGCCGGTGCGGGCTCCGGGCCTGACGGGGCGCCGCCGCGCGGCCGTGCCGGCGGGCCCGACACGTCCGGCCGTAGTGGCGCGCTGCGCCCGGCTGCCGAGGAGGCCCTCACCCCAGAGGAACTCGACCGCTTCGCCGACGACCTCCGCGAACTCCTCGACGACGCCGTCTCCTCCGCCGAACGCCAGTTGTTCGAGCTGCGTACGGCCGCCGCCGACGACGCCCGGATCCTCGGTGCGCTCGGTGACGGCGGCCTGCTGCCGCCCGGCCCGGACGTGCTGGCCACCGTGGAGTTCCTCGGCGAGCACGGCATCCCCGCGCTGCCCGGCTGGCGCTATCTCGCGCAGGCCGTCGACCCCGCCGACCACGCGCGCGTGCTGGCGGCCCGGCCGGAACTGGTGGACGGCGTGATCATCACCGACCCGGACTCGCACGCGCGGGCGCGGGAGGCGCTCGCCGACGCCGCCCTGCTGCCGCGCTCGGCAGTCGCCGTCGGCACGGCCGCCGCCCTGCTTGCACCGACCCCGGCCCCCGACGCCGACACCGGCGATGTGTTCCTCGTACCCCCGAACCCCGCCATGCACGACGAGCACGCCGCCGACGAGGAGCGGCAGGCGCTGCGCGCGCGGGCCACAGAGCGGGACGAGGAGATCCGCGCACTCGCCGCGCGGCTCGGCAAGGACCGGGAGCTGGCGGCGCGGCTCGCCTCCTGGCGCACCGGCTGCCCGGCCGGCCGGCTGGCCGAGCTGGCGCAGGCCGCCCAGGACACGCGCGCGTTTGCCGAGGAGGCGGAGACGGAACTGGCCGAGGCACGCACGGTGCGGGCCGAGGCCGACGAGGCCGCCGCCGAGGCGGCGCACGCGCGCGACGAGCGCCAGGAGGCCGCGCAGAAGGCCCGCCGCGCCGCCGACGCCCTCGCCGGGCTCGCCTTCCGGCTGCGCGAACGGGCCGGCTGGCAGGTCAAGCTGCGCGAACTGGCCGACGAGGCGACCGACGCGGAGGCCCGCGCCCAGGCCTGCCTGGAGCGCGCCCGCGCCGCCGATGAGGACCGGCGTGCCGCCCAGCGTGCCGCCGACGACGCCCGCCGCACCGCCCGCGCGCTGCGCGCCGAGCGCTCCGAGATCGCGGGCGCCCCCGACGACGTACCGGAGACCGACGGCGACGCGCCCAAGGCGTCGCTGCCCGCCCTGCGCGAGGCCTACCGGGCTGCCTCCCAGGTGTACGAGAAGGTCGGCGTCGGCGCCGACCTGCGCGCCGAGCAGGCCCGCGCGGAGAGCGACGAGAGCGCGGCGCGCGCGGAACTGGACCGGCTCAGCAACAAGGTGCGGACACGCGCGGAGCAGCTCCTCGAATCCCCGGACGGCTCCGACGGGCCGTCCCGTCAGGCCGCTGCCGCGCGCGCGGAGGAGCTGGTACAGCTCCTGGAGACCCGGATGTCGAGCGCGAGCGAACAGCTCGGCCGGTTGCGCGGCGAGGCCGAGCGGCACGCCCCCCAGGACGGCGAGGCGCACACGGACCTCCCGGAGGAGCTGGTGCCGCGCGACGCCGAGCACGCGCAGGCCCTGCTGCGCACGGCGACCGCCGAACTCGCCTGGCGCACCGAGGCGTTGGACCAGGCCCGGGAGGCGCACGCCGAGCTGCTGGAGGCCCACCGCGCCGCCGAGGACGCGGCCGGCGGCTTCGACGAGATCGCCGCGATGCTCCGCGACCTGCTGCGCGAGCACACGACCGAGGAGGAGCAGCAGGAGCCGGAGCCGTACCCCGGCAGCCTGGACGAGGCCCGGCAGTCGGCCGCCGAGGCCCGCCGCTCGCTGCGCGGCTGCGCCGCCGACCTGTCCGCCGCCGAGGCCGCCGTACGCGAGGCCAGCGACGTCCTCGTCCGGCACGCCAACTCCACCCGCTACGAACAGGTGCGCACCCCGGCACGGCAGCAGATCCGCGAGCTGCCCGCCTCAGCGCTCCCCGAGCACGCCCAGAAGTGGGCGGACGCCTTCGCACCCCGGCTCCGCGTCCTCACGGACGAGTTGGAGCAGCTGGAGCGGAACCGCGACTCGATCGTGCACCGCCTCCGCGGGCTCGTCGAGTCGGCCCTTGCGACGCTCAGGTCCGCCCAGCGGCTCTCCCGGCTCCCGGAAGGCCTTGGCGAGTGGTCCGGGCAGGAGTTCCTGCGGATCCGCTTCGAGGAACCCGACCAGGCCACGCTCACCGAGCGGCTCGGCGAGGTCATCGACGAGGCGACCCGCGCGGCGGTGAAGAAGAACTCCGACCTGCGGCGCGACGGCATGTCCCTGCTGCTGCGCGGAGTCGCGGCGGCCCTTCAGCCGAAGGGCGTCGCCGTCGAGATCCTGAAGCCCGACGCCGTACTGCGCGCCGAACGCGTCCCCGTCGGCCAGATGGGCGACGTCTTCTCCGGCGGCCAGTTGCTCACCGCGGCCATCGCCCTGTACTGCACGATGGCCGCGCTCAGAAGCAACGACCGCGGCCGCGACAAGCACCGCCACGCCGGAACGCTCTTCCTCGACAATCCGATCGGCCGCGCCAACGCCACGTACCTGCTGGAACTCCAGCGCGCCGTCTCCGACGCGCTGGGCGTCCAACTCCTCTACACCACCGGCCTGTTCGACACGACGGCCCTGGCAGAGTTTCCCCTGGTCATCCGCCTCCGCAACGACGCCGACCTCCGCGCCGGCCTGAAGTACATCAGAGTGGAGGAACACCTCCGCCCTGGCCTGCCACAGCAGCCCCAGGAGGAAGAGTCGGTGCACAGCGAGATCACAGCGACGCGGATGTTCAAACGACCGGCGTCCAGCGTGAGCGCCCCGTAAGGGGCGTCGTCGTCACGCAGGGGCGGGCGCGGCGGCGAGGCGGGCGGGGTCGAACAGACCGATGGGATGCTCGGTGGTGCCGGTCAGGGCCAGGTCGGCGAGGATCTCGCCGACGACGGGCACGAACTTGAAGCCGTGCCCGGAGAACCCGCAGGCCACGGTGACCGAGTCCGGATGTGCGGGGTGCCGGGCGATCACGAAGTTCTCGTCCGGGGTGCTGGAGTACATGCAGGTCGCGGCATTGAGGAAGGTGCCGGGCAGGTCGGGTATGCAGCGGGACATATGGTCCGCCATGTCCTGGACCTCGTGGTCGTACACCGTCCGGTCTATGGTCTCCGGGGTGGTGACCTCGCCCTTGCTGAAGAAGGCGACCTTGGCGCCGAGGGCGGGGCCGTCAATGGCGGGGAAGCCGTAGACCTGGGCGCCCTGGGAGTCCTCCCAGATGTAGATGGGGTGGTTCCCGGGGAGGAAGGGCTCGACGCCGTTCTTGGGCTGGAACCAGTACATGACCTGCCGCTCAATGGTGAACGGCACCCCGAGATCGGTCAGCAACTGCGGCGCCCACGCACCAGGGCAGACGACCAGCTGGCCCGCGGTGTAGGTGTTCTCGGCGGTGTGCACCCGCACGCCGTCCCGGTACGGCTCCCAGCGCGTCATGGGCTCCTCGAAGTGCAGGTCGGCGCCCTGCCGGGTGGCCAGCTGGAGGTGTGCGGCCACGGTGTGCTCGGGCCGGAGGAGGCCCGCCTTTCGCTCGTACAGGGCGACCTCGTCGTCCCGTGGCGTGAACGTCGGGAAGCGGCGGCGCAGCTCCTTGGCGTCCAGCAACTCGTGCGGCAGGTCCCACTGCCGGGCCGACTGCAGCGAGCCCGAGACGGCCAGGGAGCCGGGGTGGCCGACCATCACGCCACCGCTGCGGATCGCGATCTCGCGGCCGGTGGCCCGGTGCAGGTCGTCGTACAGCTCGTAGGCGCGCAGCAGCAGCGGTACGTACGCCGGGTCCTCGAAGTACGACTGCCGCGTGATCCGCGAACCACCATGGCTGGAGCCTCGGTTGTGCACCGGGCCGAACTTCTCCAGGCCGAGGACGCGGGCACCGCCCGCCGACAGGTGATGGGCGGCGGCGCTGCCCATGCCGCCGAGGCCGATGACGATGACGTCGTAGGTGGGGGACAACAATGCCTCCTGGGGGCATCTGGGGGGCGTCTCGGCGGCGGTACATCCCGCCGCCCCTCTGGACCTGCGTTCCGCGTAATTCAGCGGCACAGAGTCACGGATCTGGGTCTGACCTGCGCGGACATGGGTGAGGGCGCCTGAGAGGCGTTTCTCTAGGTGCTGGTGTTCGTGCTGGTCAGCGGGGTGTGGGTTCGAGGGCGATGATCTGCTTCGGTGTGGGGATGTCGAGGCCAAGAGGTCGGTCTGGGGCTTGGTGAGGGTGGTGACCTGGCGGAACAGGCCGGTGGGGCCGGTGAACGTGCCAAGGTGGAGCCGGTCGAGTTCGCGGCGGACGGTCGGCCAGGTCGCGCCGGTGGTGGTCTCGGTGATGCGGATCAACAGCAGGGCGAGCCAGCAGAGGATGACGTGTACGAACCGTTCGGTGTCGGAGATCCGCACCTCCTTCACCCGCATGTTCTGGGCGATCTCGCCGTAGCGGCCTTGCCGGGACAGGGCGGCCTTCACCTCCGGGCTGCCTGAGCGGAGTTTCTCGCCGACGATGTAGGCGTTCTCGCCCTGGCGGAGGTAGCGGCGGTTGCGTTCGCTGGAGAATCCCCGGTCGGTGACCCACACGATCTGGCTCAGGGTCCAGTCCCGCATGTCGTCCTTGACCTGCCGGATCAGCTTCTGGTCACCGGTGTTGCCGGGCCAGGACCAGACGCGGACCGGGATGCCGTCCCTGGTGACGGCCATTCCGATCACGATCTGCGGCAGGTCGTCGCGGGAGTCCTTGAACTTGCCGAAGGTCCTGAACCCGGCCTGGTCCGGGGCGTCACCGCTGTCATCGGCGTCGGCGGGAGTGTCGTCTGCGGCGGGCAGGAGGCGGCCCTTGTCGTCACGGGTGACGGGCTCGTCGGCCTCCTCCAGTTCGAAGTAGGTGCTGGTGGTGTCGAAGAACAGCAGGTCGACCTCGAGGTTGAGAAGGTTCGATACCTCGTCGAACACCCGTTTCTCCAGGTCGTCCTGGACTTCGTGGAGCCAGTCCATCGCCCGGTAGCAGGCGTCGTCGTCGGTGGCCGGCAGGCCGTCGACATGCACGTCGTGCGTGACCCAGTCCGCGGCCGCCAGCTTCGACGACGGGGCCAGGGCCCGGTTCGCCACCATGGAGAACAGCACCCGCTCGGTCACCGACATGTCCCTGCGCCGGCCCCGCTTGGGCTGCCCGACCTGCCCGACCTTACCGACCTGCCCAGTACCGGACCGTGCCGGACTTGTTCTCCCGCTTCGTCGTCTTCACATACACGACTCCAGACCATACGGAGCAAGGCCAGTTCAGCGCAGGTGAATCCGGAAATCGCGTCTCTAGGCGAATCCGACCGTGTCACCAGACTCCAGCCCGCTGACCTGCACCTTCACCTCGGCAGGGACTCCAGAACTCCTGAATTGCGCGGAACGCAGGCTGGAGACACGCTGCCTGAAGAAACGTTGTGCACCTCCGCCGGGTGCCGCTCGACCGGTTTCCGGCTTCCGGCCACCGGTCGTCAGGAGGCGCCTCAGGAGTGCGACAGCTGCCCGGCGCCCGGCGTGCCTATCCGTTCCCGCTTCCGCTCGGCCGCCCGCTCCTGCCTCCGGAGCCGGCGCCGCTCACGCCGCAACGCCCGCGCGGTGCTGCTCGGCACCGAGACCACGCCATGGCGCTGATTCCACACCTGGCGTGTGACCCAGACGTCGAGTACGCCCCAGGTGGCCACCACCGTGCTGGTCACACTGCTGATCACCATCGGGAACGCCAGCCAGGATCCGGCCATCGTGCACAGGAAGGCCACCATGGCCTGAATCAGCGTCACCGCGATGATGAGCACCGCACGCACGGCGGCCCTCCGCACGGGGTCCGGCATCCGGCGCCGTTGCGCGGGCTCCTCGACCCACAACGGCCGGCATTGCGGCTGCTCGCGCGCGGCCGCCGGAATATCGTGATCCGGTGCCTCGCGGCCTCGCCGCGCCGTCATCTGCGCCCCGCCGTCTCCGGGCGCCCCGCGCCGCTCCGCCGTGCCCATCAACGTGTCACTCCCCACCGCCGGCAGACCTCTCGCCGTGTCCGAGGACACGGCTCCCACTGGCTGCCCGGCTTGCGCTGTTTTATGCCGCCGAGGTGCGGGACGCGGCTCCTGTGGTCCATTCCGCCCCCATCTCCCGTACAGAAGGACGAACGACGCGTCACGAAGATTCCCAAGGAGCGATAAAATCTGGCCAACTATCCGAGCGGACCCGGCGGATCGGCCGCCGCGGCCGCCAACCGATTCCGGTAGGCAATCTCCCCCCATGACCGGACAACTCCACATGACTCGACGCCGGTATGGAAGTTCAGCTTCCGGACACCTCTTCGAGTTATCTCTGCGTCGGTAGTAGGCTCGCGCCGTTTGTTGACGCCATGTGTACCCCCTGCCGACGGGGGTCGAGCTGGGGGAGGCCATGCGCTTTCGCGGGAAGTCCATCCGCCGGAAGATCGTGGCGCTGCTTCTCGTGCCGCTGGTGTCCCTAACCGGGATCTGGGCCTTTGCCACGGTGCTGACGGGACGTGAGGTGGACGATCTGTTCAACGTGTCCTCGACGGTCGAGGAGATCGGCTACCCCGTCGAGGACACCGTCCGCGTTCTGCAGCAGGAACGCCGCCAGACCCTCGTCTATCTGGCCGATCCGCGTGCCTCCGACGGGCTCGCCGACCTCAGGCGCAGCAGGTCCGCCACGGACGAGGCCCTCGCCGAGATCCGCAAGAACGCCAAGGACCCTGACGTACGCGATGCGATGAGCCAGGCCACGGACGAGCGGCTGACCGCCGTCCTGGACGCCTTCGACGGCATCGCCTCCCTGCGTCGCAGCGTCGAGGACGGCACCGTCAACCGCTCACAGGCCTTCGACCTGTACAACCACCTGGTCGACCCGTGCTACGTCCTGCTCGAAAACCTCCGTGTCGTCGACAACGTGGAGCTGGACAAGCAGTACCGCGCACTCGTCAACCTCGCCCGCGCCCGCGAACTTCTCTCCCGCGAGGACGCCCTCCTCGGCTCCTCCCTGATCGTCGGCGAACTCTCCCGCAGCGAGAGCCGCGGCATCTCCGACCTCGTGGCCCAGCGCACCCTGATGTACGACACCAACCTGCCGCTGCTGCCCACCTCGGAGCGCGACCGCTACGAGACCTTCTGGAAGAGCGCCTCCTCCGCGCCCCTGCGCGTGGCCGAGGAGGCCGCCGTCTCCTCCGGCCCCGGCACGCCCCGCGGGGTCAGCGCCCGCAGCTGGGACACCGCCGCCGGCAATGTGCTTCACGAGCTGGCCACCCTCAACGACCAGGCCGGCGACCGCTACCAGGACCAGGTCCGCCCGGTCGCGATGAGCGTCATCCTCAAGGCGGTCATCGCCGGCGTCCTCGGCCTGATCGCGCTGCTGCTCTCCCTCGTGCTGTCCGTGCGCGTCGGCCGCGCGCTCATCCGCGACCTGCGGCAGCTGCGGCTGGAGGCCCACGAGGCGTCCGGGGTGCGGCTGCCCAGCGTCATGCGCCGCCTGTCGGCGGGCGAACAGGTCGACGTGGAGACCGAGGTCCCGCGCCTGGAGTACGACAAGAACGAGATCGGCGAGGTCGGCCAGGCGCTCAACACCCTGCAGCGCGCCGCCGTGGAAGCGGCCGTCAAGCAGGCCGAGTTGCGCGCCGGCGTCTCCGAGGTCTTCGTCAACCTCGCCCGCCGCAGCCAGGTCCTGCTCCACAAGCAGCTCACCCTGCTGGACACCATGGAACGCCGGACCGAGGACACCGAAGAACTCGCCGACCTGTTCCGCCTGGACCACCTGACCACCCGCATGCGCCGGCACGCCGAGGGCCTGGTGATCCTCTCCGGAGCCGCCCCCTCCCGGCAGTGGCGCAAACCCGTCCAGCTCATGGACGTCGTGCGCGCCGCCGTCGCCGAGGTCGAGGACTACGAACGCGTCGAGGTCCGCCGGCTGCCGCGGATCGCCGTCACCGGCCCGGCCGTCGCGGACCTCACCCACCTCGTGGCCGAACTCCTCGAGAACGCCACTGTGTTCTCCCCGCCGCACACCGCCGTCCAGGTGCTCGGCGAGCGTGTCGCCAACGGTTTCACCCTGGAGATCCACGACCGCGGCCTCGGCATGGCGGCCGAAGCCCTGCTGGACGCCAACCTCCGGCTCGCCGAGACACCGGAGTTCGAGCTGTCCGACACCGACCGGCTCGGCCTGTTCGTGGTCAGCCGGCTCGCCCAGCGGCAGAACGTCCGGGTCTCCCTGCAGCCGTCCCCGTACGGCGGCACGACCGCCGTCGTGTTCATCCCCGACGCCCTGCTCACGGACGAGGTCCCGGACACCAACGGTGTCGGCTTCCGCCTCGACCGCCCGCAGCTCACTAAGGAACGCGCACCCGAGGAGAGCCGCCGCGCCGCCCTGTCCCAGGCGCCGGTGCACCTGCCGGGCCTGCCCGCCTCGCTCCTGGACGGTCCGGTCGAACTGGAGGCCCCCGTCGACCTTGACGCCCTCGACGACTTCCCCGGCAGGCTGGCCGAGGAGGACAGCGAAGGCGGCGGTCTCTTCCGCCCGCGCCGCCCCCACGGCCGCGAGGAGGAGCCGACCGGGCGGGCGCAGGGTGGCGCCGAGCGGCGCCCCGCCGACGATGACTCGATCGGTCTGCGCAGTGAGCAGTCCCACCCGGTGCCCCATGCGCGCGGCGGATCCGACCGGGCCGACGGGGAGGACGACCCTAGCGCCCCGGTCCCCCTGCCCCGTCGCCGGACGCCCAAGCTGGTCAGCTCGCACGGACGCCCGGTCACCGGCCAGCGCACCCGGAAGGAGGAGCAGGACCGGGATTCCGCCCAGGGCCTGAACCGCCCCGAACCGGAATCCGCCCCGCCACTGCCCGCCCGCCGGCGCTCCGGCACGGAACCCGAGCGCCGCACCACCGACACGACCGCCCGCACCGACGAGCAGCGCACTGGAAGCCCGGCATCGCCGGGCCGTCCCCCCGGTGCGCAGCCGGACGTGCCCGCCCTGCCCCGGCGCACCCGCCGCGCCGAGATCGCGCCGAGCGGCCCGGACGGCTCCGTCGGCAGCCCGGAGCCCGAGCCTCGGGAGACCGGTTCCGGTCCGGCGTCACCGCGGCCGGGACCGGGGCAGCCGCCGGGCGGTACCGACCGCTCCCGGGAGGCCCACTCCGGCACGGCTCCACTGCCCCGGCGCGTACGGCAGGCCAGCCTCGCTCCGCAGCTCAGGCAGGGCCCCGGCCCGCGCGCCGAGGCCAAGGAGGCCGAGTCCGTCGAGCGGGACGCCGAGGAAGTACGCAGCCGAATGGCCTCGCTCCAGCGCGGCTGGCAGCGCGGCCGCAAGGAGAACGCCGCGGGCGACGACGCCCCCAGCGGCACAGCACCACGAGGAACGACTAAGGGGGACGGTCGATGACCGCACCAAAGGCGACCGGCCACACCGCGACCATCAAGGGCGAGCTGAACTGGCTCCTCGATGATCTGGTGGACCGCGTCGCGAGCATCCACAAGGCCCTCGTCCTGTCCAGCGACGGCCTGCCGACGGGGGTGTCCAAGGACCTGACCCGGGAGGACAGCGAGCACCTGGCCGCCGTCGCGTCCGGGTTCCACAGCCTCGCCAAGGGCGTCGGCCGCCACTTCGAGGCCGGAAGCGTCCGGCAGACGGTCGTGGAACTCGACGAGGCGTTCCTGTTCGTCACGTCCGCCGGCGACGGCAGCTGTCTCGCCGTCCTGTCCGACGCCGACTCGGACGTCGGCCAGGTCGCATACGAGATGACGCTCCTCGTGAAGCGGGTCGGCGTGCACCTGGGTGCCGCTCCGCGCACCGATCTGCCCGCGGGCGGGTAGTGGGATGACATGAGCGCAGACGGTCAGGGAAGAAGCCACTGGTTCGACGACGAAGCTGGGCCGGTCGTCCGTCCGTACGCCATGACGCGCGGCCGTACCACCAGTCCGGCCCAGCACCGCCTCGACCTGATCGCGGTGGTCGTCACGGAACCCCACGCGGACGACCCGGAAGCGGACCCCACGCTGTCCCCGGAACACGTCGACATCGTCGAACTGTGCCGTGACACCCCGCAGTCGGTCGCCGAGCTCTCCTCCGAGCTCGCCCTGCCCATCGGGGTCGTACGGGTCCTCATCGGTGACCTCGTGGACACGGAATTCGTCCATGTGAACCGGCCGGTACCCCCTGCCGAGCTGCCGGACGAGAGTATTCTGCGCGACGTGATCAATGGCCTGCGGGCGCTGTGAGCGGCGCGAAAGCGGGGTACTGACGTGACAGGCTGGCAGTTCTGGGTCGACCGAGGCGGCACGTTCACCGACATCGTCGCGCGTCGCCCGGACGGCCGGCTGCTCACGCACAAACTGCTGTCGGACAACCCGGCCCGGTACTCCGACGCGGCCGTCGCCGGCGTCCGCACCCTGCTGGCCGGCGCCGACGACCCCGTCGAGGCAGTCCGGATGGGGACGACGGTCGCCACCAACGCGCTGCTGGAGCGCAAGGGTGAGCGGACCCTGCTGGTCATCACCCGCGGCTTTCGCGACGCCCTGCGCATCGCCTACCAGAACCGCCCGAGCATCTTCGCCCGCCGCATCGAACTGCCCGAACTGCTCTACGAGCGCGTCGTCGAGATCGACGAGCGCATCGCCCCCGACGGCACCGTCCTGCGCGCCCCCGACCTGGACGCCCTCGCCGGCCCTCTCCGGGAGGCGTACGACGACGGGATCCGCGCCGTCGCCGTCGTGTGCATGCACAGCCACCTCCACCCCGCCCACGAACAGGCCGTGGGACAGCTCGCCGCCCGTACCGGCTTTCCGCAGATCTCGCTGTCCAGCGAGGTCAGCCCGTTGATGAAGCTCGTCCCGCGCGGGGACACCGCCGTTGTCGACGCCTACCTGTCGCCCGTGCTGCGCCGCTACGTCCAGCACGTCGCCGACGAACTCGACGGCGTACGGCTGATGTTCATGCAGTCCAACGGCGGCCTCGCCGAGGCAGGACAGTTCCGCGGCAAGGACGCCATCCTGTCCGGGCCGGCGGGCGGCATCGTCGGCATGGCCCGCATGTCGCAGCTCGCCGGCTTCGACCGCGTCATCGGCTTCGACATGGGTGGCACGTCCACCGACGTCTCGCACTTCGCCGGCGAGTACGAGCGGGTCTTCACGACACAGATCGCCGGTGTCCGGCTGCGCGCCCCCATGCTGGACATCCACACCGTCGCGGCCGGCGGCGGCTCGGTCCTGCACTTCGACGGCTCCCGCTACCGCGTGGGGCCGGACTCGGCGGGCGCCGACCCGGGACCGGCCTGCTACCGCGGCGGCGGCCCGCTCGCCGTCACCGACGCCAACGTCATGCTCGGCCGTATCCAGCCCGCGCACTTCCCGCGGGTGTTCGGCCCGGACGGCGACCAGCCGCTCGACGACGCGCTGGTACGCGAGCGCTTCACCTCCCTCGCGCGCGAGATCCGCGAGACGGCCGGCGACGACCGCACCCCCGAGCAGGTCGCCGAGGGCTACCTGCACATCGCCGTCGCCAACATCGCCAATGCCGTGAAGCGGATCTCCGTCCAGAAGGGCCACGACGTCACGCGCTACGCCCTGACCACCTTCGGTGGTGCCGGTGGCCAGCACGCCTGCATGGTCGCCGACTCGCTCGGCATCCGCACCGTCCTCGTGCCGCCCATGGCCGGTGTCCTCTCCGCGCTCGGCATCGGCCTCGCCGACACCACGGCCATGCGCGAACAGTCCGTCGAGGCACCCTTGGAGCCCGCCGCCATGCCCGGCGTCCTCAAGACCGCCGACGACCTTCAGGCCGCAGCCCGCGGCGAACTTCTCGCCGAGGACGTCCCCGAGGACCGCATCCAGGTCACCCGCCGCGCCCAGCTCCGCTACGACGGCACCGACACCACCCTCACCGTCGAGCTGACCGATCCGGACACGATGCGGCAAGCCTTCGAAGAACGTCATCGCGCCACGTACTCCTTCACGCTCGACCGCCCGATCGTCGTCGAAGCCCTGTCCGTCGAAGCCACCGGCATCACCGAACCCCCCGATCTCTCCGCCCTCGCCCCTTACGAAGGCACCCCTGAAGGCCACACCGCAGCCCGGGAGACCGTCCGCCTCCACACGGGCGGCGCCTGGCGCGACGTACCCCTCCACCGCCGCGAGGATCTGCCTCCCGGCGAGCGGGTCACCGGCCCCGCGATCATCACCGAGGCCAGCGCGACAACCGTCGTCGACGCCGGCTGGCAGGCCGCGACGACCGACGACGGGCATTTGGTCATGGAACGCGTGGCGATTACGGAGAGTTCCGATCTCGGCACAGAAGCCGACCCGGTTCTGCTTGAAGTTTTCAACAACCTGTTCATGTCCATCGCCGAACAGATGGGTGCCCGCCTGGAGTCCACCGCCCAGTCCGTCAACATCAAGGAGCGCCTGGACTTCTCCTGCGCCCTCTTCGACCCGGACGGAAACCTGGTGGCGAACGCCCCGCACATCCCCGTTCACCTGGGTTCCATGGGCACCAGCGTCAAGGAGGTCATCCGGCGCCGGGGCTCGGGCATGCGCCCGGGTGACACGTATGCCGTCAACGATCCGTACCACGGCGGCACCCACCTGCCCGACGTCACCGTGATCACACCGGTCTTCGACGCACAGAACACACGGCGCACGGAGAGTGACCGGAAGATCCTCTTCTACGTCGCCTCCCGCGGCCACCACGCCGAGATCGGCGGCATCCAGCCCGGCTCCATGCCCGCCGACAGCCGCACCATCGAGGAGGAGGGCATCCTCTTCGACAACTGGCTGCTCGCCGAGAACGGCCGCTTCCGCGAGGAGGAGACCTTCCGCCTGCTCACCGAGGCGCCCCACCCCTCCCGCAACCCGAAGACCAACCTCGCCGACCTGCGCGCCCAGATCGCCGCCAACCAGAAGGGCGTCGACGAGGTCGGGCGCATGATCGAGAATTTCGGCCTCGACGTCGTCCAGGCGTACATGAAGTACGTCCAGGACAACGCCGAAGGGGCCGTACGCCGCGTCATCGACGCCCTCGACGACGGCGAGTACGCCTACGAGACCGACTCGGGCTCGATCATCCGGGTACGCGTGCGCGTGGACCGGGACAACCGCTCCGCGACCATCGACTTCACCGGCACATCCGCGCAGCTCGCCAGCAACTTCAACGCCCCCTTCTCGGTCGTCAACGCGGCCGTCCTGTACGTCTTCCGCACTCTGGTCGCCGACGACATCCCGCTCAACGACGGCTGCCTGCGACCCCTGAGGATCATCGTGCCGTCCGGCTCCATGCTGTCGCCCGAGCCTCCGGCCGCCGTCGTCGCGGGCAACGTCGAGACCTCGCAGGCGATCACCGGAGCCCTGTACGCGGCGCTCGGCGTCCAGGCCGAGGGCTCCGGGACCATGAACAACGTCACCTTCGGCAACGACCGCCACCAGTACTACGAGACGGTCGCCTCCGGCTCCGGCGCGGGCGACGGCTTCCCCGGCGCGCCCGTCGTCCAGACCCATATGACCAACTCACGCCTCACCGACCCCGAGGTCCTGGAATGGCGGCTGCCCGTCCGCCTGGAGGAGTTCGCGGTACGGCGCGGCAGCGGTGGCGACGGGCGGTGGCGCGGCGGCGACGGCGCGCTGCGACGTATCCGGTTCCTGGAGCCGATGACCGTCTCCACGCTGTCCCAGCACCGCAGGGTGTCCCCGTACGGCATGGCCGGCGGCGCGCCCGGTGCGCTCGGCGCCAACCGGGTGGAGCATGCCGACGGCAGGGTCACCGAACTCGGCGGCAGTGATGCGGCGGACGTCGGCCCCGGCGACGTACTCGTCATCGAAACCCCCGGCGGCGGAGGCTACGGCCCGCCGTCGTCTCACCCCCATCAAGCAGGAGAAGAGATCGATGATCTTCGGGCGTTCTGAGCGCGGGAAGCCACCGGTCGAGCCCGTCACGCTCAAGATCCTGGTGGCCGGCGGCTTCGGCGTGGGCAAGACCACCCTGGTCGGCGCGGTCAGTGAGATCAGGCCGCTGCGCACCGAGGAGGTGCTCACCGAGGCCGGGCGCCCGGTCGACGACACCAGCGGTGTGGAGGGCAAGCACACCACCACGGTGGCCATGGACTTCGGGCGGATCACGCTCCGCGAGGACCTGGTGCTGTACCTGTTCGGCACGCCCGGCCAGGAGCGGTTCTGGTTCATGTGGGACGAGCTTTCCGAGGGCGCGCTCGGCGCCGTCGTGCTCGCCGACACCCGCCGTCTGGAGGACTGCTTCGCCGCCGTCGACTACTTCGAGCGGCGCTCCATACCCTTCGTCGTCGGTGTCAACTGCTTCGAGGGAGCCCCCCGTTACCCCGCCGAGGACGTCCGCCAGGCCCTCGACCTCGACGCCGACGTGCCGCTGCTGATGTGCGACGCGCGCGACCGGGAGTCCGTCAAGCAGGTCCTCATCGGCGTCGTCGAGCACGCGATGGCGTACGCGGCCGAGCGCCGCCAGGCCGCCGTCACCACCTGACGCGCGGCGCGGCCCGTACCCCCGCCGATCGGGGTACGAGCCGCAGTCCGGAAAGACCACACGCGTGTGTGTCTAGCTTTCGCCGTCCTCCAGCCAGCCGAAGCTCCGCTCCACGGCCTTGCGCCAGTTGTGGTACTCGCGGTCCCGCACGGACGCCTCCATGGCCGGGGTCCACTCGACGTCCTTGAGCCAGTGCGCCTTGAGTTCGTCGAGGTCGTTCCACACACCCGTGGCGAGCCCGGCCGCGTAGGCGGCGCCCAGGCAGGTGGTCTCGGAGACCTTGGGGCGGACCACGGGCACGTCGAGCACATCCGCCTGGTGCTGCATGAGCAGGTTGTTCTTCGTCATGCCGCCGTCCACCTTCAGGGTCGTGATGTGCACCCCGGAGTCCTGGTACATGGCGTCCACGACCTCGCGCGTCTGCCAGCTCGTCGCCTCCAGCACCGCGCGCGCGAGATGCGCCTTGGTCACGTACCGGGTGAGTCCGGTGATGACCCCGCGCGCGTCGGAGCGCCAGTACGGCGCGAACAGGCCGGAGAACGCGGGCACGACGTACGCGCCGCCGTTGTCCTCGACGCTCGCCGCGAGGGGCTCGATCTCGTCGGCGGTCCGGATGATGCCCAACTGGTCGCGGAACCACTGCACCAGGGCGCCCGTGATGGCGATCGACCCCTCCAGACAGTAGACGGCCGCCTCACCGCCGATCTTGTAGCCCATCGTCGTCAACAGGCCGCTCTTCGACTTGACCGGCCGGGTGCCGGTGTTGAGCAGCAGGAAACTGCCCGTGCCGTAGGTGTTCTTCGCGTTGCCCACGTCGTAGCAGGCCTGCCCGAACACGGCCGCCTGCTGGTCGCCGAGCGCGGAGGCGACCGGTACGCCGGCGAGCTGGCCGACGGCGGTGCCGTACACCTCGGCCGAGGACTTGATCTCGGGGAGGACGGCGGCGGGAATGTTCATCGCGGAGAGGATGGACTGTTCCCACTGGAGGGTCTCCAGGTTCATCAGCATCGTGCGGCCGGCGTTGGTCACGTCCGTGACGTGCTGCCCGCCGTCGGTGCCGCCCGTCAGGTTCCAGATGAGCCAGGAGTCGACCGTGCCGAAGGCGATCTCGCCGCGCTCGGCGCGGTCGCGCAGCCCGGGCACATTGTCCAGCAGCCAGGCCGCCTTGGGGCCGGAGAAGTAGGTGGCCAGCGGCAGCCCGGTCTGCTCGCGGAAGCGGTCCTGGCCGTCCGAGCCGCCCAGTTGGTTGCACAGCGCCGCCGTGCGCGTGTCCTGCCACACGATGGCGTTGTGTACCGGCTTTCCCGTGGCGCGGTCCCACAGGACGGTCGTCTCGCGCTGGTTGGTGATCCCCAGTGCGCTGAGCTGGTCGGCGCGCAGCCCGGCCTTGGCGACCGCGCCCGCGACAACCGCCTGCACCTTGGACCAGATCTCGGTGGCGTCGTGCTCCACCCAGCCGGGCTTGGGAAAGATCTGGCGGTGTTCGCGCTGGTCGACGGCGATGATCGCGCCGTCCTGGTTGAAGATGATGCAGCGGCTGGAGGTGGTGCCCTGGTCGATTGCGGCGACGAACTTGTCCGTCATGATGTGCGTCCCCTTCGTCGGTTCCTTCAGAAGGCTGCGTTGAAGATGAGTCCGGACAGTCCCCCGCCGATCAGCGGCCCCACCACCGGGACCCACGCGTAGCCCCAGTCCGAGCTGCCCTTGTTGGGGATCGGGAGCAGGGCGTGGGCGATGCGCGGCCCGAGGTCACGTGCCGGGTTGATGGCGTATCCCGTGGGGCCGCCGAGCGACAGGCCGATGCCGACCACCAGGAACGAGACGATGAGGATCGAGATCCCGGACTCGCCGAGCCCCTTGGTGAGCCCGAAGGCCAGGATCGGCAGGACCAGACCCACGGTCGCGATGATCTCGGTGATGAGGTTCGCCACGGGATTGCGGATCGCCGGCGCGGTGGAGAAGATCCCGACCGTCGGCTGAGCGTTCTCCTCGTTGGCGTTTGCCCGGAACTGTGCGAAATAGACCAGCCAGCACAGGACCGCCCCGAGGAACGCCGATCATCTGCCCGGCGATGTAGACGGGGACCTTGTCCCAGTCCCCGGTGTCGATGGCGATTCCCAGGGTCACCGCCGGGTTGATGTGCCCGCCCGACAGCGGTGCGGCCGTGTAGGCCCCGGCCATCACGCCGAACCCCCATCCGAATGCGATGACGATCCACGATGATCTCCCCGATAAAGATGTCTCCGTTGCTCATGGCGGCTCCTAGGCCCTGGCCCGGGACGATCAGCCCCGGTCCTCCGTGCAGGATGCGTTTCCCATGGCGACTTCAGCCGAAGGCAGGGAGACCGCGCCCCGCTCGGCGTCCGTGACGAGCGTGCCGGCTCAGCCGAACCGCCCGTGGGGGAATGGGCCACGGCACAAGGGCCCGCGCGGCGCAGTGCCGGAATACGACGAGTATGTACGGCGATGTCGGCTGACACCGGAAGTGTTAACCGGCGTCATGGGAGCGTCAAGTTCGCCGACCGGAATGGTTGAAGGGGTGCACGGACGGTGGCACCTGCCCGCTCCGCGCGGCTGCCGAGCGAAGCCGACCCGGCAGGAGAGGCGTGGGAAGCCCTGAGAGGCGCCGAGAAGGACGCGCAGGCCACGAACCGCCCACAGAGGTGTCATAGGGCCGTAGGGGCGCCAGAAAGCCACTGAGGCCCCTCCGAGGGGCGTATAGCGTGAGCGGCCCCGCGCCCTCACCCGGCCGGCGTGGGCGCCCTCTCCGGACCGCGGCGGATCTCGTGCCCGGGAATTCCCGCGCGCCCCATTACCCAGCTCGCCCCGTGCAGCGCTTTTGCGGCCTTCTTCAGCGGCGCCAGACAGGCGGCCGCCTGCCGGTGGTCCGCCACGCTGCCCAACGGGCACAGGACCGTGGCCAGGGACAACGCGACCGGACGCCCGCCCGCCGACCAGGGCGGATCCAGGACGGCGGCGGCCAGCGGATCCAGCCACTCCGGATCCGTCAGCACCAGGAAGTCGTCCCCGCCGATGTGCCCCACGCGCGTGGTGCCGGACGCGGCCTGCTGCAGCGCCCGGCCCACCGCCCGGATCAGCTCGTCGCCCGCCGCGAACCCGGCCCCGTCGTTGACCTGCTTGAAGTGGTCCACGTCCAGCCAGCTCAGGGCGAAACCGCGGCCGGTCGCGATCCGCCGGTCCACCTCACCGGTGATCGCGTCCGAGCCGGGCAGCCGCGTGAGCGGATTGAGCCCGGCCGCCTCCTCCACCCGGGTCTCGGCCAGCGCCCGGACGAGGTCGGCGAGCCGTACGACGCCCATGCAGCGCCCGTACGCGTCGACGACGGCCACGTCGTCGGACGTGCGGTCCCGGTCGCCGACCGCCACCACGTCGAGGACCTCCCAGGCAGTGGCGTCGACGCCCACCGTCCGCGGCGGGTCGCCGAGCCTGGCGGCGGGCCGGTCGGCGTAGAGGGCATGGCCGTAGCGCCCCGACATCGACAGCAGGAAGCGGGAGCGGTGCACCGACCGGACCGGGACACCGGCGGTGTCCACGAGCAGCACCCCGGAGACGTCCGGTGACCCGGTCAGCAGGGCCCGCACCTGACCCGCCGATGCGGTGTCCGGCAGCAGCGCGGCGGGCCGGACGAACTCTCGCACGGACGGACCGGACCGCGGCACCGATGCGGCGTCGGGGGAGCGGGGCGGAACGTATACGTCCGCGGCGGGCAGCCGGGCCGGCGGGGCGAACAGCTCGCCCTGCGCCACCTGCGCACCGGCCGACAGCGCGGTGGCACACTGCCCCTCGGTCTCCACGCCCTCGACACCCAGCAGGGCGCCCAGCTCGTCGCACAGCGTGCGCATCGCCCGGATCGCCGCCCGGTGCCCCAGCAGGGAGGCGTCCAGTTTCACCAGGTCGGGCGCGATGTCCGTGAGCAGCCGCAGGGGCACGTCCCCGTCGCCGACGCCGTCCGCGCAGATCCGGAAGCCCTGGCCGCGCAGGGTGCCCACCGCCTCCAGCAGGGCCCGCTGCGGCACGTGCGTGTAGGGCGGGCCGATGTCGATCGTCACCTCCCACGGCAGCCGTCCCGCCTCGCGCACGGCGCTGTGCAGCGAGGTGAGTCCGCCGAGGTCGGCGAGGGTCCCGGCGAACACGTTGATGTGCAGGGGCAGCAATGTCTCCTTGCGCGCCGCCGCTCGGAGCGCCGACACCGCCAGCCTGCCGTCGAGTTCGGGGTCGCGGCGGGCCTCGGCCAGGATGTCGCCGGTCTCCGGGCGGGCGAGTATCTCCAGCCCCGCGACCCCACCGGTCGTCAGGTTGACCACCGGTTGGAAGGCGAAGCGGAGAGTATCCGTCCAGGAGGGCACGAGAGCATGATGACCCCCTCGGCGCGCACCCGGGCGCAGTTCATGAGGCGTTCACGCAGGATTCCCGAACGATCACACAGCGTAGAAGCTGCGTGGTGGATGGGCCGACGCTCCGCTCCCACGACGACGATGCAGCTCCTACGGTCCCCACGCCGCTCCTGCGAGGGCCAGCCGCCGTACGCCCCTCAGGCCCGTCTGCCGATCGCCCGACCGCCCGACGCCCGTCCGTCACCGCACCGCGACCACCGCCGAACCGTGCCCGAACAGGCCCTGGTTCGCGCTGATTCCCACGAGCGCGCCCGCCACCTGCCGATCGCCCGCCGAACCCCGCAACTGCCAGGCCAGCTCGCACACTTGGGCTACCGCCTGGGCCGGAACCGCCTCACCGAAGGAAGCCAGCCCACCGCTCACGTTCACCGGTATGTGCCCGTCCAGCGCCGTCGCCCCGTCCCTCAGCAACTTCGCCCCGTCGCCCTCCCCGCACAGACCCAGATCCTCGTACCACTGCAACTCCAGGGCGGTGGACAGGTCGTAGACCTCGGCGACGGACAGGTCCTCGGGCCCGATGCCCGCCTCCTCGTAGGCCGCCCGGGCGATCGACGCCCGGAACGTCTCGGCGGCGGGCTCCACGGCCATCGCGGAGTCCGTCGCCATGTCCGGGAGGTCCAGCATGGTGTTGGGGTAACGCGGCGTCACCGTGGACACCGCCCGGATCCGCACCGGCCGCGCCGACCCGTGCCGGCGCGCGAACTCCATGCTGGACAGCACCAGTGCCGCCCCGCCGTCGGAGGTGGCGCAGATGTCCAGCAGCCGCAGCGGATCGGCGACCACCGCGGAGGCGGCGACCTCCTCCGCGCTGACCCGCTTGCGATAACGCGCGTATGGATTCAGCGCCCCCAGAGCGGCGTTCTTCACCTTCACCTGCGCGAAGTCCTCCGGTGTGTCCCCGTGCATGGCCATCCGCCGGCGGGCGTACAGCCCGAAGTACGTCGGATTGGTCGCCCCGAGAATCCGGAACCGCAGCCAGTCCGGATCGTCCGGCCGGTCGCCGCCCGCAGGCCGGAAGAACCCCTTGGGCGCAGAGTCGGCGCCCACGACGAGCACAACGTCGGCGAGTCCCGAAAGGATCTGCGCCCGCGCGGCGTTGACGGCCTGCGCCCCGGAGGCGCACGCCGCGTACACGCTGGTGACCCGGGCTCCCTGCCAGCCCAGTGCCTTCGCGAACGTCGCCCCGGCCACATATCCCGGATAACCGCCCCGCACGGTGTCCGCGCCCACGACCGAGCCGACCTGCCGCCAGTCCAGCCCGGCGTCGGAGAGCGCCGAGCGGGCCGCCGCGGTGCCGTACTCGACGAAGTTGCGCCCCCATTTGCCCCATGGGTGCATGCCCGCACCGAGCACCGCCACATCCGCCGTCATGCCGCCACCCCCGTCGGCCGCCAGTGCCAGGTTGTCCAGGTTGTGTCCGCGTCCTCATGGAGCACGCCGGGCACGACCTCCACCTCCATGCCCACCGTCAGGTCGGCGACGGTGACCCCGGGAACGGCCTGCCCCAGCACCACGATCCGCTCGGCGGGCAGTTCCACGGCGATCAACGTGTACGGCTCCCAGGGAAGTTCCGGGTTCGTCACATAGGGTGACGGCGGCCGGTACCGGCTGTCGGTGTACGACCAGACTCGCCCGCGCCGCGACAGCGGAACCTCCTCGAGGTCGCCACCGGCGCAGTGCGGGTTGCGGCAATGGCCGTCCTCGCGCGGGAAGAAGACCGAGGCGCAGGCCGAGCAGCACGTGCCGAGGAGTCTGAAGTCGTCCCCCTCGCCGGAGAACCATCCTTCCACCACAGGCATGCGGGTTCGCGACACGGTTTCTCCCCACTCTGGACCTGACGGTATGTCAGAAGTGTGTCACGGGCGTCCCTGGCTGGGCAGGGCAGAGACATGACAAGACTCTCGACAGTGGTACGCGGAGTGGTCACCGCGTTCGCCGCCCTGCTGGTGGTGACCGCCGGCTCGACCACCGCCCCGGCGCAGACCGAGCCGAAGGCGCCGAAGGACTTCGTGGCCCTGAGAAGCGTGGATCCGACGATCATCCAGGAGATGCGCTACTTCACCCCGCACAACTTCGTCGGCGAGCGCATCGACGGCTACCAGCAACCGATCTGCATCCTCACCCGCCCCGCCGCCGAAGCCCTCCACACGGCCCAGACGCGCCTGCTGCGCCAGGGCTACATTCTCAAGGTGTACGACTGCTACCGGCCGCAGCGCGCCGTGGACCACTTCGTCCGCTGGGCCAAGGACCTCGACGACCAGGCGATGAAGGACGAGTTCTACCCGGACGTCGACAAGAGCCGTCTGTTCGAGGACGGTTACATCGCGGAGAAGTCCGGCCACAGCCGCGGCTCGACCATGGACCTCACCCTCGTGAAGCTCCCGGCGAAGCCGACCCGGCCGTACCACCCCGGCGAGCCTCTCGTGCCCTGCTACGCGCCCAAGGAGCAGCGCTTCCCCGACAACTCCGTCGACATGGCCACAAGCTTCGACTGCTTCGACACTCTCTCGCACACCCTCGACCCGCGCGTCCAGGGCGAACAGCGCGCCAACCGGCTGCTGCTCAAGAACACCCTGGAGGAGCTGGACTTCGTGAACCTCGCCGAGGAGTGGTGGCACTACACCTACAAGCCCGAGCCCTACCCCGACACCTATTTCGACTTCCCCGTGTCCTCGAAGTCGCTCACCAGGAACGGTTGAGCCACCTCACCGAGACGCCCTCCCCGTGATCGGATACAGTCCGCCGCGTGTCCGAATCTCAGCACTCCAGTTCCAACCCCGCACCGAACTCCCACTGTTCGAGCTGCGGCGCGCCCTATGGAGAGGGCGCCTCCGGCTGGCCCCGCACCTGCACGGTGTGCGGCGCCGTGGCCTACCGCAATCCGCTGCCGGTCGCGGTGGCCCTCCAGCCCGTGTACGACACCAAGGGCACCGCCATGGTCGTCATCACCCGGACCATCGCCCGCGCGCGAGGGGGCACCGCCCTGCCCGGCGGCTACATCGATGACCGCGAGGACTGGCGGCAGGCCGTCGTCCGGGAACTCAAGGAGGAGACGGGCATCGTCGCGGCGAGCCGTGACGTACGGCTCGTCGACGCGATGAGCTCACCGGACGGGCACCTGCTGCTCTTCGGGCTTCTCCCCGAGCGCCCGGCCGACGCCCTCCCGCCGTCCGAGGCCACGGACGAGACGGCGGGCCGGCACCTCCTGCGCAGGCCCGAGGAACTCGCCTTCCCGCTGCACACGCGGGCCGTGCGGGCCTGGTTCGAGGGCCGCTACGTCTGAGTTCCACGGCCTGTGAGGCCGCGCACGCGTACCGGGTGCGACGGCTCGCTCACGCCGTCCTCGCCCTCCCGCTCCACGACGACCCGCGCACCCTGCCGACGGGCGACGTAGCGTTCGATCTCCGGCTCGTCCCAACCGTCGCCACCGTCCGGCACGACGAGCCCGCCCCCGGTCCGCCCGGGGGCGGGCGCCCACACCTCCAGTTCCAGGCCACCGTCGTCCCCCCGCACGGGAATGACGGCGCCCGCGCGCGCGAACACCGGAATCCGCGCGAGCGGGGCCTCGACCAGCACCTGCGCCGGTCCCTCGTACGCCTGCTCCGTCGCCATGTCGTACCAGCGCCCGCGCGGCAGCTGCACCGCGCGCCGGTCCGCGCCGGGATCCAGGACCGGCGCCACCAGCAGACAGTCACCCAGCAGGAAGGTGTCCTCGCAGTCCCGCAGCGTGCGGTCCTCGGGCGCCGACCACCACAGGGGCCGCACATAGGGCGCCCCCGTGCGCCGGGCCAGATGCGCCAGTGTCACGAAGTACGGCAGCAGCCGCCGCCGCTCCACGAGCGCCACGCGCGCGTGCTCCAGCACATCGGCACCGAACTCCCACGGCTCCCTGCGTCCCGCCCGAAGACTCGCGTGCGTCCGGAACAGCGGCAGATACGCGGCCAACTGGAACCAGCGCAAATACAGCTCCGGCGAAGGGTGCCCGTCGAACCCGCCCACGTCCGGCCCCGAATACGGCACGCCGCACAACCCGAGGCCCATGACCAGTGCCAGCGACGCCCGCAAACCGGGCCAGCCGGTGATCACGTCACCGGACCAGGTCCCGCCGTAGCGCTGCATGCCGGCCCAGCCGGAGCGCGAGAAGACGAACGGCCGCTCCTGGGGTGCCAGCGTCCGCAGCCCCTCGTAGCCGGCCCTGGCCATGCACAACGCGTACACGTTGTGCGCCTCGCGATGGTCACCGCCCCAGCCGTCCAGGGAGTGCCGGGCCGAACGCGGCAGGGTCGACTCCCCGAACGCAGTGAACGACGTGGGTTCGTTCATGTCGTGCCAGAAACCCGAGAACCCCTGCCCGAGCCGCTCCTCGTACAGACCGCCCCACCACTCACGCACGCGCGCGTGCGTGAAGTCGGGGAAAACCGCCTCCCCGGGCCACACGACGCCCTCGACGACCTGCCCCGAGGCGTCCCGCACGAATGCGTCCTCGGCCGTTCCGCTGTCGTAAACGGCATTGCCGGACGCGGCCCTCACCGCCGGGTCGACGATCGACACCAGCCGGATCCCGTCCCGCCGCAGTTCCTCGGCGAGCTGGGGCAGCTTGGGGAAGCAGTCCTGGTCGACGGTGAAGACCTGGTGGCCGTCGAAGTGGTCGATGTCCAGATGCACGGCGTCGAGCGGCAGATCGCGCTCCTCGTAGCCCGCGACGATCCGGCGCACCTCCTGCTCGCTGCCGAAGCCCCACCGCGCGTGATGGTGGCCGAGCGCCCACGCGGGCGGCAGTGCGGCCGCCCCGGTGAGCGAGGCCCAGGTCAGCAGCACCCGCGCGGGCGCGCCCACCATCACCCAGCACCTCAGCGGACCGCCGTCCATCCGCAACTCACTCGTCCCGGCCCGGTCGTGCCCCGAACCGGCGCCCTCCTCGCCCTCCCTGAGCGTCACCGTTCCGTCCCACGAGCTGTCGTGGAACACCAGGTGCGTGCCCGCGTCGGCGACGACCAGTTGCACCGGCATGGTGATGTACAGCGGATCGTCGCCCGGCGTGAAGGCATGACCGGGGTCGGTGTTCCACAGCCGGTACGTGCCGTCCCGCAGCCGGGGACCCGACGCGCGTCCCCCGAGCCCGAAGAACCGCGCGTCCGCCGCCACGTCCGACCGTTGCATCCAGCGCCCTGGGCCGCCGCCGACCGGCTCCCACCACCGGGGCGGCAGATCCCGGCGCAGAGCCACCCCTCCGGGCGTGCGCACCTCGATCGCCCCGTGCCGCGACACGGCGACCGTCACGCGCTCGGCCACGACCCGCCAGCCGCCGTCCTTGTCCGGCTCCAGCACCGCCCGGGGATCCGGCTCCGGACAGCGGCCCGCCAGCGCGTACGACGGCTCCGGACCGGCGCCGTCCCAGCCCCAGAAGACCGCCCCGTTGACGGCGACGAGGATCCGCAGCTCGGCGCGCCCGAAGCGGATGATGCCGCCCCCCGGCTCCGGCTCCACCTCCTGCACGGGCCCGGGCACCCGCGCGCGCTCGGCACCTCTCGGCGGCAGCCCGGCGGCGTCGGCACGCCTCCTGCGCCACGCCGCCCGTACGGTACGCAACCCCTGCCCCACCGAACCGACCGCCTTCACCGAACGCACCAGGTCACGACCGTTCATGCTGCTCACCCTGCCACTGCGCGCCCCACGCGCGCGTGTCGTTCAACTGCCGTTCACCCATACCGGGACCACATCTTCACGACACGGACTCCACCAGGGTGCACTCTGGTGCAGAAGTCGATCACATGGCATCGTCCCTCTCAGACGCGTCACGCGCACATCACAGCCCGTGTGCGCAGGACGCACACGACGCGCACAGTCCGGGAGCCGCCCATGTCGACCGAGAATCCCCAGCCGCTCTGGCACCCTGATCCGGAACGCGTCGCCCGGGCACGGATCACCAGGTTCCAGGCCTGGGCCGCCGAACACCACGGTGCCCCCTCCGAAGGAGGCTACGCGGCTCTGCACCGCTGGTCCGTCGACGAACTGGACACCTTCTGGAAAGCCGTCACGGACTGGTTCGACGTCCGGTTCTCGTCCCCGTACACGCGCGTGCTGGGTGACCGTATGATGCCGGGCGCCCAGTGGTTTCCCGGGGGGACCCTGAACTACGCCGAGCACGCTCTGCGCGCCGCCGCGACCCGCGCGGACGAGCCGGCGCTGCTGTACATGGACGAGACCCATGAGTCCCGCCCCGTCAGCTGGGCCGAGCTGCGCCGCCGGGTCGGCTCCCTGGCCGCCGAACTGCGCGCCCTCGGCGTACAGCCCGGAGACCGCGTCAGCGGCTACCTGCCGAACATCCCGCAGGCCGTGGTCGCCCTCCTCGCCACGGCTGCCGTAGGCGGCGTCTGGACGTCCTGCGCGCCCGACTTCGGCGCCCGCAGCGTCCTCGACCGCTTCCAGCAGGTCGAACCGGTCGTCCTGTTCACCGTCGACGGCTACCGCTACGGCGGCAAGGAGCACGACCGCCGAGACATCGTCGCCGAGCTGCGCCGCGAGCTGCCCACTCTGCGCGCCGTCGTCCACATCCCCCTGCTCGGCACCGAGGCCCCCGAGGGCGCCCTGGAGTGGTCGGCCCTCACCAGCGCGGACACGGACCCGGTCTTCGAGCAGGTGCCCTTCGACCACCCGCTCTGGGTGCTTTACTCCTCCGGCACCACCGGACTGCCCAAGGCCATCGTCCAGTCCCAGGGCGGCATCCTGGTCGAGCACCTCAAACAGCTCGGCCTGCACTGCGACCTCGGCCCGGAAGACCGTTTCTTCTGGTACACGTCGACCGGCTGGATGATGTGGAACTTCCTCGTCTCCGGTCTCCTCACGGGCACGACGATCGTCCTCTACGACGGCAGCCCCGGCTACCCGGACACGGGCGCCCAGTGGTGGATCGCCGAGCGCACGGGGGCCACCCTCTACGGCACCTCCGCCGCCTACGTCATGGCCTGCCGCAAGGCCGGCGTGCACCCCGGGCGCGACGCCGACCTCTCCCGCGTACAGTGCGTCGCGACCACCGGCTCGCCCCTGCCCCCCGACGGGTTCCGCTGGCTGCACGACGAGGTCCGCGACGACCTGTGGATCGCGTCCGTCAGCGGCGGCACAGACGTGTGCTCCTGCTTCGCAGGAGCCGTACCGACGCTCCCGGTGTACGTCGGGGAGCTTCAGGCAGCCGGCCTGGGCACCGACCTGCAGTCCTGGGACCCGAGTGGCAAGCCCCTCGTCGACGACGTGGGCGAACTCGTGGTCACCAACCCCATGCCGTCGATGCCGATCCACTTCTGGAACGACCCCGACGGCAGCCGCTACCACGACAGCTACTTCGACACCTACCCCGGCGTGTGGCGGCACGGCGACTGGATCACCGTCACCTCGCGCGGGTCCGTCGTCATCCACGGCCGCTCCGACTCCACCCTCAACCGCCAAGGCGTCCGCATGGGATCGGCCGACATCTACGAGGCCGTCGAACGCCTCCCCGAGATCAGGGAATCCCTCGTCATCGGCCTCGAACAGCCCGACGGCGGCTACTGGATGCCCCTGTTCGTGCACCTGGCCCCGGGAGCCGTCCTCGACGAGGCCCTGCTGAACCGCATCAAACAGGCCATCCGCGAGCAGCTGTCGCCGCGCCACGTCCCGGACGAGATCATCGAAGTGCCCGGCGTCCCGCACACCCTCACCGGCAAACGCATCGAGGTCCCGGTCAAACGCCTGCTCCAGGGCACCCCCCTGGAGAAGGCGGTCAACCCGGGCTCCATCGACAACCTCGACCTGCTGCACTTCTACGAGGACCTCGCCCGCAAGCGCACCTGACCACCCCGAGGACGGCGGTCAGCCCCCATAGGTGGCCTCGGACTCCCCGAGCACGACGGTGAAGTCCGAGGCCAGCCGCGCCGCCTCAGCAGGCTCCAGGCCGGCGACGGAGATCCGCACTCCCGGTCCGGACGACAGCCGGAACCGCGCTCCCGCTGCGACCCACCAGCCGTACGACCGCAGCCCGTTCACCACGGCTGACTCGTCCCCCACGGGCACCCACACGTTCATCCCGCTCGCCCCGTGCGCCTCGATGCCCTGTTCGCGCAGTTCCCGCAGCAGCGCGCTCCGGCGCAGGGCGTACGTCCCTCCGGCCTGGGCGGCCAACGCGCGCGTGCCGTCGTCGGTCAGCAGCCCGTGCACGCTCTCCTGGAGCAGGTGACTGACCCAGCCCGAGGTCAGCAGCATCCGTCCGTCGTGCCGGGCCAGCGTGGTCGGGTCACAGGCCGCCGCGGCCCACCGCAGGTCGGCCCCCAGGAACTTGCTCACGGTCCGCACGTGCACCCAACGGCCGAGCCCCCCGGCGGTCAGCGTGTGCAGGGGCGCGCCGGCGACCTCGGAGGCGTGGTCGTTCTCCACGACCAGGATGTCCGGCTCCTCCCGGAGCAGGCCGGCGAGCGCGTCCCGGCGTGCTACGGAGAAGCAGCCGCCGTACGGATTCTGCGCGCGCGGACTGCACACCAGGGCCCGCACGCCGGCCCGCAGCGCCGCGCGCAGGGCGTCCGGCCGCACGCCCTCGTCGTCCACGGCCACCGGGATCGCACGCAGCCCCAGAGCCGTCACCAGGTCCAGCAGATGGTGGTACCCGGGGTCCTCCATGGCGACCGGGTCGCCGGGGCGCAGCTCCACGGACAGCAGCCGGCCGATGAGGTCCAGCGCCCCGTGTGCGAAGGTCACCTGTTCCACGGGCACGCCATCGGGCCGCAGCCAGTCGCGCACGGCCTCCTCCAGCCGCGCCAGCCTCGGTGCCGAGCGGTGCGACCGGGCCCTGGGCGAGAGCTGCGAAGGGGGCACGAGCTCCGGGAGCAGCAAGGGGTCGGGGTGACCGCCGGCCAGGTCCCGCACCCCCGCGGGGACCTTCGGCGGCCGCCGCGACGCCACCGCCGGAGCGGGCGCCACCACCGTTCCGCCCCGCCCGCGCGTGACGACGATGCCGCGCTGCCTGAGTTCCTTGTACGCCGTGGCGGCCGTCCCGGGACTCACACCGAGATCGTCCGCCAACCGCCGCACAGGAGGCAGCGCGGTGCCAGGGGCCAACACTCCCTCGGCCACGCCTCGTTCGACGGACGCGGCAATTCCCTTGGCCGTCGTACCACTGATCGCATATTGTGCTGCCACGTTCCATATTATGTATCAATACGTACCTTCCGGCAAGGGTTCGGAAGCAAGGGGGAGCAATGCATCCGGTGCGCCGCGCAGCAGCCTGGTCGAAGCGGATACCCGGAGGCCGCGACGGCCGCAGAATGATCGCTGCCGCCCTCGTCGACCGCATCGGCAGCGGCCTGTGGGCATCCGTCTCCGTCCTCTACTTCACCTACGTCTCAGGCCTCACCGTCGCCGAGATCGGCTCCCTCGCCGCCGTCGCCGGAGCCGTCGGCATCGCCGGAGCGCCCCTCGGCGGCCGCATCGCCGACCGGCTGCCCCTCACCCGCGTCCTCATCGCCGTCCAACTCGCGCGGGCTCTGGCCGCCCTGGCCCTGCTCACCACGGACAACTACGCCCTGCTCCTCGCCTACTCCGCGGTGGGCGCGCTCGGCGACCGTGCCGCAAGCGTCCTCACCAAGCTGTACGCCACGCGCGTCGCAGGACCCGAGCGCGTGCGCTACCAGGCTGTCCACCGAACCGTCGCCAACGCCGGCTGGGCACTGGGCGGCCTCGGCGCCGCGGGGGCACTCGCCCTCGGCAGCGTCGCCGCGTACCAGTGGCTCCTCGTCGGCGACGCCCTCTCCTTCGTCGCCTGCACCCTCATCGTCCTGCGCTGCGGCGAACCCCCGTCGCCCTCCCGCACGGTGACCACATCCAAGGACCTGGCACCCACCATCAGACCGGCGAACCCCTGGCGCGACCGCACCTACCTCGCCTACGTCGCCACCGAAACCGTCCTCTTCCTCGACGACGCCGTCTTCAAGGTCGGTCTGCCGCTGTGGATCGCGCACACCGACAACGCACCGCACGGCCTCGCACCGCTGCTGATGGTCCTCAACAACGTGATGGTGGTGGCCCTCCAGGTCCCCCTCGCTCGGTTCGGCGCCACCACCGCGGCCGCCCGCGCCCTCCTCCCACTCTCGGCCGCCTTCGCCCTGGGCGGGGTCACCATGGCCCTCTCCGCCACCGGCGGCACCGTCACCGCCATCCTGCTGCTCACCGCCTCGGCCGCGCTCTTCACCCTGGCCGAGATGCTCCACGCCACCGTCTCCTGGGAACTCTCCGTCGCCCTGGCCCCGGACACCGCCCTGGGCAGCTATCTCGGCGTCCACGGCCTGGGCCAGGCCGGCCAGCGCAGCATCGGACCACTCGCCGTCACCGCGGCCATCGCCACTGGCCCCGTCGGCTGGGCCGCCTTCGGCAGCGGCATCGCCGTGACCTGCCTGATCCAGCGCCGCCTGGTCCGCAACCGCCTCGCCCGGACCTCATTGTCAGTGCCGCCGATTACTGTGAGTGAAAATTGATCGACTGCGCACAGGGGGAAACATGGCGCACACCGACCGCCGGACCATGCGACGCGTTCTGCGCCGCGAGATCGCCGGCACCATCGGCCTGCTGACCGACGAGCACGACTTCCGTGCCATGCGGCGCTACCGCAGCTTCACCTTCGGCGACCACACGCTCTACCTCCAGGAAGTGGAAGCCCTCCTCCGGGCCCGTGCCGCCCAGGGCAACCACACCACCGTCGCCCTTTTCGATCCGGAGAAATACGCCGAGTTCTGCGCCGAGACCGGCCTCGACCCCGACATCCCGTCGAGCCGCACACGGTTCACAGCAGAACTCGCCGCCACCGGCCCCACCGTCCCCTACGAAGGCCAGCCCCTCGCCGACCTCCTCCCGGTCCTCGTCGACGAAGGCATCCGAAAGGCCACCTGGGAGTACGCGACCACGCTCCTGTCCCGCCTCGGCGCCTGCGCGACCTGCGGCGAGGACATCGGCCGCGCCACCTTCACCCGGGCCTCGGACCTCATCGCCCGCATCCTCGACACCGCCCCACCCGGCAACCGGCACCTCGTGTGCAGCGTCTCCGGACCACCGGAAGCCCTCGTCTCCGTCCTCCACGCCGACGACAACACCGACGGTGCGACACAGCTGGACGAAGCAGAGGCCCTCGCCTTCGCCACGGTCCTCGCCGTCGGCCTCGCCACCCACAGCCCCGGCGGACTCGTCATGCGGACCAGCGCGCCCGACGGACCCGACCGCATCTACGGCTGGCGCCTGCGCGGCTACGGCCTGGATCCCCTCACCGCGGGAGAGGTCTTCGACGCCTACTGCACCGACATCGAATCCGGCGACCTCATCTCCCCGGAATCCAACGTCGACTACTGCGAGCCGCCCGACCTCGGACAAAAGAAGGACGGACCCACGCCGGGGCACCACCACTGAACGCGGGAGGGGCGCCCCACACAGGTGGGGCGCCCCTCACCGACAGCCGGTCGCGGCCTCGGGCCGACTACTCGCCGGACAGCACCGCCTGAGCCGCACTGCGCGCCTCCTCGGCGCTGTCCGCCGCCCGCGCCGCCGCCGCGGCCCGCTCACACTGCGCCAGCGTGTACTTCGCCAGCGTTGCCCGGACATAGGGAATCGACGCCGCACCCATGGAGAGGGAGGTGACACCCAGACCGGTCAGCACACATGCGAGCAGCGGATCGGACGCCGCCTCACCGCAGACACCACAGCTCTTGCCCTCGGCCCTTGCGGCCTCGGCGGACAGCGCGACCAGATCGAGCAGCGCGGGCTGCCACGGATCCTGCAGACGGGACACCGCACCCACCTGCCGGTCCGCGGCGAACGTGTACTGCGCGAGGTCGTTCGTACCCAGCGACAGGAACTCGACCTCCTGCAAGACCGAGCGCGCCCGGAGCGCGGCCGACGGAATCTCCACCATCGCGCCGAACTTCGCCTGCAGCCCCGCCGCACGGCAGGCGTCGGCGAACGCCTTGGCATCGGCCCTGTCCGACACCATGGGGGCCATGACCTCGAGGTAGACCGGCAGACCCTCGGCGGCCTTCGCGAGCGCCGTCAGCTGCGTGCGCAGCACCTCGGGGTGGTCGAGCAGCGTCCGCAGACCCCGCACGCCCAGCGCCGGGTTCGGCTCGTCGGCCGGTGTCAGGAAGTCGAGCGGCTTGTCCGCGCCCGCGTCCAGCACACGGACGACGACACGACCCTCGGGGAACGCTTCGAGAACCTGCCGGTAGGCCGCGACCTGCTTCTCCTCGGACGGCGCGTTCTTGCTGTCGTCGAGGAAGAGGAACTCCGTACGGAAGAGACCGACGCCCTCCGCTCCCGCCTCGACCGCTGCGGGTACGTCCACCGGACCGCCGATGTTGGCCAGCAGCGGCACCTTGTGACCGTCGGAGGTGGCACCCGGCCCGGTCGACGCGGCCAGCGCCGCCTTGCGCTCAGCCGCCTCGGCCGTCAGCCGCGCCTTCTTCTCCTCGCTCGGGTTCACGAAGATCTCGCCGGTGCTGCCGTCCACTGCGATCATGGTGCCCTCGGCAAGCTCACCGGCACCCGGCAGCGCCACCACGGCCGGCACACCGAGCGCCCGCGCCAGAATCGCGCTGTGGCTGGTCGGCCCGCCCTCCTCGGTGACAAAGCCGAGCACCAGCGCCGGATCCAGCAGCGCCGTGTCGGCGGGGGCCAGATCACGCGCGATAAGTACGTACGGCTCGTCGCTGTCCGGGACACCCGGCATCGGTACCCCTAGCAACCGGGCGACGATACGATTCCGCACGTCATCGAGGTCGGCCACGCGACCGGCCAGGTACTCACCGGCACCGGCCAGCAGAGCCCGGTACGCGTCGAAGGCGTCGTACACCGCACGCTCGGCCGTGCTGCCCACCGCGATACGCCGTTCCACGTCCGCCATCAGCTCGGGATCCTGGGCCATCATGGCCTGTGCCTCAAGCACCGCCTGGGCCTCGCCCCCGGCCAGATTGCCGCGCGCCATCAGATCGGCCGCCACAGCCTCCACGGCCTTGCGGGCGCGCCCCTGTTCACGCTCCGCGTCCTCCGCCGGGATCTGTTTGGCAGGCGGCTCAAGCACCGCCGTTCCCATATGCCGGACCTCGCCGATCGCCACGCCGTGGCTCACGCCGACCCCTCGCAGTGTTGTCTCCATCTCACCCGTCTCCAATAGTGCGGCGGGTCCCTCCGCCGCGGTGGTTGTCCTACTCGCCGCCACCGTCTTACGACGGCACGGACATCAGTTCCAGGTGAAGAGACTGTCGCCGGTCTTCACGTCGCCGTCTTCCCGGAGCTCTGAGAGGGCCTCGGCCGTCGCCTCGAGCGCCACGAGCGGGCACACCGGGGACTTGCCGACTGCCTCGACGGCGCTGGGGTTCCAGCGCACGATGGCCTGACCACGCGCCACGGTGTCGCCCTTGTTCACGAGCACCTCGAAGCCCTCGCCGTTGAGCTGCACCGTGTCGATGCCGAGGTGGGTGAGCACACCGTGTCCCTGCGCGTCGACGACGACGAAGGCGTGCGGGTGGAGAGAGACGATGACTCCATCCACGGGCGCAACGGCCTCGGAAGGCTCACGCACGGGATCGATCGCCGTACCCGGGCCGACCATGGCCCCGGAGAAGACCGGATCCGGCACGGCTGCCAGTCCGATGGCGCGTCCTGCCAGCGGGGACGTCACGGTGGTCATGGGAAGCCTCCCAGGGGTGGAGATGTATCTGAGCCGTCACTGCCTGTCCCGGACGGCGCACTGTGCAGCAGGGTATGGCATATGAAGTGACGGTTCCGCATGACAGATCCGGATTATGGTCTAGACCATATCCCAAATCGATTTGCACCTGCTCCGCGACTCCGTGTACAGTCGTACTCCTGCCAGGGGCTGAGCGACCCGACCAGGCGTCATCGCCCGGCAGTACCCAACTCGTCAGATCCTATCTCGGGGTCACCTTCTGCATGCCTGCAGGACGGTGGTCAGGGAGTCGGAAAAACACTGATAGAGTGGGAAACACCGAAGGGAAGCGCCCGGAGGAAAGCCGCGAGAGAGTCTCTGGCGGTGAGTACAAAGGAAGTGTCCGTTCCTTGAGAACTC
>NZ_JACTVI010000279.1 GCF_014495685.1 Streptomyces sp. TRM68367 | reverse complement strand
TCAGGTCCGGCCTCCCGCGCGGCAGTCACGCTCCGCAGTCAGCGGCACGGCCAGCGAGAACCCCTCCCCGCCTAAATTCGAAGACCCATGTTGACGTGGTCAGCCGGTCTCCACCCTGGCGGCGGGGAAGCCGTCGAGAATCGCTGCGACGGTCTGGTCCGGCGTCTGCTCCGAGGTATCCAGCCAGAGCCCGACGCGCGGTGTCTCCTCGCGCAGGATGCGGTCGAGAGGCATCTTTGTCGCCCGGCAGCTACTTGACCTGCGGAGCAGGACGGCATCTCCGTCACCTTTCCACGGGCGTAGCCTGGGAAGATGCGCCAGCCGGTGCCGCGAACGGCACCGGCTGAACGGATCCATTTTCTCACCGAGAGTGCCCATCGCGGTATGCCGGCACGTCACCCGGGATTTCGCGGGAAATCCGCGGGCAGTCCGCCTGCCGCATCCCCCGGCGAGAACAGGCGGCCACCGGTTGGATCCATCCCAGTAATCCATTTCAACCATGACAGCGACAAGTGGCTTTGGGGCATCTCACACGAACGGCGCAGCGCACTATTCGCGCCCCCATCCCCCGGCGGGGTCCGAACACGCGGCCCCGCGATGATCCGCAGCGGCTTGCTGCCGGATGGTGCGGGGGCCACCCGGAGGCCCGCGGATGTGGCGCAGAAGTTGGTCGCCAGCCAGCTGACCGCTCGTGGGAGGTCATCTCCCACTGTGTGTGGCTGTACCACCGCTTCCCGCTGTCGTTCCGCGAGGTCGAAGAGTTGATGCTCGAGCGCGGGATCGTCGTCTCCTACGAGACGATCCGCCGCTGATGCGGCAAGTTCGGGCAGACCTACGCCCAGCGCGCTGCGCCGCCGGACGGCCACGGGCGGTCGGCGGTGCGAAAGTCGGGGTCCTGGGTGAATTCTGCGAGCTCCACCCACGCGGCCCCCTGTTCGGGTCGGGGTCGTCCGGCAGCGTCGTCGATGAAGTCGTTGATGAGGCGCCGGCGTTCGTCAGCACCCGCCGGATGACGGCAAGGTCAAGGGTCCTGGCCGTCAGCCCGGTCCGCCGGGCCTAGTGGTGTGTCGCTGCTTAATTACGGTGTGTCTGGTTGGGAGGTTGGTGTCTGGCAGATTCCTTCCCCTTTGCCAGACAGGGCTG
>NZ_JACTVI010000278.1 GCF_014495685.1 Streptomyces sp. TRM68367 | reverse complement strand
GCGGCGGCGTTGACGCCGGAGGTGGACCGGGTGCTGGCCCGCCACCCGCTGCGCGAGCTGGTCACCGCCTCGCAGACACTGCCCCTGCAGGTGGAACGCGAGCGCGCGCTGTTCGGCTCCTGGTACGAGTTCTTCCCCCGCTCCGAGGGCACCGAAGAACAGCCGCACGGCACCTTCCGCACCGCCGCCCGACGCCTGCCCGCGATCGCCGCCGCGGGCTTCGACGTCGTCTACCTGCCCCCCATCCACCCCATCGGCACCACCTACCGCAAAGGCCGCAACAACACCCTCTCCCCCGGCCCCGACGACGTCGGCGTCCCCTGGGCCATCGGCTCCACCGAAGGCGGCCACGACGCCGTCCACCCCCAGCTCGGCACCCTGGAGGACTTCACCTGGTTCACCGACCAGGCCCGCACCCTGGGTCTGGAGGTCGCCCTGGACTTCGCCCTGCAGTGCTCCCCGGACCACCCCTGGGTGGCCAAGCACCCCGAGTGGTTCCACCACCGCCCCGACGGCACCATCGCCTACGCCGAGAACCCGCCCAAGAAGTACCAGGACATCTACCCCATCGCCTTCGACGCCGACCTGGACGGCCTGATCGCCGAGACACTGCGGGTGCTGCGGCACTGGATGGACTGCGGGGTGCGGATCTTCCGCGTGGACAACCCGCACACCAAACCGGTCGTCTTCTGGGAACGCGTGATCGCCGACGTCAACCGCACCGACCCGGACGTGATCTTCCTGGCCGAGGCCTTCACCCGCCCGGCCATGATGCACACCCTGGCCCAGATCGGCTTCCAGCAGTCCTACACCTACTTCACCTGGCGCAACACCAAACAGGAACTCACCGAGTACCTGACCGAACTGTCCGGGGAAGCGGCGGCCTACATGCGGCCGAACTTCTTCGCCAACACCCCCGACATCCTGCACGCCTACCTCCAGCACGGCGGCCGCCCCGCCTTCGAGGCCCGCGCCGTGCTGGCCGCCACCCTCTCGCCGACCTGGGGCATCTACAGCGGCTACGAACTGTGCGAGAACACCCCCCTCAGAGAAGGCAGCGAGGAATACCTCGACAGCGAGAAGTACCAGATCAAACGGCGTGACTGGGAGGCCGCCGAACGCGAGGGCCGCACCATCACCCCCCTGATCACCCGCCTCAACACCATCCGGCGCG
>NZ_JACTVI010000277.1 GCF_014495685.1 Streptomyces sp. TRM68367 | reverse complement strand
AGGTGCGCGGCCCGGGGGCCGTCGCCGCACAGAACTGGGTCGGCCAGCTGACGCCGTTGCACGCCACCTCGAGCGGCAAGATCCTGCTGGCGTACCTGCCCGCCGAGGAACGTGCCGCACTGATCGCCGAGGTCGGGCTGAAGAAGGTCACCCCGCACACGATCACCGCGAAGACGAAGCTGGAGAAGAACCTCGCGGCGGTCCGGGAGGCCGGCTACGCCTGGGCCCGGGAGGAGTTGGAGCTCGGCCTCCACGCTATGGCCGCGCCGATCCACAATCGGGACGGAAACGTCACAGCGGCACTGAGCGCCTCCGGACCGTCGTACCGGCTCACCGAGGAGCGCCTGCACGAGCTCGCGCCGAGGCTGCTCAAGGGCGCGGAGGAGATCGGCCATCGGATGGGCCACCTGGGCTGAGCGGCCGGCCCGCCTGCTGCCGACGGGTGCCCAGGCGTTCGTTCACCCAGTCGTGGAAGGCGCCGATGTGGTGCTCGCTGGGCACGAGTACGCCCCCCTTGGCGTACATCCGGGAGCTCATTCCTGGCTGCGTGCGCTCGCAGGCCTCGAAGTCCTGTTGGTTGACACGGTGGAACAGCTCCACGGACCGGCTGACGTCCTTGTCGCTGTCGACCACGTGCGGGAGATAGAGCCAGTCGCACTCCACGACCGTGCGGTCGACGGCCACCGGGTACATGCGGTGGAAGATCACGTGGTCGGGGACGAGGTTGATGAAGACCTGCGGCCTGACGGTGATCGCATAGTAGCGGCGGTCCTGGTCCTCGGCCACGCCCGGGATGCGGTCCAGACCCTCGGAGCCGTCGACGGTAAAGCCCTTGACCGCCTCCCCGAACTCCGCGCCGTGGCCGACGTAGTACTGGGCGGCGAAGCCGTCGGCGAACTCGGGGAGCACCTCGGTCAGTTCCGGGTGGATCGTGGCACAGTGATAGCACTCCATGAAGTTCTCGATGATCAGCTTCCAGTTCGCCTTCACGTCGTAGACGAACCGCTTGCCGACCGAGAGGCTCGCGATGTCGTAGTGCTCGATCGCCTCGGCGTCGCCCAGGCGCGCGACGACATCGCCGATGACATCCTCTTCGAACGAGGGCGGGTTCTCCGCCAGGCAGACCCAGACATAGCCGAGCCATTCGCGGGTGGCCACCGGCGCCAGGCCGTACTCGGTGCGGCCCACGT
>NZ_JACTVI010000276.1 GCF_014495685.1 Streptomyces sp. TRM68367 | reverse complement strand
TCTACCGGGCACTGACCAGCACACCGACCGAACGAATCACTCATACCGACCTGGCTCCAGCGGCTTGACAGCCATAGGAGCATCCCGGGGAAACGTCGAGCGGTGGGAGTGTAGCGAGCGGGCGGTGGTCACGGGCGGGTTCTGCCCGCCCGCCCCTCGAAGGAGTGCCCCGAGGACGAGGTCGTTCCGGGCCGGGGAAGCCTCAGATCGTGATCACCGAGCAGACAACCGAGAGCCTGGGACCACGATCTGGACGACCTCTTCGCCGACTTCGGGCATCACTTCGGCCGCGTCGAACCGCGCCGCCGCATGCGGGACTACGTGCGCGGGCTGCTCGCTCCGGTGGCTCGCAAGAATAGCTGGCAACTGGCTGAGCACGCTGGCCATGCCACCCCGGACGGCTGGCAGCACCTACTCTCCCGCGCCCGCTGGGGCCCCGACGACATCCGCGACGGCCTCCAGACCTACGTTGCCGAACGGCTCGGCCTGCCCGACGGGGTGCTGATCGTGGACGACACCAGCTTTTTGAAGAAGGGCATCACCTCCGCCGCCGTGCAGCGCCAGTATTCCGCGCCGGCCGCACTGAGAACTGCCAGATCGGCGTCTTCGCCGCCTACGCCAGCTCCGCCGGCCGCGCCCTGGTGGACCGGGAGCTGTACCTGCCCAAGTCCTGGACCGACCGCGACCGCTGCCGCGCCGCCAAGGTGCCCGACGAGCGCGAGTTCGCCACCGAGGGCGCCCTCGCCAGGCGTGCTGCGCGCACCGGCCTCGCCGCTGCCGGTTGCCTGGGGGGACCGCGGATGCCGCCTACGGACAGGAATGCCGGTTCCGGCGGGGTACTGGAGAAAGCACACGTCTTTTTATAACATCTTTATCGCTAACTTTAATGGAGATGTTGTTAATCTCGACTCGGCAGGTGAATCTAGATGCAAGAGGTCCCGACCGCTTCAGCACGGTGACCACGGCCACACTGGAGTCCGCCGAGGAGGCATCCGTGGGAACTTGCAGGCAACCGACGCTGAAAGTGACCGACCGCCTCGGCATCCCGCCTCCTCTGCTCTGCGCTTCGTCAGACACCGCCTGGTGAAGATCGGCCTGGACGTCTAGGCACAATGCCGTGTAGTTAGGGCTTGCCGGGAAACAAGCCGTGGCTTCGGGCCTTGGTCCTCGTTGTTGTGGTATGGGGAGACCGGAGGGG
>NZ_JACTVI010000275.1 GCF_014495685.1 Streptomyces sp. TRM68367 | reverse complement strand
ACGTGGGCCGCACCGAGTACGGCCTGGCGCCGGTGGCCACCCGCGAATGGCTCGGCTATGTCTGGGTCTGCCTGGCGGAGAACCCGCCGTCCTTCGAGGAGCACGTCATCGGCGATGTCGTCGGCCGTCTCGGCGACGCCGAGTCGATCGAGCGCTATGACATCGGCAGTCTCTCCGTGGGCCGGCGGAACGTCTACGACGTCAGGGCGAACTGGAAGCTCATCATCGAGAACTTCATGGAGTGCTACCACTGCGCCACGATCCACCCGGAACTCACCGAGGTGCTCCCGGAGTTCGCCGACGGCTTCGCCGCCCAGTACTACGTCGGCCATGGCGCCGAGTTCGGTGCGGACGTCCAGGGATTCACCGTCGACGGCTCCGAGGGCCTGGACCGCATTCCGGGCGTCGCCGAGGACCAGGACCGCCGCTACTACGCGATCACCGTCAGGCCGCAGGTCTTCATCAACCTCGTCCCCGACCATGTGGTCTTCCACCGCATGTTCCCGGTGGCCGTCGACCGCACGATCGTCGAGTGCGACTGGCTCTACCTCCCGCATGTCATCGACAGCGGCAAGGACGTCAGCAGGTCCGTGGAGCTCTTCCACCGCGTCAACCTGCAGGACTTCGAGGCCTGCGAGCGCACGCAGCCCGCAATGAGTTCCCGGATGTACGCCAAGGGGGGCGTACTCGTGCCCAGCGAGCACCACATCGGCGGCTTCCACGACTGGGTGCACGAGCGTCTGGGCACACGGCAGCCGCAGTAGCGGCGGCGGCCGGACGGGCCGCTCAACCCAGGTACCCCATCCGGTGGCTGATCTCGTCCGCACCCTTGATCAGCAGCGGAGCGAGCTCGTGCAGGCGCTCCGTGGTGAGCCGGTACGAGGGCCCGGAGGCGCTCAGTGCCGCCACGACATCGCCGTCGCGGTTGCGGACCGGAGCGGCCATGGCGTGCAGGCCGAGTTCGAGTTCCTCCAGGGCCCAGGCGTAGCCGCTCTCGCGGACCGCGACGAGGTTCTTCTCCAGCTTCGTCTTCGCGGTGACGGTGCGCGGGGTGACCTTCTTCAGGCCCGTCGCGGCCAGCAGCGCGGCGCGTTCCTTGGCGGGCAGGTAGGCGAGCAGGATCTTGCCGCTCGAGGTGGCGTGCAACGGCGTCAGCTGGCCGACCCAGTTCTGTGCGGCGACGGCCCCCGGGCCGCGCACCT
>NZ_JACTVI010000274.1 GCF_014495685.1 Streptomyces sp. TRM68367 | reverse complement strand
CGCGTCCGCTGCGGACGCGCCCGGCCGGGCCCTCGGTCTTCATGAGCGGCACTCACAGCGAAGGGAGCTCCCATGGGAGCATCCAGGTGGATCTACTTCACCGACAAGAACACTGACCCACAGGCTGCCCTGGACGAGCTCCGCGAGCAGGTTTTCGAGCAGTCCTGGCGCCATCGGGAACCGTCTCTTCAGACGCTGTCGGACCTGATGGACAGCGGAATCCTCGAGGAGGAGGGCGGCACCCACTCGATCATCGATGTCGACCGGATGATCGTCACCGCTGACATCGACGCGGAGGAAGACGGCACCGTAAGGCTGGTCACGCCTCAGGAAATCATCGAGTATTTCGGTGCGGCCAAGCCCACACGAGACGATATCGAGCGCGCCTACAAAACCTCCGCTTCGGATATCCCTCCCACATTCCGCGGCTCCGGGTGCTGCGCCCCGGTGTACGACGAAAACGGAAACGCGGCAGGGCTGGTTTTCTGGGGAATGACCGGGGACTGACACATGCCTTCTCTTCTCTTCCCGGTCCTCCCGGGGGCAGGGCGCAGGCGCGCGCTGTCCCGTCTCCTGACGGTGGAGGACCTGCCGCCCGGATGGCGCCGGGACGGGCAGCGCACCTGGCGGACCGGGCGCACTGGGCAAGCCTCGCCGTGGAGGGAGCGCGCCCGCCAGAACGGCAGTGTCACGGCCTGGCGGTCGTTCCGTGGCGGGAAGCGCTGGCTGTGGGCCCAGGCCGTCCCTCTGGCGACGCGGGACGACGCCGTCGCCGCCCTCCGCACGGTGGGCGAGTGCCTACTGGCCAATCCGGCGGCCGCGGTAGAGGTGGTCGGCGAACGGGACGTCGACCTGCCGCTGTTCGGTGACGCCTCGGCCGTGTGGGCGCGCGAGCAGCAGGTCCGCTCCGTCGCCACGGGACACAACACAGTCACTCTGCTGCTGGCCGGCGCTGTCGGCAGCGATGTTCTTGTGCTCAGCCTCAGCGGCGAACCCGCCTGGGACTGGGACGACGCCACCGATCTCGCCTCCCGCCAGGCCGCCAGGCTCACCGCCACAGCCGGCTGACCCGAACTGACCGAGGTGATCAACGTTCAGGTACGTGGGGAGAGCGGCGGGATCCTGCGGCCTGTGCTGGACAGAGATTGTCCAGCACATAGACGCTGACAAATTGCCGTTCCTGGTAGTCGGGTCGCCCGGGGGAATCTCACCCCCG
>NZ_JACTVI010000273.1 GCF_014495685.1 Streptomyces sp. TRM68367 | reverse complement strand
TTGAAGTGCTCTCCTCCCTTCGCAAGCTCAGGAAGGAGATTCCGCCCTACCTTGCGGTGGGAGGCTTGACGCGGCGAGCGCGCCTGACGACTGCTCTTCCAGCAGCCGGGATCGCCACGAGGCCGATCCGGTACAGGTGCAGGATGTTCCGGGCTGCGTTGTGGTCGGCGTTGCCGGACCAGCCGCAGTCCGGGTTCTTGCACACGAACACGGCCTGGGACTCCCGGCTGCCGGGCGTGGTGAAACCGCAGGCTGAGCAGCGCTGGGAGGTGCCGGGGGCGGGGACCTTGATCAGGGTGCCGCCGTGCCGGGCGGTCTTGTACGTCAGCATCGTGACCGTGCGGCCCCACGCCTCGGCGGCGATGGAGCGGTTCAGCCCGGCTTTCTGGGCGACGTTCTTCCCCGGCTCTTCGACGGTGCCCCGAGCCGACGTGACCATGTTCGTGATGGTGAGTGCTTCGACCACGACCGTGCCATAGGTGCGGGCGATGGCGGTGGTCGTCTGGTGCTGCCAGTCCGCGGCTCGTCGCTTGGCTTTTGCTTTGAGCTGGGCGATCTGGTCATAGGTGCGGTGCAGGCGGCGCGACGTGCGCTCGCCTGCCTTGCGGTGCCGCTTGCGCTGGGCGGCGCGCTGCTCCAGCCGCAGGAGCTTGGTCTTCTCCTTCTCGTTCAGCCACTCGCCATGCTCGAACGTGGTTGCGTCCGAGAGAGCGAGCGGGACCGTGACGCCCACATCGATACCGACTTCCGGCCCCCGGTGGAGCTCGGGCGTGGGTTCCTGGGTCATCACGCGGAAGGCGATGTGCCAGCCGAGCGCGTCTTTGACGAGCCGGGCGCCAGTGATCCGGTTGTCGTTGTCGGCGTGCTTGCCGACAGGGAGGTCTTTGGTCCAGCGGAACCGGACTCGGCCGATCTTGGGCAGGTTGACCATGCCCCAGCGGCGGTGCACACGCTTGATGTTCAAGTCCCTGCCTTGTGGGACGTCCACCGACATGACGGACCGGAAGCGGCCCTTGAAGTTCGGGGTATCCGCCCGCCCGTCCCAGCAGTTCTTCCATGCCTGGACGTACGTCTTCAACACCGCCTGCGCGGCCTGGGCGGGCAGGACGGCAAGGAATTCGATGTCCTTGCGGGCCTGGCGTATCGCGGCGTCCGCGTGCGCAAGCGTGCGCTTGTCCTTCGGCATCATCTGCCACCAGGCGTGCAGCAGGTTCCACAGCGTGCG
>NZ_JACTVI010000272.1 GCF_014495685.1 Streptomyces sp. TRM68367 | reverse complement strand
CCCATGGGGAATTACGTGACCGCGGGGGTGGGGAATTACGTGACGCGGAACCCGCTCCACCTGGGGAATTTCGTGATCGCTCACAGCCCGGCAGTCAGGGCGAAGACCAAGGGGCCGGCACCGGTCGTCGGACGCGAGGTGGACCTTCGCCGTTAGGCCCCCGCGGGACCGGCCGATGGCATGGTCGGGCGGTTCACCGGCCGGGGCCCTTTTTACGGGCTCCGGACGCGTGCTGATGCGCGCGCACGATCGTGGAGTCCACCGAGATAGCCCAGTTCAGGTCCTCATCGGCATTGCTGAGCGGTGACCAGATATCTGTGCGGGCGATCCGGTGCGGCTGCGATAATGAGGAACGAGCAGCAGATGCGGCCGTGGGAGCAGCAGACGCACCCGGCCCGCCTGACAGGAACATGCGATCCGGGGGACCGTGCCGAAGAAACGCAACGCCGCCCAGCGCATCGGGGCGATCGGAGAGGACCGGTTCCGGCTCTCCTGCCAGGAGAACTTCATCATCTCCAACAAGGTCGAACACGACTTCGGGTTCGACTTCCTGTGCCAGGCGGACCTGGCCGCGGGCTTCGGCCGGACCGGACCGGTATCCGGAGTTTTCGTCGGCTTCAGCGTCCGCGCGACGGATCGGGACGACGGGCGGATCAGGCTGAACCAGGCGGATGCCGAGTGCCTGCTGGCGGCCCAGTTCCCGACCGGTCTCGCCCTGGTGAAGCTGAACGGGCCGAAGTCCGCGGCCGTCTATTTCCGAATGATGGACGCCGCCTTCATCGTGGAGCTGTCCCAGTTTTTGGCGTCCGCCAAGAAGTCCAAGCACTTCACCCCCAAGGACATGCGGCCCGTGGCGGAGATCCGGGACGCGATCGGGGAGGTCAGCGCCCCCGGCTACCTTGAGCAGGTGCGTGCCGACGCTGCCCGGAAGATTGCCGAACCGATCACCGGACCTGTCCAGATCCAGATTCACCGACAGCCAGGCAACCCTCATCGCATCCCTGGACCTGTACGCGTGGTTCGAGCAAGGAACACCCGCTGAGCTTGGCGTTTATCCTCGGCGGGCTTGGTGTTCCTTGATCGACTCGGCGCGTTTGACCGTCTTGCCGACGTCGTGGCGCCTGGCCCGGTGCTTGTTCTTCGAGCCGGGAGGCCGTCCCGGGCCCGGCCGGGACGGTTTCGGTGCGGCCGCCGGACGTGCCGGAGGCTGTCGCACGGCTCCTGCCCGGTGAAGGTCAAGAGTGCGTCTTGGGCGTGTGGTTGATGAGCTTGTTGAGGTTGTGGACTGTGC
>NZ_JACTVI010000271.1 GCF_014495685.1 Streptomyces sp. TRM68367 | reverse complement strand
CGAGGCCGGACTGCACCTGTGTGGTGCGATGCTCTGGCTCCGCAGCATCGCACCACACTCGTGATCCGAACTCCAGACAGGACCTAGGAAGCGGATAGGACTTGGGGAAGCGCTTTGGAGAACATCTCGTACGCACCCAGCAGACCTCGACGCTGATCGAGCCAGTGTTGGTTCAACGGTGAGTCGGGGTTCGTTACATGCAAAGGATCTCGTCGGAGAGCGTCTATGGCAAAGAGTGCCTGTTCAAGCAGCCTAAGGGCTGTGCCCGAAATGCGTTCAAGCTCCGCCACCTCACACACCACCACAAGATCGTAGTGTCCTCGGAGCACTGCTCCTTCCGCTTTGCGTAGCTTGTCGCGCGCCTCGCTTGCCTGTTGTCCATCGCTGAGGGTGTAGATCAGCTCATCAAGCGCATCGATCGCCTCCCCAAGCTTCGCTTGGAAGGTGAGGCAGTTCTGGCGGCGCCACTCATCATGTTGACGCCGCCGCTCTTCTTCCCTGCTCCGCTTGTCCAACTCGCTCTGCTGAAGCAACTGGACGCGCGCCCCACGGGCTGCCAGTCCGGCCCCCACAGCAGCCCCTGCTGCGCTCGCGAATCCTGCCAAGCCAGCAGCCCAGACCGCAGCGACCCCCTGATCCATAGAGAGAAATTTTGCCGTGTCCAATGCATGCGGGGTAGAGCTGGTTCACCATCACTCGTCGGCCACGCTGGCAAGACCGCCGCCGAGCAAGACAGCCGGGTCTGTCCAGTGAGCGGTGTTTCTGGAGTTGTTAGGGATTCAGCGGCGGGCGGCGGAGAGCCGCCCGTCGAAGGTGATCTCGAAGGCGTTGAGGACGGCCTTCCACCGTTATGACCAGCGTTTGCGTCCCAGCCCGGTGGGGTCCAGGCTCATGATGGCTATGTAGACGCACTTGAGAGCGGCCTGCTCGTTCGGAAAGTGTCCGCGGGCGCGGACGGCCTTGCGGATGACAGCCCACCCGCAAGGTCATCAGCTTGGGAAGCTGCGATCATTCGCGACCGGTTCGGGCGCTGACCTGGGCGGACGGCCAGGCTGAGGCCTCATAGGACTCTGTTGCTTTCGCCGTGATTCCCCGCTGGTTCCCGCTCGATCTGGTGCGGTTGTGGTGCGGGGTTGGCGGTTGTGCTGAGGCGGCCTGGTCTGAGCTGAGCCGCCTCAGCGGTGCAGCCCTATCGAAGGGCCGCAATAACAGCTCCGAGGCCAGTGAGGAAGTTCCATCGTGATTCGTGCAGGTCAACGGTCCTGGTGTGACGAGTGGTTGGGGTGCTCGCGCAGCTCATCACGGTGA
>NZ_JACTVI010000270.1 GCF_014495685.1 Streptomyces sp. TRM68367 | reverse complement strand
CGTACACGTCGGTCTCCCCCGGATCGCTGGTCCTGCGCGGCAGCACGGCACCCCCTGACGGAAGGGCTCCGTCCAGGTCCACCTGAGTCACGGCGGTTCCGCCCAAGCCAGGGCGGCCTCGTCCACAGACGCGAAAAGCGCCCGGAGCGATGCGCTCCGGGCGCCTTCGTGTCCTGGGCGACGCCGGTTCAGTATGTTCCGCTGCGCAGCCGGCGCATGACGGTGCCGGTGCGCGCGAGTTCGTCGAGCACGTGCTCGGCGGCTGTCTCGTGCATCTTGCCGGGCCGGAAAGCGCCGTCCTCAACCTGTTCGTTGACGAACGGGATGCTCACGGTCGGGCCGATCGGCAGCATCCTCAGGTTCGCCACGACCTGCTTGGCCATCTGCACCGCCCGGGTACCCGCCGAGACGCCTCCGTAGCTGACGAACGCGGCCGGTTTGTGCTGCCACTCCACGACGAGGTAGTCCCACGCGTTCTTCAGGGGAGCGGGGAAGCCGCCGTTGTACTCCGGGGTGACGAAGACGAACGCGTCCGACGCCTCGACGATCCGGCTCCATGCGCGCGTGTGGCTCTTCGTGTACTGCCGCAGAGCGGGCGGATGCGGCTCGTCGTAGAACGGCAGATCGAGTTCATGCAGGTCGACCAGGTGCGATGCGAACCGGTCGTCCTCCGCGACCCGGGACGTGAACCAGTCCGCGACGGACCGGCCCACACGTCCAGGACGCGTGCTGGCCACAATTGTGGTGAGGGTCATGGGTGCCACAGAGGGCTCGGATGTCATGTCAGGCTCGCTTTCCTGTCGGCCGCGATCGGGCCCGGCGAACCCGCGCTGCCTGTGCTGTCCGTCCGTCCAGGAGAGCGCGGGCCCATCGGAGTTCTTGCCGGGACGCTGCGGATTATGCGAACGATAGCACTCACGGCCCGAGGGACCTAGAGAGCGAAAGCGAGCAACATGTCCAGGTACTTGAAACGCCCTGCACCTCTTGACAGAGTCGCCGACACTTCGCACGATTGCGCTATCGGTAGCACGCAGGGAGCCGCAACGGGTGAGCAGCCCGCGTCGTTCCCCTCTTCGCTCGCGCCCAGAGCGCCGCACCGATTCTGGTTCGGCCCCGCATGGTCCGTCCGCGCCTGTTCACCGGCGAGGACTCCCGTACGCCTCGGGCTGCGGGGACGCCCGTCCCTCGATGGCAGGCGCGGGCGCCGCTCGGCGCCCCGATTGCACTGGCCTCGGGCGTCTCCAGGGTCCTCGGCACCGGCCGCAACGAGGAACTCCTCAAACGCGTCCAGGAGCTGGCCCCGGACCGGATCG
>NZ_JACTVI010000027.1 GCF_014495685.1 Streptomyces sp. TRM68367 | reverse complement strand
GGACTGCGTTCAGCTCCCACCAGCCTGCTGCGACAGACTGGCGAGGAGGTCTTGCACCTCCTTCGATTCACCGCGCCTCACGGCGCACTGGCGCCTCGTGGCGCACCCACCCGCTACGACAAGACACCCGAGAGCTATGCCGCCGGGCTTCACCTGCGCGGATCCATCCTCTGGCTACGCAGCCTGCCAGCCCTCCCTTGATCTCAACTCAGAACAGGCCCTAGATGGCAGGAGTTGACGCGGTGACATGCACGCTGCTGCTGAGCGCCCCCGCCCTGATCCGTCCCCGGCCCGTGCGCACGGCCCTGCCGACCGGACCGGAGACCGGATCACCTGGCGACGAAGACCACTCGGAACATCTTCGGCCACCATTTGCCGGTGAGCAGGAACTCATCGGTGCCGGGGACGGCGGCGATGCCGTTCAGCACCTCGGCGTGCTGCTGCTCCTTCGAGGTCAACAGCCCTGAGGCGTCGATCTGAGCCGTCACCGCGCCGGTGCCCGCGTCGACGCGCACGATCCGGTGGGAGGTCCAGACATTGGCGTACACACTGTCGCCCACGCATTCCAGCTCGTTGAGCCGCGGCACCGGACGGCCGTGGAGGGTGACGACGAGTTCACCGGTCGGGGCCAGCGTTCGCGGGTCCCGGAAGGTCAGCCGGGCGGAACCGTCACTGGTGACCAGTCGCCCGCGCCCCGGCTGGTGGCACATCCCCCAGCCCTCCTGCGCGTAGGGGACACGACGCAGCTCGGCCAGGGTTGCGGCGTCCCGTTCGATCGCGATGTGGTTCCGCCAGGTCAACTGCCACAGCGTCGGTCCGAGGACGGTGATCCCCTCCCCGAACAGCGGTGCCGGCAGGTCGGCGCGGACGGTGGGAGGCCGGCCGGGCGGGCCCAGACGGATCGACGACTCGCCGGCCATGCCCGTCCCCTCGTAGAGCGTTCGCCCGGCCATCTCCAGGCCCTGTGTGTAGGCCTTCGGGTCGTGGGGCAGGACGTCGAGGACCCTGACCTCGAGTTGCTCGACCCGGCCCGCGGCAGACCCGGCCGCGGCCTGTGCTCGCACCGGTGAGTGGCTGTCAGCCGCACACGAGGTGAGCAGTATTGCGCCCGCCAGGGCCGCGGCCGCGATGGCCGGGAGCGCCGGGAGCGCACGCATCCGCGCGGACCGGGCCATCGGGCTGGAGGCGCGAACCGCCGCGCCGGACCCCCGGCGCCTGCGAACGCCGGGCCGACGGCGCGACGCCTGCCGGGCGCCGACGCCCGGGCCGGCCATACCGCCCCGGGCGTCCGCGGCATCCCCCGTTCGCTCAGTGATGCTCTCCGCCTTCCTTTGCAGCCGCCGGGGCGGTGTCGCCCCTCGTCGGTGCGGTAGGCGCGGGGAAGACGCCGATCGTCGCCGGCCTGCCGCGGCTGCGGAGCCGGCGCCGGCTCCGCAGCCAGCCTCGGCGTCCCGCGATCCTGGGCCGGTACGTGTACCCGTAGCCGTACTGCTCGCTGTCGCGCTTGGCGGGCACCATGTTGAGGACGCTGCCGAGCACAGTCGTGCCGACGTCTTGCAGGGCGCGCACGGCGTCGGTGAGCTGGCCCCGGGTGCTCTTCGCGTACCGGGCCACCAGCAGGTAGCCGTCGACCGCCGAGGCCATCGCCGGTGTGTCCGCCACCGGGAGTACCGGCGCGGTGTCGATCACCACGTGGTCGAACCGGTCGGCGAGCGAGCGCACCACGGTGCGGAACTGCGCCGAGCCCAGCATCTCCGCCGGGTTCGGCGGCACCACCCCGCTGGCCAGCACCGAGAAGGAGCCCACCGACTGCATCACGTCCTCGGCGTTCGCCTGGCCGATCATCACGGTGGTCAGTCCGGCGTCCTTTACCAGGCCGAGCGCATGGGCCACATTGGGGCGCCGCAGGTCCGCGTCGACCAGGCAGACCGAGGAGCCGAACTCGGCCAGGGCGGACGCCAGGTTGATCGAGATGCTCGTCTTCCCCTCGCTGGGCACCGCGCTGCTGACCGCGATGACCTTGGGCGGAGCGTCGACGTCCACGAACCGGAGGCTGGTGCGCAGCCGTCTGAAGTCCTCCGCCCGCCGACCGAACGCGTCGTCGTCCGTCGCCACCGGATGTCGGGAGGTACGCTGGTCGAGGACGACGCTGCCGAGTACGGCCGGTCCGCCGGCGTCGGCGAGACACCGGGTCAGGTCGTTACGGCTGCGCACCGAGGTGTCCAGCGACTCCCGCGCGACCGCCAGGCCGGTACCGAGGGTCAGGCCGGCCACGAGCCCGAGCGCGAGGTTGAGCACCAGGTTCGGGGAAGTCGGCGCCTTCGGGCTGTTGGCGGGCTGGGTGATGCTCAGCCGGACGGGCGAGAGCCGGGCGCCGTCCGGTCGTTCGACCTCAGCGATGACCTCGGCGAAGCGGTCGGCGATCGCGTTGCTGATCCGGGCCGCCCGGGACGGTTGGGTGTCCGTGACGGTGATCTTGAGAAGTACCGTTTCGAGGGGTACCTCCGTGGTGATCTTTCGGGCCAGCTGAGAGGGCGTCATATCCAGGCCCAGAGTCTCGGCGACCGGCTCGGTCACGTGGGGGCTGGTGACCACTTCCGCGTAGGAGCGGACGCGAGCCTGGGCGAAGGTGTTGCCCTGATTGAGCATGACCGTGTCGCCCCGGTCCTGAAGAGACACGAAGAGCGTCGAGGTGGCCCGGTACTGCGGTGTGGTGGCGGTGGTGACGAACGCGCCGACCGCTGTTCCCAGCAGGCCCAATGTCACGATGATGCGCCAACGCCTGACCAGGAATCGAAGGAAGTCGGACAGATCCAAGGTATCCATCCCAGGTGTGCAAGTAGGTATCAATAGGGGCATTCGTTACTAGGTGACCATATCCGTGATGCCAGGTGAAAACGTCGACTCCGCGCCGGGCGACCTCCCCGGGTGAGCGCGGTGAGTCGGTCGGTGGGATCCGTGCCCCCTGCGTGCTCAGCCCGCAGCGACCGGGCGAATTCGCGCAGTGTGAACGCCCGCGACAACGCCCGCGCGGGGGACAGCCGTACGGCCGCCTCGCGGTGCTCCGTCGCGGCGCCCAGTACCAGATCCGATCTCTCGACCAACTCGGCGGTGTGTCGACGGTTTCTGACGGGTCTCTGCCCCACCCGGCGAGGTTGAAGGCGGCCGCGTCCGCCATCGGCCTGCCCGGCGTGACGTGCGTTGTGGCGCTGCTGGCATGGACCAGCTCCCGTGCGCGGCCAGCAGTTGTCTCGGCAGGCACTCGGCGAGCGCCGAGCGGTACAGGGTGCGGTGCACACGACGAGTACACGGAACACCTGAATTGGCTAATTCCCTCCGAAACGAATCGAGTGCGTAAATATCCGCCATAACGTCAGTATCCATGCGGCCGGGGCGGGAAATCAGTCGGCGCACGGACTGTTCGGGAGCACCGTGGCCCGCAGGGGATGCACCAGCGGCTGATGCAGCACGACGGGAGAACGCTCCCAAGGCCGCTCCAGCAAGTGGAGTACGAGGGTGCGCGTGCTGCGCGCGGGCAGCTCGACATCGAGGGTGAAGACCGGGTGGCCCCGCTCGGCGCCGTGGCTGACTTGAGTGGGGCGGCCGTCCAGGGTGGCGCCGGACAGGGTGGCCTCCGCGCTGGCGTAGTACGACACCAACAGACGGTTGTCACCCGGCCGGGTGTCGTAGGGCGGGTCGTCCACCCGCTGGACGACGTACGGCGGGAGTCCCGACACCGGAGCCCGGTTGGTCAGGCGGACGGTCACGGTGACCTCGCGTTGGCCGCCGACGCACCGGCCCGGTGCCCACACGAGCCGGCGGTCGAGGTAGTAGTCGAGCTTCGTGCCCGCCGCATTGTTGACGACCAGTCCGGCCAGCGGAGCGGATCCTTCGGGCAACGCTCCGGCGAACGACCGCGCCAGGAGCTCGCGCTGCTCCGCCGAGTGCCCACTCCACACCTTGATCCGTCCCTCTCCCAGCTGCCGGTGCAGTGCCGAGAAGAGGGCGGTTCGGCGCGCGGGGTCGGTCGAGGCACCGAGCAGCCGGATGGCCACCGCGCGCGCCACATCGAGGAAGTACGCCTTGCGCCGCTTGAAGTCCGGGTGGAGCGCGTAGCTGGCGCGCTCGCTGAGATCCACGACGTTGCGGGCGGTGACGGCGCTTCCGTCGGGCAGCCGGGCAGGGCCGGAGGCGGCGAGCAGCCCGGAGACCGCACCGGGGTCCAGGCCGAAGGCACCGTCCACACGCTGGCCACTGTGCCGCTGCCACGCCGCGGCCCAGATCCGCGCCGCGTACGGGAAGTGCGGGCTCATGTTGGAGTTCACCCAGGTCCGGGTCGGGGCGCTGGGACCGTATAGCCCGTCGAACTCCGCTCCCAGGTCGACGTCCGCATACGCCTCGCTCAGTTCGGTGTCGTTCCCGAAGTGCTCGAAGCTCAGTCGGCCCCGGTCCGCCCTGAGCACCGCGAAGGCTCCGGGCAGCCCGCCCGTTCCACGAGCCTCGGCGGTGTTCTCGAACACCGCCAGGTACCGCCGTGGTCCGTCCGCTCCGAGCATCGAGGGCATCAACCGGGCCGCGGCGGCGGCATCGTGGGTGAAGGGGGTGATCCGATCGAGCTGCCGGGCGAGTTCGGTGCGCGCCCGGTCGGTGGCCGGCAGCCAGGTGCCGTGCGGGAGGTCGTCGACATCGGCGCGCACCTCCGACGCGCTGCGCGAGGCCTGTTCGAGAAGGGGAGTCACACGGCGCAGCGCGGAGAGGTTCAGGTGCCGGCTGTCGTTCATCCCGGTGGATTCGAGTTCCGCCACGGTGCGCGCCACGGGGGAGAGCACGTCGTGGGTCAGCCGGTCGGAGGCCTCCGCGATACCGCGTACGGTACGGAAGGGGCCGCCGAGAACGGGCAGATGAGCCGCCGGGAACCAGGCGGGGCCGGTGGTGAGCCGATGCGCCCGGGTGGCATGGTCGGCGGCGCTGCGCACTGCGTCCTGCGCTGTTGCGGTCCGCGTCGTTGGCGGGGCGGCCGCGGTGGCCGGGTCCGCTGCGGGCTGCGCGAGGAGCTGCCGCCGCAGCGTCTCCAGACTCCGCTGGGCGGCCAGCAGCTCATTGCGGGCGAGCACTCCGGTGACCGCGATCCAGGCGGCACCGGCCAGGAGCAGCACAGCGGCGGCGTACACCGGCAGCCTGACGCGACGGTCGCGCAGCCGGCGGACGATGACGGCGGGCAGGACCCGCTCCTGCCACCGGCGCGGAATCCGTCTGGCCCGCTCCGCACTGAGCGGGGGTTCCTGCACACGTGATGCACCACGGCGAGTCCCGGACATCTGGTGTCACTCCCTGGCTGATCTCGTTCGTGGGTTCCGTGGCCCGCCCCGCGCAAGGCCCTCCGGACGCCGGGTGTGGATGTGCGACCCTCCGTGCGACGCGCGGGCGCCGGCTCAGTAGGCGCCGTCACCGCGCAGAACGGCAGGCAGGGTCCGGAAGAGGATCAATAGGTCGCGCCTGACCGACCAGGTGTCGACGTATTCCAGATCCAGACGCAGGGCGTCCTCCCAGGGCAGGTCGGACCGGCCACTGATCTGCCACAGTCCGGTGAGCCCAGGCCTGACCTGGAGGCGACGGAGGGCCTCGCCGGTGAAGGCCGAGTCCTCGACCGGCAGCGGCCGGGGACCGACCAGGGACATCTGCCCGTTCAGCACATTGACCAACTGCGGCAGCTCATCCAGGGAATAGCGGCGCAACCAGCGCCCGACCGCGGTCACCCGCGGGTCCTCGCGAATCTTGAACAAGTGCCCGTCCGTCTCGTTGCGGGCGGCCATCACCTTTCGCAACTGCTCGGAGCCGACCCGCATCGTGCGCAGTTTGAGGACGTCGAACTCCTCGCCCCGCCAGCCCGTTCGTCGCTGACGGAAGATCAGTGGTCCCGGAGTGTCGACCTTCACGGCGACGGCGACCACCAGGAGTATCGGCGCCAACAGCAGGAGCAGGACAGCGGCCCCCACCAGGTCGATGGTGCGTTTGGCCGCCCGGCCTCCCCATGGCGACTGCCACGGGGTCGGCCGGTGGTGAACCGTCTCTCCAGCGGATACCGGCATTCCGTACCTCTTCTACGCAGAACGGGTGAAACGTGCTCTTATAAGATGAATATTCACAAATTCAGCGCCTCAAGCCGTACATAACTGAGCAATAGATAGAAACACGACATCGATCTGAGCTTCAGCAATGACACTGCAACTTGCCACCTCGTCAAGCCAGGGGCGGCGCGGCCGAGAGGACCTGCATGCGTGCGGTAGTGACGGGCGGAGCCGGCTTCATCGGTTCCCACCTGTGCGAGCGGCTGCTCCACGAGAACCACGAAGTGATCTGCGTGGACAACTTCCTGACATCCAGCCCCGACAATGTCGAACACCTCATGGGCGACCAGCACTTCCAGTTGGACCGATGGGACATCACCCAGGGTCTTGACGTGCCCGGCCCGGTCGACGCCGTATTCCATCTGGCATCACCCGCCTCGCCCGAGGAGTACCTGAAACTGCCCCTGGAGACGCTTCGTGTGGGGTCGGCCGGCACCTGGCACGCCCTGGACCTGGCCGCCGCGAAGGGCGCGCGCTTTCTACTGACCTCCACCTCCGAGTCGTACGGCGACCCGCTGGTCCACCCTCAGCCCGAGAGCTACTGGGGCAATGTGAACCCCGTCGGCCCTCGCTCGGTGTACGACGAGGCGAAACGCTTCGGTGAGGCACTGACCACGGCCTACCGCAGAACCTGCGGTGTGGATGCCAAGGTCGTGCGCATCTTCAACACCTTCGGCCCGAGGATGCGCGTGAACGACGGGCGGGCCATCCCCACCTTCATCGGGCAGGCACTGCGCCGAGAACCGATCACCGTCACCGGCGACGGCAGCCAGACCAGATCCCTGTGCTACGTCGACGACGTGGTCGACGGGCTACTGCGGATGCTTGCGAGCGACCACGGCGGCCCGGTCAACCTGGGCAATCCCCACGAGGTCTCCATGCTGGAACTGGCCCAGTGGATCAGCAAACTGACCATGGCCAGCTCCGAGATCACGCTGATCCCCCGCCCCCAGGACGATCCGGAACGGCGACGCCCGGACATCTCCTTGGCCCGCGAGCTACTGGACTGGGAGCCAAAGACGCCGGTGGAACGGGGCCTGTGCGACACCATCACCGACTTCCGTCGCCGCTTGAGCACCGATGACTACACCGAGCCCAGGATTCGACCCGTCACCTCACCCCTGAGCCTCCGAGCCCGCTCATGACCACCGTAACGAGTACCCAGAGGGCCAGAGCACGGACGGTCTCCACTGTCCCCGTAGTCGAGTGTCTGGACGTGCCCATCACCGCTCACACCCGCGACAGCGCGGCCCTACACGTGCTACACCTCGCCCATCTGAACCGCGAGGCACGCCGGGGCCGAACGGACGCCTTCGCCACCATGCGTGGCAGCGACGTTCACCTCTGCAACGCCTACACGCTCGCCCTGGCGGACCGGGACACCGAACTCCAGAGCGTCCTCCGTTCAGCCTCTCTGAACTTGCCCGACGGGCAGTCAGTTGTCTGGGCCAGCCGTCTTCTCCACCGCAGTACCGCCCTCCCGGGCACACGCGTGTACGGCCCAGACCTCCTTCTGGACGTCTTCGCCCTGAGCCAGAACACCGACCTGCGGCACTATCTCCTCGGCTCCACGCCCGACGTACTGGACGCACTGCACCGGGAACTGCGGCGGCGCTACCCCCGGACACGGATCACCGGCACCTGCTCCCCGCCTTTTCGCCCGTTGAGCGCCCAAGAACTGCGGCAACAAGCGGAGGACATCCGCGCCGCGGGGGCGGACATCGTCTGGGTGGGCCTCGGTACCCCCAAACAGGACCGCTGGGCCGCCGACCTGTGCGCCGAACTGCCTGTGGTCGCCGTGGCCGTGGGTGCGGCCTTCGACTTCATCGCCGGCACCAAGCGCCAGGCGCCCACCTGGATGCAGCACAACGGGTTGGAGTGGCTGTTCCGTCTCGGCTGCGAGCCGCGCCGCCTGTGGCGGCGGTACGTGTTCGGCAACGCGCGGTTCCTGTGGGGGGTGACCTGGCAGGCTACGGTCGGCGGGAGTACCGCGAGCCCACGCACTGTACACGGAAAGGGGCCCTGTGACGCCGGACACCCCACCGGTCCGAGTGCTCGAGTGCCTGAGGCCAGATGACATGGCGCAGGAAGCCCCACCAGGCGCCTCGTTTGACCGGCCGCGCTGTCCCCCGGTGGCGCTGGCCTTCGGACGACAGTCGCCGACCCCGACGTGACCAGCCAATCGCCGCATCAGGAATGGCAACGGCCATTGCGCCCATCCCAGGAGGCCTGACGTGACCACGCGCGCAACAGAAGCAACAGATGCGGCAGGCAGGGCGCGGGCGTGCGGCGCCGCATCCCCTTCCGCCGGCGCACGCATGAGATCAGCAAAGGCCTTGGCACGCACATCGATCCGGAACGTGGTCAGCGATCCCGGCAGGCCGGGCTCCCTCTCTCACCGGGCCCGTACCAAGCGCTGGGCAGAACTGCTGCGACGGTTCCCGGCGCTGGGCGACATGCGCGTGCTGGACCTCGGCGGAGTGCCCGAGGCGTGGCGACTCGTCCCGGTGAGACCGGCTCAAGTTGTCACCGTCAACCTGGATCCGAAGACCTTGTCGGCCGACGAGCCGGGTGTCACGGCCGTCGTCGGTGACGCCTGTGCGCTCCCCGCCCTGCTGGTCAAGGAGCGATTCGACCTCGTGTACTCGAACTCCCTCCTGGAGCATGTCGGCGGCCACGCCAACCGGCTGCGCCTGGCCCAGACAGTGCACACGATGTCCGACCAGCACTGGATTCAGACCCCGTACCGATACTTTCCTGTCGAACCGCACTGGCTCTTCCCCGGATTCCAGTTCCTTCCCCTGCGGGCACGCGCGGAAGTCTCGCTCCGCTGGCCCTTCGGCCATACCCGTTCTCCCGACCTTGGTGCGGCCGTCGACGACGTGTCATGGGTGGAGTTGCTGGACTTCTCCGGGATGCGCCGGTACTTCCCCAACTCCGAGATCTGGCCCGAACGGGTCGCTCGGCTGCCGAAGTCACTGGTGGCGGTAAGCCGGTCAGTGCACGTCTGAAGCAGACAGACCCGAACCCGCTTGCCGACAGCACGTTCTCTGTCGGCACCAAGGAGACCTGATGATCGGCTTCATGCCTTTCCATCCCGGTCCCGGTCCCGGTCCCGGTCCCGGTCCCGGTCCCGGTGTCGGTGTCGGTGTCGGTGGACACTGCATCCCGATCGGTCCGGCGTACTTCTCCTGGCGTGTGCGGCACCTTGGACTCAACTTCCGATTCGTCGAGTTGGCCATGGAGATCAACGACCGAATGCCGTCCTACGCAGCCTCGCGTGCCGTCGAAATGCTCAACGCAGTACGCAAGCCACTCAAGGGTGCCTCGGTCATCCTCATCGGTGTGGCGTTACAAAGCCGAGATCAGCGACCTGCGGGAGTCCCCCTTTCCCCTTCCCTTGGCCTGGCGGCTGCTGCGGTCCGCGCTCAGGTGTGCTGGCACGATCCGCCCGTCCCCGGAGTTCACGGTGGACGGGCAGCACCTGACCGAGGTGAAGTCGCTCGGCGCGGACACCGTGTCCGCCGTGACCTGGCCATCCTGCACAGCGCTGCACCACTCCTGCCTCGACCTCGACGTACTGGTCCGCGATCTCGATCGACCAGTGAGGGCATCAGGACGCAAGCCGTAGAGAGGAACTATCGTGACGTCCAGTCGAGTCCTCGTCGTTCCGCCGTACCTCCCCGAGTACCGGGTGAGGTTCTTCGAGCGGCTCACGGCTCGCATACAGGATCGCGGAGTCGAGGTGACCGTCGCCCATGGCAGCCCGACGGGCTCCCTGGCCCAGCGACATGACACCGGGGCGTTGCCCGGTGCCCTGGCACTACCGCAGCGTGTCTTCCGCGTCGGCGGCCGCACTCTGCTCTGGCGGGACCTCGGGGCATTGGCCAGGCGCTGCGACGCGGTAGTGCTCGAACAGGCGCTGCGCAATCTGGAGGCTTTCCCCTTGATGGTCAGATCCCGGCTGCACGGCGGCCCGGCAATCTGCCTGTGGGGGCACGGCGGTACCTATACACACCGCCAAAGCGCCGCCGAACGCGCTGTGAAGGACGCGTTCACCCGCCGCGCGGACTGGTTCTTCGCCTATACCGAGGGCGGGTCTCGATACGCCACACGTGCAGGCGTGCCCGCCGAGCGGGTGACGGTGGTGCGCAACTCCACTGACACCGCCGCACTGCAGACAGCTCTCGCGCAGATCACGCCACAACAACTCCGCGACTTCCGCGCTCGTCATGGTCTCACCACGGGCCGAAGCGCCTTCTTCATCGGTGGGCTGGACGCCCCCAAGAGGATTCCGTTCCTGCTCGCGGCGGCGGAACTCACGGCACGAAGACTGCCGGGCTTCCGGCTCCTCGTGGCCGGCGACGGGGCACATCGCCGACTCGTCGAGGACGCGGCCGCGCGACCGAGTTCATCGGTCGTATTTCTCGGGCCGGTCCAGGATGCAGGGCGCAAGGCCCTGCTGGGCGCTGCCTGTGATGTACTGCTCATGCCTGGGGCTGTGGGTCTCGTCGCTGTGGACGCCCTGGCGCTGTCCACCCCTGTGATCACCACGCCTGACGCGGCGCACGGTCCGGAATTCGAGTATCTGGAGGACGGTCGCAACGCGTGTGTTGTAACCGGCGATGAATCCAAATTTGCGGACACGACCGCTGCACTGCTCATCGAGCGCACCCGCCTGGAAGCGCTACGCAGAGGCTGCCAGGAGGATGCCGTTCACTACTCCGGGGAAGCTATGAGTGCGCGTTTCGCCGAGGGGTTGCTGGCAGTCCTTGCGATGGCCCGCTGACAACTCGACGATCGCTCGTCAGCCAGTCAGCCGGTGCCTGATCACGTTGCGGAGCCGGGACCGAGTCGTGCCATCCCGCAGAGAGTCGGTGACGAACCTGACGCCTGAGGAGATCTGGTCCGCAACCTGCGCCGCTGTCGAGTCGCTACCGGTCAGGTAGTGCTCGGGGACATCGAACAAGCGGGTGGGCATCCGGTCCCCGGTACGGATGCCTCGGACTCGGTTGGTCAGGTTCCGACCGTGGATCACCTGGAGCCACGCGGGGCGGCACCGGACCTGCACCAGGGGCTGATCGGTAATCATGTGATGGGGCCTGCAGAAAACGGTGGCCCATGGACGACCGGGAAACTGCGGCTCGACATAGGAGATAAACGGGTTGGCGATGTACGGCCGCAAGTAGAACCGGCCGGCGGACATTTGATATCCGAGAACGAGATTGACGAAATAGGCACCGCTGGTCCTGCCCAACTGCTGTTGCACGGTCTCCGTGAAATGGGGCGCCAGCGCGTCGTCGCAGTCAAGGCGAGAGGAGACCAGGTATTTCCGCCGCCCCAGCCCCTCCGCGGCGACGGCCTCGTTCACGGCTCGTGCATCGAACGCGCCGTCCAGCCACACCGGTCGGAAAGCACCGCCGGCCGCGAGCCGCTCGATCTCGCTCTGCCAGCGCCGCGGCGTCCGGGCGTCGCAGAACACGAACCAGTGCTGCGGCGGGCGTCGCTGACGGCGAACGGACGGCAGACACAGGTCCCTGAAGATGCGGATCCTGGCTGCCAGCCATTCCTCGCACGGCGACTCCTGATCATCCGAGAGCCGCACGTTGAACCGAGTGAGAAGAACGTGCTCAAAGTCCATGGGGACAGTATCGGTACAAGAGAGTGAGCAACCACGTAATGCCACGAACCCGGCATGGCGGTGCGTTTCTATGACGGCTTGCTTGAGCCGGTCCTCGCGGGATCGGCGATCATAGTTGTCACCATGTGGTCGGTGACCTTGAGTCTCCATGCCAAGCCCCACAGTCGGCGGGACACCGTCAGTGGCCCTGGATCTGTTCCAGTTCCTGGCGGGCGCGGGTGAGGACACGGGATCGGTTGCGGCGGTGGGCCAGCCCTTTCCAGAAGCTGGCTTTCAGGAGGCCCTCCGAGTTCACGGCGCAGATACGGTCGAGGATGCGCTCGGGGACTTTCTGGGGATCGGGCATCACATATTCGTCGATGATCGACTGGTAATTCTCCCGTAGCACGGTGTTCTTCGGGTCCAGGCCGAGGACCAGCAGCAAACCGGTGGGCTCGGTGTTCACCTGCACCGTGATGAGATCGGAGCGGTACTGCTCCAGCACCGGGATCATCTTGAAGACATCGCCGGTCCAGGCGTTGGTGCGCCGGTCCCGCCGAGCCTCCTGCGGGTTGCGCGGCAGCATGTCGTCGAAGACGACCACGCTCGACCAGGAGCAGTATCGCTCCACGTTCATAAAGTCCCGTAGCGCGTACTCAAACAGATGCATTCCGTCGATGAACGCCAGGTCGAGTGTGGGGCCGTCGGTGTAACGGCCGAGGAGGGGGCGGCCACGGCGCAGATTCTTCAACGGGTTCCGGGCACTCCGTAGATGTCCAAGGGGATCCGGTCCGCCGAAGAACGCGTCGCTGGTGTTCTTCACCAGGTGAAGATCGCAGTGCAGGGGCGAACGGATCACCGGCGAGGGGTCGATGGCGATGCTGGGGACCCGGGAGAGCTTCAGGCTTTGTCCGTTGCAGACCCCGATCTCCAGATAGTTTCGCGGTGACAGACGGGCGTGCAACTCCTGCAGGAACTGATGCCTTGTCACCTGCGGCTGCTCATAGGGGTGGGAGACGAGGCGGTTGTTGAGCTGTTGCATGATGCGATGGCGGTTCATGGTGGATGGGCTCCTGATCTTTCCTGCGAAGAGTGCGTGCGGGCGGGAGGGTGTCAGTCCGTGGAGCGGATGATGGCGTCCCCTCCTCCGGGCCCTTCGGGTGATCGCGCCGCAGATCGCGCGGCGATGATGCCGGGGAGCACGGTGGCCAGGGCGGTGCGCCTGTCCCTACGGGGTGCGAGGCCGACGTCAGCCCGCACCCGGTCGGCTGTCCGCCGTTGGTCGCGTGGAAGACGTCCTGCCCACCCTGTGCCCTGACGTGCCGTCCCAGTACGGTGCTTCCGGTCCGCGACATCCCCCGCCCAGGGTGGGCCGACCCGCGTCATCGAGCTCCCTGAGGGTGTCCCGTACGAACGTGACGACGCCGGTGACGGACCGGGCCACATGGACTCGTCCGCGAAGTGGACGATCTCGTCATGCCTGGGCCAAGGTTGTCTGTGGTCCTGGCGGCGATCTTGAGCGGCTGCTTCGGGATTGTGCGGCCGATGCGCTGACCGGTTCCACGCGCGATTACGACCATGGTGTGCATGGGTGTCCGTTCGTCCTGTGTGTCATCTGAGGCGGATCCGTCGGCAATCTAAGGTGCTATGCGACTTAGGACTGCTGAATGCAGAATGTCCTTCTTTCTGCACTTGCGTCGGGGCGTGAGCGCGTCACTGATCCGAGAATGGTCCGTTTGGCCCAATGTCGCGGCCAAGGACTGACCGTGGCTGCTCGTGGGGTGTCACGCGTAACGAGGTCCGTTGGCTATCGCCCGCGGTGCCAACGTGGGGCGGCAGTGTTCGGCGATGCGGGGCGCGCGAGGCACGGCTGGACGAGCAGAATCGGCGTGGTGCGGCGCTGGAGTCGCTGTCCAGATAGACGGTCAAGCAGCCGGCGGAGCGCAGGCGGGCCGCTTCGGCCTCGGTGAAGGCCCGCTCGGTGACGCCCCTTGGCCGCGCAGGTGCCGTGTGGAGGACTGGGCTGAAATCCGCCGCCTGCACCGGGCGGAGCAGATGCCGATCAGGGCGATCGCGCGGCATCTGGGCATCTCGAAGAACACGGTCAAGCGGGCGCTGGCCAGTGACCGGCAGCCACGAGCGGGCGGCGAAGGGCTCAGCGGTGGACCCGCCAGGACTGCGGACGAGCCACGCCCCGCTCCACCGGTTGTCCGTGCCGCGGAGAGCGCGCCGTTGGCCGTGCGCTGGGTCGGCGACAAGTCGCCGCCTGGCCGGCGCCTGACCGGTGTTGTCACCCGCGGACCGGCGCCTGGCGTGGCCGGCGAGCACCGGGATGCCCTGACACCAGGCGGTGCTCGACACGGCACTCGGGGAACCGTCTCACGTCGATGCCGAAGGGCTGGGCAACCGTACGGGCTCGGTGGAGGATGGTCACTCAGTCATTGTGACTCTCTCCTGCTCCAATTCATGGAAGCGAGCTTTGCGCGTCGTAGTGCACGGCGGAGCCTCGCGGTGGGCCAAGGCGTCGCTGACCCGCAAGGCCGACTGTGCGGTTCCCTGTCTGCTGGCCGCGGCCGAGGGGGTTTCCCGCCGCTTCCAGTGCGATCTGGTGCGCCGCACGGGCACGGGGCAACACGTGACGTGCCTCGTCGACAGATGCGACCGGTCTCGCACGTCGGGACGGGCGTGACGCAGTCAGGACGCACGCCTTTCGGCTGTTCTGAACCAGTCGGTATAGGCGCGAGCGATCTCGTTCAGCGAGAACTGCTCACGGACCCGGTCTCTCCCCGCTGCGCCGAGAGCCATCCGTCGCTCGTCGTCCCGGGCCAGCGCAATCATCGCCTCCGCGATCTGGCTGGGTCGGTCAATGTCGACAAGCAGGCCCGCGTCCGCGACCACCCAGGGCACCGCGCCGCTGCGCCGGCCGGCCACGACCGGCAGGCCCATGCCCATGGCCTCCGCACAGATCATGGAGAAGGACTCGAGTCGAGACGGGTGGACGAGCATATGCGCCTCGGCGGCTAGGCGCTGCAGCATAGCGGCGTGCGGCAGTTGTCCGGCGAACTCGACTCCTGCGGTGAGTTCCCGGTCCGCCGCCCAAGCCTGCGCCGGGCCGCCGGAACCGTGGTCCGAGCCCAGAAGCAGTAGCCGGGCGCGCCGGATCTGCGTGCGTACCAGGGCGAAGGCCCGTAGCAGCGCCTTGGTGTTCTTCATCGGCCCCCAGCCCTGGAGAGCTGCGGCGAACACGGGGGTGTCACCGGGCGGAGGCGCAGAGGAGACGGGCAGGGCGTCGGTCCGTACACCGTTGGGGATCACCTCGATCGGCCGGCGCGCCCCCAGACACCGCCTCAAGTGCTGTGCGGTATAGGGACTGTTGGCGCTGAGCGCGGTGGCACGGTGCACGGCGGGCAGGGCCTGAGTGTGGCGCACCCAGCGGTAGGCGGTGCGCATCTCCCAGGCGTAGCGCAGAGGGGTGTCCCTGGCGGTGACGAAGGCGGGGCGGCCGCTGGCGATGGCAGCGAGCGCGTATTCGTACGTCCAGTGGGCGCTGACCACATCGGTGGGGTGTTCGCGCAGTGCGGCTGCCAACTGCCGTCGCTCGTACCTGAAAAGATCACGTGCCCGGTGGGAGGGGCGCATCGGTGTGACGACGAGTCGCAGGCGCCCCGAACCGAGCATCGCGCGGGACGTCACTACGTCACTCATTGCGAACACGGTGACCCGGTGGCCCTGGTCGAGCCAAGTGCGGGCCAGCCAGCCGGTGGAGGGTCCGCTGGGGATGGGGGGAGCCTCGCAGTCCAGGGCGGGGCGCAGAGGACTGAGGTCCACCGGGCCGGTGAGGCCGATGTGCATGGGAATTCCTCCAAGACTCCTTCACGGCAGGGCAGCGGTGCGCAGCCGCACGTCCCCGGCGGGACCGAGCGAAGTAATTCGACTATGCGGAACTACCCGGGCTCGCCATCACATACAGCGATTGGATGTCGTCCTTTCGCTCGGGGAATTCGGGGTATGCAGCGAGCAGATCAGCCTCGCGGACTCGGCGTACAGACCGGAACCCGGCCTGCCCCAGGGCCCATGTGAGGAGTTCAAGGTCGAACAGATTTCGATGCTGACCCCTCTGGTGAAAGAAGTCGTTGATGAGGTGCTGGACGGGTGCCCCATTCAGCGTGAAATTAGGAAACCGCTCACGACGATCCTTCCAAAGTTCCATCGCCTTGTCCTGCACATATGCGGCACAGACCTTTTCCAGGTCAGGGCACGACAGCCACACCTTGCCGTCGGGCCTCAGGATGCGGCGCATCTCACGGAAAAGTGGAATGAGTTGCTCGTGCAGTTCGAGGTGTTCGATGACGTGCTGCGAGATGATGACCTCGGCGCAGTTGTCGGGCAGCGGAAGCCGACGTGCCAGCAGATCGAGATTAAAATCCGATCGGGAGATGTCGCAGTTGAGCCACCCTTCGACCCGCCGCGTGCCGCATCCAAGGTGCACGCGGTGAGTCGTCTCCGCCGACAGCTTCGGCCCGGGGCGCAGCCGCGCCAAAGTGCGGGCGGCTTCGTATTTGAGCTGAAAAATCGTCCTCGGATCCAGCATCAGACCGGATTTCACCAATTTTACCAACGAATTGCTCGTTCCACGATTGTCGTTTTCTTGGGACCGGGATGAGCTGAGCAGTAAGAAGCTTGCACGCCATCCTAACGATGCCGTACATAATTCCTCAGCTCTGCCACGCAGCGCCCTGCCAAAATCGTCCATCCGGGTAGGTCGTGATTCCTCAGTGGGTTTTGGGACCGACCGGACGCAGGCCACTCCGGGATGCGGGCGAGGCCGACTGCATGGAGACCCCTTCAGGGCCGGGACACCGGCGCAGTCATAGGCCGCTTCGCTCGGCCGGGGCGACGCAGCAGTCCGATCTCGGCGGCGGCCCGGTAGGCAGGCAGTCGGCCGCGCAGCAGCACACACCCCAACAGAACCGGAGCCATGGCAAGCGCCGCACCGGGCAGCCCCCCCAGGACAGTGTTGCCCCAGCCGCCAGCTGCGGCCAGACAGCCCCCGGCCGCCAGATGTGTGAGGTGGGCGTGGACCACGGCACGGGCACTGGCCGCACCCATCCGGTGCCAGCGGACCAGCTGTACGGCGTGGCCGACGGCCAGCCCGGCCGCTCCGGCCGCGACGAACACCAGCGGATCGGGCCACCGGGCGGCAGCGGCGAGTCCCGCTCCCGTGACGGCAAGCAAGACGAGCTGGGCCCGGACGAGATCGCGACGGGACCCGCGGGCCAGGTCCAGTGAACACCCCGCCGCGTACAGGAGTTGCAGCGCGCCGGTCGCGGCGAACGCAGGCACCAGTGCGGCCGCACCTTCCCAACCGGGGCCCAGGAGCACAGCGAGCGCGGCGGGCCCAGCCCCGGCCAGGGCACCGAAGGCGACGAAGCCCGCGGAGGCGGCGTACAGCAGATGCTGTGTGGGCCGGGCCAGCGGCAGGCCATGGCCCCTGCGCTCCGCGAGCAGAGGTACGGCCGCGTAGTTGAGCCCCTTGACCAGCACGTTCAGCGGTACGTCGGACAGTAGCTGGGCGCGGGACCAGAGCCCGGCCGTGCCGGGCCCGAGCAGTCGGCCCGCCATCCACAGCGGACCACTGCCCGCGACGGTGCGCAGAAGCGCGAAACAGGTGAGGAACCCGGACAGTCTCAGTAGGGAACCGGCCAGGGGCACTGGGTCGTGTGGTAGACCAAGTTTCGCCGATCCGCACGCGGCGAGGGCGAGGGTGATGAACGCCGCGACCGGAATGGCCAGGGCCAGGGCGGCCGGGGAGCCGGTGCGACCGAGCATGACGGCCGCGGCCGTGCAGCCGACCGCTTGCCCGGTGAATTCGGCAACCGCCGCGCGCCCCGGCCGGCCGACCCGGCGCAGCGCGGACACCAGCACACAGCCCGCAGGCGCCGCCAAATACTGGCAGCCCAACAGCCGGAGCAGTGACGTTACTTCAGGCATCCGCCACATCGCCGCGCACCAAGGGGCCGCAACCTCGATGACCGCCCAGCAGGCGACACCGGTCAACAGCGAAAGCCGGAGGGCCGAGCGGAGGAGGCCGCGGGTGAGCTGTTCGGCACGCAGGACGCAGGTCGCCAGGCCCGCCGTGGCGAACAGGCCGGGTAGCTGTGCCAGCGTAAGGGCGATCGCATAGCTGCCGAAGGCGGTGTGCGGCGCAGCACGCGCGGTCCAAGCCGTGTAGCCGAGCTGCAGTAAGACGGATAGGGCGGCTCCGCCGTAGTTCCAGCTCAGCACTGAGGTGATGCGGCGTGCGGACTCCGGGGCGCTGGTCATGTCGGAAAGGGTCCGGTGCTGAGGAGGAAGTTCTGGTGGCGTCGGGGAGGCGCGAACCCGGGCGATACGGGGACCGGGCCCTGCGGAGCAAGATGGTGGACGTGGTGGTAGCCGAGTTCGGCGGCGGTGGCGCGCAGCCGGTCCAACGCGGGCCGGTCGAGACACTCGGCGATCACGATGGGCCGGTGGGCGGCGAGCGTCTTGGCCATGCCGCGCAGAACTTCCGGCTCCAGTCCCTCGACATCGATCTTCACCAGGTCGATGGGCCGGTCGCCGACTGCCATGTCTGCCGTGGACACTTCCACGTCCACGCTGTGGCGCCCCGGGTTTGCCGCGTCGCCGCGCAGGGTGGCTGTGGTGATGCGCTCCTGCACGGTGAGACGGGCCTGACCCGGAGCATCCGACAGCGCTTTGCCGACGACCTGCACCCGGTTCCCGAAGCCGTTGACGTCGAGATTGCGGCGCAGCATCCGGGCCGCGACCGGGTTGGGCTCGACCGAGATGGCGTGCAGCCGCGGGTTGGCCTGGCAGGCCAGCAGGGTGTACAGGCCGGCGTAGGCTCCGGCGTCCAGGAAACCGCGCGCGGTGCGGGCGAGCCGGTAGAAGAGCGGGTGGGTGGCCTCCTCCCACAGCCGCAGATCCGTCCAGACCACCGGCCCGGCGAGTACGTCGTCCGGGCCGCAGTAGTAGTGGAATGTGCTGCCGTCGGGTGCGTGCAGCTGCCAGACGCCGGTGGGGCGCAGATGCTGCCAGACGGTGAGCGGCACATGGCCACGTACGGTTCCGGCCCGTACTGCCCGCTGAAAGGTCCGCGATCGCATCAGCAGGTCACGGGCACCGCGCAGCACGGGCTTGACATGGCTCAGCTGCGGGACGGCGGTGGTGGTCATCGCTCAGGCTCCCGTCAAGGAACGCTCGCGGGCCGGAATGGGGACCGCGGCCAGTTCGGCGTCGACCATAATCCGGGCGAGTTCCGGAGCGTGCACGGTGGCCCGCCAACCCAGTTCGCGTTCGGCCTTCGAGGCGTCCCCGACCAGGTCGGGGACCTCGGAAGGGCGCAGATAGCGCTCGTCGAAGCGGATGTGTCTCTCCCAGTCGAGGCCCGCGTGCTCGAAGCAGAGGCGCAGGAAGTCGCGGACGCTGTAGCTGGTGCCGGTGGCGACCACGTAGTCGCCGGGCTCGTCCTGCTGGAGCATGCGCCACATCGCGTCGACGTACTCGGGCGCGTAGCCCCAGTCGCGGCGGGCCTCCAGGTTGCCGAGGTGGAGGACGGCCTGTTCGCCGCGGGCGATGCGGGCAGCGGCGCGGGCAATCTTGCGGGTCACGAACGTCTCGCCGCGGCGGGGGGACTCATGGTTGAAGAGGATCCCGTTGACGGCGTGGACACCGTAGGCTTCACGGTAGTTGCGGGTGATCCAGTACGCGTACACCTTGGCGGCCGCATACGGGGAGCGCGGGTGGAACGGCGACATCTCCGACTGCGGGGGTGCGGTCGTTCCGAACATCTCGGAACTGGAGGCCTGGTAGAAACGGCACGGCAGCCCCGTCATCCGGATGGCTTCGAGGAGACGGGTGGTGCCCAGACCCGTGGTGGTCCCGGTGAACTCGGGTTCGTCGAAGGAGACCCGGACGTGCGACTGGGCGGCCAGGTGGTAGACCTCGTCGGGCTGGATGCCCTCCAGCACGGCGGCGATGCGGGAGCCGTCGGCCAGATCTCCGTAGTGCAGCCGGAGCCGGGTGTCGGGCTCGTGCGGGTCCTGGTAAAGGTGTTCGATCCGCTGGGTGGTGAAGGTCGAGGAGCGGCGGATGAGGCCGTGCACCAGATAGCCCTTGGAGAGCAGGAACTCGGCTAGATACGAGCCGTCCTGGCCGGTGATGCCGGTGATGAGCGCGGTTTTGTCGGACACGGCGACTCCTGAAGGGTGGGGGGACGACGTGCGCTGCGCGGCTGTGCGCAGGCCGTCAGCAGGCCGAGGATCACGGCCTGCTCGGGGGGCAGGGAGTAGGTGATCATGTAGACCAACTGGCTGCAGATGAGCAGCCGGAGCAGCAGTCTGTGTTCGCTGTCAGCTCCCGCCGCGCGCCATGCCGTGGCATACACCAGGAGGAGTACCACTACGCCGAGGAGGCCGAGGCGCAGCAAGACCTCCAGATAGTAGTTGTGGGGTGAAACGGTGATGAAGGCTCCGTTGATCACGCGGTCGTACCCGGAACCGAAGGGCAGACCCAGTAGCCAGTCCGGCACCTCGTCGAGCTGCGGCAGCAGAGCGTGCCAGCCCTCCATCCGCCATACCAGCGTCCGATCATCTTCACTGGAGGCGGCGAGACTTGAGGTGACCTCGTCGGCGGTTCCCCAGGAAACGGCCAGCAAGTAGAGCGTGCTGAGGGAGCCCAGAACGCCCAGAGCTGCAGCACGGGATCCAGTCTGCCGGTGGCGAGACAGCAACCAGCCCGTGATCATGACGCCCACGGCCAGCCAGACGGTGCGGTGCTGGGCCAGGATGACGACCACCAGCAGCGTCCCGGCCAGGGCTCTGCCCCAGACGATGTTGCGCCCACACAGCAGGATCACGGCTGCCTGACCGATGATCAGGGCTCTGTCAGCACCCAGCGGACGGGCGTTGGTGAGTACTCCGTCGACCGTGAGCGAGTCGGAGTTGGAGCCGATGCCCACCTGCAACCACCACAGCAGGGCAAGGCAGCACAGAGCACAGGCGGCCCACATCCAGATGCGGGTGACCGCGAGCAGCAGTTTCCGACCAGCCGGCAGGACGGCGACGTAGAGGGCAACGCAGAAGAGCTGGATGAAACTGGTACGGGCTTCGTTGCTTGCCGTCTGGATGCCGAAGAGTCCGAACCCGCGGATCAGCGCATGGGTGGTCAGGACCAGCAGGGCCAGCAGCAGGGCCAGGGTCCGGCGCCCCCAATTCCCCCCGAGCATGATGAGCGCAGCGAACAGCAGACAGACGGTCAGCACATCGGTGGGCAACAGATTCACACCCGCGCCCCGGACGGGCTGAGGCATGTCCCGCTGCGACTGCCAGAGCTGGACGGCGATATACAGGCCGATTCCCCAGACGGGCCAGCGGACGAAGCTCGCGACGAGCGCCGCGCAGACGATGAGCGCGGCGCAGCCGAGCAGCAGTGTCGTCGGATCGAATAGCAAGGGATCATCCCCCCGCGGGAGGGCGGCGAACAGAGCATCGCACCGCGGTCTTCACATAGGGCGAGAACATCAGCAGCGGAGCCCTCGGCCAACAGTGCCGCAGGCAGTAGACCCACCACTGACGGGGCGGCAGTTCACGCTGCGAGGTGATCCGGCGCAGCGCCTCGCGCACGCCGATGCCCGGTTCTCGGGACCCGGTGTGCGGTGGGTTGCGGTCGCAGATGCCGACGTGGCAGGGCGTCACATAGGCGGCAATGCCGGCCCGGCGGACGCGGAATCCGTGATCATAGTCGCCCATGCCGTGTTGGAAGACCTCATCGATGTCGCCGACCCGTTCGCACACCGTCCTGGGCAACAGCACCACGTTGCCGTTGTACGTGTCGCAAGGCTCGGGTCGACCGGTGGGCTCGACCAGTGCGAGCGCACGGCCGCGGCGCCCCGAGTACGTGGTGCGGTCGTCGGCCGAGGCACGTACGGCGCCGACCACGACCTTGCCGGGGCCGACCGCGTGTGCGGTGTCGAGCAGTACGGCGAGGGCATCTCCCTCCAGCGTGACATCGTCGTTGAGCCAGAGCTGGTAGTCCCAGGCCGGTTCGCCGGATCGCCGACTGGCGCGGCTCGCGATCCGCATGCCGTGGCTCCAGTAGATGTCGGTGCCGACCGTGGTGACCTCCACCTCGGGGTGGGCCGCGCGGACGGCCTCGGGTGTGCCGTCGGTGCTGCCGGCGTCGACCAGGTAGGTGCGTACGGTGGTGTCCTCCGGCAGCTCGCGCTGTCCGGCGAGCGCGGCGAGCGCGGACAGGGTTTTGGCGCGGCGATTGTGACTGCTCATCAGCACGGCGATGCGGACAGGTGGCACGTGAAACTCCTCAACTGGCACGCCTCATCATTACCGGATGCATTACCCATAAGGACTCAGCCAGGCCGGACTCTGATCGGAACTGCCACTCCAGATTTGCCGCCCTACCGAAATTCCTGTGCCGGGCTGCTCAGGTTGCCGCAGAATGGCGCTCGGCATGTGTCACCCGCCGGTGCACACGAGTTCGTCGACGGGGCGATTACCGGAGAAGGGCGGGATCACAGGACCTCGACACAGTCCCCCGGGCAGCGGTTGCGGGTATCGAAAACGTACGCCCCGGCCCGCTCGACGAGGGCATAGTCGAAATCGTCGTGGTCGATTGCCACGACGACCACGTCGGCGGCCCGGATTTCAGCTTCGGTCAGTTTCACGCAGACGATGTCCGGAGGGAGGAGATAGGGGTCGGTGTGCGGTTCCACCGCAGCGACCCGGGCGCCAAGGCCTTGCAGTGACCGGGCGAGCACGAGGGCCGGTGACTCGCGGATGTCGCCGGTGTTCTTCTTGTAGGCCAGGCCCAGTTGCAGGACCCGCGAGCCGTTGACCGACTTGCCGCGTTCGTTCAGGCCCCGGCTGATCCGCCAGACGACGTGGTCCGGCATGTGATCGTTGATCTCGTTCGCCAAGGCGATGAACCGGACGTTCTGCCTGAGCAGCCGCTTGACCTGCCACGACAAGTAGGATGGGTCCACCGGCAAGCAGTGCCCGCCGACACCTGGCCCGGGCCTGAACGCCATGAAGCCGAACGGCTTCGTGCCGGCCGCCTCGACGGCTTCCCAGATGTCGGCCCCCAGCCCCCTGGCGAACGTCGCCATCTCGTTGACCAGGGCGATGTTGACGTGACGGAACGTGTTCTCCAACAACTTGGTCAGCTCTGCGGTACGGCAGGAGGACACTGGCACGGTGCGCTCGACGATGCGTGCGTAGAAGCGCTCGATGTCGTGCAGCGACGCCGGGTCGATCCCGGAGATCACCTTGGGGGTGTTCTCCAGCTGCCACTGGGGATTCCCTGGGTCGATACGCTCGGGGCTGTACCCGAGGTGGAAATCCACGCCGGCCTTCAGCCCGCTGCCGTCCTCCAACAGTGGCTGCAGCAGACTCTCCGTGGTGCCGGGATATGTGGTCGACTCCAGAATTACAGTGGCGCCACTGGTGATATGAGGGGCGATGCTCCGGGCGGCGCATTCCACGAAACCCAGATCCGGCACGCCCTCGCGCAGCGGCGTCGGCACGGTGATCGTGCAGATGTCGAAGTCGGACATCGCGTCGTAGTCGGTGGTCACCTTGTAGCGACCGCTGTCCAGAGCGCTGATCAAACGCGCATTTCCGATACCGTCGATATACGAGTCGCCGGAGGCCAGACGCTTGACCCGCAACTCGTCCGTGTCCACGCCGACGACACAGAAGCCCGCTTCCACCGCGCGCATGGCCAGCGGGAGACCCACGTATCCCTGACCGACGACGATCAACTTGCGCTGATCCCGGATGGGGGGTTGACCCACACTTACCACCCCGTATCCTCAGAATGGAGTATCACAATCCCAACATCGCATGCCCGGCCGCTCCGATTTCCCCCTCCCCACATGTGTCTGCCGGGGATCACCCCAATTCAGTAATCGGCGCCGAACGGCACAGCCGCAATGGGTGAATACGCGCCCGATGGCGGGCGCGAAACCGAACGACGGCAGCTGCCAGGTCTTAGCGTTCCGGGGTATGACACCGAAGCTGCGCGACCTGACAGCCCGCGGCCGAGTTCTGCTGGCGCGGACCGCCAACCGGGCCCTGCTCGGACCGGTCTCGGGAGGAGTTCCGCGGGAGTACGTGCGCTCCATCACTGAGCGCATGCACCATCCCAGGATCGCCAGGCATGTGAGCGAGTCCGTGACCAGGACCGAAGCCGTGGTCGAGCGGTACGACTTCCCCGCGGACTTCCCGCCGCAGTTCCGCCGGTCCAAGGCGTTCGACGAACGCCATGCGCACCGGCTCCACGATGTGCTGGTCAGCCCGCACAGCGGCCTCGTCTGGCTGCCCGGCGGCCCCGTCCTGGAAGAGAGCTACGGCTCCCTCAACCGGTCGCTCGGCTGGGGCGACGTCCGCCACGAACCGCTGCTGCCGGTCAGACGACTCACCGGTCGTCCCGTCGTGGCCTTCGCGCCGACGGGCTATTACCACTGGCTGCTCGAGGTACTCCCCGCCGCGCTCTTCGCTCTCAGTGTCGAGCCCGAGGCGCTGCTCCTGATGCCGAGAAACGTGCCGGCCTATGTGCTGGCGGCTGCCGAGCACCTGGTCGGGCCCGCCAGGATCGTCCGCCTGGACGACATCGCGCACGTCGACTCGTGCCTCCTCGCCGCCGTCGAGCCCATGTCCGGCTTCGTCCAGCGGGCCGAGATCGACCGACTGCGCGCAGCCTTCCCCGCGGACCCCGCCGACGCCGAAGCCATCTACGTGAGCCGCTTGCAGGACCACAAGCGAGCATTGTCGAACGAGGCAGAGGTCGAGTGCGCGATGCGGGAGGCTGGCGTCACCGTGGTGTACGCCCAAGACTTTTCCTTCGATGAGCAGCGCGCGCTGTTCGCCGGCGCCCGAACGGTCATTGCTCCGCACGGTGCCGGTCTGGCCAACCTGGTGTGGACTCAGCGGGCCGAGCGTGTGATCGAGGTGTTCCCTCATGCCTGGTTCAACGACTGCTATGCCCGCTTGAGCCGCAACCTCGGCATCGACTACGACTACGTCGTCGCGTCGCCCACCGAAGAAGGAGGGTGCGTCGCACCACTGGATCGGCTCGAGGCGCTTCTGAACGAGGGTGCGACCGCTGGGTGCTGAGCTGTGCACAACGGTGGGGTGCCGGAGTGCGGCGCCGGAGTGAACTCGGTCGCCCCGCGCAACAACACACCTCGTAGGCGGGCTATGCACCATATACCCTCATTATGCTGCCGTCCGTGCCCTCTGAAGACATCTTGTCCAGCACCCGTGACCTCTTCATCCGCGTTCCGGGCTGCCAACGGGCTCTCCGCGCCGCGGCCCTGCGCGGTCTCGTGCCCCGCGCGGTGTGGGGGCGCCTGCATCCCACGGGAGAGTGGAGCCTGCGGGCCCCCGACGGACGCACCTTCCGCTACGTCAGCAGCGACGCGGACATCCTGGCCCGGAGTCTGATCTGGACCAACATGCGGCACTGGGAGGAGACCACCCACCCGCTCGTCTACCAACTCGCCCGAAATGCCCGCCGGTTCGTCGACATCGGCGCATTCTCCGGGATTTACACCCTCCTCGCCTGCCGGGCCAACCCGCACCTGGAGGCAGTGGCCGTTGAACCCAACCCCGTCGCCGCCCGCATGCTGAACCGCAACGTCCGGGCCAACCGGCTCGAAAGCCGCGTCACCATCATCGACAAGGCACTCTCGGACACGCCGGGGCGCACCTGCCTGAGGATCCCCGCCGACACGACGGCGGCCTCGCTCCTGGACCGGCGGACCGCCCGGAGCCTTGTCGACGTGGAGGTCACGACGGGGGACGAGGTGCTCGACCGACTTGCGGTTGACCTCATCAAGGTCGACGTGGAGGGGCTCGAACCGCAGGTGCTGCGCGGCATGGAGAAGAGCATCCGCGCCCACCACCCGGCCATCATCGCGGAGTGCCTGGACAAGGCAGCGCTGAGCAGGCTCCGGGAGACTGCTTTCGACCTGGGCTACCGTCACATTCAGCATCTCGGCAGCAGGGGACCGGCACCCGTGACGGCGGACCTCGTCCCACCGGGTCGCTATGCGAACTTCCTCATCACCCGGGACTCAGCGGCCGCAAGGCGATCGGGAAGCACTTCCTGACCCGGTGGTATTGCCGGTCACTTCCTCGCGATCAGCGACTTGGGCAGTCCGGCGAAACGATCGAACCAGATGCTGGAATCGGAGATAGAACCGCATCTCGGCTGCGGAGAGAAGCTCTACCTCCTGTCTGGCACCGCACCATGACGGTGTGTCGCATTCACTCGACGTCCAGCGGTTCCACCTGGATCCATGCGGAAGTGAAGAAGGAGAGCGAAGCTCATGGCTGATGCTATGAATATCGGTGTCACACCCCCGACCGCCGCTGCCGCAGCGGTGAATGCCTTTGGCGCGGCATCAGACGGGAGGGTGCGCTGCCCCCTCGACCGTTCGACGCGCGTGTTCGTGGCCGGGGGCCGAGGGCTGGCCGGTTCGGCGGTGTGGAGGCAGCTGGCAAGGGAGGGGTTCACCGATGTGGTCGGGCCCGGCTCGGAGGAGTTGGATCTGCGGGAGCGCCGGGCCGTCCTCGACTGGTTCGCGGCCACGCGGCCCGACGTGGTCGTGCTCGCGGCGGCGCGGGTGGGTGGGATCAAGGCGAACGCCACCCAACCCGCCCAGTTCCTCTCCGACAATCTCCGCATCCAGGTCAATGTGTTGGACGCGGCCATGGAGCACGGCGTGGAGCGGCTGCTGTTCCTGGGCTCCAGCTGCATCTACCCCAAGTTCACCGAACAGCCCATCCGTGAAGAAGCGCTGCTGACCGGCCGGTTCGAGCCGACCAACGACGCCTACGCCATCGCCAAGATCGCCGGGATTCTGCAGGTGCAGGCGGTGCGGCGGCAGCACGGTCTGCCGTGGATCTCCGCCATGCCGACCAATCTGTACGGGCCTGGCGACAACTTCCATCCCGAGTACTCCCATGTACTGCCCTCTCTGATCCGGCGCTTCCACGAGGCGAAGGAATCGGGGGCGCCGCGCGTGGTGAACTGGGGCAGCGGCACACCTCGCCGGGAGTTCCTGCACGCCGACGACCTGGCGGGAGCGTGCCTGCACCTGCTGGAGCACTACGACGCGGACGGTCCTGTCAACGTCGGCACCGGTACGGACCTGACCATCCGGGAACTGGCGGAGCTCGTCGCGGACGCCGTCGGGTACCGAGGGAGCGTCCAGTGGGACACGAAGCAGCCGGACGGTACCCCGCGCAAGCTTCTTGACGTATCCCGGCTCACCGCGCTCGGCTGGGCTCCTCGAATCGGCCTGCGGGAGGGAATCGCCCAGACGTACGCCTGGTACGTGGAGAATCTCGAGTCCGGCACGCTGCGGCACTGACAGACTCCACGGCGGCCGGGTGGGAGGAAGGGAAATCGCCCCCGCGGTGCCGTCCGTGGGAAAGGGCGCCCACGGTATGCCGCTCCTTGACGGCGGGTGTGGCCGACAGCAGGTACCCCGACGACAACGTGAGGTCATGCGTCGGAAGATCTTCTATCGGCCGCAGGTATTGCTACGGGCTTCGCGACTGCCGGATGGGGCGGGGTGGTCAGCTGTTCTTCCGTCGCCGGACGGCCATCATCGTGCCGGCTCCGAGCGCCAGCAGCCCTGCGGCTCCGACCAGCAGAACGGGTGAGCGGTCCTCACCGGTGTCGGCGAGGTGAGGCTTGGGGGAGCGTACGGTGATCTCGGCCGAGAGGGTCAGCTTCGATTTCTCTCCCTTGAGGCGGAAGGTGTGCTTGCCCGGATCGGTCCACTTGGGGATGGTGACGGTACCTTCCACCGTGCCGTTTGCGTCGGCGGTGAAGCGGCCCAGCTTGATCGGCTTGGAGAGGAGGAACGCGCCCACCCCCTCGTTCGGAAGGAACCCGGTCGCTGTGAAGCCGAGGTCGTCTCCTGCGTCAACGGTGGTGGCGGTGAGGGTCAGGCTCGGGGCATCGGGTGGATACGGCTGGGAGTGGGCAGGTTGGGCCCCGACGACTGGGACTGCGGCCAGGACAGCAGAGGCTGCCGTGGCCGCGAAAGCGGCACGAAACTTCGATGAGGCCGTCATCGCGTTCACTCTCCTCAAATGGAATCGGGCGACGGCATGGTCCGACCCGCGAGTACGGTATGTGCATAGATAGCGCCGAATAGCGCCTGTTAAGCATTTTCGGGAGACAAGGCGCTGTGTGGCGTATGTGAATCACCGGATTGGCCGCCGGTCCCCGGACACGAGGAGCGAAGGCGCCTGGTATGTGCCATTCGGTTGGTCCGCCTTGTGGCGCCTGCCCTGATCAGTGATTCCCTGGGGCGGCCCACTCCGCTCAGGGAGGTGCGAGCCATGCGGTCCGCTGAGGGGCTGGGCTCCCCGTCTGGCATGAACCACGGTGACGCCCGGTCAGCCAAGGGCCGGCCATGGCTGACTGGGTGCCGGGAAGAAACGCTCTTTGAAGTCCTCATCCAGCAGAGATGTCGGATGAATACTGGCATCGCGCCGCATGTCTTGGTCTCCTCTTCTTCCCCTCCTGGAGGGTGTGTGCCCCCGTTCCGCGTACTTGTGGTGTGCACTGGCAACGTCTTTCGCTCTCCGCTTGCCGAGTGCCTGCTCAGGCACCAACTGCTCGAGCATCGGCAAGTGATCCATGTGAGCAGTGCCGGCACCCGGGCCGTAGCGGGTATGCCAATGGCGGCTGTTGTCGACTCCTTCCTGCTCGGACGTGGCGTGCAGCCCTGCGGGATGGGCTCCTGCCGACTGACCAAGGAGATGGTCGAAAACGCGGATCTGGTGCTGGGCGCTGCGACGGAGCATCGTGAGGCCGCTGTGCGGCTGTCCCCTGTGCGTGCGTTGTCCCGTGCGTTCACCTTCCGTGAGTTCGCCCGGCTGGTGCGTTCAGAGGACGCCGCAGGCGTGGTGGATCCGGCCGCACGGTTTGTGACCCTCGTCCAGGGCGCGGCCGCTCGCCGTGGTGCCGTGTCGACACGCACGGGTGACATAGACGTGAACGACCCTCTTGGCGCATCTCCATCGCAAGTACACGAGTGTCTGGTTCAGATCGAGGAGATCGTCGAGCGGATTGCCGCCGCCATGCGGACCAGATAGCACCCGTCTTCGTCAACTGTGAGCTGGTGCTGTGACCGCATAGGTCGCCGGGCTGCGTGAGGCCAGCCCCTCGGGAGGGTGAGTTCCCAGCCTGTCACGTAGGTCTTGCGGCCGTCGGTTCCCGTGACGTGGGCACATAGGGGCATCCAGGGAACCGGTCCCTGGTAGCGCAGGTGCGGTGAGATGGTCATGCCCGGTCTTACGGCGGCGGCCCATGCCCATCCCATCAGTTCGTCCAGGAGTATGGCGCTGACGCCGCCGTGGCCGTAGCTGTACATCCGTACTCCGCCCGGGAATTCGTCCACCTCGGGGATGCCCGCCGGTTGGCGGCGGGGCCGGTGAGCTGTCCGGTGAGACCGCGGACGCCGTCTGCCAGGCGGTTCAGGGCTTCCGGGGAGGCCGCGGTGCGGACGGTGGCGGAGTTGTTCCCAGTCGAGGACGTGGGAGACGACGCGTTCGGGTGCGACGGTGCCGGAGGCGGCGAGGGCGAGGGCGTCGGGGATGTGGGCGCGGACGTTGTCGCGGGCGATGCGGAGGGTGACGCCGGTGAGGTACATGTCGAGGAGCGGCAGTTCGCCGGGGCGGAAGTGGTTGCCGGCCGATTCGCAGATGCCTTCGGGGGCGAGTGACTTGACGGCGAGGGTGAGCTGGTCGACGCGGCCGGTGGCCTCGACGGCGAGGTCGAAGCCGTGGCGGATCGGTTCGATCGCTTCTGCGGTGCGGGCGCCGTAGCTCTCGGCGAGCTTGCGGTGTTCGGGGTCGGGGTCGATGTAGAGGATGTCGCAGGCGCCGAGGGCGCGGGCGATGTCGCAGACGTACAGGCCGATGCCGCCGCGGGCGACGACCAGGACGCGGGCGCCGGGGCGGGCCTTGAGGTGGGGGTGCGACCAGGCGCCAGGACAGCGACCAGTTGTCGCTGGCCCAGGCCATCGCGACGGAGTCCAGGCCGGTCGGCAGTGGGACCAGCATGGCGTCCGCGTAGGGGACACGGACCAGGTCGGAGAAGAGGCCACCCCAGCTGCCGCCGATCGGCGCGCCGTACATCGCCATGTGCGGGATCGAGGTGCAGTGGGCGGTCAGTCCGGCGCGGCAGTGGTCGCATGTGCCGCAGTTGATGGACCACGGCACGACGACGAGGTCGCCGGGAGCCAGGTGGTCACGTGGTCGCCGACGTCGGTGACGCGGTCGGGAAGACCAGCGTCCAGGCCAGGCCGCTGGAGCGGATCGCCTTCTCGGAGAGCTCCTTGTTCGCATAGATGTTGCGGAGGAACGTGCGGTACATGGCCTTCTGGGCGGGGCTCGCCGACCGGTAGGTGTCACCCACGCCGAACGACGAGAGCCACATCAGGCGGGATACGCCCTTCTCCTTGGCCGCGCCGATCACGGCTGCGGCGTGGGTGAACAGGTCGTCGGCGTGTACGGACGTGCTCCTGCCGAGGGCCGAGATGACGACGTCCTGCCCGGTCATCGCCTTCGCGACATCATTGTGCGAGGTGGCGTCTCCGGCGACTACGTTGACCTGGTCTGCCAGGTCGTTCAGCGCCTCCGGCCTGCGGGCCAGGACGGTGACCGTGTCGCCGCCTCTGATGGCCAGGTCGACGACGTGGCGACCGGTGGGGCCGGTCGCACCGAGGATCAAGAGCTTCATGGGCTGTGCCTCGTTTGGGAAGCGGGACGAGGTCGGTGTTCAGGCGAGCTCGGCAAGGTCTTCCTCGGTGAGGGTGATCGCGGCGGCGGCCATGTTCTCCTCCAGGTGGGCGAGGGATCCCGTGCCAGGGGGCCAGGGTCACCGGGGAAGAAGTGAGCAGCCATGCCAGGCCGACCTGGGCGACGGTGGCACCGTGCCGGGCCGCCCCCTGGCCAGCCGCTCGTCGTCGAGCCTGCAGCGCCCCTATCCCTCCAACGAGAGCGTGGCACTTTGCGCCAACGGCTCAGTTGAGGTATGCCACAGGTCATGGAGCTCCGCGGCGAGGTCGAGTTCTGGGCTCGGATCAAGCCCCTGACACAGGCGGACGACGCGGAATGGGTCCACATCGCCCACGACCTCGACACCTGGCCCGGAGCCCGCGAGGCCGCCCGCCGACCACGCGCGTCGCGGCGGTGCGCCCCGGGCACGGAAGCTGTACAGCCCCGCAGCTCTCGCCGACGGGCGTGACCGGGAGGCCCTGCGGGAGATGGTCGCCCATGGCTTCCAGGTGCGGACCGCCCCGGCCCCGCTTCCGCAGGGAACCGTGGTTCGAAGCCGCTTGGCAGAGCGCAGCGGACCTGTCCGCCGTCCTCGATTCGCGACGGCCCCGCATCGACGACCGGACCGTCGAAGTCCTGCGCGCTCTGGGCTCCGGCGCCACCGACGAGGCGGCCGCACGGGAACTGGGCATGTCGCTGCGCACCTACCGCCGCCGGGTCGCCGAGCTGCTCGTCGGCCTCGATGCGGCCTCGCGCGGGGGGAGTCCCGTGACCCTGGGCGTCGTCGGCGCGATCTGCTGCCCGCTTCGTCCAAAGGGGTAAACGCCGAGGTCAGAACAAGCACGGGCGCTGGGGAGCGGAGCGCCATCGCGACGACGAGAGCATCGATGGCGTATTTGTGGCCGTGCAGGCCGCCGGCGTCGCTCAGCAGCTGCACCGCGGTGAGGCTGTCCGCCTGGGTGACGCCTGGACCTGAAGGCGGGAGAGCACCCACTGCAGCCGAGCGGTGTCTATCTTCCCCGTATCCTAGGTCCCGGCAGGCAACGTTTCGCCCCGTCGCGGCGCCCGGCACGCCCTCTCGCCGCACCGGCCGAAAGCCCAAGTACATCCAGCACGAGGACTTCCGGCCGGCACGCCGAGAGCACGCACCGGACGCCGCTCCTTGACGGGCAAACGTTGCCTGTCGGGGCACTAATTGCCCCGCGGCGGGGTGAGCTTGTCGAGATTCAGGCTGATCTCGAAAGGCACTGGGCGCTTCAGAGTGCCTCGGAAGATGCCGGCGGGCGCGTAGGCGCCGGCCGGTTCGTCGAGTTCGTAGACGTGGACGACAGGGGCCCCGCCTTCGTCCTCGATGCACCAGTAGTGCGGGATGCCGGCCTCCGCGTACTTGCGCAGCTTGACCGTGCGGTCCCGGTGCGCGGACTCGGGTGAGACGACCTCGATGACGAGTCGCACTTCGTCCGGCGCGAACCAGGTGCGGTCTCCGTCGTAATCGGCCGTCGTCAACAGCAGATCCGGTTCGGGCCGGTTTCGCTCGTCGAGCTTTATGGTCATCCCACGGCCGACCCTGACATCGCCGGGCGCCTGCTCCATGAGGGCGACGGTGAGCATGGTGACGAGGTGGCCGTGCCACCACCTCTGCGGCGACATCATGAAAACGAGGGCTCCGTCGATCAGCTCGGTGTGGCGAGGCGCCTCGGGGAGGCGGTCCAAGTCGTCCGCGAACCAGCCCTCCTCTCGCGGCGGGCGCATCCAGTCGGGCAGAGCTGTCATGGCTCAACCGTAGCGACTCGGCAAGGCCCGGGCCACGAGATCGTCGGCGGTGCACCGTCCTTGGCCGGCGGCTGTGCGGACCGGGGCTGCCGCCGGTGCTGGTGCTGTGCTGGCTTGGATCTCCCAGAGGGGTGTTTCCGCTGGTGGCAAGGGGTCGGTTTCTCCGGGGTTGACCCCTTGCTGTTCCGCTGCTGGGACAATGCCGTACTCATCTCCGCCGAGGATTGTGCAGCGCTGCGTGAAGGCTCGTACCTGCCGGATGCCGCACGTGAGGGTGCTGCGTGAGGCTCGTCTTCGAGGATCAGGGCTGCGAGGACTACACGTCCTGGCTCAAGAGCGATCGCAGGATGCTTGCGCGGATCACCAAGCTAATGGAGGACGTCCGACGGGACCCGTTCACCGGCGCGCGGACTGCTGCCTCGCCCACCCCTAACGCCCGGGCGGGCCGAATACGCGGCCAGGGCCGCAAAGGAGCCTTGGCCGCCCTGCGTGACGCGGCCGTACTCAAGACCGTCTACGCCTACGGCACCCGACGGACGGAGTCGTCCAAGGTCGACCTCGTCGACCTGCGCCGGAACCACAAGGCGCCCCAGTACGGCAAGTACGGCAGCGTCATGGTGCGGTTCGGCAAGTCGAGCAAGGGGGCGCCGCCGAAGCGGCGAACGGTGCTGCTGATCCCGGAAATGGACTGGGTCACCGACACCTTGAACCACTCAGCGGATGAGCATGGACACCCTCGCGGCGCTCTGCGACATCCTGCAGTGCACCGGCCGGGCACGGCGATGCCGTCACCCAGCTCGCCTGCGTGATCTGCGGCCGCGCAGGGCGCAAGGTTCCCCGTGTCACTCCGCAAGGCCGCGCATGCGACTGGTGCGTCTCCCGGACCGAACTGCACCCGTGCTCGTACTGCGGGAAGGACGGTCACATCGTCACCCGGACAGAGGAGGAAGGAGCGGTCTGCCGCTCCTGCTACGAGAGCCGCCACCGGTTCATCGGGCCCTGCGCCGACTGCGGGCGCCTCGGCACCTACCGGATGCGGCTCAGGGACGGGGCCAGGGTCCCCCTGTGTCGCCTCTGCGCCGGGTTCACGGACCAGGGTCCGCTGCAAGACCGTGGGCCCCGTGCAGTCAAACTCCGCCGAGGGGCCGGTCTGCCGCCGCTGTTACGTCGCCCCGGCCAAGCTCTGCGGCAAGTGCGGCCAAATCCGGCGACTCGCCAAGCGAGGACGGCGAGCCGGGCGTCTGCGACAACTGCTACAGGTTCGAGGGGATTTGCGCCGCCTGCGGACGCTTCCGCGACGGCGCGCGCAGCAGCAGAGCCGGCGGAGTCTTCCTCTGCGACCCATGCCGCCCCCGGCCTACGCACCGATGCGTCGACTGCGGCCGCAACAAGAAGGCCACCGTCACCACATGGCCGGTCGGCCCCCTCTGCTCGCCCTGCTACAACAGGCGTCGACGCAACCCGGAGCCCTGTGCCCTCTGCGGCGTCACCCGCGTACTGATCGGTCGCAGCGGCGAGGGCGAGCACGGGCGGCTTGCGCCACATCAGTGGGCGGCTTTGGCCCAGGACAGCTGGGCCGACTACCTCGCGGCTCTCACGACTCAGAACAAAATGTCGTAGCAGTAGGGCCCGCACAGCCTCACATCCGGGATCGCAGCACGTCGACCTCGCAACCCGGCGCGAACGGGTCGAAACCGTGCTCGACCAGCCAGCGAACCGCCAGCAGGCTTCGCAACGACCACCACGCGTGGATCACATCGAGGTCGATGTCAGTGCCGTAGCCGGCGATGACGTCGTCAAGGTGCTCCTCGTGTCCGAGCGTGAAGGTGGCGAGGTCGTACCGGGCATCACCCTGGCCCGCCTCGGACCAGTCGATGATGCCCGTGACCTCGTCGCCGTCGACGAAGACGTGCGCGATCTGCAGGTCGCCGTGCGTGAACGACGGAGTCCACGGCCGGAGCGCGGCCTCGGCGACCAGGCGGTTGCGGGTGACCAGGTCGGCGGGCAGGATGCCGTTCGTCACGAGCAACTCGCACTCGTCGTCGAGTTCCGTCGCCAGCGCGGCGATGCTCCGGCCGGCCCGGCCCGGCCGGGGCGGCAGCGGCGCGTCGTGCAGCTTCCGGATGGCGGCGCCCGCAGCGGCCCACCCGGCCGGCGACCCGGTCGACGGCCCGCCGAGGCGCCCAAGCGTCGTCCCCGGGAGTGCGGCGAGGGCGAGCACGGGCGGCTTGCGCCACAGGACCTCCGGGGTCGGGACCGGCGCGAGGGACATCGCCTCGACCTCGACGTCGATGCGCGCCTGATCGGCGTCCACCTTCAGGAACACGTCGCCGACGCGCAGAGTCGCACGCTCGGAATGGGCGACGACGACTTTGACCTCATCCATGGGCGACCAGTATCCCGGGGGTGATCGCCGACGTCGCCGGGTTTATCGCGTGCGATTACGCGGCTGGCCGCATCCCGCTACCCGGCGGCCTCGTGCACGGCACCGGCCTCAGACCAGGTCAAGCAGTCCTCAGAGCCGCTGAATAGCACACTACCGGAACACTGCCTCTGCACCAGTATGCAGGGAAGCAAGCACGGTTGTCGGCGTCCGCGCAGGCGCTGATGCGTTCGGTGTGTGCCCAGCGCGCGGGCCGGGCAAGCACCGCCTGGATGTGGTGGCGTGGTGCTGAATCCTCCACTCCCGCCGATGCTCGCCGAAGCCTGGTGGGCGCTACCCGGCGGGCTGGCCGTGGAGCCGAAGTTGTGGACAGAGGTCACAGCTGCCCGTAGTCCATGCCGATGCAGGCCGACTGTGCACTCCCACTGCCTCAGGTACCGCACCCGAAGCCCGAGTGGGCCTACTCGGAGGTGCGGTGGATCCACCGTTGAGCCTCAGCTTTGGCCGGCTTCTCCCATGTGTGACGCAGTGTCTGGGGGCAGCTACCGTAACTACTTGCCATTGTGATCGTTGAAAGTGATCTGCTTTCGTCCGTCAGGTGGCTTCTCGGGGCGCTGACCTCGATTTTCCTCATCCGGCCGCATGCTGCGCATACTGCTGGACTTACTCCATTCGGGTGATTCGGTGTGATGGTGCCTTGTCACTCAGTTGGAGGTGTGGGTCACTGAGAGTGTGAACCGGCGGGCTGCCCATCCCGCGCCGGGAGAGCGTTCCAGAAGGCAGCCGTTGCCGGTTTTTCCCGTGCCCACAGGAGATGGCAGAGGGCTGCTGCGCTTGCCCGTTTGCGGTCTTGCTCTTGCCTGTTGCGGCAGGTGCTGGCTGGTCCTGCTGGTTCCTCGTCATGTCCCCTGTGAGAAGCGAGGAAAAAACTGCCATGCCTATTTCTCCCAATCAGGGTTCAACCGGCGGTGGGACGCTGGTGACCATCACGGGTACGAACCTGTCCGGCACCAGCGCGGTGAAGTTCGGCAGCAAGTCGGCGACGAGCGTCACCCAGGTCTCACCGACCCAGGTCACCGCCGTCTCCCCGTCGGGAACCGGCACGGTCGGGGTCACCGTGACCACTCCGGGCGGGACCAGCAACCCGGTGCCGTTCTTCTATGTGGGTGCCCCGTTCAAGTCCTCTCTGGACACGTCCTCCGGGCCGCTGGCCGGCGGCAACAGCATCACCATCAGCGGCACCGGTCTGTCCACGGCGACCAGTGTGGACTTCGGCGGGGTGACCGCCACGCCGACGGTGAACTCCGACAGCTCGCTGAGCGTCACAGTGCCCGCGGGCGCGGCGGCCGGCCCGGTGGCGGTGAGCGTCACCACCGCCGGGGGCACGAACAACGGTCTTGCCTACACCTACGTCGACATCCCGGCGATCGGGGCCATCACCCCGACCTCGGGTCCGACGTCGGGGGGTACGGCGGTGACCATCACCGGCACCAACCTCGACAGCACCGACTCGGTCACCTTCGGCGGCACCGCGGCGCCGTTCTCGGTGATCAACACCACCACGCTGTCCGCCGTCACCCCGCCCGGGACTGCGGGAGCGGCCGACGTGGTCGTGACCAACCCCGCAGGGTCGGACACGGAGGTCGGCGCGTTCACCTACGTCGCCGGCCCTGGCATCTGATCCGTCCGGAAGTGACGGGGTCACGCGCCTGCGCTCCTCCAAGCGAGCGCCGACACCCCCTTCACATACCCGCCCGTGGCGGCCTTTGCCGGCGCCACGGGCGGGCACCGGCCTACGTCCTGGGAGAGGAAGCTGCCCGTGTCCGTCGATCTGCTTCCGCACACGCGTACCGTGGCCGCCACGGCCCTCGCTGTGCCGATCGCTGCCATCCCGGTAGGCAACGGCCCGACCGGTATCGCCCTCAGCCGCGTCGGCCGGACGGGTTACGTGACGAACTTCGCCTCCGGCACCGTCACCGCCCTCGACACCGCTACGCGGACCGCCACCGCCACCATCACGGTGGGATCAGGGCCGTGGGGAGTCGCCGTCGACCCCACCGGAGCCGAGGCGTATGTGGGCAACGCCGGTTCCGGGACGGTCAGTGTGATCGCCACGGCCACGAACGCCGTCACCGCGACGATCGGCGGCATCTCCGCCCCCGCCGGTATCGCCTTCTCCACTGACGCTGCCCGTGCCTACGTGGTCAGCCAGGACACCGGCACCCTGATCGTGCTCGATACGGCCACGCGCACAGTCGTGACGAGCGTTGAGGTGGGCAGTACCCCGTACGAGATCGCGCTCTCACCGGACATTCCGCACGCGTACGTCAGCGACTTCGGCGGCGGCACCGTCACGGTCGTCAACACCGGCACCCTCACAGTCATCGCCACCATCGGCGGCTTCACCCAGCCGCGCGGCCTGGCCGTCACCCCCGACGGCCAGCGCCTGTACGTCACCGACCACGGCAGCGGCACCGTCAGCGTGGTGGACACCACCACATACACCGTCGCCAAGACCATCGGCGGCTTCAACGCCCCCGTCTGCGTGGCCATGGGCCCCCGCGGCGTCCTCGCCTACGTCACCGAAGACGGCTCCGGCTCGCTCACTGCGATCAACCTGGGCACCAACACCCGCGCCTCCACGGTCGCCGGTCTCAGCAATCCTGATGGACTTGCCGTCACCCCCGACAGTCACCACATCTATGTGGCCGACACCGGCAGCGACACCGTCAGACTGCTGAACATCCCGGTGGCCGTCTCACCCGACCAGGGCCCCAGCGGAGGCGGTACCCCGGTCATCCTCACCGGACGCGGCTTCCTCCACGCCACCCAGGTCCGCTTCGGAGGCCGCCCCGCCACCTCGTTCACGGTCGTGGACGACACCATCATCACCGCGCTCACTCCCGCGGGCAGCGGTGCCGTCCCGGTCACCGTCACCATCGCAGGTGCCTCCTACTCCATCGGCACCTACTTCTACCTCGAGCCCCCGAGAATCCGCACCGTCTCTCCCACCGCCGGCCCGAACGCAGGCGGCAACACCCTCACCATCACCGGCATCGGCCTGTACACCACCGAGGAAGTACGCCTCGGCACCACCAGCGTGTACCCGACCGTCGTCTCCGACGCCCGGCTCGTCCTCACCGCGCCCCCCGCACCCCCGGCTCCGCCCGGGCCGGCTATAAGGGTCCCGGTGGTGGTGACCACCCTGGGCGGCGTCGCCAGCGGTCGCGTCTACACCTATCTCGACCCGGCCACGACCACCACACTGAGTTCCTCGCCGGAGCTCCCCGTCGTCGGCGAGCGGGTGAGGTTCACCGCGGCCGTCGCGACCGTCGTCCCCGGAGCCGGCACGCCCACGGGGACGGTCTGGTTCGACTTCGGCGACGGCACCGTCCCGGTCAATGTCGTCGTCGTGGACGGTCTGGCAACAGCGGCGCACACCTACACCAGCACCGCCAACAGCCCGTACATGGTCACCGCCGGCTACAGGGGGGACAACGACTTCGCCCCCTCATCGGACGCCGCGCAGCAGGCGGTGGCGCAGGCGCCGACCTCGACGACCGTCCTTTCCTCCCCGGAGCCCTCGAGCCCCGACGGGCCGGTATCCGTCACCACGCGGGTCATCGTGGCCGCCCCCGGCACCGGGCGACCCACGGGCACGGTGACCATCGACTTCGGCGACGGCACACCGACCGTCGTGCAGCCCCTGGTGGACGGCCTGGCCACGGTCACCCACACCTACCCCGCGAGCGAGGCCACCTACACGATCACGGCCTTCTACAGCGGAGACACCGACTACGCTTCCTCCACCGATGTCCACACCCACCGGGTACTGGCCAACGTCCGAGCCACCACCACGAGCGTGGCCTCCTCCCCGGATGCGTCGACGGCCTGGCAGCCGGTGACCTTCACCGCCACCGTCGCACCAGTGCTGCCGGAGGCAGGCACTCCCACCGGCACCGTCACCTTCGACTTCGGCGACGGCACGCCCACGGTCCCGGTCGCTCTGGCCGACGGGGTCGCCGTCGTCAGCCACACCTACACCACCGCGACCGGCAGCCCGTACCCGGTCACCGCCTTCTACACCAGCGACAACGCAGAGCTCAGCTCCTCCGTGGGATACGACACCCAGACGGTGAACCCGGCGCCCACGTCCACCGCGGTCGGCTCCTCAGCCGAGCCGTCCCTGCCGGGCGAGCCGGTGACCTTCACCGCCACCGTCACACCGCACGCTGCGGGGGCCGACGCGCCGGCGGGCACGGTGAGTTTCGACTTCGGCGACGGGACGGCGCGGGTCGCGGCCCCGGTCGAGGACGGGACCGCGGTCATCACCCACGCCTACGCCACCACCGTCGGCAGCCCGTACACGGTCACGGCCGCCTACGACGGGGACGCGGACTTCGCCGGCTCCGCCGACACGGCTGCCCACACGGTGGACCAGGCGTCGACGAGCGTTGCGGTGGCGTCCGTGCCGGATCCGTCGGTGGTGGGCGAGCCAGTGGCTTTCACCGCCACCGTGGCGCCTCTCGCTCCGGGAGCGGGCACCCCCACCGGCACCGTCACCTTCGGCTTCGGCGACGGCACCACCTCCGTCACCCTGCCCCTGACCGGGGCAGCGGCCACGACCGACCACACCTACACAAGCGCCACCGGCAGCCCGTACCCGGTCACGGTCACCTATGACGGCGACACGGACTTCACCGGCTCCACCGGCGCCGCCCTGCACACGGTGAACCGCGCGTTCACCACGACCGCCGTGGCGTCGGTGCCGGATCCGTCGGTGGTGGGCGAGCCGGTGGCCTTCACCGCCACCGTGGCGCCCGTGACTCCGGGAGCGGGCACTCCCACCGGCACCGTCACCTTCGGCTTCGGCGACGGCACCACCCCCGTCACCGTGCTCCTGACGGATGGCTCCGCAACCGCCACCCACACCTACACCGGCAGGTCCGACGGCCCGGAGGCGGTCACCGCCACCTTTGACGAGAGCGTGGACTTCGTCCCCTCCACCGGCGCCGCCCTGCACACGGTGAACCGCGCGTTCACCACGACCGCCGTGGCGTCGGTGCCGGATCCGTCGGTGGTGGGCGAGCCGGTGGCCTTCACCGCCACCGTGGCGCCCGTGACTCCGGGAGCGGGCACTCCCACCGGCACCGTCACCTTCAACTTCGGCGACGGCACCACCCCCGTCGCCGCCCCCCTGGCCGGCGGCACCGCGACCGTCACCCGCCCCTACACCGACCGGAGGGACGGCCCGTACACGATCACCGCCACCTACAGCGGTGACACGCGCTTCGCGGATTCCACCGGAACCGCCCTGCACACCGTGGACCGGGCATCGACCAGCACTGCCGTGGTCTCAGCGCCGGATCCGTCGGTGGTGGGCGAGCTGGTGACCTTCACCGCCACCGTCACCCCCGCGGCTCCGGGAGCGGGCACCCCCACCGGCACCGTCACCTTCGGCTTCGGCGACGGCACCACCCCCGTCGCCGCCACACTGGCGGACGGCACCGCCACCGTCACCCACGCCTACGCCACGCGGGCCGACAGCCCGTACACGATCACCGCCACCTACCACGAGAGCATGGCGTTCGCCGGCTCCACCGGCACGGACACCCACACCGTCGGGCAGGCATCGACCACCACCACCCTGGTCTCGGTGCCGGATCCCTCGGTGGTGGGCCAGCCGGTGACCTTCACCGCCACGGTGGCGCCACTCGCTCCGGGAGCGGGCACGCCTACGGGCACCGTGGCGTTCCAGTTCGGTGACGGCACCACCTCCGTCACCGCCCCCCTGGCCGGCGGCACCGCCACCGTCACCCGCCCCTACACCACGCGAACCGGTACCCCGTACACGGTCAACGCCACCTACAACGCAAGCCCCGACTTCGCCGGCTCCACCGGTACGGACACTCACGCGGTGAACCGGGCATCCACCAAGACCACCGTGACGTCTGCGCCGGATCCGTCTGTGGTGGGCCAGCCGGTGACCTTCACCGCCACGGTGGCGCCACTCGCTCCGGGAGCGGGCACCCCTACGGGCACCGTGGCGTTCCAGTTCGGTGACGGCACCACCTCCGTCACCGCCCCCCTGGCCAGCGGCACCGCCACCGTCACCCGCCCCTACACCGCCAGGTCCAGTGGCCTGTTCACCGTCACCGCCACCTACCTCGGCAGCACCAGCTTCGCCGGCTCCAGCCGCACCGACCCGCACACCGTGGACCGGGCGTTGTCGACCACCACCGTGGTCTCCTCCCCGGACCCATCAACCCCGGGACAGGCCATGACCGTCACGGCAACCGTCACAGCCGTCCCGCCAGGAGCGGGCACACCCACTGGCTCCGTCACCTTCGCCGTCGCAAACCGCTCACCTGTCACCTCTTCTCTCGTCAACGGCAGCGCCACCACAACCGTCAGCACCCCCTTGAGCGTGGGCACCCACAGCATCACCGCCACCTACATCGGCAGCACGGACTACACCGGATCCAGCGGCACCGACAATCACACCGTCACGCCCTGATCCGCGTGACTACACACCGAGCGGCGCCCGCAGTTTCCCGACCGGGCAGAGGAAGCCACCTCAGCGGCCGCCGTACCACGGGGCAGAAAACCGTGCCGAGAAAGGAACGCCTGCGCTGGCCCTGCACCCGTGGTCAGCGGGCCGGCCCGGACGTGGTGCACAGGGGGTCCGTACACCGTGGACCGCGGCACGCCGAACATGTCGGCGATCTGCTGGACGGTCTTCTCCCCCTCGTCGTACAGGCGTTGGGCGAGCGCGGCCTGGTCCGGGGTGAGGCGCGGTCGGCGCTCGCCGACCCGGCCGCGGGCCCGCGCGGAGGCGAGCCCGTCGTTTGCACCATCAACACCCTCGGCGGCAACCCCGACCGTGCGGTTCAGCGTCCTCATCGTGTCCGACCGATCTGCGGTCCGGGAGAAGACGAAGCGACGCAGGTTGTACCCGGTCATGGCGGGACGGGACAGCGTGCCCATGGAGGACTCGCGGCCTTCCTCGCCGGCATGGCACCCGATCGCCTGCCTACTTGATCAGGGCATTCGCGACAATGATCACCAGGCCGATCAGCATGTCCAGACCCCCTGCCCGGCACGAGGACGGCCATCCGTGCCCGGCGGTGCGGGCGGCCCAGGCGCCCCAGCCGAACAAGGCGACGGTGTTGAACAGCAGGGCCGCGTCCACTGCCGTGGCCTCTGCCCACCACCCGGCTACCGCGGCGAGCAGTATCCCCACCGTGGGCAGGACGGCGGCGACCAGGGGCCACTCGGCGAGCACCAACCGCCGTCTGCTCGTGGTGGCTGCCCTGTCGACGGACGCACGCTGGGCGATGACGTGCGCGTACCCATGGGCAGCGCCCGACGCCAGCGCGGTGAGCAGGACCCACAGCGCGTCCGGACCGGGATCGGCCTTCTCGCCCGTCGCGTCCAGCGCGGCCACCAGGGCGCTGGCCAGCACCAGTCCGTAGATGCCGCTGAACATCGAATGCTCGGGCGGCCGGTGCCGCGAGATCCACCCTGGTGCGACGGTCTCGGGGCGGACATGGTCGGCGTGGTCGGGCATCGTATCGCCTCGGTGCGGGAAGAGGGCTGGGTCCGCACATGCTCACCCGCGTGGCGTCAGGGAACACGACGCCACGCGCTGCTCGCATGATTGTTGTGCCCTGTGGGCTCGTAACACGATCTTGGGCGGGTCTTCTTGAGGCGCCTCCGGCAGATGAGGCCGCAGGCGAGGGAGACGAGGGCGTCGTGCAGGCCGAGGCGCCTTTCCCAGCGGACGGCCAGGCGTTCGAAGTGGTGCAGGAGCGAGCAGGTCTGCTCGACGACGTAGCGGAGCTTCCTCAGGCCCTTGATGTTCGGGTCGCCCTTGCGGGAGATCACCAGCAGGATCCGGCGCCGGCGCAGCTCGCGGCGGTGGGGTTGCTGTCGTATCCGTTGTCGCCGAGCAGGGCGTCGGGACGCCTGCGCGGTCGGCCTGGTTTGTCGGCCACAGGCGGGATGCCGAGGTCGCCGACCCGCCGGGGGACCGGTGACCTGGAACGCCTGGAGCACCTCGGCACCCTGCTCACCTATCAGGGGTGCGGCGCCGCCGCCCACCGGCGTGTGTGACGCCTCGGCTCCCGGCACGCGCGCGTTCACGGTCCCCCCGCGCGCTCGCTGTCGTAGGCCCCCGCAGCGCCCGCTCACGGCAGCCGCCCCCCGGCCGCCTTGCGGCACGCCTCCGCATACCCCCGCACCAGCGCCCTGCCCCCGGCCTCCCGCCGCCACGCCAGGACGTAGCGGCTCGGGGACAGCCCCCGTACCGGGCGGGTCGTCACGCCGCCCAGGGTGATCAGCGGGGCGTTGCCCGACGCCACCAGGCACACCCCGAGGCCCGCGACCAGGGCCTCGTACGTCTCCTCCGTGCCGGCGATCTCCGCGCCGATGCGCGGCAGGCGGCCGGCGCGTTCGTCGAGGGCGAGCCAGAAGTCGCGCAGTGGGCCCGCGCTGGGCGGCAGTGCGAGGAACGGCTCGTCGGCCAGGTCCGCGAAGTCCACCTCCGCGTGCTCCGCCAGCGGGTGCGTGTCGGGCAGGGCGACCAGGCGGGGCTCCTCGGCGACCGCCGTCCAGCCGTAGCGGCCGGCGTCGGGCAGCGGCAGCCAGACGAACGCGACGTCCGCCTCGCCGTCCGCCAGGCCCGCCGTCGGGTCCTCCCAGCCGACCTGCCGCAGCCGCACCACCACCTCCGGGTGCGCGGCCGTGAAGCGGGAGCGGATGGCGGGGAGCAGCCCGCCGCGGCCAGGGCTGGTGCTCATGCCCACCACCAGCGTGCTGCGCTGCGCCGACCGCACCGCCTCCACCGCCGCCGCACCCTCGGCCCAGGCCGCCAGTACCCGCCGCGCGTGCGGCAGCAGGGCGGTACCGGCCTCGGTGAGGGTCACGCCGCGCGGCTCGCGCCGGAACAGCTCCACGCCCAACTGCCGTTCCAGCGCCCGTACTTGCTTGCTCAGCGCGGGCTGCGACACGTACAGGCGCTCGGCGGCGCGGGTGAAGTGGAGCTCCTCCGCCACCGTCACGAAGTAGCGCAGGTCCCGTAAATGAACGTCCGTCGACATAACCAACGGTTATCAGTGTGGGTCTTGGACGGGCAACCGGCCCCGGCGGCAGGCTGGTCCACGCAACGGCGAAGAGCGAAACAGCGAAGCAGGGCGAACCCATTCAGGAGCGGGCATGAACAAGGTGTGGCTGGTCACCGGCGCGAGCAGCGGTTTCGGACGGGCGATCGCAGAGGCGGCCCTCGCGGACGGCGATGTGGTGATCGGTGCGGTACGGCGGCCCGAGGCCCTGGACGACCTCGTCGCCGCCCACCCCGACCAGATGGAGGCGCTGCGTCTGGACGTCTCCGACACGGGGGCAGCCGAGGCGGCCGTGCAGGACGTGGTCGCGCGGCACGGGCGGATCGACGTCCTGGTCAACAATGCCGGCCGGACTCACGTCGGCGCCTTCGAGGAGACCACCGAGGACGAGTTGCGGGCGCTGTTCGAGGTGCACGTCTTCGGGCCGGCCGCCCTCACCCGGGCCGTGCTGCCGCACATGCGCGAGCGGCGCTCGGGCGCGGTCGTGCAGATGAGCAGTATGGGCGGGCAGATGTCCTTCGCGGGCTTCTCGGCGTACAGCGGCACCAAGTTCGCGCTGGAGGGCATGTCCGAGGCGCTCGCGGACGAGGTGCGGGACTTCGGCATCAAGGTGCTTGTCGTCGAGCCGGGCTCCTTCCGTACGGGTCTGTTCGAGACGGGCCGGGCGGGCGCCAGTCCGGACAGCGGTCTGTACCCCAAGGTGAGTCAGACCCGCGGCTTTGTCTCCGGCGGCGACGGCACCCAGCCCGGCGACCCGGCCAGGGCGGCGGCGGTCATCCTGGCCGCGCTGGCGGCTGAGGAAACCCCGCTCCGGCTGCCGCTGGGCGACGACGGTGTCAGCGCGGTGCTCGGCCACCTCGACCAGGTCCGTGACGAGGTCATCGCCTGGGAGAAGCGCACTCGCGCCACGGGCTTCGACGACTGAGAGCCGCCACCGGCCAACGGCAAGGGCCCTGCGCATCCGTGCAGGGCCCTTGTGCAATTCCTGTGAAGGCCTCAATCTTTCGGCTGACGCACAGGAGCCGTTTCGATTGACATGACCATGTCTTCGGCTGCTCCCGATGGGCGTGTACCACCCCGCCAGTGCACCACCGACTGAGGAGGATCCCTCATGGCACTGCGTCACACCCGCCGAAGACTGTCCGCACTCGGCGCGGTGACCACCGCGGCGCTCGTCGCGGGCCTCGTCTCCGCCCTCCCCGCCGACGCGGCCGAAGGCCGTATCCAGTACGACGGCGCCGCGAACGCCGTCGCCGACAGCTACATCGTCACCCTCAGGACCGAGCAGGCCGCCTCCGGGCGCGGCCGGGCCCTCGCCGAGAAGTACGGCGCCGACATCGAGCGCACCTACACCAAGGCCCTGAACGGCTATGCCGTCGAGGCCTCCGAGACCGAGGCGAAACGTCTCGCCGCCGACCCGGCCGTCGCCTCCGTCGTCCAGAACCGCACCTTCACCGTCACCGGCACCCAGCCCAGCCCGCCCTCCTGGGGCCTGGACCGCATCGACCAGCGGAGCCTCCCGCGCGACAACTCCTACACCTACCCGGACACCGCCGGGCAGGGCGTGACGGCGTACGTCATCGACACCGGCGTGCGCATCACCCACAGCGACTTCGGCGGCCGCGCCTCCTACGGCTACGACGCCATCGACAACGACAACACCGCGCAGGACGGCCACGGCCACGGCACGCACGTCGCCGGCACGGTCGCCGGGAACGCCTACGGCGTCGCCAAGCAGGCGAAGGTCGTCGGCGTCCGCGTGCTGAACAACTCCGGTCAGGGCACCACGGCCCAGGTCGTCGCAGGTATCGACTGGGTCGCCCGCAACGCCGTCAAGCCGGCCGTCGCCAACATGTCCCTCGGCGGCCCCGTGGACACCGCCCTCGACACCGCTGTACGCAATGCCATCGCCTCCGGTGTCACCTTCGCCGTCGCGGCCGGCAACGAGTCCGTCAACGCCGCCACCCGCTCACCCGCACGCGTCACCGAGGCCATCACTGTCGGCGCCACGACATCGAGCGACGCCAAGGCGAGCTACTCCAACTACGGCTCGGCGCTGGACCTGTTCGCCCCGGGCTCCTCCATCACCTCGGCCTGGCGCACGAGCGACACGGCCACCAACACCATCTCCGGTACGTCGATGGCGAGCCCGCACGTGGCCGGAGCGGCCGCCCTCCACCTGGCCGACAACCCCACGGCCACCCCCGCCCAGGTCGCCTCCGCGCTGACGGCCGCCGCCACCACCGGCGTCGTCACCAGGCCGGGCAGCGGCTCGCCCAACCGGCTGCTGTACGTCGGCGGCGGTACGACGACCCCGCCCGGCCCGCGCTTCGAGAGCACCGCGGACTACGCGATCAGCGACAACTCCACGGTCGAGTCACCGCTGGCCGTCACCGGCGTCTCCGGCAACGCGCCCGCGTCGCTCGCGGTCGAGGTGCACATCCAGCACACGTACATCGGCGACCTCCGGGTCCAGCTGATCGCCCCGGACGGCACGGCGTACACGCTCAAGGCGTACGGCGCCGGCGGCAGCGCGGACAACATCGACACCACGTACTCCGTGAACGCCTCCGCCGAGGCCGCGGGCGGCACGTGGAAGCTGCGGGTCAGCGACAACGCGCGGCAGGACACCGGGAAGATCGACGCCTGGGCGCTGCAGTTCTGACGCCCTGTCAATCCCGCACCGCGTAGGTGTCCTCGTCCTCGCGGAAGGGCTCCGGGTCGGTGACCCAGCCCGCCGCGAGGACGAGGCGTGAGTGACGGTGCAGCGCCAGGAAGCCGAACGGCCGGCCGAAGGTGGCCTCGACGACGGTCGTGCGGTAGCGGAGTTCCGGTATGCCTGCGCCGGCTGCTGGGAACACCGTCACCGCGGCGGCCTCGAAGCCGCGGGCGCCGAAGCGGGCGAGCGCCGACTGCCGGGCCGATTCGATGAACAGGGGGAAGGCGGCGATGCCGGGAAAGTGGCCGGTGATGGCCTGGCTCGCGGACGTGAGGCCGAACAACTCCGGCTGCCTGAGCAGGTCGTGGTCCGCCGCCACGTCGTACGCCACGGTCCTGACGTCCAGCGTCGGCGGATCGGGTCTCATGCTCGACACCTCGACGACCCGCAGGCCGGGGCCCGCGTCTCCGCACGGCAGCTGCGGGCCCGGTACGACCGGGTGGCTGCCCGCGAGGAGGTCCACCCCCGCGCCGAGCACCTGGCCGGGCGTCATCTCCTCCTCGCCGAGCAGCAGATGCACGTCCACGGCGTTGTCGCCGAGCACCTTCAGCTCGGTGACCTGTCCGTGCGGTGTGTCCGCCACGGCGACCCGGTCCAGGAGTGCGCTTCTGCGGCGCAGGCCCCGCAGCACGCGGTCGCGCCACGGCCCGTCCGCCGGCTGCCACGGCACCTCGTGGAAGGGCCGCAGCCACCGCGTCCGCAGCGCCAGCGCGCTCGCCAGCACCAGTTCGGTGTCCTTCGTCAGCCGTACCGGCATGCGCTCGATGAGTCCGCCGGTCCGCTTGGCCGCCCAGGCGTCCAACGCCTCCCGGTCGGCCGCCACGTCCCCGGTGAGCACGCCGTGCGCGTCGGCGGGCAGCCCGGCCGCCCACGCCTCCCGCAGCTCCAGCGTGCGCTTCGTCCACAGTCCCAGGGCCGCGTCCAGGCCGCGTGCGGAGTCCAGCGCGGCGAGCAACTCCCGCGCCGCCGCCCCCGACTGACCGCCCGACCGCCCGCCGGGCAGCCCGACCGCCTCCGTCAGCTCCGCCCGTGCCGCGCCCGCCGCGCCGTCGGCCAGAAGGGCGAGCAGCGGCCAGACCCCGGCGGCCGAGAAGACCGTGCTCTGGCGAACTTCCCCCGCCCAGCGGGTGGTCAGGGCGTTCACCGCCCGGATCGTCGCTTTCGTCACCTGCATTCCGCCCCCCTGTGCCGTCCGCTTACGATGCGCCCAGCCGCACACCGGTTCTTCACCGATCCCGCCTCAGCCAGGAGCACGGTACCCGTGTCCATACCTCCGCCCTCCGGGCCCCACCAGCCCCAGCACCCGCACAGGCAGCCGCCCGGCCCCTGGGGCCAGGGACCCGGTCCGTACGGCCCGTATCTCTACGGCTCGAACGGCACGTACGGCGCCCCGCCGCCGGTCAACGGCGTGTCCATCGCGGCGCTCGTCCTCGGGCTCCTGTGCTTCCTGCCGGCCGCCGGGCTCGTGCTGGGACTGATCGCGCTGCGCCAGATCCGGCGGAAGGGCGAGCGCGGCCGGGGCATGGCGATCGCCGGGTCCGTGCTGTCCTCGGCCGGACTCGCCCTGTGGGTGGTGTCGCTGTCCACGGGCGTCGTGGCGGACGCCTGGGACGGGCTCAGGGACGCCGTGCGCGGCAACGAGAGCCTGACGCTGCGCAAGGGCGAGTGCTTCGACTCGCCGGGCGGCATGGAGGGGGACACGTACGACGTCGACCGGGTGCCGTGCGGCGGCGCGCACGACGGGGAGGTGTTCGCCGTCGTCAAGCTCTCCGACGGCCGCTTCCCGGGCGACAGGTCGGTCGCGGACACCGCCGACGAGCGCTGCTACGCGCTCCAGGACACCTACGCCATGGACACCTGGGCCGTACCGAAGGAGGCGGAGGTCTACTACCTGCTGCCGAGCCGCGAGACCTGGACCCTGGGCGACCGCGCGATCACCTGTGTGTTCGGCAACGCGAACGAGTCGGGCCACCTGACCGGCTCGCTGCGCGAGGACGGGACGACGCTCGACGGCGACCAGGTCGCCTACCTCAAGGCCGAGCGCGTCCAGAACGCCGCGCTGGAGTCGGCGCCCGACACCGAGTACGTCGAGGACGACCTCGGGGGCCACCGGGCCTGGGCCGGGCGGGTCTCGGCGGCGCTCGCCGAGCAGACCCGGATGCTGCGCGGGCACCGCTGGCCCGCCGGCGCCGAGCGGCCGGTCTCGGACCTGGCCGCCGGCCTGGACAAGGCGCGCCAGGAGTGGGCGCGGGCCGCCAAGTCCCCCGACGTCGACACCTTCTACGAGCACTACGACAAGGCCTACGACCTCATCACTCCCCAGAGGTCGGTCACCGCACGCAAGGCTCTGGGCCTGGCCACCACGCCGCCGGCCTACGAGGAGAGCGGTGAGAGCGGAGGCGGAGACTCCGGTGCCGAGGTGTGAGCGAGGCCATAGCGGGGAGAAAGTGCCTGGGTAAAGCCCTCTGCGGCCTCAAGTCATCACATCGGGTGATTCTCTGGCCTTTGCTTGCTTGGCACAACCTACCGTTGCCACGCTGTTGCTGTCTGTACAACCTGATGGGAGCGGCCAGTGACATTCGGTGAGCAGCCGGCGTACCTGCGTGTCGCGGATGATCTCCGCAAGAAGATCGTTGACGGTCTGCTGCCCCCGCACACCCGGCTCCCCTCGCAGGCCAGAATCCGAGAGGAGTACGGCGTCTCGGACACCGTCGCCCTGGAGGCGCGCAAGGTGCTCATGGCCGAGGGGCTGGTCGAGGGCCGCTCCGGTTCCGGGACGTACGTGCGCGAGCTGCCCGTGCCCCGCCGGATCGCCCGCTCCGGCTACCGCCCGTCCAGCGGCGCCACGCCCTTCCGGCAGGAGCAGGCGGACGCCGCCGTGCGCGGCACGTGGGAGTCCAGCAGCGATCAGGCCGAGGCCAGCGGTGCCATCGCCGAGCGGCTCGGGATCCAGGCCGGTGACCCGGTGATGTGCACGAAGTATCTCTTCCGGGAGGCCGGCGAGGCGATGATGCTCTCCACGTCCTGGGAGCCGCTCGCCGTGACCGGCCGTACGCCCGTGATGCTGCCCGAGGAGGGTCCGCTCGGCGGCATGGGCGTCGTCGAGCGCATGCGCGCCATCGACGTGATCGTCGACAACGTCACCGAGGAGGCCGGCGCCCGCCCCGGCCTCGCAGAGGAACTCCTCCTCCTCGGCGGCGTCCCCGGCCATGTCGTCCTGGTCGTCCAGCGCACGTTCTACGCCTCCGGCCGCCCCGTAGAGACGGCGGACGTGGTGATCCCGGCGGACCGGTACCGGGTGTCGTATCACTTGCCGGTGAAGTAGTGCGCTCCGCGCGACGGCGGCCCGCGAAGTGACATAGCGCACGCTGCGCGCGGGCCCGCCCGCTGTTCCTGCTTTCCTCCCTCACCCCACGGCCGCACTGATCCGGCCGTTCTCACCGGCGTTCCCGCGGGTCGCCCTGGCCCGTCTCCGGCATGTCGCCGCCCCGAAGCGCAGGCGCGTGAAGGGGTGCACGCGATTCCTTACGCCCGCTGAATGCTGGCCGGTTGCCTACCTCTTTGTAAAAAGCCGTATTCGGTGCGTGAAGGTAAGGCGTAGGCTCGGGCATATGCGCATTGCGGTTTCCTTAGCGGGTGGGGCACGGCATGAGCCGCGGACGGGGAGTGGAGGGGCGCGATGAGCGACAGCACGGTGACTCTTCCCTGGCTCGTCGTTCGCCAGGACGACAACGGCAATCGCTACCGCGTCGGCCGGTACGCGACCCGCATCGAGGCCGAGAAGATAGCGGACAGCCTCGACAGCAGCGGACACCGGCAGACGTATTCGGTGGAGCGGGTCGGCCAGAACGGCACGGCGGCGACGGACAACTGACGGGCCGACGCCGTCGCGGGGTGCAGGGGGCGAGGCCCCTGCCGGGGTCCGGGGCGGAGCCCCCGGAGGCAGCGAGCTCCTGGCTGGTCGAGTCGGGCAGTGGTCGGGGTTCGGGGGCGGGGGCTTGCTCACCGTTACCCTCCCGGCATGCTCAAGCGAATCGTCGTCGGCGCCGCCGTACACCACCGTGGACGCCTGCTCGCCGCCCGCCGCAGCGCCCCCGCCGACCTCGCCGGCCGCTGGGAGCTGCCCGGCGGCAAGGTCGAGGAGGGCGAGGCGCCCGAGCTCGCGGTCGTCCGGGAACTGCGCGAGGAACTCGGCGTCGAGGCCGAGGCCGGCGACCGCGTACCCGGCGAGTGGCCCCTGAAGCCGCCGTACGTCCTGCACGTCTGGACCGCCCGCCTCCTCCCCGGCTCCGCCGCCCCCGAGCCGCTGGAGGACCACGACGCCCTGCGCTGGCTCACCCCCGACGAGATCTGGGACGTGGACTGGCTCGACCAGGACGTCCCGGCCGTCCGCGACACCCTGATCCACCTCGGCCTCACTCTCGGAGGAACGGCCGGCGCGTGAGGCCCGCCAGGGGAGCGCGCCGTACGGGCCATCCACCGAGGGCACCCGTACGCCGTTCGTGCCACAGTGCGCCGCTCCGGGCGGTACTGCACCCCGGATATCGGGTATGTGCCCATTAACCCCACGAAACCAGACATGGGTGGGCTGCTTGCCTGGGAAGTGATCGGCGTGATCGACACCGAAGACGACTGCGCCGAATGGACCTTTCCCGCGGACCCCGGCGCCGTGCGCACCGCCCGCGCCGCCGTCCGCGGCCAGCTGCGCCACTGGGGCCTGGACAGTGTCGGTGACATCACGACCCTGCTGGTCAGCGAGCTGGTGACCAACTCCCTGCGGCATGCCATCGGCCCCATCGGCGTCCGTCTGGTCCGCCCCTCGGACCTGAACGGCGTCCTGCTGGTCGAGGTCTCCGACTCCCTCCCCGACCCGCCCCGCGAGCGCCACGCCCGTCCCGACGACGAGAGCGGCCGCGGTCTGCAACTGGTCGCCTCCTCGTCCCGCCGCTGGGGCACCCGCCCCGGCCACACGGGCAAGACGGTGTGGTTCGAACTCGCGGTACCCGGCTGAAGCCGCCCCGGTATCCGGCGGAAGGCGACCCACCGGTATCCGGCCGATCCGGCCCTGCGCCGAGCCGCCCGCCCATCGGTGCCGATCGATGGTGAACCCGCCTCGCGGCGGCACCGTGTCCTTGTGCAGCCGTAACAATCGTGTCCAGCCTCCGGGTCGGGCCGGCAACGGTTGACCGGGTGCGTGATTCGACGACGTGTCCCCTGGTTAGAAGACTGGAAGTGTTCTTGCGGCCCGGTCCAAAAACCATCGGGACCGTGCTGTGATCGTGAACACCGTGTTGTGCGGCACCGTAGTGCTGGATACTGCGGGCAGCCGCCCCCGGTGACCGGTGCCGGACGCGGTGAGCTGGAGGGGACGGTTCGCGTGAGCGAGATACCAGCGAAGGCCACGGAGTCCGAGGACCCGTCGGACGGCGCGAGGTCGAGGGGCGACAGCGGCCCCGCTTCCGACGCCGCGGGTGCTCTTCCCGGCGAGGGTGTGCCGCCCGGGGACAGCATGTGGCAGAGCAGTCCGCCCGGCTCCATCTACGACTACATCAAGGTCGCCTCCTTCTCCATCGGCCCGGACGGGCTCGTCGACCAGTGGAGCCTGCGCGCCGAGCAGCTCTTCGGCATCCCCGCCGAACACGCCGTCGGCATGGACCCCATCGAGGCGTTCATCGACCCCGACCTGCGCGAACAGGGCCAGCGGAAGATGGCCGAGATCCTCGACGGCCGGGAGTGGACCGGCGTGGTCCCCTTCCGGATCCCGGACTCCGCCGGTGGGGGTGCCTCCCTGCCAGAGCGAAACCGAGAGCTTGGGGGAGAGCGCGGGCAGGAGGGGCTGGCCGAGGTGTACGTCATGCCGACGCGCACCGAGGAGGGCGAGAAGGCCGCCGTCTGCATCGTCGTGGACGTACGCACCCTGCGCGGCATCGAGACCGACCTCGCCGCCGCGCAGTCGATATTCGGCCAATCTCCCTTCGGCTTCCTGCTGATCGACCCCGACCTGCGGGTCCGCCGCGTCAACCAGCGGTTCGCCTCCACCTTCGGCGGCACCCCCGACGACCACCGCGGCCGGGGCGTCCACGACTACCTGCCGCGCAGCGAGGCCGAACGGGTCGCCGCGACCCTGCGCCGGGTGCTGGAGACCGGCGAGTCCATCACGGACATGAACATCACCGGCTACCTGCCGGGCAGGGACGACCGCCGCCACTGGTCCGTCAACCTCTACCGCGTGCACAGCGGTTCCGGCCGCCCCATCGGCGTCGCCTGGCTCGGAAACGACGTCACCCGTCGCCGCGCCGCCGCCCGCGAGGCCGCCGCCGCGCGGCGCAATCTCGCCCTCCTCAACGAGGCCGGCGCCCGGATCGGCAACTCCCTCGACCTGGAGACCACCGCACGCGAACTCCTCGACGTCGTCGTGCCCGGCTTCTGCGACCTGGCCACCGTCGACCTCTACCAGGGGCTCCTGGTGGGCGACGAGACCCCGCCGGGCCTCGCCGACGGCAGCGCGGAACTGCGCCGGGTCGCCTTCGCCAGCGCCGTCTGCGACGTGCCCTTCGCCGGTGCAGGCGAGCCCGTCGCGGTGGGCGCGGTCCACCACTACCCGTTCAACTCGCCCTGCGCGGACGCCCTGCGCACCGCCCGCCCGCGCAACGTCTCCGGCGAGGACGGCGGCCTCGTGCAGTCCACGCTCGCCGTGCCGATGGTCGCCCATGACACGGTCGTAGGACTGGTGCAGTTCGCCCGGACGAAGGGCAGTGAGCCGTTCGGGGAGCGGGACCGCGCCCTGGCCGTGGAGCTCGCCGCGCGGGCCGCCGTCTGCATCGACAACGCCCGCCTGTACCGGCGCGAGCACGAGCGCGCGCTGATACTGCAACGGTCCCTGCTCCCGCCCGGCGACCCGGAGGCCTCCGGCCTCGACATCGCCTGCCGCTACCTGCCCGGCAACGCGAACACGGGCCGTCCCAGCGAGGTCGGCGGCGACTGGTTCGACGTGATCGAACTGCCCGGTCACCGCACCGCGTTGGTCGTCGGCGACGTCATGGGCCGCGGCCTGCGCGCCGCCGTCGCCATGGGCGAACTCCGTACGGCGGTCCGCACGCTGGCGCAGCTCGACCTCGAACCGGCCGAGGTGCTGTCCCAGTTGGACGAGATCGCGCGCGGTCTCGGCGCGCCGGGCGGTGTCCAGCAGGCGACGCGGGCGGCCCGCCGGCCCCGCGAGGCGGACCTGTCCGAGGTGTACCTCGCGACCTGCGTGTACGCCGTCTACGACTCCGTCACCAGGCGCTGCACCTTCGCCAACGCGGGCCATCTGCCGCCCGTGCTGGTCGAACCCGGCGAGCCGGCGCTGATGCTCGACGTGCCGCCGGGCATGCCGCTCGGCGTCGGCGGGGAGCCCTTCGAGGAGGTCGAGGTCGAACTTCCCGAAAGCGCCCTGCTCGCGCTCTACACGGATGGACTGGTCGAAAGCCGCGACCAGTCCATCGATGAGGGCCTGGATGCCTTGGTGGGGGCGCTGAGGGACCCGGCGCACCCACTGGAGGACGTCTGCGACCACGTCCTCAACACCCTCGACACCCACCACGGCGAGGACGACATCGCATTGCTGATGGCACGCGTACAAGGGCTGCCCGCCGAGTCCGTCGGCGACTGGACCCTGCTGCGCGAGCCGCGCAGCGTGGGCCGGGCCCGTGAGTACGCCCGGGCCCAGCTGCTCAGCTGGGACATGGAAGAGCTGGTCGACACCACGGAGTTGCTGGTCAGCGAGCTGGTGACCAACGCGCTGCGGTACGGCGAGGGCGAGATCAGAGTGCGTCTGCTGCTCGACCGCACGCTCGTCTGCGAGGTATGGGACTCGGGGCTGGTCCAGCCGCGCCGCCGCCGCGCCCGCGACACGGACGAGGGCGGCCGTGGGCTCCAACTGGTCGGCCTGCTCAGCGCGGCGTGGGGCTCACGCCGTACGCCGCGCGGCAAGACGGTGTGGTTCGAACTCCCGCTCCCGGGCGGCGACCGCACCCTCACGGATCCGGCGGAGGCCCTGCTGAGCCTGTTCTGACTCGGCACGGCTCCCGCAACAGCATCTTCCGATGTCCCCGATCACCGCGCGCCTGCACGCGCCCGCCACTGCGACCGCGCCGGCCCTCACCCTGCGCCCCTGGACTCCGCAGGACGCCGCCGAACTGGCCGCGCTGCACCGGGACGCGACCCTGCGGCGCTGGATCACCGGGGCCGTGGACGACGAGGCGGGCGCTGCGCGGTGGCTGCGCGAGCAGCGGCGGGGCTGGGAGTCGGGACACCAGTACGCGTTCGCGGTCGTGGAACCGCACGGGGACGGGGAGAACGGCGGACGGCTGGCGGGACACGTGATCCTCAAGGACGTCACGCCGGGCGCCGAGTCCGCCGAGGTCGGCTACTGGACAGCCGCCCACGCCCGAGGCCGCGGCGTGGCCACCCGCGCCCTGCACACCCTGACCGACTGGGCGTTCACCACCTTCGCCGCGTCCGGCCTGACCCGCCTCACCCTCCTGCACCAGGCGGACAACACGGCCTCATGCAGTGTGGCCCGCAAGACGGGCTACGACTTGACCGACCTGCTCCCGCCCGCCCCGCCCGCGTATCCGGCGCAGGGGCATCTGCATGTGCGGCATGCGTAGGGCGGCAGGGGGAGGCCATGCGGGCCGGGTGCGGGGCTTCCGGGCGACAGGGCCGCAGGGCTCAGTGCGGCGGAGGTGTTCCCCGGCGGGTCCGGGTGTCCGGGCCGCCGTAGGAAGGCGGTGCGAGGGAGCCGGACGCGGCCGGCCCGCCGTCCGTCGGCGTTCCGGTCAGGAGGATGCCGCCGAGGACGGCCCCGCCGATGCCGCTCGCGTGCTCGGCCGGGCCCACGACCGGGGTGCCGTGCAGCCGTACGTCCTGTTCGGCCAGCTCGCGGGCCTGCCGGGCGAGGGCGTCGGCGGTGGACGCCTCGACCGGCTCGGTGCCGAGCAGTCGCTGTGCCTCCGCCAGCCGCGTACGGGCCGTGGCCCCCACCGCGCCCCGATGGGTCGTGACGTAGTCGGACGCGGCGGCAACGGCGCTCCGGGCGACGAGCACCCCGGCGACCGGCACCACCGCGGCCCGCCCCGTGGCCAGCGGCTCCACCGCCCGCACAATCCGCCGCAGCACATCGAGCGGGTCGTACACCCCACCGACGACCTCCTCCCGCACGCTTCCCAGCGCGAAGTCGGCATGCACCACCCGCGCCCGCAACTCACCCAGGGGCACATCCACCGCCCCCGCCACGGCCGCCGGACCCGGCATACTCCGACTGCCCTCGACGGCTCCCGGAGCTGGGCCGGTCATCCCCGCCGCGCCTCTCGCCGTCCCCTGATCCGCCCCCGCCACGGGCGCCGGACCCCGCAAACCCCGGCTGCCCTCGACCGCCTCCCGCGCCGTACCCGGCACGCCTCCGTCGCCTCCAAGCGTCTCGTCAGCCGCGCCCGGCACGCCTCCGTCGCCTCCGACCGGTGCCTCAGCCGCACCCGCTACCCCCGCTCCGCCTGCCGTCGTCTTCTCCGCCGCACCAGCCACCCCTGCGCCGCCTCCCACCGTCTCCTCAGCCGAGCCCGCCACCCCCGCCCCCGCGGACCCGCCCCCCTCCAGCACCACCCCCGAAGCCCCGGCCGCCGCCACCTCTACCGCCCACGCCAACCGCTCCCGCGCCCCCGCCACCTCCACCTCCGCCCCGGTCAACGCGGCCGGTATCAGTTCCGTCGCCTCGGACAGTTCGGTCGCGAGGCGTTCGATGGCGTGGACGAAGGTGGCTGTCTGGGCGATGGCGGACTCGGCGGTGCGCAGGCGGGCGGCGGCGCGGAGGTGGTCGGCGGCGTCTGCGGACTGGTGGGCGTCGTTGAGCCGGGCCGTGGCGAACACCAGGCGGTCCTTGGCCTGTTCGGCATAGCCGGTGACCGGGGTGCTCGCCGACGGCCCGTACCGTTCGGCCAGCTCCGCCAGCACACCCTCCGCGCTCCCCGTCCGCGCCGTCAGCTCCCGGAACCGCGCCTCCGCGAGCGCCAGCGCCTCCCGGACGCCCTCCCCCTGCTCCAGCCCGCGCATCGCGTCGAACCCGGCCGCCGCCGCGTCCAGCCGCCGCCCCGCCTCCTGGCACCGCCCGACGATCCCCGCGAGCGCCTGCCGCCGGGCCGACTCCTCCGCGGGGACCCCCTCGTCGTACCGCTGCCGCATCCCGAACGCCGCCGCCAGCTCACCCTCGGCCTCTCGCAGGGCCCGCGCGAAGGGCTCCACGGCCGCCGTACCGGACCGGGCCTCGGCGAAGGCGAGTTCCTCCCGGCTCGCGCGCACGCAGTCGTCCGCCTGGACCAGCAACCGCCGCGTCCGTTCGTCCAGTTCACGGAGGGCGGCAGGCCCGTGCGCCGGCGGCCCGGCCGGCGCTCCGCCCGGTGTCGTACGGATCCGGGCCCGTCGGGTGCGCCGTACGTACGCGTACGCCGCCAGCACACCCACCACACCCAGCGTGGCGACCGGGAGGATGAGGTCGACGGGGGAGGTCTCGTCCTGCGCGTTCGTCGTCGCGCTCGCGACCGGCCCGGCCCCCGTGACCGGCGCCGGCGCATCCACCGCCTCCGTCACCGCGGGCAGCACTAGCCACGCCGCCCCGACGGCAGCGCCCAGCACGGCATGCGCCACTCGCACGGATATATGCGAGTCGGCCCGCCGCGGTCGGCTCCGGGACGAGGGAGATGTCACATTTCGGAGCGTATGAGCAGGAATGGCGTGGCGCGAGCGGGGGACCTTCCGGTCGTGGTGGGCGTACGGTGGCCGGTCCGGGGCCGCCGCCGACAGCCGAGGAGACCGGGTTCGTGACCGCCACCCGCAGGACGCTCACCCGCGACGCCCGGGCAGCGCTGGCCCGCGCGGCCGTCGGCCCGCGGCGCACGCTCGATGCCGTGGAGCGCCTGCGCGGCGACACCGAGAAGCCGACCACGTCCTGATCACGCCCGACGGGCATCCGGCCCTGATCGACATCGAGGGACTGATGTACTTCGACGTGGAGCAGGAGCACGTGTTCCTGCGCCTGCGCTTCGGCAGGCACTACGAAGCCCTGCGCGCCGAGCACAACCTCCAGGAGGCGCTCAGCCGGCTGAGGAACGCCTCCTGATCTTCGAGCCGAGCCACACCAGCGGGTCGTACTTACGGTCGACGGCCCGTTCCTTCAGCGGGATCAGCGCGTTGTCCGTGATCTTGATGCCCTCGGGGCAGACCTCCGTGCAGCACTTGGTGATGTTGCAGTAGCCGAGCCCGTGCTCGTCCTGGGCGGTGGTCTTGCGGTCGAGCCCCTCCTCCGCCGCCGCGTCCAGCGGGTGCATGTCCAGCTCGGCCACCCGCATCAGGAACCGCGGGCCCGCGAACGCCTGCTTGTTCTCCTCGTGGTCGCGCACCACATGGCAGGTGTCCTGGCACAGGAAGCACTCGATGCACTTGCGGAACTCCTGCGACCGGTCCACGTCCTCCTGCATCATCCGGTACTCGCCGGGACCGACCCCGGCCGGCGGCACGAAGGACGGCACCTCCCTGGCCTTGGTGTAGTTGAAGCCGACGTCCGTGACGAGATCCCGTACGACCGGGAAGGCGCGCAGCGGCGTCACGGTGATCGTCTCGTCCCGGTCGAAGACCGACATGCGCGTCATGCACAGCAGCCGGGGGTGGCCGTTGATCTCCGCCGAGCACGAACCGCACTTGCCGGCCTTGCAGTTCCAGCGCACGGCGAGGTCGGGGGCCTGGGTGGCCTGGAGGCGGTGGATGATGTCGAGCACCACCTCGCCGTCGTTCACCTCGACCCTGAAGTCCTCCAGGCCGCCGCCCTGCACATCGCCCCGCCACACCTTGAAGCGGGCCTCGTAGCTGCTCACTCGTACAGCTCCTCTTCGGCGAGGTACTTGACCAGCTCTTCCTTGTCGAAGAGGGCGAGCAGGTCGGCGCGGATGGGTTCGGTGGTCTCGCGTTCCAGGGCGATCTGGCCGCGGACGGAATACGTCGCCGCCAGCCCGGCCGTGGGGTCGGTCAGGGCGCACAGCAGGTTGATCCGGCGCCACTTGCGGTCCATCGACGGATGGTCTTCACGGGTGTGCCCGCCGCGCGACTCGGTGCGCTCCAGCGCGGCCCGGGCCACGCACTCGCTGACCAGCAGCATGTTCCTGAGGTCCAGCGCGAGGTGCCAGCCCGGGTTGAACTGCCGGTGCCCCTCGACCCCGGCCCGCCGCGCCCGGACCCGCAGCTCGGCCAGCTTCTCCAGGGCCTGCTTCATCTCGGTCTCGCGGCGGATGATGCCGACCAGGTCGTTCATCGTCGTCTGGAGTTCCTGGTGCAGGGTGTACGGGTTCTCCGGCGGGCCCTCGGCGGGCCGCTCGCCCTCCACCCCGGCCTCGGCCGAGAAGGGCCGCAGTGCCTCCGCCGCCGCCGAGTCGACCTGTACGTCGTCCACCCGGGGCCGTTCCCCGCCCGCGGCCGTCGCGTACTCGGCCGCGTGCCAGCCCGCCCGGCGCCCGAACACCAGCAGGTCGGACAGCGAGTTGCCGCCCAGCCGGTTGGAGCCGTGCATGCCGCCCGCGACCTCACCGGCCGCGTACAGCCCCGGCACCCCGCGGGCGGCGGCCGTGTCGGACTCGACCGCGATGCCGCCCATCACGTAGTGGCAGGTGGGCCCGACCTCCATCGCCTCCGCGGTGATGTCGACGTCGGCCAGCTCCTTGAACTGGTGGTACATCGATGGCAGCCGCCGTTTGATCACCTCGGCCGGCATCCGCGTCGAGACATCCAGGAAGACCCCGCCGTGCGGCGAGCCGCGCCCTTCCTTCACCTCCGTGTTGATCGCCCGCGCGACCTCGTCCCGGGGGAGCAGCTCGGGCGGACGCCGGTTGTTGTCGGGGTCCTCGTACCAGCGGTCGGCCTCGTCCTCCGTCTCGGCGTACTTCTCCTTGAAGACGTCCGGGATGTAGTCGAACATGAACCGCTTGCCGTCGGAGTTGCGCAGCACGCCCCCGTCGCCGCGCACCGACTCGGTGACGAGGATGCCCTTCACCGACGGCGGCCAGACCATGCCCGTCGGGTGGAACTGCACGAACTCCATGTTCAGCAGGGGCGCCCCGGCCAGCAGCGCCAGCGCGTGCCCGTCGCCGGTGTACTCCCACGAGTTCGACGTCACCTTGAAGGACTTGCCGATGCCGCCCGTCGCGATCACCACGGCGGGCGCCTCGAGGACGAAGAAACGGCCGGACTCGCGCGCGTACCCGAAGACCCCGCTGACCTTGCCCCCGTCTTTCAGCACCCGCGTGACCGTGCACTCCTGGAAGACCTTCAGCCGGGACTCGTAGTCCCCGGTCTCCTTGAAGTCCTCCTGCTGGAGCGCGACGATCTTCTGCTGGAGCGTGCGGATCAGCTCCAGGCCGGTCCGGTCGCCGACGTGCGCGAGGCGCGGGTACTCGTGGCCGCCGAAGTTGCGCTGCGAGATCCGCCCGTCCTTGGTCCGGTCGAACAGCGCGCCCCAGGTCTCCAGCTCCCACACCCGGTCCGGTGCCTCCTGTGCGTGCAGCTCCGCCATCCGCCATTGGTTGAGGAACTTGCCGCCGCGCAGGGTGTCGCGGAAGTGGACCTGCCAGGTGTCGTTCTCGTTGGCGTTCGCCATTGCCGCCGCGATGCCGCCCTCGGCCATCACCGTGTGCGCCTTGCCGAACAGCGACTTGCAGATCACGGCCGTACGGGCGCCGCGCTCGCGCGCCTCGATGGCGGCGCGCAGCCCGGCTCCGCCGGCGCCGACCACGACGACGTCCCATTCCTGCCGGTCGACCACGGACATCAAAAGGCCTCACTCATCGGACTCATCAGAAGAAGCGCGGATCGTCGAAGACACCGGACGCCACGAGATAGACGTAGAAGTCGGCGAGCGCCACGCTCACCAGCGACGCCCAGGCGAGCAGCATGTGCCGGGCGTTGAGCTTGCCCACCCACTGCCACATCCGGTAGCGCACGGGATGCTTGGAGAAGCTCTTGAGCTTGCCGCCGACGATGTGCCGGCACGAGTGGCAGGACAGCGTGTAAGCCCAGATCAGCACGATGTTCGCGAGGAACACGAGCGTGCCGAGGCCCATGTGGCCCCACTCGTAGTTCTCGTCGCGGAAGGCCAGCACGGTGTCGTAGGTCAGGATGGCGGCGACGAGGATCGCCGCGTAGAAGAAGTACCGGTGGATGTTCTGCAGGACCAGCGGGAAGCGGGTCTCGCCGGTGTACTTCCTGTGCGGCTCGGCCACCGCGCAGGCCGGAGGCGAGGCCCAGAAGCCCCGGTAGTAGGCCTTGCGGTAGTAGTAGCAGGTCAGGCGGAAGCCGAGCGGGAAGATCAGGATGATGATCGCGGGGGAGATGCCCCACCAGCTGCCGAAGATCTCCCAGTTGGGCCCGGCGCGCATGGGCTCGCAGCGCTCCGCCAGGCAGGGGGAGTAGAACGGCGAGACGTACGGCGCGGCGTAGTAGTCGGCGTCGGCGAAGGCCCGCCAGGTCGAGTAGACGATGAAAGCGAGCAGACCGGCCGCGGTGGCGGCGGGCGCCAGCCACCAGCGGTCGGTCCGCAGGTGCGGGGCGGTGATCGCGGCGCGCGTGGCGGTCCGTACGCCGCCGCTGGTGGGATGGGGTTCGGTGGCTGGAGGTTCGGTACCAGTGGCCAACTCTTGACTCCCGCGTCGTTGGGGGATCGGTTCGCCCTCGGCTCAGGGTGCGCGGCGGTCGCGGGCGCCGAGTCCCTCGTCGTCCGAGTCCGTCCACAGCGACGGGTCGTACGGCGTGTCGGGGATGGTGACGAGGTCGGGGCGCTTGGGCGCGGCGGGCTTTTCGCCGGGTTCGCCGGCCGCCTCGCGCAGCAGCTCGACGCTTTCGCGCAGGTGGTTGATGTCGGCGCGGACGCGGCGCATCTCCAGGCCGCCGCTGCCGATCTGCTTCTCCAGGCGCCCCACCGACCGGAACAGGTCGTCGAGGCTGCGCTGGACTGATGTCAGGTCGTCGTGCACGGACATGACTTGCCCTCACTTCCGCGGGTCCTTGGGCCCAAGGCGGCAACGCTCATGCGCCTGCGAGTGTTGCGCGTCACACCTGCCGGTGGGAAGGCGTGTGCACCGATTGGCTGGTGTCTGTTGGTGTGTACGAGTGCCGGACGGGCTGAGAGTGTTCGACAGGTGCTCGCATGTGCGATTTTGTTGGGCCGTGCGGGTGGGGTTCCCGCAGCGTGCCGCCGTGTCGCCGTGGGTTGCTGAACCCTTTCCTCTTCAGTGTGCCGTAGATCTGATCAGCTCCAAAAGCCCCCAAACGTGATCATAAACCCTCTCCATCGGTGACGCGGCTCCCGGAGGTACGCAGTGATGTCCCACAACGGCGTCCGACTGCGCGCGGTCATGCGCTCGGTTGCCTTTCTGACCGCGGGGGCGCTCGCCGCGCCCGCGCTGACCGCGTGCGGGTCCGAGGATCCGGCCGGCAAGCCGCTGGCCGGGCAGGACATCGCGCCGGCCGCCCGCTCCCTGGTCGCGGACGGCGGCACCCTGCGCTGGGCCGTGGACTCCGTGCCCGACACCCTGAACACCTTCCAGTCGGACGCCGACGCGACCACCACCCGCGTCGCCCAGGCCGTGCTGCCGTCGATGTACCGCCTGGACGCCGCCGGGCGCCCCGGGCGCAACCCCGACTTCCTGGAGTCCGCAGAGGTCGTCGAGACCGAGCCCAAGCAGGTCGTGCTGTACAAGCTCAACCAGCAGGCCGTGTGGAGCGACGGCCGGGAGATCGGCGCCGCCGACTTCGCCGCCCAGTGGCGCGCCCTGTCCGGCAAGGACACCGCCTACTGGACCGCCCGCAACGCCGGCTACGACCGCATCGAGCGGATCGAGCGCGGCAAGGGCGACCTGGAGGTCAAGGTCACCTTCAGGCGCCCGTACACCGACTGGCGGTCGCTGTTCTCGCCCCTGTACCCGAAGGACGTCATGGGCACGCCGGACTCCTTCAACGAGGGGGCGCGCCGGAAGCTCAAGGTCACCGCCGGTCCCTTCACCCTGAAGAAGGTCGACCGCACGGACGACGAGATCACCCTCGTCCGCAATCCGCGCTGGTGGGGTGATCCGGCGAAGCTGTCGCGGATCGTGCTGCGGGCGGTGCCGCGTGACAAGCGGTCGGCGGAGCTGGCCAAGGGCACGATCGACCTGGCGGAGATCGACCCGGCGGCGGCACGGCGCATCTCGGTGGCGGCCGGGCCGGAGGGCCGCGGAAGGTCCACAGGGCCCAGCGGCAGCCAGGGACCCCAGAGCAGCTCCGAGAGCTCCGAGAGCTCCGAGAGCTCCGAGAGCTCCGAGAGCTCACAGGGCTCTCAGAGCTCCGAGAGCTCCGGTGGCTCCGCGGATCCGAAAGGCTCCCAGGACTCCTTGGGCTCCGCGAGTTCTCCGCACGAGCGTAAGCCGCAACCCCTGCGCGGCTTCGAGGTCCGCAAGTCGCTGGAGCCGGCCTACACCCAGCTCGCCCTCAACGGCGCCGACGGTCCGCTCGCCGACGAGCGGGTCCGCCGGGCCGTGGCCCGCGCCCTCGACCGCAAGAAACTGGCCGAGGCGGTGCTGAAGCCGCTGGGTCTGCCGGCGGTGCCGGTCGGCAGCCACCTCGCGCTCTCCGGCCAGGCCGCCTACGCCGACAACAGCGGCGCGCTCGGCGGCCAGGACACCAAGGAGGCGCGGGCGCTGCTTGCGGACGCCGGGTGGGTGCGGGGCGGGCCGATCAAGGAGCAGAAGAAGGAGGAAGCGGCCGGCGCCGAGGGCGAGAAGACCGGCAAGGGCAAGGGCTCGGAGAAGGGCTCCGGGAAGTCCGAGGAGGAGTCAGGGGGCGGCGACGACGGGACGTACATCGTCGGCGAGGACGACGGCGACGGCAGCGGCGAAAGCGGCAGCGAGAGCACTGGCGACGGCGGCAGCGGCAGCGAGAGCACCGGCGACGGCGGCAGCGAGGGCAGCGGCGGCGAGGCGAGCGGCGACGGCAAGGCGGCCGGAGGCGCGCCTCGCGAGGCGGACCGGGAGAAGAAGCCGAACCAGCACACCGGCGAGCAGCGCAAGGCGCAGGGCGGTGCGCCCGGCGCGTACGCCCCCAAGGGGACCGCCGCACCGGCCGGCGCCGTGGACCGGCCGCTCGCCAAGGACGGCAAGCCGCTGACCCTCCGCTTCGTACTGCCCTCGGGGGACGGTTCGCAGAACCTGCGCACCGTGGCCGACCGCATCGCACGCATGCTGAAGCGGGTCGGTATCGGCACCGAGATCTCCAAGGTCGCCGACGAGAGCTACTTCAAGGACCACATCGCGTCCGGCCAGTACGACCTCGCCCTGTACTCCTGGCCCGCGTCCGCCTTCCCCGCCACCGACGCCCGCCCGATCTACGCCAAGCCGGTCCCGGCCGCCGACGGCTCCCTGAACGTCGAGCAGAACTACACCCGCGTCGGCACGGACCAGGTCGACCAGCTCTTCGACCAGGCGATCGGCACGCTCGACGAGCACGAGTCCCGCTCCCTGATCCGCAAGGCCGACTCCCGTATCTGGGCGGCGGCCGGCTCGATCCCCCTCTACCAGCGCCCCCAGCTCATCGCCGCGCGAAAGACCCTCGCCAACACCGGCGCCTTCGGCTTCCAGACCCCGGTCTACGAGGACATGGGCTTCCTGAAGAAGGGCGCGAAGCCGTCGGCGAGCCCGTCGGAAGGGTAGGGCCCGACCGCCCGCGCCCCCCGCCGGCCGCCGCTTCGCAACGACGCGGAGCGGCGGCCGGCCGCACGATCGGGTGAACCGGCGCACGGTCGGCCTTGGGCGGCCCGCCTGCGCTAGACGGCGGCACGATTGCGCTTCGCGCTCGGCGAGGCGGTGCGGAAACAGCGGCAGGACCTCGGGCTTTCACCGCACGAACTCGGCCGCAGGGCGGGCATGACCCAGTCGGCCGTGGCGCGGTTCGAGAGCGGCGGTACCGTACCGACGATCCCCGTCCTCGACCGCCTCGCCCGGGCGCCCTGGGACTCGAACTGAAGGTGGAGTTGTCGCCCCAGGCCAAGAGCGCCTGACCCCGACGAGCGGGGGGTCTGGGGGCTGCCAGCCCCCAGAAGCGCCCAGGCCAACGCCGGGCACCCTCAAAGCACCCCCCACCTGCACCGACGTCCCCGGCCGAGCCCAAGCGGCAGCGCACCCGTACCATGGGGTGAGGCCGTGGCATGTTCCGCCCGGCAGGGCCCGCGCAAACACCGACGTCAGCGCAGGGCATTCCTCACCACTCCGGGAGTACGCCGCATCATGCCTGTGACCTCAACGCGTCACGACATTCGTAACGTCGCCATCGTCGCCCACGTCGACCACGGCAAGACCACCATCGTCGACGGAATGCTCAAGCAGGCCGGCGCCTTCGCCGCGCACCAGCTCGACCAGGTCGACGACCGCATGATGGACTCGAACGACCTGGAGCGTGAGAAGGGCATCACGATCCTCGCCAAGAACACGGCGGTGAAGTACCACCCCAAGGACGGCGGGGATCCGATCACCATCAACATCATCGACACCCCCGGCCACGCCGACTTCGGCGGCGAGGTCGAGCGCGGTCTGTCGATGGTCGACGGCGTGGTCCTGCTCGTCGACGCCTCCGAGGGCCCGCTGCCGCAGACCCGGTTCGTGCTGCGCAAGGCGCTCCAGGCCCGGCTGCCGATCATCCTGTGCATCAACAAGACGGACCGTCCGGACGCCCGGATCGACGAGGTCGTCAACGAGACGTACGACCTCTTCCTCGACCTGGACGCCGACGAGGAGCAGATCGAGTTCCCGATCGTCTACGCGTGTGGCCGTGACGGCATCGCGTCGCTCACCAAGCCCGAGGACGGCACGGTCCCGACCGACTCCACCAGCCTGCAGCCGTTCTTCTCCACCATCCTGGAGCACATCCCGGCCCCGACCTACGACGAGACCGCCCCGCTCCAGGCCCACGTCACCAACCTCGACGCCGACAACTTCCTCGGCCGTATCGCCCTGCTGCGCGTCCACCAGGGCGAGCTGAAGAAGGGTCAGACTGTCGCCTGGATGAAGCGCGACGGGTCCGTGCAGAGCGTGCGGATCAGCGAGCTGATGATGACCGAGGCGCTCACGCGCAAGCCCGCCGAGAAGGCCGGCCCCGGTGACATCTGCGCCGTCGCCGGCATCCCGGACATCATGATCGGCGAGACGCTCGCCGACTCGGAGAACCCGGTCCCGCTGCCGCTGATCACGGTCGACGAGCCCGCGATCTCCATGACCATCGGCACCAACACCTCCCCGCTGGTCGGCCGCGGCGCCACCGGCAAGGGCGCCGACAACAAGGCGGCCGTCAAGGACCGCAAGGTCACCGCCCGCCAGGTCAAGGACCGCCTCGACCGCGAGCTGATCGGCAACGTCTCCCTGCGCGTCCTCGACGCCGGGCGGCCGGACGCCTGGGAGGTGCAGGGCCGCGGCGAGCTGGCGCTGGCCATCCTCGTCGAGACCATGCGCCGCGAGGGCTACGAGCTGACCGTCGGCAAGCCGCAGGTCGTCACCCGGGAGGTCGACGGCAAGGTGTACGAGCCGGTCGAGCGCATGACGGTCGACGTGCCCGAGGAGCACATGGGCGCGGTCACGCAGCTCATGGGCATCCGCAAGGGCCGGATGGACAACATGTCCAACCACGGCTCCGGCTGGGTGCGGATGGAGTTCGTCGTGCCGTCGCGCGGTCTCATCGGATTCCGTACGGAGTTCCTGACGCAGACCCGCGGCACGGGCATCGCCCACTCCATCCACGAGGGCTTCGAGCCGTGGTTCGGCCCGCTGCAGACCCGTAACAACGGCTCCCTGGTCGCCGACCGCTCCGGCGCCGTCACGGCCTTCGCCATGACGAACCTTCAGGAGCGCGGCGTGCTGTTCACGGAGCCGGGCACCGAGGTGTACGAGGGCATGATCGTCGGCGAGAACTCCCGCTCCGACGACATGGACGTCAACATCACCAAGGAGAAGAAGCTCACCAACATGCGGTCGTCCACGGCCGATGTGACCGAGTCGATCGTCCCGCCGCGCAAGCTGTCCCTGGAGCAGTCCCTGGAGTTCTGCCGCGACGACGAGTGCGTCGAGGTGACGCCGGAGGCGGTGCGCATCCGCAAGGTCAACCTGGACGCGCGCGAGCGCGCCCGCGCCGCGAGCCGCGCCAAGCACGCCTGAGGCGCCTTCCGCTCGACCACGGCACCGGGTACTCCGCTGGGGCGGGGTGCCCGGTGCGGTCGTAGTGCGGGACCGCAAGGGGGACCGCAAGTGGGCCGCAGGGACAAGGGGATGGGGAAAACCCTCGATTTGGCCGTAGGGGGTCTTCGGGCCGCCGCGCTCCCACTACCCTGCTGTGAATCCGCTGTGCCGTCGCCGATCCGGCCGTGCACCGCTCGCGCGCCCGCCCTCAACGGCCCTGACGCATGGGCGTAATGAAGGCGTGACAGTGCTGTGGGCAGCCTGCCCGGCGAGCACGATAGAGCGCAATCACATTTTCCCTCCCGGGCGTCCGGAATGCGGACGGTCACTCCCGATAGATGTGTAACAAGTCCGTTTCGCAGGGATCTTTCGGCAAACCCTTTGTCCGGATTTTGGAAGAAGTTGGCGCGAGGTGTGATCGAACCGAGACCTTAGCGGTGTGGTTCGGTCATGGTGCATGGCAGATAGTTAGGCGCGTAGAGCTCGGATGAACGGGTCATGCGCCGTCAGGTCGGCGCCGACTCACGGGCGCGGGGGCACCTGATCAACTCCGGTACCGGCGACGGGCGGTGGCGGCAGTGTGTCGTGTGCACCCCTTTGCGGTGAACCAATGGACTCATGAGGAGGAACCCATGCGCGGTGCCAAGAGCGCCAAGTGGGTCGCGATAGCCGCGGTTGTGGCCCTGGGCGCGACCGCCTGTGGTGGGGGAAGCGACGAAGGCAGCGACAGCAAGGCCGCGGTCGATCCGAACGGCAAGTTCTCGGTCGAGGTCGGCGAGCCGCAGAACCCGCTGCAGCCAGCGAACACCATGGAGTCCAACGGCAGTATCGTCACCCGGGCGCTGTTCACCGGGCTCGTCGACTACGACTCCAGCGGCAAGATCGTCATGATGAACGCCCAGTCGGTCGACAGCAAGGACAACAAGACCTTCACGGTCAAGCTGAAGCCGGGCTGGAAGTTCCACGACGGCACCCCGGTGACCGCCCAGTCCTACGTCAAGGCGTGGAACTGGGCCGCGAACCCGGAGAACAAGCAGACCAACAGCTTCTGGTTCTCCGACATCCAGGGCTACGCCGACGTCGCGCCCGAGAAGGGCAAGCCGAAGGCCACCGAGATGTCCGGCCTGAAGGTGGTCGACGACAACACCTTCACCATCACGCTGAACAGCCCGATCCCGTACTTCGTGTACAAGCTGGGCTACGAGGTCTTCTCGCCGCTGCCCGAGTCCTTCTACAAGGACCCGAAGGCCGCGGGCGAGAAGCCGGTCGGCAACGGCCCCTACAAGTTCGTCAGCTGGCAGCACAAGAAGCAGATCGAGATCGTCCGCAACGACGACTACAAGGGTCCGAACAAGGCCAAGAACGGCGGCGTGATCTTCAAGAACTACGCCAAGCTGGAGACGGCCTACCAGGACCTGAAGTCCGGCAACCTCGACGTGATGCGCCAGGTCGCCCCGCGCGACCTGCCGGTCTACAAGGCCGACCTCGGCGACCGCGCCGTCGACCAGCCGTACTCCGCGATCCAGACCATTGCCGTCGCCTTCTACACCAAGCAGTGGAAGGACATCGACCCGAAGGTCCTGCAGGGCCTGTCGATGGCGATCGACCGCAACACCATCGCCAAGACGGTGCTCCAGGGCACCCGTGAGCCCGCCACCGGCTGGGTCGCCAAGGGCGTCCTCGGCTACCAGCCAAACGCCGCCGGCGACGTCACCACGTACGACCCGGCCAAGGCCAAGCAGCTCATCAAGGAGGGTGGCGGCGTCCCGGGCAACAAGATCTCCATCCAGTACAACACGGACGGCGGTCACAAGGAGTGGGTGGAGGCCGTCTGCGGCTCCATCACCAAGGCGGTCGGCGTGGCGTGCACGGGTGACGCCAAGGCGGACTTCCAGGCGGACCTCAACGCCCGCGACAACAAGCAGGTCAAGTCGCTGTACCGGTCCGGCTGGGTGCTCGACTACCCGTTCAACGCCAACTTCCTCCGTGACCTGTTCGGCACCCACTCGGACGGCAACCAGGGCAGCTTCTCCAGCAAGGAGATCGACGACCTGATCAAGAAGGCCGACAGTGCCAAGACGATCGAGGAGTCGGAGAAGCTCTACCAGGACGTGGAGAAGGCTCTGCCGAAGTACATGCCGAGCATTCCGCTCTTCTACTACAAGGTCAACGCGGGCTACTCGGAGAACGTCACCGGCGTCAAGTACGCCCAGGACGGTGACCCGATCCTGACCGGCGTTCAGGTCAAGAAGTAACCGCTGACGACAGCGTGTGCCGTGCCGCACCCCGCATCCGGGTGCGGCACGGCGTCGGCCGGCCGGCCGGGGGCCCTTTTCGCCGCGTACGTACGGAATCCATTCGGGAAGCCGTTCGTATGGGGCGAAGAGGGCCTGCCGCTGTAACTGACATGGAGGCACCATGGGGCGTTATGTCGCACGACGACTGCTCCAGATGATCCCGGTCTTCATCGGGACAACCCTGTTGATTTTCCTGATGGTCTACGCCCTGCCCGGCGATCCCGTGCGGGGGCTCTTCGGCGACAAGGCCGCCAGCCCCGCGGTGCTGCGGTCGCTGAGGCACGAGTACGGCCTCGACAAGCCCGTCCTGGTGCAGTACTGGGACTACATGCGGAACATCGTTCTGCACTTCGACTTCGGCACGCAGATCGGCAGCGGTCGGCCGGTCACCGACGTCCTGGGCGACGCCTTCCCGGTGACGCTCCGGCTGGCCGGTCTGGCGTTCGCCATCGAGGCCACCCTCGGCATCCTGCTCGGCGTCGTCTCCGGCATGCGCGCGGGCAAGGCCGCCGACACCGCGATCCTCTTCCTGACGCTGCTGCTGATCTCGGTGCCGATCTTCGTGCTCGGCTACATCTTCCAGACAGTCTTCGCCTTCCAGCTGAACTGGCTGGAACCGTCCGTGGTCGACGACACCAACGTCGGCCAGCTGCTGATGCCCGCCACGGTGCTGGCCTGCGCCTCGCTCGCCTACGTGGCCCGGCTGACCCGTACCTCGGTCGCCGAGAACCTGCGCGCCGACTACATGCGCACGGCCATCGCCAAGGGCCTGCCCCGCCGCCGCATCATCGGCGTGCACCTGATGCGCAACTCCCTCATCCCGGTCGTCACCTTCCTCGGCACCGACATCGGTGCCCTGATGACCGGTGCGATCGTGACCGAGGGCATCTTCAACATCCACGGCATCGGCGGCACCATCTACGACTCGATCGTGCGCCGGGAGGGCACCACGCTCGTCGGCCTGGTCACCATCCTCGTCCTCGTCTACCTCGCCACCAGCCTGATCGTCGACCTGCTCTACGCGGTTCTGGACCCGAGGATCCGTTATGCCTGAGCTGACCAAGACCGCCGACGACACCGCCGTCGCCACCAGCGCGGCCGCGCCGGAGGCCAAGCCGGAGAAGACCCGCAGCCTGTGGGGCGACGCCTGGCGGGACCTGCGCTCCAACTGGGTGTTCATCGTGGCGGCCGTACTCATCCTGCTGCTGCTGGTCATGGCGGCCTTCCCGGGACTGTTCACCAGCGCGGACCCCAACTACAAGGACCTGGCCAACCACTACCTCCAGAAGCCGAACTACGGCCATCTCTTCGCGGCCGACTGGCTGGGCTACGACGCCCAGGGCCGCAGCGTGTACGCCCGCGCCATCCACGGCACGCGCGCCTCGCTGCTGGTCGGCGCCGGCACCGCCCTGGTGGTGACCCTGTTCGGCGGCCTGATCGGCATGGTGGCCGGCTACTTCGGCGGCTGGCTGGACGCCGTGCTGTCGCGGATCACGGACATGTTCTTCGGCATCCCGTTCCTGCTCGGCGCGATGGTGATGCTGAACTCCTTCACCGACCGCTCCATCCCGGTCGTCATCGCCGCCCTGGCCTTCCTCGGCTGGACCCAGACCGCCCGCGTGATGCGCGGTTCGGTGATCACCGTCAAACAGGCGGACTACGTGCATGCGGCCAAGGCGCTCGGTGCCGGAACCCGCCGGATCCTCTTCCGGCACGTCCTGCCCAACGCGGTGGCCCCGGTGATCGTCGTCGCGACCATCTCGCTCGGCCTCTACATCGCCGCCGAGGCCACCCTGTCGTTCCTGGGCCTCGGCCTGGACGGCGTCTCGTGGGGCAACGACGTCTCCGACGGCGGCAACCAGATCCGGGTGGCCAAGTGGATCATGCTCTATCCGTCCATTCTGCTCAGCATCACGGTGCTGGCGTTCATCATGCTCGGTGAGGCCGTCCGCAACGCCCTCGACCCGAAGATGCGCTGAGGGAGGCGTACGTGACCATCATCGAAGAAGTCGCCCCCGTGCCCTCGCCCCGCGACGGCGGGGACGACGGTGCCCCGCTGCTCGAAGTGCGCGACCTGCACGTCGAGTTCCACACCCGCGAGGGCGTCGTCAAGGCCGTCAACGGCGTCAACTACAGCGTGAACGCGGGCGAGACGCTCGCCGTGCTCGGTGAGTCCGGCTCCGGCAAGTCGGTCACCGCGCAGGCCATCATGGGCATCCTCGACATGCCGCCGGCGAAGATCCCCGAGGGGGAGATCCTCTTCCGCGGCCAGGACATGCTGCGAATGGCCGCCGAGGAGCGCCGCAAGATCCGCGGCCGCCGGATCGCCATGATCTTCCAGGACGCGCTCAGCTCGCTCAACCCGGTCCTGACGGTCGGCTACCAGCTCGGCGAGATGTTCCGGGTCCACCAGGGCCTGGCCAAGAAGGAAGCCAAGGCCAAGGCGATCGAGCTGATGGACCGGGTGAAGATCCCCGCCGCCGCGGCCCGGGTGAACGACTACCCGCACCAGTTCTCCGGCGGTATGCGCCAGCGCATCATGATCGCCATGGCGCTCGCCCTGGAACCGGACCTGATCATCGCCGACGAGCCGACCACAGCCCTCGACGTGACGGTCCAGGCCCAGGTCATGGACCTGCTCGCGGAACTCCAGCGCGAGTACAACATGGGTCTCATCCTGATCACCCACGACCTCGGCGTGGTCGCCGACGTCGCGGACAAGATCGCGGTGATGTACGCGGGCCGGATCGTGGAGCGGGCGCCGGTGCACGAGCTGTACAAGCGGCCCGCGCACCCCTACACCCGCGGTCTGCTGGACTCGATCCCCCGCCTGGACCAGAAGGGCCAGGAGCTGTACGCGATCAAGGGCCTGCCGCCCAACCTGATGCGCGTCCCGTCCGGCTGCGCCTTCAACCCGCGCTGCCCCAAGGCCCAGGACATCTGCCGCACACAGATCCCGGACCTGCACCCGGTGACCGAGCAGGACGGCACCGAGCTGGTGGGCCGCGGTTCGGCCTGCCACTTCTGGAAGGAGACGCTCCATGGCTGAGCCCAGCAAGAAAGTCGAGCAGCAGGACGCCACGCCGAACGTCTCCGACGTCGAGGCCGCGGGCGCCGCGATCGAGGCCCCGGCCGAGCGTGGCGAGCCGATCCTCCAGGTGCGGGGACTGGTCAAGCACTTCCCGCTGACCCAGGGCATCCTGTTCAAGAAGCAGGTCGGCGCGGTCAAGGCCGTCGACGGCATCTCCTTCGACCTGCACCAGGGTGAGACGCTGGGCATCGTGGGCGAGTCCGGCTGCGGCAAGTCCACGGTGGCCAAGCTGCTGATGCACCTGGAGCGGGCCACGGCCGGCGAGATCTTCTACAAGGGCCAGGACATCACCAAACTGTCCGGGAGTGCGCTGAAAGCCGTCCGCCGCAACATCCAGATGGTGTTCCAGGACCCGTACACCTCGCTCAACCCGCGCATGACGGTGGGCGACATCATCGGCGAGCCCTTCGACATCCACCCGGAGGCGGCGCCCAAGAGCGACCGGCACCGCAGGGTCCAGGACCTGCTGGACGTCGTCGGCCTCAACCCGGAGTACATCAACCGCTACCCGCACCAGTTCTCCGGCGGTCAGCGCCAGCGCATCGGCATCGCCCGCGGCCTGGCTCTGAACCCCGAGATCATCATCTGCGACGAGCCGGTGTCGGCACTGGACGTGTCGGTCCAGGCACAGGTCATCAACCTGATGGAGAAGCTCCAGGACGAGTTCAACCTGTCCTACATCTTCATCGCGCACGACCTGTCCATCGTCCGGCACATCTCGGACCGCGTGGGCGTGATGTACCTCGGCAAGATGGCCGAGATCGGCACGGACGAGCAGATCTACGACCACCCGACGCACCCCTACACCCAGGCGTTGCTGTCGGCGGTCCCGGTGCCCGACCCGGACGCCCGCGAGCACCGCGAGCGGATCATCCTCACCGGCGACGTGCCGTCCCCGGCCAACCCGCCCTCGGGCTGCCGCTTCCGCACGCGCTGCTGGAAGGCCCAGGACAAGTGCGCCGAGGAGGTCCCCCTGTTGGCCGTCCCCGAGCGCTTCAAGGACGCGGACTCCCCGGCGGCCCACGAGTCGGCCTGCCACTTCGCCGAGGAGAAGGACGTGGTCCACGCGGCCTGACACCTCTTGCGCGATGGTCCCCGGCACTTGGTCGAGTGCCAGGGACCAGTCATGTGGGGGAATCGTGCCGTCCGGCACTTTTACCCGTCAGTCGCCTGGGTCGGCCTGTGATCGAACTCCGCGTCCAAGGCGGCTTCTGCGTCCGTGTTGTGAGCCACGACCTGGGTACGCACCTGGCGCAGGACCTCGGCACTGCTCTCGTCCGAGCAAGGCGTAGAACCATCCGTCGGAGAGCAGAGGGATGCGGCGCACGCCGCCCGGAACGCCACGGCGTGGCCCTTCGCCGATGTCGGTCACATCTACGCCGACTTCGGCGAGGGCGACCAGTTCCGCGCCCGTGTTCGTCGCCGTCCGTGGGGGAGCGGGGCGTGGGCGTACCTGGCTCGTGATCCCACACCGTGACGCGGAACGGTTGCGTCCCTCATTGCTGGATCTCGCCGAGTTGGAGGACGGCTCCCGTGAGCTCGTCTGCTACGAGCCGATGTTCATTCCTGGGTTGCTCCAGACCGAGGAGTACGCCACCGCTGGCTATCGCGGGGGATACACGGGGGCGTCGCGAGTGGAGCAGGACCGGGAGGTGGAGTTCCGGATCCGTCGTCAAGCTGTGCTGACCGGCGAAAACGCGCCGCGTCTGCACGCCGTGATCCATGAGGCGGCCCTCCATATGTCGTTCGGGGACCCGGAGATCAGGCGCGGTCAGCTCGTCCGGCTGCTGGAGGCTGCGGAGCTAAGGACTCACAGGGGCTCATTCAGCGCCTTCTGTACCCACTGCTCTAGAGAAGGCGAGCATGTCGCAACTGGCGTGGCAGAAGTCGACGTTCAGTGAGCCGGGATCCGACACCTGCGTCGAAGTCGCCCTCGACTCCGCCGGACGCCTCTGCCTCCGGGAAAGCGCCACGCCCGGCAATGTCATCGTGACGACTTCCACCGCCCTCGGCGATCTGCTCCGCGCTGTCGCGGACGGTGCCACGGGTGCAGTTCGGCGCTGAATTGCTGCACCACATCGAGCTGTGGGTGCCCGGCCTGCCCCGCGCCGCCTGCGAATGGGACTGGCTCCTCGGCCGCCTCGGCCACCGCCCGTACCAAGAGTGGGAGCGGGGACGCAGCTGGCGTCTGGGCCCGACGTACCTCGTGGTCGAGCAGTCCCCGGCGATGACCGGCACCGAGCACGACCGGACGCGTCCGGGGCTCAACCACCTCGCGTTCCACGCCGGAAGCCGCGAGACGGCCGACGGGCTGGCGGCCGAGGCGCCCGCATGCGGCTGGGCCCCCTCTTCGCCGACCGCTACCCCCACGCCGGCGGTCCCCAGCACTACGCGGCCTCCCTCGCCAACACCGACGGCTTCGAAGTGGGGCTCGTGGCGGGTGCGGAACCCTGGCGGAAGGGCGTAGCCGTACAAACCCGCACCAACCGCGTTAACGCGCAGGCAACTTGGCGGAAGCCGTTCCGGAATACGGACACGGCACGCTGAACAGCGTACGGCCGTGCGGGTGCCGTAAAAGCGGGCCGGGATGCGCCATGTCGTCCCGGCCCGCTCCCGTGCCCGCAGGGTTACGTGAGCCCCAGTGACCGCTTCAGGAAGTCCACCTGTAGCAGCAGCAGGTTCTCCGCGACCTGTTCCTGTGGGGTCATGTGCGTGACGCCCGAGAGGGGCAGGACCTCGTGCGGGCGGCCCGCTGCCAGCAGGGCCGAGGAGAGGCGCAGGGTGTGGGCGGCGACCACGTTGTCGTCGGCCAGGCCGTGCACGATCATCAGCGGGCGGTGCGGTGCGGCGGGGGAGGACAGGCCCTCGTCGGTGACCAGTGAGCTGTGGGCGTATGCCGTCGGCTGCCCGTTTGGCGTGCCCAGGTAGCGCTCGGTGTAGTGGGTGTCGTAGAGGCGCCAGTCCGTGACCGGGGCGCCGGCGATGCCCGCGTGGAAGACGTCCGGGCGGCGCAGGACGGCCAGGCCCGCGAGCCAGCCGCCGTAGGACCAGCCGCGGATCGCCACCCGGGACAGGTCCAGGGGGTGGGACTTCGCCAGATCCTGGAGCGCCTCCACCTGGTCGTCCAGCGACACCGTGAAGTCGTGGTGGACAGCCTTCTCCCAGGCGGGGGAGCGGCCGGGCGTCCCGCGGCCGTCGGCGACGATCACCGCGAAGCCCTGGTCGGCGAACCACTGCGAGGTCAGGTGGGTGTTGTGCGCGGCAAGCACACGCGCGCCGTGGGGGCCACCGTACGGGTCCATCAAGACCGGCAGGGGGGTGTCACCGGCGTAGTCCCGAGGCATAAGCACGGCGCACGGGATGCGGCGTGCGCCCCCCTCGGTGAGCCGCACGCGCGGGGACATACCGGGATCTTCGGCGTACGAAGGAACCGTCGCCACCTGCTTGCCGTCGCGCAGGACCCGTACATGGGCGCCCGGCCGATCGAGCGTCACGGACGCCAGCACGGTCACGCCCCCGGTCCGCACCGCCGAGTGCACGCCGGGCTCCTGCGACAGGCGCTCCACGCCGAGCTCGTTCACCCGGTACAGGTGCACCTGACCCGTCTCCGGCTCGGCCGCCTCCTCGCCCGCCGAGGCCGAGATGAGTACGTCCTCGTCGGACACGTCCAGCACCGCCCGGACGTGCAACTGTGGCCCCGTGAGCGGGCGTTCTCCCACCGTGAGCACCCGCGCACCGCCCTCGTCCGCGATCCGCACGAGTTGCCCGGACGGGCTCCAGCGCGGCACCCCGGCGAAAAGTTCCAGCCATGTTGGATCTTCGTCCGCGTGCACCATCCGGGTCGCCCCCGACTCCGGGGCCACGGCCAGGAACAGCTGGCTGCGCTGGTCCCGCGCCTGGACGAGCAGCAGCGGCGCACCAGCCGCTGACCAGTGCACATGTGCCAGATAGGGGTACCGCGCCCGGTCCCAGACGACCTCCGTGCGCACCCCGTCCAGACCGATCACGAAGAGCCGTACCGCCGCGTTCCCGGTCCCCGCCGCCGGGTACGCCACCCGCTGCGGCTCCCGCTCCGGATGCGCCGGATCGGAGATCCACCACCGGCTGACCGGTGTGTCGTCCACCCGCGCCACGAGCAGCCGGTCCGACTCCGGCGCCCACCAGAAGCCCCGGGAACGTCCCATCTCCTCGGCCGCGATGAACTCCGCCAGCCCGTACGACACCCCCTCCGACTCCGGCTCGGCCAGCGCCCGGTCGCCCTCGCCCTCGGCGCCCACCACGCGCAGGGCGCCCTGCGCGACGTACGCCACGTGCCGTCCATCGGGGGAGGGGCGCGGGTCGATCACCGGCCCGGCGACGGGGAGTTCACGTGCCGTACCGGCCCGCAGCTCCGCCGCGAAAAGCCGCCCTGACAAGGCGAAAGACGCCAGCTCGACGGCCGTGTCGGTGGCGTAGCCGACGATGCCCGCGCCGCCCTCGCGGCTGCGCTCGCGGCGTGCCCGCTCCTCGGGCGGGAGGTCTTCCGAGGCGCCGCCCAGCAGAGCGCGCGGGTCCGCGGCCACGCGCTCCGCGCCGTTCTCCGTGTCGAGGACCCACAGCGAACTCGCCCGGTCCGTACCGGAACTGGAGCGCAGGAACACGACACGCGAACCGTCGGGCGCCACGGTGAACGAACGCGGCGCGCCGAGCGTGAACCGCTGGGTCCGGGCGTGCCGTCGGGGGAAGGAGTCAGCCTCGGTGGTCATGCCCCGACCATATTGGCCATGCGCCCCCTTGTGCGGCTGTGCGCCAGTCGATGCGCGCGTATGGATAGTTATGATCACTAGCGCATAGTGGGTATGAACCCGCTGGCCAGTACGGTTATCTGCACTGACTACTGCTCCCATAGTCCGACCCCCCACGTCCCTGGGTTCTTTGGAGGTGAGCCGCCGTGGCACTCTCGATTTCGGCGGTGGTGCTGCTGGCGATCATCGTGTTCCTTCTGATCAAGAAGTCAGGGCTCAAGGCGGGGCACGCGATCGTGTGCATGCTCCTGGGCTTCTACCTCGCCTCCTCGACCGTCGCCCCGACGATCAGCGAGCTGACGAACAACATCGCGGGGATGATCGGCAGCATCAAGTTCTGACATCCCCGGGACTTAGGGTGGGGTCCATGACGGATCTGCCCTCCCGGCGTCTGCTGCTGGTGCACGCGCACCCGGACGACGAGTCGATCAACAACGGCGCCACCATGGCCCGGTACGCGGCCGAGGGAGCCCATGTGGCGCTGGTCACCTGCACCCTCGGTGAGCGCGGCGAGGTCATCCCGCCCGGCCTCGCGCACCTGACCGGCGCCGCCCTGGGCCAGTACCGCCTGGGCGAGCTGGCCGCCGCGATGCACGAGCTCGGCGTCACGGACCACCGGCTGCTCGGCGGCGCCGGGCGCTACTGCGACTCCGGGATGATGGGCCTGCCCGACAACGACGACCCCGCCTGCTTCTGGCAGGCGGACGTCGACGAGGCCGCCGCCCACCTCGTCGAGGTGATCCGCGAGGTGCGCCCCCAGGTCCTCGTCACCTACGACGACAACGGCGGCTACGGCCACCCCGACCACATCCAGGCCCACCGCGTCGCCATGCGCGCCGCCGGCCTCGCCGCCGAGGCGGGCTGCCCGGTCGACCGGATCTACTGGAACCGGGTGCCCCGGTCCGTGGCCGGGCAGTCCTTCGCCCGCCTCCAGGACGACCTCGCGGGCCTGCCCTTCACCAAGACGGCCACGCTCGACGACGTTCCCGGGCTCGTCGCCGACGAGCGGATCACCACCACCGTCGACGGCACCGCGCACGCCGCCGCCAAGGCCGCCGCGATGCGCGCGCACGCCACGCAGATCGAGGTGGCCGACCCGTATTTCGCGCTCTCCAACGAACTCGCGCAGCCCATCCTCAGCACGGAGTACTACGAGTTGGTGCGCGGCGAGCGAAGCGAGACGGGGGTCCCCCCGGCCGGAGGCCGGCCGAGCGCCTCGGACACATGGGAGACGGACCTGTTCGCCGCAATCGCCGATCCGTCGGCCGAGGAGGCGTCATGAGCGACCGGGGTTCGATGCTCGCCCAGCCGATGCGGCCGCCCTCCGCCGGGCGGATCGTCGCCTACCTGGGGCTCTTCGTGCTCGGCGCCGTGGTCGGGGTGGCCGGGGCGCTGGTGCAGCCCGCGTGGTTCCCGGGCGGGCTGCTGCTCGCCCTGGCCGGAGAGGCCGGCCTCTGCCTGGGCGCGGCCCGCGCCTCCGGCCGCCGGGGCGGGGCGATCGCACCGGCCGTCGGCTGGATGCTCGCAGTCATCCTGCTCACCGCCAGCCGGCCCGAGGGCGACTTCCTCTTCGCCGCGGAAGGGGGCTCCTATGTCTTCCTGCTCGGCGGCATCGCCGTGGCTGTGATGTGTGCCACCCTCGCTCCGGGGCGGCAACCGGACGACGGTCACGTCCGACTTGGCAAGTGACGTACTACTTCGCCATAACGCGCGCGTGCGGGTCCCGTGTGGGTTTCCCCAGCGGTCCTGGCGTACGGGCGAGTAGTGGCCAGTATGGTGGTGCGCGCCGCCGAGCCGCCCGCAGTGAGGTCGTGTGGGGCGGCGGAGCCAACCGGGAGAACCTGCCTTGAGTCGTGAAACTGACACACCGTCCTCCGGGCCCAACGGGCGCGGCGGAGCCGCATACCCCTCGGGGACGCCGCCGTACGGTACCCCCACGGCTTCCGATGACGGTACGGATGCGGGCCGCTCGGGCTCGCGGCCGGAGGACCGCAAGACCGAAACCACGCTGACCACCCGGATCCGGATCAACATCCCCGGATCACGGCCCATTCCGCCGGTCGTCGTGCGCAAGCCCGTCGGGGAGGCGGAGGACGGCGGTGACACCGACGCGGAGGCGTCGGCGCCGGGCGACATCACGTCCATGAGTACCGTCCAGGCGCCAGCGGAGCCCGCGCGGCCGGCCGAGGAGAAGCCGACCAGCGACTGGTTCGCGCCACGCAAGTCCCCGGCGAGCAAGGGCGGTCAGGGCAGCGGCATCACCAACGGCGCCGGTCAGTCCGGCAGTTCGGGTGCGGGTATGTCTGGGCCGGGCGCGGGCGCGGGCGCGGGCGCGGGTGCGTCCGGTTCCGGCGCGGGTGGTGCGGCCGGCGGCCGGCCCGGAGGCGTGGTCGGCTCCATGAGCGTGCCGGGTGGCTCCCGGCCGGGCGGGGCGAACGGCTCCCGCCCCGGCGGCAGCATGAACGGCGCCGGGCTCCCCGGCGCGACCGGCGGCCCCGTGGCGCCCGGGCACGGCGGCGGCACCGGCTCCTTCGACGTCACCGAGGCGCTGGCGGCGGGCCCGCTGGGCAACGGCTCGCGCCCCGGCCCGGGCGGCGCCGAGCCGCGCCGCGACGACCTGCCGTACTTCTCGGAGGACGAGCAGGGCGGCCCCGTCGGACGCGGCGGTCAGGACTCCTACGGCGGCCGGGACGGCCTGGGTGGCCGGGACGGCCAGGACGGCTTCGGTGGCCAGGACGGCTTCGGTGGCCAGGACTACGGCGGTCAGGATGGCCTGGGCGGTCGGGGCAGCTTCGGTGGCCAGGACGGTTACGGCGGCCAGGGCGGCCCCGGCAGCTTCGACGAGCCGGGCGGCCGTGGCGGCCACGGCGGTCGCGGCGGCCCGGGTGGCTCGCAGGGCCCCGCGGGCCCGACCGGCGGCCCGGTCACCGGGGACGGCCCGAGGGTGACGTCGGCGAGCGGCGGCCCAGGCGGGCCCGGCGGCCCCGGTGTTCCCGGCGCTTTCCATGAGGCGGGCGGCCACCCGGGCGGACCGGGCGGTCCCGGCACCCCTGGCGGCCCCGGCAGCTTCGACGAGCCGGGCGGCCGCCCCGGCGCGCCTGGCGGCCCCGGAGGCCCCGGCACCCTCGGCGGTCCCGGCGGTCCTCGCACCCCGGGTGGCCCCGGCGGCGGCATGAGTGACGACACCGCGATCCTCACCCCGCAGAAGCCGGCCCCCGAACCGGACAACCTCCCCTACGGCAACCCGGACAACGTCTCCGGGCACACCGTCACCAGCGGTATCCCGGTCGTCCCGCCTGGCGCGAACTCGCCGTTCGGCCCGGGCGCGCCCGGCGACGGACCCGTGCCGCACACGCCCCCGAAGCTGCCCGAACCGGTCTCGCAGACCCCGGCGGGCTCCGCGAAGCCGGCGAAAAAGGGCCGCAGCAAGCTGACACTGCTCGGCGTCGGCGTGATCGTCGTGGCCGGCGGCTTGTACGGCGCCGGACTGCTGATGAACCGCTCCGACGTGCCCAAGGGCACCACCGTGCTCGGCGTCGACATCGGCGGCGGCACCCGCGACGACGCCGTGAAGAAGCTCGACGACGCCTTCGACGCCCGTGTGAACAAGCCGCTGAAGCTGTCGGTGAACGGCAAGGCCGTCGAGCTCAGGCCCGACCAGGCCGGGCTCCAGTTCGACATGCAGACCACGGCCAGCACGGCCGCGCAGAGCGACTACAACCCGGTCTCCGTGGTCGGCTCGCTGTTCGGCAACCACCGGGTCGTCGAACCGGTCATGCCCGTCGACGAGGAGAAGCTGAAGGCCGCCCTGGAGAACGCGGCCGGCGGTTCCGGCTCGGTCACCGAGGGCACGATCAGGTTCGAGCCCGGCAAGGCCGTCCCCGTGTACGGCAAGGCGGGCAAGGGCATCGACGTCGCCCAGTCGACCGAGGCGGTCGAGGAGGCGTACCGCACCCAGGTGGAGACCGGTACGGCGCCCGCGGTGGCGGTCCCGACCACCACCCAGCAGCCGAAGGTCACCAAGGCCGAGGTCGACCGGATGATGAAGGAGTTCGCCGAGCCGGCCATGTCGGCCAACGTGACGGTGGAGACCGATGCGGAACACTCGGTCCCGATGAGCCCTGAGAAGTCGCTGTGGAAGTTCCTCAGGGTGACGGCCGTCAACGGCAAGCTGGTCGAGAAGCCCGACCTGGCCGCCCTGAAGCAGCTCTACGGCCAGGCGTTCGACGGTGTGCTCATCACCCGGGCCGACGGCAAGAAGACGCCCGTCACCCCCCAGGACGTCTACGTCGCCCTGCGGCAGGCCCTGGTGAGCACGACCGACCGGGTCGCGGTCATCAAGACGAACCCGAGCTAGTCCGCGCGCACGGCACAGGGCATCCGGGACTCCTCGGGCGCCCTTCGTGGTCGTACGGGACCCACCGCCCCGGACTGCTGCCGCCGTATGACAAGACCGCCGGCGCCGCCGTCGTCAGCCAGCCGTCGATCGTGGTCGCGGGTCGCGCGGCCTGGCACCGCACCTCGCCGCGTTGCCGAAAAGCCCCAGTAGCTCCTCCCCCACTCTCGGCTCCGCCCGAGCCGGGGCACCCCCATCGAGGGCTCTCCGGCGCCTTGCGATGCACGGCACCAGACCACGCGACCTCATCTGGCGCTCAGAGTGCTAGGACCCCTAATTCAACATCGCCCGAGCCATCCGAGCCTCCCCCCGCACCCGCTCAGCGGCGGCAAGGTCAACCTCGGCCACCACGCCGGCATACGCCTCCAACTCCGCGGCTCCATCGGCGAAGTCACCCCGCTGCACCAGCAACTTCCCCCGCTCATAGCGCAACCGCGCCGGATGTGAAGGCAACAGCAACGCCAGCTCAACCCCCCACAACGCCACATCCGACCGCTCCGGCCGCGCCGTGGCCCACGCCCGCACGTTGTTCAGAATCCGCCGCACCACATCCAACGGATCGGCCGGCGCCAGCATCGACGGATCCAGCCGCGTCCCCGTAGCCCCGGCCACCAGAAACTCCGCATCGGCCCCCGTCATCACCCGCCCCCCGTCGAACGGATCCGCCAGCACCTGCTCCTCAGCCGCCCCGAACCCGACCACGAAATGCCCCGGCAGAGCCACCCCGTACACCGGCGCCCCCGCCCTGCGCGCCACCTCCATCCACACCACCGACAACAAGATCGGCAACCCGCGCCGCCGCCCCAGCACCTCATGCAGCAGCGACGACTCCAGCCGCCGGTAGTCGGCCGGCGTCCCGTGAAAACCGCACCGCTCCCCGAGCAGCTCCCGCAGCGCCACCGCCCAGGCCCGCGGCCCGCCCGGCCGGTACGGCAGCAGCCCCGCGAGCCGGTCCAGCTCGACCTGCGCCGAGTCGATGCCCGCCTCGTCCAGCGCCCTGTCCGCCTCCGCCCCCACCAGCAGGCACAGTGTCGACACATCGGGCCGCTCGGACCGCGCCTCGTCGGCGAACCGCCGGCGCACTTCGGCGGACCGCTCCGCGGACGGGGGATAGGGCGGACCCATAGCTGCTTCGTGCCCCCTCACGGCGATTCGTACCGCCCGTCGTCGCCGGCCTGTGGCTCGCGGTAGTGGTGGTACGCGTGGTGCGCCGCGAAGCCCATCCCGGCGTACAGCGCCCGCGCCCCCGGGTTGTCCTCCTCGACCTGCAGCCACGCCGCCGACGCACCCTCGTCGAGGGCCTGCCGGGCCAGCGCGGCCATCACACCGGTGGCGAGTCCGCGCCGCCGCAGCCGAGGATCCACCTCGACCGCGGCGAACCCGGCCCACCGCCCGTCCACGACACACCGCCCGATCGCCGCCGGAGCCTCCCCTTCCGCGAGGCCGGGCACGGTCGCGAACCACACCGACGGCCCGCTCCCCAGCACCCGCAACGCCACCTCGCTCACGCCCTTGCGCTGGTAGCGCGCCAGCCACGCCTCGTCGGCCGCCCGGGCCAGCACGATCCCGGACGGTGGCTCGGCCCGGTCGGCGACGGGCGCCAGGGCGCCGGTCCACAGCTCGGCGGTCACCTCCCGCACCCACCCCCGCTGCTCCAGCTCCGCGCACAGCAGCTCCTGCGTGCCCTCGGCGCCGGTCGCGGTCTGCACGCACGCGGGCAGCCCGCGCTCGCCGTACCAGCGCCGTACGGCGGCCAGCGCCTCGTCCAGCGGCAGGCCGGGGTCGCCGAGCGGCAGCACGGAATTGGCCCGCCGGGTAAATCCGGAGGCCGCCCGCAGCTCCCACTCACCCAGCCGCTCGCTCTCCACGGGCCGCCAGGACCGCGCGGACGCCCGGGCCAGCTCCTCGTACGAGGCGGCGGGACCGCGGCGACGCGCCGGAGCGGAGGGGACCACCTTGCCCGCAACCAGTGAGGTCTCCGGGATGCGGACGGACTCGCCGCTCTTCCGTGTGATCAGCAGCACACCGTCGTCCCATGATGTGAGAACACCCACCGTGTCAGTAAACTTCTCTTCCGTGACTTCAGGTTCGCTCAACCGTCGTACGGAGACTCGTTTGCCCACGTCAGCTGCGGTGATACGAACCTCGAGACGCCCGGCGGCCGAGATTTCCACAGGTCGGTCCACCCCTCCTGTTCGGATCATGCCCAAGAACGGAGATACTAGAGGCGGGCATCGACGACGCCGCGCTCCCGCGCGCCAGGCGGCGGAGCCTGAGGAGGCCCGCCAGCGCCCTATCGAGGAGGAACGACAGCGTGACCTACGTCATCGCGCAGCCTTGTGTCGACGTCAAGGACAAGGCGTGCATCGAGGAGTGCCCGGTCGACTGCATCTACGAGGGCCAGCGGTCCTTGTACATCCACCCGGACGAATGCGTCGACTGCGGGGCCTGCGAGCCGGTCTGCCCGGTCGAGGCCATCTTCTACGAGGACGACACTCCGGAGGAGTGGAAGGACTACTACAAGGCGAACGTCGAGTTCTTCGACGAACTCGGCTCCCCCGGCGGCGCCAGCAAACTGGGCCTGATCGAGCGCGACCACCCGTTCGTCGCCGCGCTGCCGCCGCAGAACCAGTAAGCGGTCCGGCAAGGCGCCCGCGCGCAACCGCGCCGCCTCGGTCCCGTACGGCCTCGACCGCGTTGATCGCCGTACGGGACCGAGGCGTTTGCCGTACGAGAAAGTGAGCGAAAAGCTGTGTCCGCAGTCTCCGACCGCCTGCCCACCTTCCCGTGGGACAAGCTGGAGCCGTACAAGAAGACGGCCGCCGCGCACCCGGACGGCATCGTCGACCTCTCCGTCGGCACGCCGGTCGACCCGGTGCCCGAGCTGATCCAGAAGGCCCTGATCGACGCGGCCGACTCGCCGGGCTATCCGACGGTCTGGGGCACGCCGGCGCTGCGCGACGCGATCACGGGCTGGGTGGAGCACCGCCTGGGCGCCCGCGACGTCACCCACCGCCACGTCCTGCCGGTCGTCGGCTCCAAGGAACTCGTCGCCTGGCTCCCGACCCAGCTGGGCCTCGGCCCCGGCGACAAGGTCGCCTATCCGCGCCTGGCCTACCCGACGTACGAGGTCGGCGCCCGGCTGGCCCGCGCGGACTACGAGGCCTACGACGACCCCACCGAGCTGGACCCGGCGGGCCTGAAGCTCCTCTGGCTGAACTCCCCGTCCAACCCCACGGGCCGGGTCCTGTCGAAGGACGAGCTCACCCGCATCGTGGCCTGGGCCCGCCGGCACGGCATCCTGCTCTTCTCCGACGAGTGCTACCTGGAGCTGGGCTGGGAGGCCGACCCGGTCTCGGTCCTGCACCCGGACGTGAACGGCGGCTCGTACGACGGCATCGTCTCCGTCCACTCCCTCTCCAAGCGCTCCAACCTCGCCGGCTACCGCGCGGCCTTCCTCGCCGGCGATCCGGCGGTCCTGGCGCCCCTCCTGGAGATCCGCAAGCACGGCGGCATGATGACCCCGGCCACGACCCAGGCGGCCGTGGTCGCGGCCCTGGGCGACGACGATCACGTCCGCGTCCAGCGCGAGCGCTACGCCGCCCGCCGCACGGCCCTGCGCGAGGCACTCGTCTCCCACGGCTTCCGCATCGAACACAGCGAGGCCAGCCTCTACCTCTGGGCCACCCGGGACGAGTCCTGCTGGACCACGGTGGCCCACCTGGCCGAGCGAGGCATCCTGGTGGCCCCGGGCGACTTCTACGGCCCGGCGGGCGACAGGTTCGTACGAGTGGCCCTGACGGCAGCGGACGAGCGCGTACGGGCAGCCGTAGAGCGGCTGTAACCGCCGTGGGCAGGCGTTCCGCCGGGCAATGGGGGAAGGTGGGCACGGCCCACAGCGCCAGGCACCGTCCGAACCCGCTCCAGCTGTCCCGACCCACAACACACCGACGCCGGGGCCCAGGAAACTCCCTGAACCCCGGCGTACGGCTCGAGCCAGGCGCTTAGCCGAGCGGCAGACCCTTCAGCGGCAGCTGCCCGGTCGGCGTGCCGCCCTGCGTCGCCGTACCGGCGGTGTCCCCGAGGATCTCCCCGGCGGACCCCGCCGTGTCGCCGGCCGCCTGCTGCGCGACCGGCGTGGTCTTCTTGACGGTCTTGCCGCTGGTCTTGACCACCTTTCCGCCGGTCTTGCCCGCGGCCGGCACCGCCTTCTTGGCGGTCTTGCCACCGGTGTCACCCGCGGACTCGGTGACCTTCTGCGCCGCACCGTCGACGGTGGTGCCGACGTCCGCCCCGTCCAGGGCGGTCAGCCCGCCGAGGTTCGGGGTGGTGGGCAGCTCGGGGGCCGCGCTGGCGGAGCCGGCCGCACCGACCCCGGCGGCCGCTCCCGCAGCGACGAGCAGCGCGGCACGGGCGATCCGGCGGGTCAGGGGGAGGGACATAATGCTCCTTCGACGGGAGTGAACGGTGAAGTGTCGGACCGTGCCCGGCTGTTGATCGTCCGGTGATCGTCCGGGCTCGGACGCAGTGACTACCGCTCGAAGCCCGCGAAGGTTGCGGCCGCCGAACGTAAAGAGTTGGTAATGCGTCGCATAATCGGCTACGGATAAAAAAGGGCAAAAAGCTCGGCGCCCGAAAGTCTGCCGAATCCTTACACCTCCGTGTTCTCAAGGCTTCGACGGATCCGAGGGTGACGGCGCGAAAACCTGCACGCCCCGTCGCCCGCGAACCCCGCACGTAACCCTTGAGGGTGACGACCCGCACTACCGAGCAGTGACGATCCGGACCGCGTCGGCCCCGCGCTCGGCGCCCCCGGCACCCTGCGCACCGGCGGCCGTACTCCACTGGCCGACCGTGTTCCCGGCGATCCACTCCCGCCCGGCGTACGACACACGTTCGATGTGCAGGGCGGAGGAGTTGGCTACCGCCCAGTGCGCGAGCTGCCAGCCGCGCTCGCGCGCATCGCGCCCGTCGCCGGCACCCGCCCCGGCCGGCACGGGCAGCGTCACGGTCCGGTCGCCCGAGGCCCCCGCGGCCGGCGTCGGCGACGCCGCAGTGCCCACCTCCGCACCGGCCAACTCCAGTACATCCCGCCCGAAGTCCCGCACCAGCGCCGTCCGCACCGCGTCCGGCCCCGCGGCCCGGGTGGCGGCGGGACGCCCGTCGCAGGTCAGCGTGGCCGCCGAGTGCCCGGTGAGGGCGGCGGCGAGCAGCGTGGCGTCCGGCTCGTGCTTGGCGTACGCCTCCGGGAAGCCGCTGCGCTGCACCCGCTGCGCGGCGACGGTGAGCGGCAGCCGCATGTAGTCCGGCACCTTGACGAGGTGCTCGTAGAACTCGCCCGCCGAGTAGATCGGGTCCATGATCTCCCGCGGTGCGCCCCAGCCCTGCGAGGGCCGCTGCTGGAACAGGCCCAGCGAGTCCCGGTCGCCGTGGTCGAGGTTGCGCAGTGCCGACTCCTGCAGTGCGGTCGCCAGCGCGATGGTCACGGCCCGCTCGGGCAGGCCGCGCGCGGTGCCCACGGCGGAGATCGTTGCCGCGTTCACCGCCTGCTCCGGCGTGAACTCGTACGTCGCCCCGTCGTCCTTGCCCGAGACGACTCTGCAGCCCGGCCCGCCCGCGCCCCCGGTGACGTACTGCACCACGAGGTAACCGGCGACCGCGCAGAGGATCAGAAAGGCCGCCCCGATGCGCAAGGGGCGGCGGCGACGAGGCTTGAGGGTGGATGGGTACGACTCTGGCACGCGTACAAGGTACTGGAGAGTAGGGGTGCCCGTGTGCCGACTGTGGACAGAGGGCCGACAGCTGGCGCGTTAGGGTCGACGGCATGACCGACACCCCGCTTGACCTCACCTGGGACGCCGCGCGGCTGACCGCGCAGCTCGTCGACTTCCCCTCCGAGAGCGGCTCCGAGAAGCCGCTCGCGGACGCGATCGAGACCGCACTGCGCACACTGCCCCACCTGACGGTCGAGCGGTACGGCAACAACGTCCTGGCCCGCACGAACCTGGGCCTCGCGGAGCGGGTCGTCCTCGCCGGTCACATCGACACGGTCCCGATCGCGGACAACGTCCCGTCGAGGCTGGACGAGGACGGCGTCCTGTGGGGCTGCGGCACCTGCGACATGAAGGCCGGGGTGGCGCTCCAGCTGCGCATCGCGGCCACGGTCCCCGCCCCCAACCGCGACCTGACCTTCATCTTCTACGACAACGAAGAGGTCGCCGCCGAACTGAACGGCCTCAAGCACGTGGCCGAGGCGCACCCCGAGTGGCTGGAGAGCGACTTCGCGGTGCTGCTGGAACCGTCGGACGGCCAGGTCGAGGGCGGCTGCCAGGGCACCCTGCGCGTCCTGCTGAAGACGAAGGGCGAGCGCGCCCACTCCGCGCGCGGCTGGATGGGCGCGAACGCGATCCACGCCGCGGCCCCGATCCTGGCCCGCCTGGCGTCGTACGAGCCGCGCTATCCGGTGATCGACGGCCTGGAGTACCGCGAGGGGCTGAACGCGGTCGGCATCACGGGTGGCGTGGCCGGAAACGTCATCCCGGACGAATGCGTCGTAACCGTCAATTTCCGCTACGCACCGGACCGCACGCCGGAGGAGGCCGTGGCCCACGTCCAAGAGGTCTTCGCCGACTGCCGCGTGACGGAGTTCGTGGTCGACGACCACAGCGGCGGTGCCCTGCCCGGCCTGTCCCACCCGGCGGCGGCCGCCTTCATCGAAGCGGTCGGCGGCACCCCCCAGCCCAAGTACGGCTGGACGGACGTCTCGCGCTTCTCGGCCCTCGGCATCCCGGCGGTCAACTACGGCCCCGGAAACCCGCACTTGGCGCACAAGCGGGACGAACGCGTGGACACGGCAAAGATCCTGGCGGGGGAGGAGCGGTTGCGGGCCTGGCTGACGGCCTGAGGCCGCCTGCTGTCCTGTCCGTCACGGCGCGCGCTCCATGGCGGACACGCGCGCGTCCCCCCGCCGTAATCCCCGTGGATCTACGCTGGACCGGAACGACCTGCAATCGGAGGGAGCGCACATGGCTACCGACACCCCCGAGGGGACGACGCGGCCACCGTCGGAGCAGCGCCTGGGGCCGGTCCTCCGTAGGCGGGGCCAGGTACAGGCGAGCACGACCGACCAGCGACTGCTGGACGCGGGCGGCCCCTCGGACTGGGTCCACACCGACCCCTGGCGAGTCCTGCGCATCCAGTCCGAATTCATCGAGGGCTTCGGTACCCTCGCCGAACTCCCCGCCGCGATCAGCGTGTTCGGCTCGGCCCGTACGCCGGTGGACTCCTCCGAGTACAAGGCCGGTGTGCGCCTCGGCAGGGGCCTGGTGGAGGCGGGCTTCGCGGTGATCACCGGCGGTGGCCCCGGCGCTATGGAGGCCGCCAACAGGGGTGCCGTCGAGGCGAACGGCATCTCGGTCGGCCTCGGCATCGAGCTCCCCTTCGAGCAGGGACTGAACGCCTACGTCGACATCGGCCTCAACTTCCGCTACTTCTTCGTCCGCAAGATGATGTTCGTCAAGTACGCCCAGGGCTTCGTCGTCCTCCCCGGTGGCCTCGGCACCCTCGACGAACTCTTCGAGGCCCTCACCCTGGTCCAGACCCAGAAGGTCACCCGCTTCCCGATCGTCCTCTTCGGCAGCGAGTACTGGGGCGGCCTGGTCGACTGGCTCAAGGACACGGTGATCTCCCAGGGCAAGGCGGCTCCCAAGGACCTCCTCCTGTTCCACGTGACGGACGACGTGGACGAGGCGGTGGCGTTGGTGTCGAAGGAGGCAGGCCGCTAGCAGGGCCAAACCACTTTTGAGGTCCGGGGCGGAGCCCCCTGGTGGGGTCGTAGGGGCGAAGCCCTTACCCCTACGCCAGCCCTCGCCGCGCAACCGCCGGCACCCGATGCCCCGCGATGGACGCCACCATGTCCACCACCTGCCGCGTCTCCGCCACCTCATGCACCCGGTACACCTGCGCCCCCAGCCAGGCCGACACCGCCGTCGTCGCCAACGTCCCCACCAACCGCTCCTTCACCGGCTTGTCCAACGTCTCCCCGACAAAGTCCTTGTTGGACAACGACACCAGCACAGGCCACCCGGTGGCCACCATCTCCCCCAGCCTCCGCGTCGCCTCCAGACTGTGCCGCGTGTTCTTCCCGAAGTCGTGCCCGGGATCGATCAGCACCGACTCCCGCGGCACCCCCAACGCCACCGCCCGCTCCGCCAACCCCCGGGTCACCCGCAGGATGTCGGCCACCACATCGTCGTACGTCACCCGATGCGGCCGAGTCCGCGGCTGAGCCCCACCCGCATGCGTACACACCAACCCCACGCGATACCGCGCGGCCACCTCCGCCAGCCGCGGATCGACCCCGCCCCACGCGTCGTTCAGCAGATCCGCCCCCGCCTTGCACACGGCCTCCCCGACCTCGTGCCGCCAGGTGTCCACGCTGATCACGACATCGGGAAACCGCCGCCGCACCTCCGCCACGAACCCGACCGTCCGCCGCACCTCCTCCTCGGTGGTCACCTCGTCCCCCGGCCCGGCCTTCACCCCGCCGACGTCGATGATCGCGGCCCCCTCCGCCACCGCCTGCTCCACGCGCGCGAGGGCCGGCTCGTCGCGGAAGGCCGCCCCCTGGTCGTAGAAGGAGTCCGGGGTCCGGTTCACGATCGCCATGACCACCGGCTCGTGCGGCCCGAATTCCCGCCTGCCCAGCCTGAGCATCCCCTGTGTCCTCTTCTCCTGCGTCCCGCGTCCGGTCTTCGGCCGCCTGCGGCCCTCATTGTCAGAGTCGCATGGCACGATCGGAGCCTGACACATCCGACTCCGACTCATCCGACCGTGGGGACCCAGCGATGGTTATGTTCTTGTTCCTGGTCGTCGCGCTCGCCGTCGTGGTCGCCGCGGTGACCCTCGCCGTGATCGGCGGCGGCGAGAACGGCCCGCTGCCCGAGGCCGCGCCGGAACGGCTGCAGGACTCGCTGCCCCCGGACCGCCCGGTCAACCGCGCCGACGTGGACAGCCTCCGCTTCCCCCTCGCCGCCCGCGGCTACCGCATGGCGGACGTGGACGACGCCCTCAACCGCCTCGGCGCCGAGCTCGCCGAGCGCGACGCCCGGATCGCCGACCTGGAGTCCGCCCTCGCGGGTGCCCGGGCCGCCCGGGTCTCCATGGAGAAGCAGGAGCGGGACGACCATCCGTGGCAGCAGGAGGACCACCAGTGAGCGACGGCACCGCCCTGGCCGGCCCGGACGGCGCGCTGCGCTGCCCCTGGGCCCTGTCCACCACTGACTACGTGACGTACCACGACGAGGAGTGGGGCCGCCCGGTCCACGGCGACGACGCCCTCTACGAACGCCTCAGCCTGGAGGCCTTCCAGTCCGGCCTGTCCTGGATCACGATCCTGCGCCGCCGCCCCGGCTTCCGCGCCGCCTTCGCCGACTTCAGGATCGCCAAGGTGGCCGCCTTCACCGACGAGGACCGCGAGCGCCTGCTGGCCGACCCCGGCATCATCCGTAATCGCGCCAAGATCGACGCGACCCTCGCCAACGCGCGCGTGCTGGCCGAGTGGACCCCCGGCGAACTGGACGCCCTGATCTGGTCCCACGCCCCCGACCCGACCACCCGCCCGGCCCCGAAGACCCTGACCGACGTCCCCGCGGTCACCCCCGAGTCCACGGCCCTATCCAAGACCCTGAAGAAACGAGGCCTGCGCTTCGTCGGCCCGACGACGGCATACGCACTGATGCAGGCGTGCGGCCTCGTCGACGATCACTTGGAAGCATGCGTGGCGAGGAGCGCCTCCTAGGGGCGCGGGCCGTATCGATTTGCGGCTCCGCCGCGTGGGCGCGCCCAGCCACAACGGACCCGCAGCTCCGTATGGTGCTCCAGGGGCCTGTCGATGAATTAGTGGGGCGTGTCGTGCTCGGCGGCCTGGGATGTCGCGTGCATGACGTAGCTGGCGAGGTCGCTGGGGTC
>NZ_JACTVI010000269.1 GCF_014495685.1 Streptomyces sp. TRM68367 | reverse complement strand
GGGGACCCTGTGGGAGAGTAGGACGCCGCCGAACAATTCTTGATGAAAGCCCCGTACCGGGTTCACCGGTACGGGGCTTTCTGCGTTTCAGGACGGCTGCACCAGCTTCGTGTCGTACGCCAGAATCACCGCCTGAATCCGGTCCCGCGAGCCGGTCTTGGCGAGGATGCGGCTGATGTGGGTTTTCACGGTCGGCTCGGCCAAGTGGAAACGAGTGGCTATCTCGGTGGAGATCTCGATGTCCGAGGTGGCGTCGGGACCGGCGTGTTTGAGGGTGTTGGTGAGGGCCTCCTGGATGACGCGGTAGACGGTGAGCTGGCGGCCCGGGGGGGAGGATGGGGGCGGCCGTGGATGGTCGTGCGGACGGGGAGGCCGGCGGAGCGGACGCCGTTGATGAGCTGGTCGAGGTCGGTGAGGGTGGGCTGGGGGGGCAAGTTCCGCGGGGGCCTGGGTCTCCTCTTCCTCCTCGCGCAGGACGTCGAGGCTCCTCGCGCAGGACGTCGAGGAGGCGGCGGAGTTCGCCGAGGGCCTGGCGGCTTGTGGTGCCGATGGCGTCCAGGGCCTGGGCGGCGCGTTCCGGGGACTTGGCGGCGACGTATCTGCCGCCGTCGGCGAGGCTGGTGATGACGGAGAGGTGTGGCCGATGATGTCGTGCATCTCGCGGGCGATGCGGGCACGCTCGGCGGCTGCGGCGAGCTGGGCCTGCTGGTCGCTGCCACCGGGAGTATGGCCAGCAGGACGGCCCGGGGGGCGGCGCCACAGGAGCGGGACGGAGAAGCCGAGGCTCAGGGCGAACACGAGCCAGTCCGGGTTGTGGAGGTTGCGGGCGATGCGCTCCCAGCCGCCGCCGCTGTAGTCGATCAGCGCGGCCGTCACCCAGAAGCCGGTAGGAAGCAGGTCCCCCCGGCAGCGGGTGGTGCCGGTCGAAGGCGCGCACCTGCTGCACGATGCGATGGACGTACTGGGTGAGGGTTTCGGTCGATCGCTCCTCCGGCACGGTGTCCATGGTGGAGGGCGAGCCCTCGGTGCGGAACATGCCGTGCGTCATACGTCCCGTCGCCGCGTGGCGCTGGCCGCGCCGGGGGCCGGGTCGGCGGTGGTGAGCGCGCGCGTGTGTGGTGAGGTGTTTCGCCGTCGTCATGCTTCGATGCTCGCCGTGGGTGAGGGCGGGCGCGTCCGGCCGTGGGCAGTATTTGGGGTGAGGGGCGTAGTACTCGGGTATTACCGGGTCTTCAAAGTTGAGCGGTGCGGAGGTGTCCGCGGGCTCGGCGGGTGGTGACGCAGCGTGTCCGTAGTCGTTGGTTCTCGGCGTT
>NZ_JACTVI010000268.1:963-1317 GCF_014495685.1 Streptomyces sp. TRM68367 | reverse complement strand
TTTCCACCCTGAGTCCGCCTCAGGCCTGCGGGTTCCAGGCCGCCACCAGACCGAGAAGTCTGTCAAACGAGCAGGGCTGGCCCGTAGTGGGGCTGTACGCTCACCGGCTCTGTCCCGTAATCGGTGGTAACGAAGGGTGACGGCCGTCGTTGGCATGGTGTGCGCGATGTCAACGAGCTTGTGGATGTGGTCTTTTCGGGACTGTCGGCCCTCGTCATCGAGGGCGTGACGGACGAGGGCGAGGTCATCCGGGTGTCGGCGCGGACCCGGGACGACCCGGTGCCGTGCCCGGGTTGCGGGCAGCCGACGGGGGGAGTGCATGGCTTCCACGGGCGGGTGGTTGCGGACGTGCCA
>NZ_JACTVI010000268.1:0-790 GCF_014495685.1 Streptomyces sp. TRM68367 | reverse complement strand
GTTCCCGGTGTCGTGGAGCGCTACCAGCGCCGCACCAACCGCCTGGCCGACCAACTCGGCTGCGTGGTCAAGGAGTTAGCCGGCCGGGCCGGCGCCCGCCTCTTGCGCGTGCTGGCCTGCGCGATCTCCCGCTCGACCGCCCTGCGCATGCTCATGCGCAGGGCGGCACCGCGGCTGCGCGTCCCGCGCGTGCTCGGCATCGATGACTTCGCCCTCAAGCGCCGCCACCGCTACGCCACTGTGATCATCGACGCCGAGACGGGCGAGCGGATCGACGTCCTGCCTGACCGCACCGCCCAGACCCTGATCGTGTGGCTGCGCGAGCATCCCGGGGCTGAGTACGTCTGCCGGGACGGCTCCGGCTCCTACGGCGAGGCGATCCGTCAGGCCCTCCCCGAAGCGGTGCAGGTCAGCGACAGGTGGCACCTGTGGTCCAACCTGTGCGGCAAGGCCCTGGCCGAGGTCCGCTCCCACGCCGCCTGCTGGGCCACCGCCGTGAATCCCGCCCGGCCCGGGGACGTACGCGAGCAGACCACCCGCGAGCGCTGGCAGCGGGTTCACCATCTGCTCGACCAAGGCGTCGGCCTGCTCGAATGCGCCCGCCGCCTCGATGTCGCCCTGAACACCGTCAAGCGGTACGCCCGCATGAAGGAGCCCACCGGCGACCGCCGCGCACCCCGCTACAAGCCCACGCTCGTCGACCCCTACCGAGACCACCTCCGCGCCCGCCGCGCCGCCGACCCGGCCGTCGCCATCAAGCAACTGTTCCGGGAGATCCAGGAGCTGGGAT
>NZ_JACTVI010000267.1 GCF_014495685.1 Streptomyces sp. TRM68367 | reverse complement strand
GGGTCTTCGAAGTTGAGCGGTGCGCCTCGTCTCACGCACTGACGTGGTGTCACGGTGTGTGACTGACTCCGGGAGTGATCGCCTCCTGGAAGCAGAGGGCCCGTGGGCCTGCGTGATCATTTCTGTTGTCTAGGCAGAAGGATCACGCAGGAGCCACGGGCTTGGTCAACGATACGACGTTGCTGCTCGACCTCGACGGGGTATCCGTCGCGCGGGTCGAGCGGCTGGGTGACGGCAGTCGTCGGGTGCATCTGGTCACGGCGGACGAGGCGGCACGGGCCTGCCCCGCTTGTGGGGTCTTCGCCTCCCGGGTGAAGGGGACAGCGGTGACCCGGCCGCGTGATCTGCCCTACGGTGAGAGCAGGTTGCAGTTCTTGTGGCACAAGCGGCGCTGGTACTGCCGCGAGGCCGGCTGCTCCCGCCGCTCCTTCACCGAGCAGATCCCGCAGATCCCGGCCGGTGCCAGGCTGACCACCCGGCTGCGGGGTGCGGCCGGGCGCCGCATACGAGACGCCGGCTCCACAGTCATCCAGGCCGCGCGGGATCTGCATCTGTCCTGGCCGACCGTGATGGACGCCTTCCGCGTCCAGGCCCGTGAGGTCACTGTGGAGCCGCTGCCCGAGGTGAAGGTCCTGGGCATCGACGAGACCCGGCGGGGCAAGACGAAGTGGGCACAAGACCCGGAGACGGGCAAGTGGCAGCTGGTGCGCGACCGGTGGCACACCGGGTTCGTCGACGCGTTGGGCGCCGGCGGGCTGCTCGGTCAGGTCGAGGGCCGCACCGTCGCCGACGTCCTGGCCTGGCTGTCGACCACCGGCCTGGAGTGGAGAGAGGACATCCGGTACGTCGCGATCGACATGTCCACTACCTACCGGGCCGCCGTACGCACCGGACTCCCGGGCGCCGTCGTGGTCGTGGACCACTTCCACGTCGTCCAGCTCGCCAACAAGATGCTCTCGCAGGTCAGGCGCCGCACCACCGCCGAACTGCGCGGGCGTCGCGGACGCGCCACGGATCCGGAGTGGAAGGCCCGCAGGAAGCTGCTGCGCAACCGGGAGGACCTCAGTGCCGAGCAGTTCGCGAAGATGTGGAACCCCCTGCTCGGCGAGGGGAAGATCGGACAGACGCTGCTGACCGCGTGGATCGCCAAGGAGTCCCTGCGCAACCTCCTCGCCCTGGCCCGCACCGGCACGGACCGCCACCAACTCGGCCACGCCCGCTGGAAGTTTTTCACCTGGTGCGCGGACAGCGACATCCCCGAAGTCCGCCGCCTCGCCGCCACCATCGACCGCTGGTGGACCGAGATCGCGGCGTTCATCGACACCGGGTACAGCAACGCCAAG
>NZ_JACTVI010000266.1 GCF_014495685.1 Streptomyces sp. TRM68367 | reverse complement strand
CCAGCGACCTCGCCAGCTACGTCATGCACGCGACATCCCAGGCCGCCGAGCACGACACGCCCCACTAATTCATCGACAGGCCCCGGCGGGGCGTCAGCGGGCGGGTTATGCCGGAAGGCGCCTGCGTTTCAGGGCGATCAGATCGTCGAGGGCTACATCGACCTTCCGGCCGTACTGACGCGCCCAGTCGGCGACGGCCTGCCGGAACAGGAAGGTCGTACCCGGCTCCCAGCTGATATCCGACTCGCTCAGCCGCCGGAGTTTCTCCCACGCCTGCTCCTCCAAGGCGCCGTGGTTGCCCACTCGCGCCAGGACAAACGCCTTCACCAAGCGCGCTGGCTCGGTGCTGCTCCGGAGCTGGGCCCACACAGGCCCGCGGTGGACATCGTCCGAGGCGAGCAGGATCCGGCCCAGGTCCTCCCGGTCCCGGGCGAAGTCCAATGCGGCCATACCGAAATCGCGCAGATCGCCTACCAAAGTCGGATCCAGGGCCGTTCGGCTCTTCGGCCACGGGTAGAGATAGCGGTGGTGGACGGAGGCGACGTTCCCTTCCTCCACTTGATCCGGCCGCCACACCTCGATTCCCACTCCGCCGAATGCCTTCATGGGGTCGGCCAGTGCCTCGTCCTCGACGAAGACGGTCCAGGACAGCATGTCCGCTTCCCGCTTCACCTTGGCGATCCTGAGGCTCCTGCGCAGACCGCCGGAGTGGAGCATGACGTTCCCCTTCTCGGCGGTCTCTCTTTCCAGACCAAGAAGGTCGACGACGCATTCCGCCGCGCCGGCCAGCGTAACCGCCATGCTCCACCCCTCCGATCACTCGCACATACCTACGGCCTGATGAGCCAGGTCCAGCGCCTCAGCGAGCCTACTCTAGGCACGGCCATCTTCCGCAGGACCAGCAGGTCGTCTTCGAATGAGTACCCCCACAGTTCGCCGTAGGTGCTACCGCTGTTGTTGAGGTACCTCCTCAGCTGCCTCGTTCCCTCGCGGGCCCCGCGCTTGGTGAACGGCTTCAGCTCGACGGGATCTCCATTGGGGGTGAGGAAGTCGGGCTGGTCCGCACCCTGACCGGGGCCCCTCTTGTAGCCCATCGCGTCGAACGCTGCCTCCGTGGCGGGGTCGTGGTGAACCTCCTTGCCGACTTGTGCCGCCGGGTTGTCGCCCGGTTGCAACCCGTTGGTGTTCGGGCAAGCGTTGTGCACGAGCACCGCAGTGCCGCCCGCCAGCACGTAGTACGTGTGCAGTTGCTGAACGGTGAGATTCCACCGGTTCGCCGCACCAGGTGTGACACGGACAGCAATCACATGGACGAGGCGGTCGTCGCCGGTGGTGTTGAGGGCGTCGCCGCGGTGCAGCTTGCCCGCCGGGACCCAGGTGTGGGTGGTGTCGTCCCAGAAGGGGTGGTTGGCCGTGGTGTGCAGGGTGGCGGTGTGGCCGTCCTTGGTGCGGA
>NZ_JACTVI010000265.1 GCF_014495685.1 Streptomyces sp. TRM68367 | reverse complement strand
CCGTCGTACGTGTACTTCTCCTGCACGCTGCCGTTGGACGAGACGGTGTCCAGGCGGCCCAGCGGGTCGTAGTTGTACGTCGACGCCACACCCGCCGTCGTCGTCTTCAGCAGCCGGTTGCGGTCGTACGTCGACGTCGACGTCACCCCGCCGGTCGTCTGCTCGACGATGTTGGAGTTGGAGTCGTAGACGTACGCCTCCGTACCCGCCGCGTCCCCGGTCTTGGTGACCTTGGCGATACGGTCCTGCGGGTCGTAGTCGAACACCGACACTGTGTCCAGGTAGTCCGCCGAGTTGTCGGCGTTCATCACCTTCGCGGTGTCCTTGGAGCGGTTCCCGTTCGGGTCGTACTCCAGATCATGCGAGGCGACCACCGTGCCCGCCGACGTCTTCTCCGCCTGCGACTTCACCGCACCGTTGAGGTAGTAGGCGAAGTCGACGGTGTTGCCGTTCGGCTTGACCTGCTTCAGCGGCTGGCCGCGGTCGGTGTAGGTGAAGGTGCTGATCTGCTGGTTGCCCGCCGTCGGCGAGTCCGCGTTGGTGATCTTGTTGATCATGTCGCGGACGTCGTACTCGAACGCCGACCAGGTCACGTCGTGCGTGGTCGAGTCGATGTTGCCGTTGACGTCATACGTCAGCGACGTCGTGTTCCTGACCGTCGTACCGAGCTTCTCCTCGACCTTCGACAGCTGATTCAGCCCGTCGTAGGTCATGGCGTAGGCATCCGCCCTGGCACCCGGCGAGAGGTCCTTGACCTCCTTCAGCAGCCCGTTGGCGTCATAGGTGTAGGTGAAGTCCTTCTTCTCGTTGTCCGTGTCACCGGTGTTGGAACGGACCAGCTTGATGCCGTCCGCGATCACCGAACCGTCGGCGTTGTCGGACAGCGTGACCTTCTGCGTCCCGGCCTCGGTGAACGTGTACGAGCCCAGCGAGACCCAGTCGCCCGCGTTCGCCGACTGATCCACCGTCTTGGTGACCGAGCCCGTGGAGTGGGTGATCTCGAAGGGGGCGTTCGTGGCCGCGCCCGTCACGTCGCCGTGGCGGGTGAAGACCTCGTACGTGCCGTCCTGCGGGATCACCAGCTGCCAGGTGAAGGTGTCTGCACCCGTACCCGCCGCGTTCGTGCGGACGTTGTAGCCCCACTGGTCCATCGCCTGGGAGGGGTCCCAAGCGCCCTGCACAGCGGTGTTGTGGACGTCGGAGGAGTCGACCACCACGACCTGCAGGCCGACCGGGATGCCGTCGTCGGAGCGCGCCTTCTGGTTGCCCGACGGGTAGAAGTCCCACGTCATGGTGCGCTGCGAGGAACCGCCGGCCGAGGTCAGCGTGTTCTTCGTCTGCTGGCCCAGCAGGTTGTAGTCGTACGTCGTGGTGATGTCGAACGGGTCCTTCGCCGACTTCACCCAGCCGTTGTCGTAGTACTCGTACGACGTGACGTTGCGGACGCTCTGGCCCTGCGACGGCGGGGCCGAGACCTGCTTGA
>NZ_JACTVI010000264.1 GCF_014495685.1 Streptomyces sp. TRM68367 | reverse complement strand
ACGCGGCTGTGGTGTCTGCCGATCGGTGGTCCATGAGCGCTTGCAGGACGTGCAGCGGGACTCCGGCGTCCGCGTAGCGCTGGCAGAACGTGTGCCGGAAGGCGTAGGGGAAGATCTTGGTCCGGTCGAACGGCAACGGCGTACCGTCACGCCCCAGTTCCTCGGAGTCCAGCACCGGAATCGAGTCGGCCCACGACCGGATGAACCGCGAGAGGTATCCCGTGTCGAGGTGATGGTAGCGATTGGTGATGGCCGGGAAGAGATGCTCCGCGCTGTTGTCTGGCAGGTCGAGCCCGGCCCGGATCTCCTGCCAGTTCTTGATGGCGTCCACGGTCTGCTGGTGGACCGGCAGGCGTCGTCGCCGTCGCCGGCCTTTCATGTTGTGCCAGACCAGTTGGTATTCGCCATTGTCGAACTCCAGGCAGTCCAGGTCGAGTCCGGCGACCTCGGCGGGGCGCCGGCCGGTGTCCCGCAGGACCACGTAGGCCGTGCGAAGCATCGCGTTGACGGCCTCGGGAGGAAGCTCCCCGTAGGGAAAGTCCTTGCCCAGCAGATGGACATGCTGATCGAGCTGGCGGATCACCGGTTCGGGGATGGCCTTGCCGATCTCCTCGTCGTTCTCGTCGACCTTCTTGATCGTGTGATGGTCCGGATGACGGACGAAGCGGGGCGACAGGCCGTCCAGCACTCCTTCGCGGCGTCCGAAATCCAGAAGGTTGAAGAACTGGGCGGCCCTCTTGATCTGAGTGGCCGAGGAGTGGACCTCGCCCCTTCTGCCCCGGGCGGTCCGAAACGCATCAACGACGGCGCTCACGTCCGAGAACTGGAGCCTGCCCGGATCCTCGCCGCCTCCAGAACGCAGTTCCAGGGCCCGCGAGGCGATGACACACGCCCAGTGATGCTCGCGCAGCTCCTTGCTGATGGGATTCGTGGTGCGGGCCCAGTGCATCACAAGCTCCCGCAGCCACCCCTGCCGGATCTCACCGAAGTCAAGGGAACTGGGATTACGAAGCGCGCTCTCGGTCTTCTTCAGGGAGGGGATCTTCTGACTGACGGTCCGAAGGTCCCAGACCAGTGTCCGTGCCGGATCGACCCCCCGGAACTGGTCGAAGCCGGTCGCGATGTCCCACCGCACTCCCCGCAGGAGCGAAACGGTCCCCTCGTACCCCGCCTGGGCGGGATCAGGGAACGCCTCTCCTGCCAAGGCGAGGGCTGGCAGGTCGGCCAGCAAGCCGACGATGCCCCGTACCGCCTGGGGAGAGAGGTTCTGCCCGCGTGCGTCACGCTGCTGGAGAACGTAGAGGATCTCCAACCGCGCCACCGCAGACAGCGGAGCGAGCGAAAACATGTGGGCGGCCAGAAACGGCGGCTGGTGCTCGGCCCACCGTTCCACGGCTGCTCTGCCGTCTCCGGCGAGGTCGTGCCCCGGGTTCCGCAGCAAATCGGTCTCCTGGCAGGTGCTGCGTGGTGAAGTTGCTGGTCAGCGCGTTCAGGCATAGCGGCACGGCTCA
>NZ_JACTVI010000263.1 GCF_014495685.1 Streptomyces sp. TRM68367 | reverse complement strand
CTCGCCGACTACCTCGCTAAACTCGCCCTCCGACCGCAAAACAAGCCAGTTACTTAAGATCGTAATTTTCGGCGCAGGATACTAGCGCGTTGAAGCACGGCGCTCCGAGATCCAGATGGAAGGTAGATCGAGCTTGCTCATTGGGACGGATCGTCGTTGCGGAGGGCCGGTGCCCGAGGTCACAATGCATGGAGGTGCCGGGTGGTCATCCCGGCGAAGTGTTGGAGGCGCTGCTTGTGAACACCGCACCGCGGTGCGCCTCGCCATGCGCGCCAGACGCTGACCACTTCGCTTCGCCCACCGGCTGACCTGCTTCATTCACGGTGGGCGCTTCCCCTTATGGGAGACCACCGTAGTGTCCGAAGACTTCGGGACGGTTGATCGCCGTCCTCTGGCAACGGTTCTTGCCGCCAACCTCGTTTCGATCGCCGGGAATTGCCTTACATACATGGGCGTGCCGTGGTTCGTGCTACAGAGCACGGGCAGCGCCGCCAGGGCCGGGATCGTCGCGTTCTGCACACTGCTGCCCGCAGTGCTCGCTGCGCTCGTCACCGGTCCGGTCATCGACCGGATGGGCCGACGGCGGGTGAGTGTCGCCTCGGATCTCGCCTGCGGGGTCGCCGTTGCGGCGATCCCGCTGCTGCAGTTCGCCGGCATCCTGCAGTTCTGGATGCTGTGCGTGCTGATGGCGATGACAGGGCTGTTCCGTGCGCCGGGTGAAACCGCTCGCGGCGTCCTGGTGCCCACGCTCGCCGAACGCGCCGGAATGCCGCTGACCAGGGCTGCGGGGCTGTACGACGGTGCGGCACGCTGCGCGGCGCTGACGGCATCCGCTCTCGGAGGGGTGCTGATCGCCGTACTCGGAGCCGAGAACGTCCTGTTGGTAGATGCCGCGACCTTCGCCGTGGCCGCGCCACTGTTCGCGTTCGGGGTGCGAGGCCTGCCCGAGGCGCGGGCCCAACAACGGGCCGAGCCGGCGTCGCTGCGTGTCTACCGTCGTGAACTCGCGGAAGGGTATCGCTTCGTGGCGGCCACGCCGTTGCTGCTGGGCCTGTGCCTGATGACGCTGGTCACCAGGGGCCTCGACCAGGGGTGGAGCGCTGTGCTCCTACCCGTGCATGCCCGTGAGGAGCTTGATGGTGCCGTCGATCTCGGTCTGCTGAACGCGGCATTCGGGGTTTGCGCTCTCACGGGGGCGCTGGTCTATGGGGCGGTGGGCAGCCGCTTTCGGCGGTGGCCCGTGTTCACGATCGCTTTTCTCATCGGGGGCCTGCCGCGCTTCGTGGTGGCCGCCTTCACCGATACCTTCACCCCGCTGGTCGTGATCATGGCAGTTGAGGGCCTCGCCTTCGGTGTGCTCAACCCCATCATGGCCACCGTGACGTATGAGACGGTGCCGGAGGAACTGCGCAGCCGCGTGCTGAGCGCGACAACGGCCTCGGTGCAGATGGTCACTGAGGAAGTTTCATCGTGATTCGTGCAGGTCAACGGCCCTGGCGTGACGGGTGGTTGGGCTGCTCGCGCATGTCACGAGCGTGATC
>NZ_JACTVI010000262.1 GCF_014495685.1 Streptomyces sp. TRM68367 | reverse complement strand
ACAGGAGTGCGCCACGAAGTACCGCGTAATCGAGTGGAGGTGAAAGGCCGACACCGCCGGGCCGTCGCAGCGGTCTGGTGAAGCTGGGGGCAGCCTGATCCGGGGAACGCCGGGGAGGGTGGCAAGCGGCCCCGACAACGGCGGGACGTGCCGGGACTACCGGACGGTACGGGTCCGTCTAGCGAGGTCAGAAGGTGTAGCGAGAGCGAACCAGTGGTTGAAGTTCCGTAAGCAGTGAGCCGGCTCAAACGTGGTGGATACGGGCCGGTATGCAGCGCGTGACCTGCTCGTCCTCGCACGGGTGGATCAACTCCGAAGCCGGATTTCCTGTTCCGGTGGGGAGGCCACGTTGAAAGCCTGCGGCGTAGGCGTGGCGATGCTGCCGGAGTAGAGCTGGGCACCTCCCTGACCGATCGATTGTGTGGTGAACGTGGGAACCATCCGCGGTCGCCCGAGCTGCCGGACAGCCAGTTCGGTGGTGGGCAGGTCCGTTGCCGACTGATGGCCGTGGGTGGGGCGGAGGCCCCGTAGTAGTCGCGGGAGTAACGACCCGTCGTGGAGACCGGGAAAGCCGGTCGCAGGGCCAAGGGGGCCAGCAAGTCAGTGGCTGAAGTACTGGAATGTCAGGAGGGTCGCCGGTGAATACCGACGAGCTGGAGCGCGCCTTGTATGAGGCGGAGCGCCGGGTACTGAAGATCCAGACCAAGCTGCACCGTTGGGCTCGTGATGATCCTCATCGCAGGTTCGACGACCTTTTCAACCTCGTTGCCGATCCCGGCTTCCTGCTGGTGGCCTGGGATCGGGTGCGGGGCAACAAGGGTGCACGCACGGCCGGGGTGGACGGACGCACGGCGTCATCCATCGCGCTATGGGTCGGTGTCGAGGAGTTCCTCGACGTGCTGCGGTCGCAGATCAAGGACCGCAGTTTCCAGCCCATGCCGGTGCGGGAGCGGATGATCCCCAAGTCGGGCGGCAAGCTCCGCCGACTGGGGATCGCGACGATCACCGACCGGGTGGTGCAGGCATCCTTGAAGCTGGTGCTGGAGCCGATCTTCGAAGCGGATTTCCTCCCGTGTTCCTACGGGTTCCGCCCGAATCGCCGGGCTCATGACGCGGTGGCCGAGGTGCGCCTGCTCACGTCCAAGAAGTACGAGTGGATCGTGGAAGGCGACATCAAAGCCTGCTTCGACGAGATCTCACACACCGCTCTTATGGAGCGAGTGCGGTCACGCGTCGGGGACAAACGCGTCCTGGCCCTGGTGAAGGCATTCCTCAAGGCGGGCATCCTCAGTGAGGACGGCCTGCTGCGGGACAACGACACCGGCACCCCGCAGGGTTCGATCCTTTCGCCGTTGCTCAGCAACGTCGCGCTCTCGGTCCTGGACGAGCACATCGCCCAGGCCCCGGGAGGCGCCGGAGCTGATCGCAACGAGCGCCAGAGACGTCGACGCCGAGGTCTGCCCAACTACCGGCTGGTGAGGTATGCGGACGACTGTGCGCCACGAACACAACGGGAGGTTCTGATGTAGACCGAAGCTTCTG
>NZ_JACTVI010000261.1 GCF_014495685.1 Streptomyces sp. TRM68367 | reverse complement strand
ACGCCGAGAACCAACGACTACGGACACGCTGCGTCACCACCCGCCGAGCCCGCGGACACCTCCGCACCGCTCAACTTTGAAGACCCGTGAATCGGCTGGTTCGAAGACGCAGCCCGGAACCCCTCGGCGACTGCGCAGGATGCCCAGCCAAGGGCACGCCTGTCAGCAAGATGGTCGCGCTTCGGCGGTGCAGTCGACACTTGCCCAGGCTCACTTGCCGGCTTCTGGCCCGTACCACTGAATTGCCTGGCCGGTGACGGCCGCTGTCCTGTCGGACTGCGGCTGTCAGATGGTGGGCCGTTGACGAGCTGGGATACCAGGTCGTTTGCGACCGCGGAGGCTCGGGGTTCTTCTCAAGCGACCTGGCTTTTGCGGAAGTCTCGTTCGCGATAGAGACGGGCCACGGCCATGGAGACATCGGTGTGGCCCGCCTTGCCGTCTGCTGGTCGCGGCCGTTTCAGGCTTGGTTTCCGGGCTGGAGCCTCAGCTGTTGGCCAGGGTGCGGTCCAGAAGGGGGAGCAGGCGATCCCAGTGGCGCTTCAGCCCAAAGGCGCTAAAAGCGTCGGTGTCGGACATGGTGAAGCCGTGGATGGTGCCGGGGTAGATCTCGGAGGTGTAGCCGACACCTGCCGCATCCAGGGCCTGGTTGAGCTCGCCGAGGGCCTCAGGTGTCATGTCGCCTTCGGCGTGGCCGAGGTGGACCTGGGCGGTGAGGTTGGAGAAGAGGTTGGCCCCATCGACACCCACGGGGCCGTGGAACGCGGCGACGGCCGCCACCTGGTCGGGGTGGGCCGCGGCGGTGCGCATCGCGTAGAGGCCGCCTATGCAGTAGCCGGTCACCGCGACCGGTCCGGCGCCGACCTCGGGCTGGGTGGTGAGGAACCTGAGGTAGGCGTCGGCGTCGCTCAGGACACGTTCGGCGGTGTGCGCCTCGATCAGGGGCATCAGCTGGGCGAAGACCGCGGGCCGGACCTCTTCTCCGATGTACTCGGGAAGCTCGACCAGCGGTGCCGGGCCGTGCCGGTAGAAGGAGTTGGGGACGAGCACGTAGTAGCCGTGCCCGGCCAGTTCGCGGGCCATCTCCCGCAGCACGGGCCGGATGCCGAAGCCGTCCGCGTACATCAGTACCCCTGGGTGCCGCTCGCTGTGGTCGGGGAAGGCGGCGAAGGCGTCGGCCTGGCCGTCCGTGGTGGGAATCCGCAGCGTCTTGGTGGGCATGAATGCTCCTGTCGTGGTTGATGTGCAGAGCCTGTGATCAACACGACGGAGGCGGAGCCCGCGCAGCAGCGCAAGAGCCTCGATCAAACAGCGGGCCCAAACCGGCCCGTACGGCGCTCAGAAGAGCCCCGGGTCACCGATCCGTGTGTGGCGCAAGGCCGTCCCGGTATTCATAGCCGCACAGCGTAGTGCACCGGATATGAGCCGACGCCGGCACTCCAGCCCGAGCGGATGCCTCGATTGAATGAGAACCGACACGCGCCGCATGCGAAACAGTGAGAATCCGACAGCTTCAGTGATACAGGAGTGCGCCACGAAGTACCGCGTAATCGAGTGGAGGTGAAAGGCCGACACCGCCGGGCCGTCGCAGCGGTCTGGTGAAGCTGGG
>NZ_JACTVI010000260.1 GCF_014495685.1 Streptomyces sp. TRM68367 | reverse complement strand
CGGCGAGCCTGTGGGCGATCAGGAAGTCCGTCAGCGCGCTGTCGGGCACGGGGCCCGGCCCCACCTGCGCGGAGCTCGAGTTCATCGCCGGTCACCCGGCCCGGCGGGCAGGCCGCGGGGGCTGTTGCAGGCGTGGGCCGGTGCCTCGCCGGCCAGGATCCGTACGACTTCCTCGGCGGCGCGGCGGCGCAGTTCCGTGACCGACGCGTCGGAGGAGAAGGCGACGTGCGGGGTGAGCAGCGTCCCGGGCTGGGCCGACAGCCCGGCGGGAACGTGGGGCTCGCTCTCCAGGACGTCGAAGGCGGCTGCGTCCAGGTGTCCGCTGTCGAGTGCCTTGATCACCGCGTCGGTGTCGACCAGGCCGCCCCGGCTGACGTTGACCAGCAGGCCGCCCGGCTTCATCAGCGCCAGTTGTCCGGCTCCGATGATGTGGTGCGTGGCGGGGGTGAGCGGCACGTGGAGGATCACCACGTCACTGCGGCGCAGCAGTTCCTCCAGGCCCACCAGCTCAACACCGGGGGCGTCCTGCGGCGGGTGCGGATCGTGGGCCAGGATCCGGCAGCCGAACGCACGGAGCTTGCGCGCCGTGGCGCGTCCGATCCGCCCGAAGCCGACGACGCCGCAGGTCAGCGTGGACAGCCGGCGCAGCCGGGCGCTCGCGGGGTCCCAGTGGCCCGCGCGGACCTCCCGGTCGAACACGGCCAGGCCACGCGTCCAGGCCAGCACCATGCCGACGGCATGGTCGGAGACCTCCTCGACGCAGTAGTCCGGCACGTTGGTGACCCACACACCCCGCTCGGTGGCAGCGTCCACGGCGATGTTGTCCAAGCCGACCCCGAGCCTGGCCACGATGCGAAGGTCCGGCGACGTGCCGATCGCGGTGGCCGACACGGGCGCCCAGCAGGTCAGGATCCCGGCGGGCCGGTGCTCGGCGACCAGCTCCTCGACCACCTCGGCTGAGGCGGGCTCGGCAGGGCCCGTCACCAGGGCGTGGCCCGCGCTCTCGACGACCGATCGCTCGACGGAGTCGTCGGGCCAGGCGTGGTCGGTGAGCAGCACGGTGCCGGAGCGGCTCGGTGGTTTCATGGCAGGTCGTCCTCGCAGAATCGTGCGGCCGCAGGAGAGGGTCGTTGGGCTCGGGTGGGCTGCCGGCGCTCGCCGACTTGTGGTCGGTGGAGGCGCGGCGGTACGTCCCGGGAACGGGTCACGAGATGCCGGGCACGTCGCATCACTTTGTCATAGCCACGTTGTGCTAACGATAGCACTCACGGTCTTCGATGCGTCAAGAGTGCGGCATGGAACAAGCACCGCCGAAGAAATCCGTCGTACACACCTTGACGCGCAACGGTCTTCCCTTCATGGTTTCTGCCAGCGCCGACCGTGTGCCCCGAAATGGGTCTGCACGAGGTCCGGCTGTCGAAGACGCCATAGCCACGGACGTCCCCGACGGGCGACATACGGCTGAATTCCGCATACGGCTTCCGACCGCGCGGCGGCCCATCGCCCCATTCCGCCAGTCGGCGGCTGCCTCGCCAGGGCCTCGATCCTTCAGGCGTGATCGCTGCCAGTTGAGGTGATCGGTTCATCCCGTTTGTCCGGGCCAGTGCCGGGTGGGATCTTCGCGTGTCGCTGCGGCTGCGCCGGG